>JAFTOI010000042.1 GCA_017463865.1 Clostridia bacterium | reverse complement strand
GCGAGCTTCTCCTGCTCCCACGCGCCGCGGCAGACGGTGCAGAGCACGTCGCTGCCCAGCGTGCCGCTCAGCGCCTCGCCGGGGCCGAGCAGCTTGTGGCAGGCCGCACAGCGCGGCACGGCGAAGAGATACCACAGAAAGCGGCGGAGGGTTGGCTTTTTCATCCTTTTGCCTCCCCACCGGCGGCCAGCCGGGCCGCCAGGCCGGTATAGCGCATCGACTGGCGGTTGTTATCGACCATCCGCTGCACGATCTCGCGGTAGCCGACGATGATGACCATGCTCTGCGCTCGGGTAACGGCGGTATAAAGCAGGTTGCGGGTCTGCAGCATCTGCGCACAGGAAAAGGCAGGCAGGATGACGATGGGATACTCGCTGCCCTGGCTCTTGTGGACGGTGATGGCGTAGGCGTGCTCGAGCTCGTCCATGCCGGTGAAGTCGTACTGCACGCGCTTGTCGTCGAAGTTGATGGTCATCACCCGGCCGTGGGCGTCGATGGTCTCGATGACGCCGATGTCGCCGTTGAAGATGCCCTGCCCCCGCTTGCCGTCCTTCTCCCACTCGAGGTCGTAGTTGTTGCGGGTCTGCATGACACGGTCGCCCTCGCGGAAGGTGAGCTCGCGGAATTTGTGCTCGCGCTTGTCGGGTGACGGCGGGTTGAGCGCCTGCTGGAGCGCGATGTTGAGCGCCTCCGTCCCCGCGCCCCCCTTGCGGGAGGGGGAAATGACCTGAATGCGCCCTCTCGTCTCGGCGCCGTAGCTGCGGGGGAGACGGTTGAGCCACAGGTCGGCGATGGTGGCGGTAATATCCCGCTCGCTTGCGCGGGGGAGAAAGAAGAAATCATTGTTTTTGACGCCAAGCTCGGGGTATTCGCCGGCGTTGATGCGGTGGGCGTTGGTGATGATGAGGCTGGTCTGCGCCTGCCGGAAAATCTCGGTCAGCCGCACCGTGGCAAAGCGCCCGCAGTCGATCAGATCCCAGAGCACCTTCCCCGCTCCGACCGAGGGCAGCTGATCGGCGTCGCCGATCAAGATGAGGTGCGCACCCGGCTTGACGGCGCGCAAGAGGGCGGCCAGCAGACCGTTGTCGATCATCGACGCCTCGTCGATGATGACCACATTCTCGTCAAGCAGGTTGTCCTCACAGCGGACAAAGTGCATCTGCTCGCCCTCGACGAACTCGATCTCGAGCATACGGTGGATGGTCTTGGCCTCGCGGGCACAGGCGGCCGACATGCGCATGGCGGCGCGCCCTGTCGGCGCGGCGAGAGCGACCTTGTAGCCCATGCTCTCAAAAATATTCAGCAGTGCCCGCACGACCGTCGTCTTGCCCGTGCCGGGGCCGCCGGTCAGCAGCATGACGCCCGAGCGGAGTGCGTCGTAGATGGCCTGCTTCTGCTGGGCGGCGTAGGCGATGCCAGACTCGGCCTCCTCGCGGTAGATAAAGCGCTCGATGTCGTCGGCCGAGAGTCCCGCGCAGGTACGGTCGAGCTGAATGAGCTTATCGGCGATGTATTTTTCGTCGTGGTAGGCCTCGGCGGGATAAATGTACTGCTCCCCCCCGATGCGGGTATATTTGAGCAGTTCGAGCGACAGCAGGCGGGACACCGCCGTGTCGGCCTGCTCGGCCGTGACGCGCAGCAAAGCCGCGGCGCTGTCGACCAGCTTGCCGCGTGGCAGGCAGACATGGCCGTTCTGCGCCGCGTTGGACGAGAGCAGATAGCGCACGCCGCTCTCGATGCGCGCCGGGCTGTCTTTCGCCAGCCCCAGCCGCTCAGCCATGCTGTCGGCCCGCTCGAAGCCGACGCCGGGGATCTCGTCGCAGAGGCGATAGGGATTGCGCTTGGCGATATCGACCGCGCCGCCACCCCATTTTTTGTAGATCTTCATCGTCGTCGACGGGCCGAAGAACTCGCGGAAGAAGAGCATCGCCGACCGCATGCCGGCCTGCGCGCGGAACTCCTCCTGGATCTTCACCGCCGCCTTGCGGGAGATGCCCTTGATCTCGCTGAGCCAATCAGGGTGATTCTCGATGACGTCAAAGCTGTCGGCGCCATACGCCTCGACAATGCGGGCGGCAGTCTTCGGGCCGATGCCCTTGATGTTGCCTGCTGCGAGATACTGTAAGATCGAGTTTGCGTCGGCAGGCAGCACCTTCTCGTAGGTCTGCACGGCGAACTGACGGCCGAACTTGGGGTTGTGCACCCACTTGCCGTAGACGATGACCTGCTCGCCCTCAGCCAAAAAGGGCATCGTGCCAACGATGGTAATCAGCTCGTCGTCATCGGTGCCCATATCGCAGATGCTGTAGCCGTTTTCGTCATTGCTGTAGATGACATGCTCGATGCTTCCGCTGATGCGGACAAGCCCGGCGTCGTCGGGTACGGCGGAATTGTACAGCTCACGTTCGGCCATGGTGCGGTTCCTTTCTTTGTTACGTCTGTTACGTCTCGTCGATTGGCGGGTCTTCTTCAAAATAAGGCTTGACGATCAGCACATCGCCGCTGTGCTCCTGCAAAAGCATCTCGGTCGCTTCATCGGGCAGCGTATGTTCATCACAGAGCAGGAGCACCCGCGCCTCGGCCGCGCCGCAGAGCGCGAGCCGCGCCTCGACGATGCGGGAGGCCAGCTCGTCGGCCGGCTCGCCCGGGCGCAGGCGAACCGCCACCGCGTAGGCGCGGGGCACGAAACAGCACTCGGCCAGCGCGCGGATGGCGCAGTAGATGCCGTAGACAGCGAAAAGGGCGATCGTCACTTCAAGGATCGTGCGCAGCATATCTATCCCTCCTCGGTATAGCATATGCTGCGCGCGGTGTTATGTTCGGATCAGTTGAATTTTGCGCGGAGCGCGTCGGCCATGTCGCGCTTCTCCCACGGCGCGCCGACGTCCTCGCGGCCCATGTGGCCGTAGGCGGCGACCGCCGAGTAGATCGGGCGGCGGAGGTCAAAGCGCTTGATGATGGCAGCCGGGCGCAGGTCGATCAACTCGAGGACTGCATCGCGGATGGCGTCCTCGTCGACCGTCGCAGTGCCGAAAGTGTCGAGCAGCACCGAGACCGGGCGCGCTACGCCGATGGCGTATGCGATCTGCACCTCGCACTTGCGGGCGAGGCCTGCGGCAACGACATTCTTGGCGATGTAGCGGGCAGCGTAGGCAGCCGAGCGGTCAACCTTGGTCGGGTCCTTGCCCGAGAAGGCGCCGCCGCCGTGGCGGGCGTAGCCGCCGTAGGTGTCGACGATGATCTTGCGGCCGGTCAGACCGCTGTCGCCCTGGGGACCGCCGACCACAAAGCGGCCGGTGGGGTTGACGTAGATTTTGGTGGCGTCGTCGATCAGGTTAGCGGGAATGATCGGGTTGATGACATGCTCGATGAGATCGGCACGAATCTGCGCGGTCTCGACCTCGGGGCCGTGCTGGGTAGAGATGACGATGGTGTCGACGCGGATGGGCTTGTCGCCCTCGTACTCGACGGTGACCTGGGTCTTGCCGTCGGGACGGAGGTAGTCGACCACGCCGGTCTTGCGCACCTCGGTGAGGCGGCGGGCCAGCTTGTGCGCCAGCGAGATAGGCAGGGGCATCAGCTCCTCGGTCTCGTCGCAGGCGTAGCCAAACATCATGCCCTGGTCGCCGGCGCCGGTGTCGAACTCGTCGCTCTCGCCTAATTTTGCTTCGAGCGAGCGGTCAACGCCCATGGCGATGTCGGGCGACTGCTCGTGAATGGAGTTGATGACGGCACAGGTGTGGCAGTCAAAGCCGTACTTGGCGCGGTCGTAGCCGATCTCCTCGACCGTGCGGCGGACGACGGCGGGGATGTCGACATAAGCCTCGGTGGTGATCTCACCCATAACCATCACAAGGCCGGTGGTGGTGCAGGTCTCGCAGGCAACACGGGACATGGGGTCGGCGGCGAGCATCGCGTCGAGGATCGCGTCCGAGATCTTGTCGCAGATCTTGTCGGGATGCCCCTCGGTGACCGATTCGGAAGTAAACAAACGTCTTTGCAGCATGGAATTTCCTCTTTCATTTCGTTGGCTTATCGCAGGCGGAGCGCCGATGCACAGAAAAAAGCCCCCCGAGACCGAGGGACAGCGCCAGCCTTTACGTCTCATCTCTCGGGAATTAGCACCTTGCACATGCAGGTTGCCGGGCTTCACAGGGCCAGTCCCTCCGCCACTCTTGATAAGATATATGGATTTGGATATAGTATAGCACACTTTCGCGGGAATAGCAATAGGTGCGGCGGATTTTTTTGCAGAAAAATGTAAAAAGATTGCCCCGCCGCAGGGCGGCGGGGCGTGGGGCGTCAGGACAGGTCGACCGACCAGGCCTGGTCGAGGTAGATCCAAAGCGTACTGATCGACATTTTTGCAGATGCGGCATGGTTGAGTGTCCCTTCTGCGAAGTGGAATGCAATTGTACGGGTACCATCCTCAGTATCACGGCTTGTGCCGCCGAAATCGAAGTCAACATTGGTCGCCTTACCGAGCGATCTGCCTTCGCTGTCAAACAGCTCGAGCGTCGGGGTACTCTCACTTTCGCTGATTTTTGCCGTCCCGGTATAATCAAGCGTAATGTCGGGCTGGTACATAATCAGCTTATTTCCCTCTCGCTTGATACTGACATAGCGATCGGTAAACCCGTCCAGATCAAACGCAATATAATCGCCGGTCAAGGTCTCACCGTCTGCGGGAATCGGCAGGTCATACGCAGGGATATCTTTATTGAAGCGATAGCGGAAGATCATCTCGTCCAGTTCAACGCGGACGATATCTGCCGCATTGATCGGCTCCTCCTCCGGGATCGTAATGCTGTCAGCCGTAAACATGCCTCCCGTCGATGCGCTGACAACTTCAGCATCCTCCGGCAGAAGCGTATACAAGCCGCTGCTCATATCCACGCGGTCCTCAACAAATACACGGCCCGCCGCATCTACAACCAAAGCACCGCTTCCCCGCATCACCGGATAATATTTTACACGGTCAGGGCGTTCAAGATTAAAGGACATAAAGCAGCGGCCATAATCATCAATGCCTCCTCCTCCGCTTTGGGTAATATAGCAATTCCCTTCCGCGTCGTAGAACTTCCAATTCCAGCCTTGAATGCTGCTTTGCCGCGCGTATTGAATCATCTCTGCACCGAGAATTCCGCGGTCGATGATGATCACATGCATTTTATCCCCATCGGGGATCAGCTCAAACGAGATGCCGAAATGCTCGGGCACAAAAATGCTGGGATTCTCACGTTCAGCCAGCGTAAACACAGCCTCCGCGCCAAGCGAGGCCGAGCTGACCGTCACCGTCTCCGTAAACGGGAAGTCGGTGCAGATGTAGTTGTGGCCCTCCTCGCCGTCGCTGCCGTTGTAGGTGAGGGTGCAGATCTTCCCCGCCCCCTCGGCGGTCAGGTCGGTGAGGCTGCCATCGTGATCGCCGATGAGCCAAACCGAGAGGGTCGAACCGCCGGCAGTGTTGGTCCAGATGACGTAGGTCATGCGCAGGCCGCCGAAGTCGGCGGCCTCGGTAGAGGTGTATACGCTGGCGTCGGCCTCGACGGGATTGCCCTCGAGGTCGGTCAGGCCGACGTCAGGGCGCCAGATGACGTGCGAAATGCCAACCGCCGAGATGGGGATGACCACCGCCAGCATCAGCGCGGCGGCAGCGATCAGCGCACGGCGGCGCGGAACACGGTCTGGCGTCGTCTCGACGCTCTCGGCGGCCTTGATCTTCCACATGGCATCGCGGGCGATCTTCCGGTGGCGGAGGGGCGAGAGGGTGAAGTCGGGCTTGACCGTATCGGTCAGGTCAGCCTTTGCAAACAGGCGATAAAACAGGTTATCTTTCATGGGTACTCCTTTCTTTGGCCGAGCGCAGGTGGGCAGAAGCCCGCGCAGACGGCTCAGGGACGCAGGCCGAGGCGGGTGAACTCTTCCCGCAGGGCCAGGCGCAGCTTATAGAGGCGTGCTTCGACCGATTTCTCGGTGCGGTGGGTGCGGCGGGCGATATCCTTCACCCGCATCATGTAGAAGTATTTGCAGACAATCAGTTCACGGTCATCGGCGGGCAGGCTGGCAATGACAGCCTTGACCGCCTCGCCGTCGATCCGCTCGATCAGCGCCGCCTCGGGATCGTCGCCGCACGATTCGGCCTCCCAATCGATGGCATCGAGCGCCTCCATCTGCACCACACCCTCGCGATAGAGGCGGCGCAGCTGAGAAATGCAGACCGCGCGGGTGGTGAGCAAAACATAGTTGGCATAGCTGCCGCGGGCGGGATCATACTGCTCGCGGGTGCGCCAGAGTTTGAGAAAAGTCTCGGACACCGCGTCGTCAAGGTCGGCACGGCGGCAAGACGAGAACATCCCCCGCGCGACGGTGTAAACGAGGGGCGAAAAACGGTCAATAATCTCGCCGAAGGCGTTGGGATCGTCGTGCGTTCGTGCGATTACAGCGGCGACGTCGCGGTCAGTCATGCGCCCATCAGCGCCGGCTGAGATCAACCATGTGGACAGAATCAGCATATCTTCTCCTTTCCTGGGGAACGCCCGGCCGGGGTTCACCCATCAATTCGCCCGAGGCGGGGATTTCACGCTCATTTTACCGAAAATTTGTTTCGTCCGTGTGAATTGACAAGGCAGGCAGGGCGTGCTATAATGGCATCACCCTACCGAACTGAAAATATTTCCCGCGACCTGTCACATCGCGCGAAAAATCCCGTCATAGAGGGTGAAGGAAGGAGGATGGCCATGGAAGACGAAACCATCATCGAATTATACTGGCAGCGCGACGAGGCCGCCATCGCCGAAACGGCGGGCAAATACGGCGCGTTCTGTCACCGCATCGCATTCAACATCCTGCGCGTCACATCTGACGCCGAGGAGTGCGTCAACGACACCTGGCATGCCGCGTGGCAGGCCATGCCGCCCCAGCGGCCGGGCTCGCTGCGGGCCTTTCTGGGACGAATCACACGCAATCTGTCTCTCGACCGCTGGCGGGCGGCCCACACAGCCAAACGCGGCGACGGGATGGATCTGCTGCTGTCCGAGCTGGACGAGGCCACACCCTCGCCCGGAACCGTGGAGGAGCAGATCGAGCATAACCGCCTCTCAGCCCTCATCAGCGACTGGCTGGAATCGCTGCCCACCGACGATTGCGCCCTCTTCGTGCGCCGCTACTGGTACGGCGACGCGGTGCAGGATCTGGCGCGGGCAGCCGGGCGGTCGCCCAACACGGTGACCAAGCAGTTAGGCCGCCTGCGGCAGAAGCTTCGTGTCTATCTCGAGCGCGAGGGGGTGGAGCTATGACACGCGAAGAGCTGTACACCGCCATCGGCGGCATCCGCGACGAGCTGATCGAGCGGGCGGAGACGCACCAATTCAAGAAAAAGCTGCCGATCGCGCGCTGG
>JAFTOI010000046.1 GCA_017463865.1 Clostridia bacterium | reverse complement strand
TCTTTTCAAGAAATTCCCGTTTGTGCGTTTTTACTGCTTTTAATTCGTCGTATATGAACGACAGACTCAGTTGTTTGTTCATGTGTTTATTATACCATTATTTTGTGAAGGTTTCTACCGCTTTTTGTGCGGTGGTGCCCTGACCAAATATGAACGGGCTGTTTCGGCATTTTGACCAAATCAATGCGAAACTTTGGCGCAGATGAAACATGGGACCGTTGATCGTTTCCTGCTTGACAGGGCAGCCCGGGCTGTCCTGTCGCATTTTGCCGCGCGCGGTCGAAAAAATTTTACACTTCTCCCGTCCTGGGCGGCAATGTCGTCTTGACTGTCGCGGGCAAATATGGTATACTAATTTATATATACCCATTTTGCCGCCCGAGCGGCAAAAGGAGACAGAATGAAACAGATTTCCGCATTTGCTTACTTATATAATTATTACGCCGTCCCCGAGGAATACACCTCGCCCGAGGATTTCCTCGCCGACGCCGCGTCGCGGCCGACCCTGCTGGTCACCCGCCTCGTCGAGAACGGCTGCATCGCGCCCTACTTCATCGAGGAGGAGACCGAGCTGACCCACATCCGCCTGGCCGAGCCCGACCGCGTGCACCTCGTCGACGCCTTCCTCCTCTCCCGCGAGGAGTATCAGGCGCGCCTGGGCGAGCTGATCTGCGCGAAGTGCGGCGGCTGCCTGCACTACACACCCCCCGCCGACGGCGAGCCGGTCGACACGGCTGGCCACGAGAAGGAGATGACCCTCGACGGGCTCTGCCTGCTCCGCGCCGAGGGCCGCGAGCCCTACACCCTCATCGACGCGGCCGACGACTTCTGGTGCGACATGCTCGACGCCGAGGACTCGATCCGCAAGCCCCTGTTCGACGGTGAGCTGACCGAGGCCGCCGACGCGCTGGGCGTTATCTTCGCCCGCCACTTCCCCTCGGCCCGTGAGACCGTCTTCGCGGTCAACCGTTCACTTGGCCAGCGCTACCTGATGTTCGGCGCGCTCTCGCCCGAGGCGCGGCTGGTCAACCGCTATGTCATCTCCCGCGCGCCGGTGGAAGTGACCGAGTATTGGATGCTCTTCGACCACCTCCCCCGCGGCATCAGCCGCTACGAGCCCCAGACCGGCTACGATCTGACCCAGACACCCCCGACCGTCGAGTTCAAACGCCTGCCGGGCAAGCTGCCCCGCTATGTGCTCGACGTCTTCTGCCCGCCAGCTGTGGGCGGCATCCGGACGGCGCACGAGACCTTCCGCTATCTTTGCGCAGAACTTGGGGAAGACCTGCTCTTCACCCGCGCCGCCGAGCTGCGCATCGAGCAGACGGCCGACTACGCCAGCCACCGTCCCCTGGGCGAGTTCTGGCAGGCCCTGCGCGCCGACTGCGGCTTTTTCGCCCGCCGCCGCATCAGCCGCGACTTCGCGCGGCCGATGGAGCTGGTGCTGCCCGCCATCGAGACGGGCAGCCGCTCGGCCGCAGAGCGGGTGAGCACCATGGCGCCCGGGCTGTCGCTCGAGCTGGCCGGCCGCGAGTTCGGCGGACGGATGACCCGCATTGTCGACGAGTGGGATCTGCCGGTCTGCACGCTGGCGCTGACCCTGCCGGGCGACGCCGACCGCCGTGAGCGCCTGACCACCCGCGTCTGCCGGGAGATCATCGGCGATCTGCAGCGGGACGCACTGCTCCTGCTGGTCGATATCGCGCGGACGGGGATTAAGCTGTACATCGACTTCCTCGCGACAGCCGCCGGCGAGACCACCGAGGCCCTGCGCGATCTGACGCCTGAGTTTGCCGACATGAATCCCCGCCTGACGGTGCGCACCCGCACCGAAACGCGGGTGATGAAGCTTAACTACACCCTCGATCTCATCAAGCGCGTGCCGGTCAGACAGGAGGTGGGCGTATGAAAAAATCACTCTGCATCGTTTACCTCGCCGCCGTGATGGCGATCTGCCTCTTTTTCTCGGTCGGCGCGATCTTCCTCCGCCCCGACGAAGCGGCGATCGCCGCCGAGGGGCGTGAGCTGACGCCGATGCCCTCGCTCAAAACCGAGGACGGCCGCTTCAACCGCGATTTCACCGCCGGCCTTGAGCCGGTCTTCGCCGAGCGCTTCGCGCTCCGGTCGCAGCTGGTGACGGCGAACAGCATCCTCAAGGCCGGGCTCTTCGGCACCGGCACCGAGCAGGTCATCGTCGGCCGGGAAGGCTACCTCTTCTTCGGCGAAACGCTGGATGACTACATGGGCACGAACCCCATGACCGACGACGAGATCAGCGCCGCCGCCGATGCACTGGCCGCCATGGCGGCCTATGCCGACGGGCAGGGTGCGCAGTTCCTCTTCGCCGCCGCGCCCAACAAAAACACCGTCTACGGCGAATATATGCCTGCCCGCTACCTCCCCGCCGAGGAGGAGAGTGACCTCGACCGCCTCTACGCGGCGCTCGACGCGCGGGAGGTGGCTTACGTCGACCTGCGCCCGTTCTTCGACACCGACGGCCTCTACCACAAGCGCGACACCCACTGGAACGGCGAGGGCGCGCGGCTGGCCTACGACGCCATGATGGACGCGCTGGGCCTCGCGCACGACGACTTTGCGTCGGCGCCGAAGGCGACCGTCACCGACTTCCCGGGCGACCTCGATGCCCTGCTGACCCCGACGCTCGAGCGGTTCGACGAGGATATCGTCTGCACCCTCCCCGAATTCCGCTACACCTCGAATTACGCGACGGCGATGGATCTGATCATCTCCACCGCCTGCGATACTGCCCCCGACCGCGCCGCCATGATCTTCCGCGACTCGTTCGGATCGGCGCTGATCCCCTATTTTGCGGCGGCGTTCAGCGATGTGCGCTTTGAGCGCGCCAACCCCTATCGGCTCGATCAGCTCGAGCGCAAGCCCGCCGATGTCGTTATCGTCGAGATCGCCGAGCGCAACCTGCGCGACCTGATCGGTGCGGACGAACGGGTGAAAAAGTGATGAACAAATTGTAAATTGTGTGTTTGAAACGAAGATGAACCACCGAAAGGAGACTGCTGAAATGAAGAAGTATTTACGTCTGAGTGCGGCGGTGCTGGCTGGGCTTGCCCTGACGGCCTGCTCGCGCTGGAACGGGACGTATTATTACGACAACGCCGTCTTCGCCGGATTTGACCCCGCATCCCTTGCGGGCGAGCTGCCCGCGCCGGTGACGCTTGATGTGGGCGAGACGCCCGCCGCGCCGACCGAGACAACCGCCGCCCCCACCCGGGTCGATTCGCCCGACGCCGCTGAGGGCTTCACGACCATGACCGTCGTGGCCGACAATGTGCCGGTCTACGCCACGGCCAGCGCCGAGTCGCGGCAGGTCGACACCCTCTCAGCCGGCACCGTTGTCGAGATGAGCCAGACCGCGGCGAACGGCGGCTTCCGTGCCGTTAAGCTGAACGGCTCGATCGCCGGCTACTGCCCCGACGGCTATGCGGCGGCGGGTGAGTGCAGGCTCTACGGCGAGCTGCCGGTCGAGTACGGCATGGCAAAAAATGAAAAGAACGAATATGTGCCCGCCGAGTCGCATCTGATTGATGTGACCCGCTATACCGACGATGTCATCATCGCGATGCAGCTGGCTACCAATGATACCTCGATCGGCGAGCCTTTCTATACCCGCAACCTCTGCATGCTGCAGTATGACACGATGCAGAAGCTGCTCAAGGCTATCGAGATCTTTGGGAAGGATGGGTATACCGTCAAGATCTACGACGCCTACCGTCCCACCTCGGTGCAGCAGCGCTGGTTCGACATCATCCGCGTCCACAAGTGGGTGGCCGACCCGTCGATCGGCATGGGCGGCCGCCACGACCGCGGCTGTGCCATCGACATGTCGCTGGTCGACGCGAACGGCAACGAGCTCGAGTTCCCCACCCCCATGCACACCTTCTCGGATGCCGCCGCCCGCTCTGCGCAGATGACGGCCGAGGCGCGCAAGAATGTGGACTACATGACGAAAGTGATGGTATCCTGCGGCTTTGACTACATCAATTCCGAGTGGTGGCACTTCCAGGACACCGAGATCGAGAGCTACCTCCCGACCGACCACCCCATTGACGAGATCCCCCTTGTGGCGGCGGAGAAATGAGCATGCAGATGACGAAAAACCTCAAAAACCGATTCCGCACCGTCGCCAAGGTGGAGAACCGCCAGATCTGCCCGGCCTGCTCGGTCAGCCTGGAGCGCGCGGTGTTCGTTTACGACTACGAGCTGGGCAACAAGCTGATCCAGTTCGTCCTGCGCAACAACAGCGACCGGCATGTGTCGGGGGCTGTGGTGCGCTTCCGCTGCTATGACGGCGCGGGAAACTGCCTGTACCCCGGCGCCACACCCGACAGCGGCATTACTTACTCCGGCCTCGACTGCCCGCCCGGCGAGTATTTCGCCGACCGGCGCGCGGTCAAGCTGTGGTCCTACGACATCGTCAATTACGAGGCGTGGGTCACGCAGGTGACCTTCACCGACGGCACCAGCCTTGATTTTTCGCCCGACGATTACATCGAGCGCCCGGCGCGCGCGCTGCTGAACGCCCTGCTGACGCCGGCTGAGGAGAAGGCGATCCTCGGCGCATGGGGCAAGCGGGCGCGCTGTGTGCCCATCGCCATCGACGACACGCTCTGGATGTGCGCCTGCGGGCGGGTGTGCGGCGGCGAGACATGCCGCGACTGCGGCGCGGCCCGTTCGGCCCGCGCGCCCTACTTCGGCAGTGAGGCGAC
>JAFTOI010000033.1 GCA_017463865.1 Clostridia bacterium | reverse complement strand
TCACATCCGAAGCGGTTTGTCAAGAGGTTTTTCAAACTTTTTCAAAAGTTTTTTCAACCGCTCGTCCGTCCGGCGTGTCCGCCGCTCTCGCGACAGCTTTGATATTATAACACTTTTCTTTGCGTTTGTCAAGAGGTTTTTCAAACTTTTTTAAAAAGTTTTTTCACCGCCTTTTCAGCTCTATTCTCTCCATACACAGCAAATCCCCCAACACCGCAAGCGGCGTTGGAGGATCGCAAAAGCCTTTCTCAGTCGAGTCTCACTTCACACGCAGCGAACCGCAGTCCCCGACGCAGTGACCATCAGCATGCCGTTGTCCGATCCCAGCACCTCATAGTCGATATCCACGCCGACGATCGCGTTGGCCCCGAGCGCCGCCGCACGCTGCTGCATTTCCTGCATCGCCGCCGTGCGGGCATTGACCAGCTCCTCCTCATAGGTGCTGGAGCGACCGCCGAAAAAGTTCGACAGCCCAGCCGTGAAATCCTTGACAAAATTCACGCCCGAAATGACCTCGCCGAACACAATGCCGTAATACTCCACAATCTCATGTCCCTCAACCGAGGGGGTAGTCGTCACGATCATATCAACCTCTCCCTTCAGGAATATTCACCGGATACAGCTGGATCATGTTGCCGCCGTCGACCGTCAGCTCAGCGCCGGTCGTGTTGCGCGACTCATCGCTGCCCAGATAGTAGGCCGCGTTGGCGATATCCTCAAACTCCGCAATATCGCCCAGCGGCGTAAAGTTGGACATGGCGCTGCGGCAGTCGTTGTAGTTGGTCTGCCAGCGCACCGTCTTGATCATACCGGGCAGCACACAGTTGACCCGGATGTTGAACTTCCCCCAGTCAACCGCCAGCGCCCGCGCAAGCCCCAGCACGCCGCTCTTCGACGAGCCGTAAGCACAGCGGTCAGGGATCGCGCGGTAAGCCGTGTTCGAGTTGATGAACACGATCGCCCCGCCCCCCTTCTCCTTCATCTGCAGCGCCCCCTGGCGCGCAATGAGAAAGTTCCAACCGATGTTAGTCTCGAAGACCTCCATAAATTTGCGGTAATCGACCGTCAGCGCATCCATGCCGATGCCGAGATTCGCCGCGTTGAGCACCACCGTGTCGACCGTCCGCCCCTCCGCACGCAGCTCGTCAAACAGGGCAATGATCTGCGCCTCATCGACCGGCGCCAGCGCCGCCCCCTTGGTCCACGCGCCAGTCTCAGCCGCCAGCCGCGCGGCGGCCTCCGCTGCACGGTCACCCTCGCGGCTGGTAATGACGACACCGTAGCCAGCCCTGGCAAATCTGGCCGCGATCGCATACCCGGTGCCGTTGGTCGCACCGGTCACAAGCATTGTTTTCATGATGCCTTCCCCCTTAGAAATAAAACTCGCTCTTCGCCGGACGGATATCGGTCAGCGCCCCCGTGTAATGCCGCAGCGTGTGCGGGCGATAGGGATGCGCCAGACAAGCCTCCTCGTCGATCTCGATGCCAAGCCCCGGCTTGTCGGGGATGGTGATGTACCCATCCGCATACTCCAGCGCCTCATTCGTCACATCCTTGCGCCACTCCACATCGCTGTACATGATCTCGAGGATGCAGAAATTCGGACAGCAGGCCGCCAGCTGCAGAGTCGCCGCATTGGCCACCGGCCCGCTCGGATTGTGCGGCGCAAAGGGAATGTAGTACGCCTCAGCCGCCGCCGCGATCTTCTTCAGCTCCATAATCCCGCCCGCATGGCTGATGTCGGGCTGAATATAGTCAGCCGCCCGCATCTCAAACAGATCCTTGAACGACCGCAGCGTATACAGCCGCTCGCCCGCCGAAATGGCCACCGGCGACTTATCGCGCACGGCCTTGAGCGCCTCGAGATTATCCGGCGGCACCGGCTCCTCGAAGAGCATCGGCTTGAACTGCTCCAGCTCGCGCGCGATCCTGATCCCGGTTGGCACATCAAAGCGCCCATGCCCCTCAATCAGCAGATCGACCCGATCACCGACCGCCTCGCGCACCGCCGCCACACAGCGCAGCGCCGTGTCCAGCTCCGCGTTGCTGATCTGCAGATAATTCTTCCCGAACGGATCCCACTTCATCGCCGTGACGCCCCGCTCGACTGCAATCTTCGCCTTCTCGCCGAACTCCTCGGGCGTCTTCGCGCCCGAGAACCAGCCGTTGACGTAAATGCGCACCTTGTCATGCACCTTGCCGCCCAGCAGCTGATAGACCGGCACCCCCAGATGCTTGCCGAGAATATCCCACAGCGCCATCTCGACCGCCGACAGCGCAGACATCAGCACCGCACCCCCGCGCCAGTAGGCGTCGCGGTAAATGTCATGATAATGCCGCTCGATGTCCAACGGATTCTTGCCCACCAGATACTCACGGATGTGCTCCACCGCACCCAGCAGCGCCTTTTCCTTATACTCCAGCGTCGCCTCACCCACACCGGTCACGCCTTCGTCGGTGTAGACCTTCACAAACACCCAGTTGGTGCGGAAACAGTCGACCACAAAAGTCTTAACGTCAGTTACCTTCATTTATATATCCTCCTATATATCCTCCCTCAGCTGAGCACGATCTTTTCATAAAATTTCGGAACGACCCGCCCCGGAACATCGAAGATATCCTCGGCGCGCAGCGCATCCAGCAGCCCCACATGCAGCGGCACCTTGTACTTTGCCCCTGACTCGACCGCCAAACGCGCCCCATCGACCGCATTCATGTTGTTGCCCACCCCGTTGATGGGCAGGAAAATGGCCTCCAGCTCGGGCAGTTCAGCCAGCAGAGCCCGGCTGTACAGCGTGTCGCCGGTCACATAGTAGTTCTTCCCCTCGGCCGTCAGAATCACACCAATGGCATCAAAGTCAGAATGCACCGCCGGCACCGCCCGGAAACGGATCCCGCCCTCAGTCCACTCGGTGCCGGCATCGAAGCAGACAAAATTGTGCCCGCCCCCCAGCTGTCTCACCTCCGCCCACACCGAGCGGGGACAAAGGATCAGCATCTTCTTCCCCAGCGCAAAAAAGCGCTCGACCGTGTCGGGATCATAGTGGTCAAGATGATTGTGCGTAAAGATCATCACATCGGGTGCCTCGGCGAAAAAGCGCTCGTCAACCGGCACACGGCGCGGATTGCCGTGCTTGACGCCGACACTGTCGCTCAGATAAGGGTCGATCATGACGCGCAGACCGCTCTCAAACAGCAGCCCCGCTTGGCCTAACCAGGTGATTTTCATGGAAGTATCTCCTTTGCAGCTTAGATTCTGCTTGCAGTATAACACACCCCCGCCCGCTTGTCAAGGGTAAAAAAACACGCGAAAAACTGCAAATTTTTTATCCTCACTCTTGATTTTCATCAGCTAATATGGTAAAATATTGTGCAATGTAAAAATCAAGGAGCGTCCCATGAAAATTTCCGAAATATTCAACACCGGCACCCTGCCGGTCTCACTTGAAATCTTCCCCCCCAAGGGCGAGCTCGGCGTCGAAACCCTCCGCTCGACCCTCGATGAACTGCACGACCTTGCCCCCGCCTTCATCAGCGTCACCTGCTCTGCCGGCGGCAGCGGCAACGGCGGCGGCGCCGGCGGCAAGACTGCCCAGCTCGCCGAGCTCGTCCAGCGCGAGTACAACATCACCTCAGTCGCCCACCTCACCTGCATCAGCGCAAAACGCGACGATATCGACCGCACTGTCGAGGATCTGCGCAGCCGCGGCATCGAGAATGTCCTGGCCCTGCGCGGCGACCGCGTCGCCGGCCGCGAGCCCGGCGATTTCGCCCACGCCTCCGAGCTGATCGAGGCCCTCGCCGGACGCGGCTTCTGCATCGGCGCCGCCTGCTACCCCGAGGGGCACATCACCTGCGATTCGCTCGAAGCCGACCTCGACCACCTCTACGAAAAGCAGCAGGCCGGTGCATCCTTCTTCACCAGTCAGCTCTTCTTCGACAACGACAGCTTCTACCGCTTCCTCGACGCCGCCCGCGCCCGCGGCATCGACCGCCCCATCCTCCCCGGCATCATGCCCATCCTCTCGAAGGCACAGATCACCCGCATGATCTTCCTCTGCGGCGCGTCGCTTCCCTCCCAGATCGTCCGCCTGCTCTACCGCTATGAGGACTCGCCCGAGGATCTCCGCCGCGCCGGCATCGAATACGCCGCTGGGCAGCTCTGTGCCCTCCGCGACCACGGCGTGGACGGCGTCCATATCTATACCATGAACCACCCCGACATCGCCCGTACCTGCATCGAGGCCCTGCGCGCATGATCCACCCCTCCCCCGCCGCCGCGCTCCCGCTCGACCCGCGCGAGCTGCTCCTGTCGATGCGCTGCCCCATGAGCGAGCACACCCCCGACCTGCTCGCCGCCGCCTCGACAGCCATCACCCGTGCCCGCGCCCTCTCGACGCCCCGCACCCTCTGGCGGATCGTCTCCCTCGCATGGGCCGACGGCGCGCCCACCCTCGCCGACGTCGCCCTCCCCCTGCCCGGCCGCGACATCGCCGACCATCTTGCCGGCTGCACCCGCTGCCTGCTCACCGCCACCACCCTCGGCATCGCCACCGAGCGCGAGTTGCTCCGCCTCACCCCCTCCCCCGCCGATGCCCTCTACTTCGACGCCGCCTGCAGCCTCCTTGTCGAGGCCGCCGCCGATGAAGCCGAGGCCGCCATCCTCGCGGACACCGCACATACCCGCGCCACCTTCCGCTACGCCCCCGGCTACGGCGACCTGCCACTGACCATCCAGCCGCAGTTTCTCGCCGCCCTCGACGCCCCCCGCCAGCTCGGCCTGACCCTCACTCAAAGCGGCCTCATGCTGCCCCGCAAGAGCATCACCGGCATCGTGGGGATAGAATAAGGAAACGACCTTTGTGTGTAACTGCTCCGCACAAAGGTCGTTTGTTTTATTCATCTGCTTCATCCAGCGCGTCTACAAAAAATTGCGCCACGTTCGGCCATTCCTTGATCACCTCGGGTACATCATGGCTAACACGCACTACGCGGTCATCAGCACAAAGCAGCACCACGTCACCGTCAGCGCAGGCCGCGATCACAATGCCAGCCGGGCGCTCGTCCAACAGCTCCTCTCGTGCTATCTCGCACATGAATTCATCGCTGCACACCAGCGATTCGACATAAGAAAGAAAGCGGTACTCCACCGATAACTCCCCGCCGTCGGCGACCTGATAATAGCAGGCCATTCCCGCATGCGGCGTACCATTCAGCGCAGACAGCTTCACCTTCGCCATGCGCTTGCCGAAGTCTGCCTTTCGCTCTGCCTTTGCCCTCCGCAGACGCCCAGCTGCTTGCTTGTCGGTTGCACGATGCACCAGGCGCTCAATCTGCATCAGCGCGTCGCACTCAGCCTGCAGCGCAGCCACGGTGTCGGGGTGCGGAAGCGGAAAATGCGCAAACGTCCGCTCAACATAACCGGGTGGGATCTCCCCGTCACGGTAAAGCGGCACAGGATAGAGCTGCTTCGGGCTGAGCACCCTCTCCCCGATCAACGCCTCGGCTGTTCTGCGGTGGATGAGCATGTCACACTTAAACCAATAGGGCTCATGGATATCCACATGAGCAAATCCCTCGTCCGGCATGGCCCACGTGGGGTAGTATGTCGGCATATGCACCCCAAGATCATAGAAAATCTCCGCGATCCGCGGCAGATACCCGCCCAGAGCCATCATGCGATCGTGGGTCGCCGAGCCGGGCTGGTGGGCACAATTCCGTTTACCATTTTCATCCCGTTCTGTGTACCGCAGTCCGTGATCACACGCCGCATGCGGAACGCTGTTGGACGAGAAAAGATAATAATACTGTCCCGACGCATAACGTCCACAGTCCTTCATCCAGCAAAACCGCACATTGGGTACACCAAGCCGGACACAGGCATCGCGAAATCGTTCGGATGCCACCAGCCAATATTGATTTCCCCACTCAACGCGATAAATTGCATTCGGCTTATTCTGATATGCCCGCGTACAGCGCAGAGTCCTGATTTGTCCATCCTCCCACAAAACATCAACACCGCCGGTATCCGATTTCATCACCGGCAGATCAAGTGCAAACCAGTCGCTTTCAAAATCGCTCAGTTCCCGCACGACACTGCCGCGCGCCAGCCAGCCATCCTCACGGCAGAAGTCAGCAATTTTCTCGATGACTTCGCCGGCGTGCGGATCAGACAGGTCAAGCAAACTCCACCCGACACAGTCGCACTTTTGCCCCAGCGAATGGACAAAGTCGATGTTGCGCCGGTATTTATCCTCTCCGCTTACAGTAACAAGCGTCCGATGCTCGGGAAATTTTCCTTCATACCGCATCTCCGGTGTACCATCCGCCGATTCGGGCAACTTATCGAGAATCCAAGACAGATAATCCTTCTTGACCATAATACCTCCTATACAAAGGGGAGCGACGACACGCCGCTCCCAGCTGTTTACTCCTCGATCCCCATCTGCCCCATCAGCCGCTTGTTGAACTCCTCCGCAGTATTGTACCCCATCTTCTTCTGGCGGTTGTTCATCGCCGCGATCTCAAGAATGATCGCCAGATTCCGCCCGGGTCGTACCGGAATGGTAATCATCGGCAGCTCAATGCCGAGGATCTCGATTGTCTCGCCGTCAAGGCCGAGACGGTCGTACATCTTGCCCTGGATCCAGGGCTCCAGACTGATGACCAGGTCAACACGCTCGGTGTTTTTGACCGCACCCATACCAAAAAGCCGGCGCACATCCACAATGCCGATGCCGCGCAGCTCGACGTAGTGGCGGATGATCTCGGGTGCCTCGCCGACCAGCGTCTTGGCCGACACGCGCTTCAGCTCGACGGCGTCGTCGGCGATCAGACGATGCCCGCGCTTGACCAGCTCAATGGCCGTCTCCGACTTGCCTACGCCGCTGTCGCCGAGGATCAGAATACCCTCGCCGTAGACCTCGACCAGAACACCGTGGCGGGTGATGCGGGGAGCCAGCGACACACTCAGCGAACCGACCAGCGCCGCCGAGAATTCACTCGTCTTACTGGCCGTCCGCAGCAGCGGCACATCGTGCTCACGCGCCGCCGTGCAAATCTCCTCCAGCGCCTCCAGATGGGTGGTGATAATCACCGCTGACGGCTTGGCCGACATAAAGCGGTCCAGACAGGCCCGGCGATCCTCCGACGTCTGCTCGACCAGATAGCGATGCTCCGCCTTTCCGATCAGCTGAATGCGCGTCGCCTCAAAATACTCAAAGAACCCGGCCAGCGCAAGCCCCGGACGGTTGACTTCAGCCGTCGAGATCAGGCGTTCACGCAGATCCTCGGGGACAACGATCTGCTCAAGGGAAAATTCATCGATCAGCTTACATAGGGGAATCGTGTGGACTTCTTCCATTTATCTATACCTCCGGACTGCGCCGCGTTTTCTTTCATTATACCATATTCGCCGCACAAAAGAAAGCCCCCGGCGAAGAAAAATCCGCAAAATTCACACGGCGGCCATATTTATGCGGTATACTGAGAAAAACACAACGCTACCCGACACAAAACAGGAGGATATATCATGAAAAAAACACTTCTGCGCGCAGCCGCCCTGGGTCTGACGCTGCTGACCCTGGCCGCCTGCGGCAAGGTCGAGCCCATCGAGCCGACCGAAGAAGAGCTTGCCGTCGTCATGCAGGCCGCCGGCTATGACATCTGCTACGACGAGCTGCGCTATTACACCTGCAACCTTAAGGATCAGATGGCGGGCTACTACGGCACCGATATCTGGGCCAGCGAATCGACCGCCGCCCCCTATCTCGAGGAGCTCAAGTCAGGCGTGGCCGACATGGGCCGCTATAACGCCGCCGTGCTCTCCCTCTGCGCCGAATTCGGCATCAGCATCGACGAGACCGCCATCCAGGAGGACGTCCAGGCCGAAGTCGAGGCCCTGGTCGAGGAATGCGGCTCAATGAAGGAATACCAAGCCGCCCTCGCCGAATATCACATGACCGACCGCCTCTTCCGCTACATGACCGGCGTCACCCTCTGCGAGACCGAGCTGTACAACGTCCTGCTTGACCTCGGCCTGCTCGACAACTCCGACGAAGGCGCCGAGGCCTTCTTCGCCTCCGACGACTTCATCCGCACCCTGCACATCTACATCGGCAACGACGCAGGCGACTCGGTCGATGCCAACCGCGCCGAAGCCGAAGCCATCCTGAAAGAGCTGGACGCCGGCGCCGATTTTAATACCCTCATCGGCCGCCACAGCGAGGACTTCTACATGACCACCACCAACGGCTACTACTTCACCCGCGGCGAGATGGATGTCTCCTACGAGACCGCCGCCTTCGCGCTGGCCGAGAACACCTACAGCGACGTCGTCGCGACCGACACCGGCTTCTACATCATCCAGCGCCTGCCCAAGGACGCCGACTACATCAACCGCAATTTTGAGGACCTCAAGCACCAGTATCTCAGTGCACTCTTCTACAACATGATCGAGGCGCGCCGCGATGAGATCACCCTCACCGAGACCGCCTACGGCCAGTCGCTCTCGCTCTGGTCGATCGAATAACGCCCCCAAACGAGCCGCCCGCCGGGCGGCCGTTTTCCTTTTGCTCAAGGCGAGAATTTACAATTTGTTCATATATGTACATCCCCACTATGATATAATATAGCCGGATGTCGAGCGGTGCCTCTGCCACAAAATCTTGCGGCAGTGCGCACGGTCCGGCACAAGAGCTTGCGTTGTCAGACGCGGAAACGGAGGGGTGTGCATGCGGGAAAATTATGTCAATATCGGTCGGCGCCGCCAGGCCCGCCGCAAGGCCACCAGCCGAATTCTCGTGGTCGCCGTCAGCGCGGTGATCATCTTTGCCCTCAGTCTGATGCTCGGCAATTATCTCAAGGCGCAGGTGGCGGCCATCCCGCCGCGAGGGGACATGCCGGACGAGCTGCTCTCCGGCCAGCTGCCCGCTGACACCTCAGACGCCAGCGAGGTCAGCATCATGGCCTCCAACCTGCCGCTGAGCACACTTGCCGACGCAGCCGCCATCGAGGCGGCGGTCGAGGAGCTGACGCTCGGCTCGCGCGAGGCTGTTTCGCTTTGTCTGCGCGATGCCGCCGGTGAGGTACATTTCCGCTCAACCGTAGCGCAGGGGCTGACCGGACAAGCCCCAGCCGGGCTGGATCTGCCGCTCCTTCTGCCCGCCCTGCGCAGTGCAAACATTTACTCCAGCGCCGTTTTCGCCGTCACCAGCTTTGCCGAGCCAGACGCCGTTGCCCGTGAGCTTCAGCGCGCGTTCGAGATCTCGCTTGCAGCCGAGATCGGTGCGGCTGGGGTTGACGAGCTGCTGCTGACCGGGCTGCCGATCACGGTCGACACGCTGGACGATATCACCGCTTACATCAGCGACATCGCCGCCCAACTGCCTGAGGATGTGCAGCTCGCCGTCGCCGTCCCGCCCGAGCTGGTCGAGGGTGCGTCGGGAACGGTGCTCTCGAAGCAGCTTTCACAGTACGCCGACACGATCGCGCTTGATCTGCGCGGGCTTGTGCCCGGCGAGGGTGAGACCTATGCTGAGGCGGTTTCGGCGATCTTTGCCGACGCTTCGCTCTATTTCTCGAAATACAACATGCGCGTCCTACTCCCCGATGCCGACGACGCCACCTTCACCGAGCTTCGCCAGGTGCTCGAGCTGAACGCGGTGCGGAATTGGCAGGTTGTGGGGTGAATTACATAGCAAAACCGGCATGTACCGAATGGTGCATGCCGGTTTTTTCGTAAATCTATATAGATTTTGGTTGGATGGGATTCCCGCGCATGCGCGCGGGAATCCCATCCGTCGCTGCGCGACACCTTCTCCTCAAGGGGAAAGCTGCAAGGTACAGCGAGCCTTGGTGAGCCTTCTCCAGCGGAGAAGGGGATCCGCGTTAGCGGTGGATGGGGAGAACATCATTTATTGCTAATCGTGCGATCATTATGCAATATTGGAGTAATCGGATGTATGGGCGAGCATTGCTCGTCTGCTTCCGAGCGCGCAGATTTATCTGTCCCCAGTATGCAAACTGTCGGCGCGGACGGCTGATGGCCGCCCCACAATCGATTTATGATAATTATGCGAATAATCAGCGGAATTTTTTCAGGCCGGCCACGACGGCTTTGTGGAATATGCGGCAGGTGTCGGGGGCGAGTTCGAGGCGGGTGATGAGGGCGTCGTCATCGGCGGGCTGGAGGGCGCGGGTGCGGCCGGTGATGGTATAGAAGATGGTGCAGGCGGCGAGGTAGGAGCCGAGGGGGGTGGCGTGGTTGCCGTCGGGGCGGTAGAGCTCGAGGTCGGGGTGGACGAGGAGGAGGGGGTGCCAGATCTCGCCGACGGGGGCGAGGGCGCAGTTATGCTTAGCCGCGGCGGCGACATAGGCGGCGGTCATGGGTGCCTGCTCCTCGGGTTTGAACTGGTTGGCCCAGGGCATATAGAGGACGCGGCGGGCGTTGGTCTGGCTCAGGCCCTTTTCGGCGATGATATCCATGCCCTGTGCGAATTCTTCAGCATTGAAGTTGGTGGCTTTGTCCTGCAGGACGATGACGTCGTAGCCGCCGTGGCGGATATTGAAGAGGGCGTCCTTGCGCTCGCAGTGGTAGATGACGCCCTTGCCGCCCTCGGTCTCCATGACGACGTCGACGCGGCGGCCGGTCGAGGCAAAGAGGTCGCGGACGATGCGGGGCATTTCGTTGTAGTAGGTGTGGCTGTTGCCGATAAAGAGGATCTTCATGTGGGGGTTCTCCTTTTTTTGACAATAGAAGTGTGGTGCGCCTCTCTCCAAGGGAGGCTTTAATCGTCGATCTCAGTCGTCGCCATGACGTCGGCGTTGATGATGAAGTCGAGCAGGGTTTGGTGCAGTTTGCCGTTGGAGGCGGCGACACTGTGGCGGTGGCCGTCGCAGGCGAGGTGGGTATTATGCCAGTCGGTAAGGGTACCGCCGGCTTCGCGGAGGATGATGGAGGAGGCGGCGAAGTCCCAGCTGCCAAGGGAGGGCTCGGCAAAGACATCCATGCGGCCGGCGGCGACGTAGCAAACGTCGAGGGCGGCCGAGCCGGAGCGGCGGATATCGGCGCCGGCATTGAAGAGACTGCACCAGAGACGGAAGGTATCGCTGGTTTTCTCCTTATAATAGGGCATGGTGCCGATGCCGACGAGGGCGGTATCGAAGTGATCGAGGGGACTGACCGAGATGGGCTGGCCGTTGCAGGTGGCACCGAAGCCCTTGACGGCGGCGAAGAGCTCGTCCAGGTAGGGGTTGAAGACGATGCCGAAGATCGGCTCGCCGCCGAGCACAAGGCCGACCGAGATCGCGCTGAAGGCATAGCGGTGGATGAAGTTGGTGGTGCCGTCGATGGGGTCGATGACCCAGGTGGGGACTGCGGGGTCGATGGTGTGCATGGCGCTCTCCTCGCCCATGAAGGCGAAGTCGGGGCGCAGGGTGCGCAGTCCGGTCTCGAGGGCTTGCTGGACGGCGAGGTCGGCGGCGGTGACGAAGTCGCTGTCGCCCTTGACGGTGACCGAGCGGTCGGCGGAGCGGTCGTCCATGAGGGGGCGGACGCTGCGGACGAGGGCCGAGACGGGCTCGAGCAGGGCGTGGATGTCTTGCATGTTCATGTAGGGTTCCTCCAATTGATATTGGTATTAGTATACCGCTGATTTTGGGCGGTGTCAAGAGGGAATCTGGAAAGGCGGAGGTTTCTGCGGGAGCGCGAAAAAATCTGAAATTCGCAAAATTTTTTCAAAAAGTGAGACGGTGTGAGACGGTTTGATACTGTTTGAGACAACGATATGTGCTATAATAGCCTTGCACAGAGGAAAGGAGGAATGCAAATGCACAACGATAACACCCCTGTGATGATCAGAGGAGGGCGCTCGATGCTGGCGGCGTTCGGCAATTACGTCGAGGCTTGCGAGGAGAGCGGCACCTTCCCCAACCTGGCCGGCTTCTGCCGGTACTGTCGGATTGGCGAGGAGGGGCTCGCGAAACTGAGTCGACGCTACCCCGGAGCGTATGACTTCATTATCACCGCCCTCGAGGACGAGGCGCTGAACGCCGACAAGTCGGCGTCGCTGGTGACGGCCTACCTCAAGCGCAGGCTGGGCTACGGCGAGGCGGCGGCTGACGAGGGACAGACCATTCTCATCGACCGGGCCCTGAACGCCGATGGAGAATAGGATGATCGTTCTGCGAGGCGGGACGCCGAGTGAGCGGCAGCGCGAGTTTCTGGCCTCCCGGGCGCGCTACACCGCCTACGGCGGGGCACGCGGGGGCGGCAAGTCCTGGGCGCTGAGGCGGAAGCTGGCGGCGATGTGTCTGCGCTGGCCGGGGCTGCGGGCAATGCTTGTCCGGCGCAGCTACGACGAGGTGAAGGGCAATCATCTGAGCCAGCTGCTGGCTGAGTATGGTGCAGTCTGCCGCTGGAGCGAGGGCGAGAAGACGCTCTGGTTCCCGCGGGGGAGCTTCATCAAGTTCGGCTACTGCGACGCGGAAAGCGATGTTCAGCGCTACCAGGGGCAGGAGTACGACGTGATCGCCATCGACGAGGCGACGCAGCTGAGCGAGATGCAGTTTGCGGCCTTAAAGGCCTGTCTGCGCGGCACGGGCCCGTGTCCCAGGCGGATGTACCTGACCTGCAATCCCGGCGGGATCGGGCACGCCTGGGTCAAGCGGCTCTTCGTTGACCGAGACTTCAGGGCCGGCGAGGATCCGGACGACTACTGCTTCATCCCGGCGCAGGTGTACGACAATCCGGTGCTGATGGAGGCTGATCCCGGCTATGTGCGGCAGCTGGAGAGTCTGCCAGCGGGACTGCGCGACGCCTGGCTGTACGGGCGGTGGGATGTATTCGCGGGGCAGTTTTTCCCGGAGTTTTCGGCTGAACGGCATGTTTGTCCGCCGATGGGACTGCCCGACGGCTGGCGCTGCTTTGCGGCGATGGACTACGGCTTTGACATGCTGGCGGTACTGCTGATCGCGGTGGACGGGGCCGGCGGGCTGTGGGTTTTGCGCGAGCTGTGCCGGCCGGGGCTGAATCTCAGCGAGGCGGGGCGGGCGGCGGTCGAATTTTTAGGGGCTGAGGGGGCACGGGTCGCGTACATTGCGGCGTCGCCCGACCTTTGGAACCGGCGACAGGACAGCGGGCGAAGCGGGGTGGAGATCCTCTCGGCGGTGCCGGGGATGCCGCCGCTGCTGCGGGCCGATGACCGTCGTGTCCCGGGCTGGCGGGCACTGCGTGAGTATCTGGCCGAGGGGGCGGAGGCGGCACTGCACATCTGTGCGGGCTGCACGACGCTGATTGCGTCAATGGGGGCACTGTGCTTTGACCAGCGCCGCGCTGAAGATGCGGCGGATCATCCGCACGAGGTCACGCACGCGCCTGAGGCGCTGCGCTACGCGGCCATGAGCCGGCTGCCGCCGCCCGCAGCGGCGGATGACAGCAGCGACTTTCGCTTTGCGCCGGCTGCACGATACGGGGGCTGGAATTAACTCTGTGCAAATGATAGGAAAGGATGTGGAACATGGCAGGCATCAACACAAGGCAGGCCGGTGGGGCGGTGCGGATCACGCAGTTTGGCGGGATCGACCGGCGCGGGCGGGTCTGCGACATCGACAATCTGCGGCTGCGGGCTGACGGCTCGCTGGAGCGGCGCTGCGGCTTTGCACCCGCGCTGGTGCTGGACGGCACGGTGCGGGGCGTATGGTCGGGCAGCTTTAACGGGGCGGAGGCGACCTTCGCGGCGGCGGGGGACAAGCTCTGGCAGCTTGATCTCGACGCGGGGACGGCTGTCGGAATCGGCAACATTGCGGCGGGGGAGGAGCCGGTGGCGCTCTTCCTCTACCGCGGGCAGCTGTGCTGCATTGACGGCAGTGACATTTACCTTTGGGACGGCAGTACGCTGAGCACGGCGTCGCCTTATGTCCCGCTGGTGGCGCGTGAGCGCGATCCGGTCGATCTGTACAATATCTACGAGCCGATCAATCTCATCGGGCGGCGTGCGCGGTTCTCGTTCCGCGCGGACGGGAAGAATGCGATCTTCTACTTCGGATATGCGGTGGAGGGGATCGTCAGGCTTTACGAGGCGACTTCGGGGTCGCAGTATCTCAACGTCGAGTACCGGCTGGGCACGGACGGGTATGGGGGCAGCTATGTTGCCTTCAACTCCACGCCTGATGCGGGGAGCATTATTCTCGCCGTCGTTACGCTGCACGCGCAGTATTACGACTACGCCCGGGTGGCGGCCTGCCGCCGGGCCGTCGTATACGGCGGCTCCTACGACGACCGCATTCTCTGCTGGGGCGGCGAGTCGCCGAGCGAGATGTTCTGTTCCCAGCCGGTGAGTGCGGCGCAGGTGACCGAAGCCTGCATCTGGGGCAACGAGAGCGGCAGTCTCTATTTTCCGCTCGACTGCAATTTCCGGGTCGGGGACGGGCAGTACGCGGTGCGCGCCGCCTGCCGGCACTACGACAGGCTGCTGGTCTTCACCGACGGCGACACCTGGATGGCGGATTTTTCGTCGAGTGTGGACAAGCAGTTTCCGGTGGTGCCCATCAACTCGGGCGTGGGCTGCACCGCGCCGGGGGCGGCGGCACTGGCGGGGAACGATCCGCTGACTGTGGCCGACGGTGCCATCTGGCGGTGGACGTCGAGCGCGCTGCGGCGCGACGAGTGCAGTGCCAAGTGCGTCTCGGAGGGGATCGCTGACCTGTTCGGCGGGCAGTTTTCGACCGGCGCGGTGGTTTACAGCTTCCGCGGGCGGAACGAGGTCTGGTTTGCCGATCCGTCGGATGAGGCGGGGCAGGTGTACATCTATCACACTGGGCTGGATGCGTGGTATCGCTTCTCGGGCATTCGGGCCGACGGCTTCTTCGGCTGGGGCGGCGATGTCGGCTTCTGGCGGGGGAGCAGCTTCTACTGCTTCGACGAGGGGCGGGAGACCGATCTGGATGAGGACGGCGAGCGTGTGATCGCGGCACGGCTGGTCCTCGACGGGCTGGATTTCGATGGCGGCGAGCGGATGAATCATCTCACCCGGCTGGCGATGCGGCTGGCGGGCGAGTACCCTGCCCTCTCGCTGACGCTGGAGACTGATCTGGGGCGGGTGCGGGTGCTCGACGATGCGGCGGGCGGTACGGTGGGGGGATTTGCTCTGCTGGATCACCCGGTGCGGAGCGGGCGGTTCCGTGCCCTGCAGCTGACGCTGGAGACTGAGGGGATCGAGCGGCTGCGGCTGTGCGGGCTGACGCTGACGGCCGAGCCGGGGACACGCAAGTAAAAAAAGGAGGATAAATTCAAGCACATGAACCAACACAACAGCACGCTCGCCTGGCAGCAATATGAGGCCGGGCGGGACTACAAGCGGCGCTGCGGGCTCTACGAGCGCATCCGCGAGAACGAGCGCTTCTGGCGGGGCGAGCAGTGGTATGGTGAGAGCAGTGATCTGCCGCGGCCGGTCTTCAATGTGGTGCGCCGGGTAGTCGAGCATCTGGTCTGCTCGATCATTGCGGGCTCGGTGTCGATCGCGTACAGCGACGAGAATTGTGCCGCGTCCGACGCGGCGCGCGCCGGCATTGCGGCGCTCAACCGCAATGCCGCCTACCGCTGGGAGCGGTGCCGGATGGATCGTCTGGTGCGGCAGGCACTGACCGACGCGGCCATTGCGGGGGACGGTGTCTTCTACGCCTACTGGGACGCGGACATAGAGACGGGGCAGGCATGGCGGGGGGACATTGCGACGGTATGCGTCGACAGTGTCAATCTGTTCGTGGCCGACGTCAACCGCGCCGACATTCAGTCGCAGGCCTATGTGATGCTGGCGGGCCGTGCGCGGGTCGAAGACCTGCGTGCCGAGGCGATGGCGGCTGGGATGCCGCCCGAGGCGGCGCTGGAGCGAATCCTGCCCGACAGTGAGACCGAGACGCAGGCCGGCGACATGGCGGCGCTGGAGCTGGGCGGCGAGGACAAGGCGACCTATCTGATCAAGTTCTGGCGCGAGGGGGGCGAGGTAGTCTTCGAGAAGTCAGTGCGCGGCGGGGTGATCCGCCGGGGCAACACCGGCTGCCGACGCTATCCGGTCGCCTACTTCAACTGGAGCGGGGTCAAGAACAGCTTTCACGGGGCGTCGCCCATCACGGCGATGATCCCCAACCAGCGCTTTCTGAATCGCGCTTACGCCATGGCGATGAAGCACATGACCGACACGGCCTTCTCGAAGGTGGTCTACGACAAGTCGAAGATCCCCGAGTGGAGCAACGGTGTGGGCGAGGCCATTGCCGCGGTGGGCGGCAATGTGGCCGATGCGGTTTCGGTGGTAGGGGTCGGGCAGATGCAGGACGGCTACCTTGACCTGATCGAGAACACGCTGCGGGTGACCAAGGAGCTGGCCGGCGCGCCCGATGTGTCACTGGGGGCGGTCGACCCGAACAACACCAGCGCCATCCTGGCGCTGCAGGAGGCGGCGTCGGTGTCGCTGGAGCAGGTGCGCAGTGCGGTGTACGGCTGCGTGGAGGATCTGGCGCTGATCTGGGCCGACATGATGTGTGCCTACTACCCCGAGGGGCGGCTGCTGCCGGTACGCGCCGGGGATGAGGTCACGCTGGAAGCGATCGATCTGGCGGCACTGCGCCGGGCGATGCTCGCGGCGCGGGTCGAGGTCGGCGAGGGGGCGCGCTATGCGGCCTCAGCGACGGTGGCGCTGCTTGGACAGCTGCTGGACAAGGGGCACATCACCTTTGAGGAATATCTGGAGCGTCTGCCCCCGCATCTGGTGCTCGACCGGCAGGCTTTGATCGAAAGGAGGAAGAAGAATGGAACCGAATGAGATCCCGAACGGCGCGGCCGCGCCGGCGGAGGCAGCTGACGAGCTGGCGGCACTGCGCAGTGAAGCGGAGGCGCTGCGCGCCGAGCTGGCAGCTGAGCGGAGAGTGTCGGCGGAGCTGCGCGAGTTCTGCGCGCTCTACCCCGAGACGCCGACCGAGGCGATCCCGGACGCGGTCTGGGAGAAGGTGAAGGGGGGCATCCCGCTGGCGGCGGCTTATGCGCTGCACGAGCGGCGCCAGCTCTGCGCCAGACAGGCGGCTGATGCGG
>JAFTOI010000032.1 GCA_017463865.1 Clostridia bacterium | reverse complement strand
TCACATCCGAAGCGGTTTGTCAAGAGGTTTTTCAAACTTTTTCAAAAGTTTTTTCAACCGCTCGTCCGTCCGGCGTGTCCGCCGCTCTCGCGACAGCTTTGATATTATAACACTTTTCTTTGCGTTTGTCAAGAGGTTTTTTAAACTTTTTTTAAAAAGTTTTTTATCACCGTGACAAGCAAATGAATATCCGGCAGACACTTGTCTGCCGGATTCTGGGGTGAGTAATCGGGTTCGAACCGACGACCTCCAGGGCCACAACCTGGCGCTCTAACCAACTGAGCTATACCCACCATATGGCGTGCCTTGAGGGATTCGAACCCGCGACCTACTGCTTAGAAGGCAGTTGCTCTATCCAACTGAGCTAAAGGCACATAAGTGATTCGCGTCCCGGCCACTTCCATCGTGCGGATGGAGCGGGTGATGGGAATCGAACCCACGCGGCCAGCTTGGAAGGCTGGAATTCTACCATTGAACTACACCCGCATGGTGTTCATCAAAACCGCTATAATATAATAGCACAGATTTCGCAATTTGTCAAGAGGTTTGATGAATTTTTTTCGAGATTTCATCTCACAAAATTCACACCTGCGGACTTGCCATTTGCGGCCCGCTATGTTATAATATAAAATTGAAAGAATCCCCGAAAGGAGACGCCATGACCCTCCAGCCCGACGCCTATTTTGCCCGCTTTACCGATATCACCCCCGACTATCTGCACTCCCGCGGCATCGAGGCGCTGCTCATCGACATTGACAATACCCTCGCCCCCTATGAGGAGCCCGATCCCCGCCCTGAAACAGCCGCCTGGTTCAGCGCCCTCGCCGAAGCCGGCATCCGCGCCGCCCTCATCTCCAACAACAACAGCGCCCGCGTCGAACGCTTCAACGCCGCACTCGGCCTCCCCGCCTACCCCGACGCGCATAAGCCGCTGCCCCGCACCGCCCGCACCGCCCTCGCCGCACTCGGCGTCGAGCCAAACCGAGCCGCCTCCCTCGGCGACCAAATTTTCACCGACGTCACCTGCGCCCGCCTCTGCGGCATGCAGGCCATCCTCGTCCCCCCCATCCGGGACAAAAAAACCTTCTTCTGGCGTTTCAAACGCACCATGGAAAAGCCGATCCTCGCCAAATGGCATAAGAAGCACGGCGAATTCACCCAAACCAAATAATAAAGGAGGAAATCGCCCCAGCGATTTCCCACCACACCTCTTCACTCTTCACTTCCCAAGGAGACTCCCATGCCCTACTCCTCCCCCTCACCTCTCTTCGGCCCCGGCGGCAACTCCGAATCCTTCTACGCCGAGGGCTGCAAGTCCACCCTCCAGGCGCCCGGCTGGGTCGCTCGCCGCGGCCTCGGCGCATATGAATATCAAGCCGGAAACGGCCTCACTGCATCCCTCTCCACCCTCGCCAAGATCGGCGACAAAGCCCGCGAGCACAGCATCGCCATGTCCCTCCACGCCCCCTATTATATCTCCCTCTCGGGCATCGAGGAGGAAAAGCGGCTGAAGAGCATCGACTACATCACCCGCTCCCTCGAGGCCGCCGAAGCACTGGGCGCCGATATCATCGTCGTCCACACCGGCTCCGCCGCCAAAATCACCCGCGAAGAAGCCATGCACCTCGCCGCCGATACCCTCAGCCGCACCCTCGAAGCCGTCGACGGCCGCTGGCCCGCCGTCCGCATCGGCCTTGAAACCATGGGCAAAATCAACCAGCTCGGCACCCTCGAGGAGGTCCTCACCCTCACGCAGCTCTCCCCCCGCCTCGTCCCCGTCGTCGACTTCGGCCACCTCAACGCCCGCGAACAGGGCCGCTTCCACACCGCCGACGACTACCGCGCCGTCTTCGACGCCATCGCCGCCGCCAAAGGCGACCAGATCGCCCGCACCCTCCACTGTCACTTCTCCAAGATCGAATACACCGCCGCCGGCGAAAAGAAGCACCTCACCTTCGCTGACGAAACCTACGGCCCCGACTTTGCCCCCCTCGCCGAAGCCATCGTCCGCGACAGCCTCGCCCCCCGCATCATCTGCGAATCCGCCGGCACCATGGCCGAAGACGCCCTCGCCATGCAGACGATGGTGAAAGCCGCCCGCGCCAGCTAACCCTTTGCACGAAAACGATACGCTGTGTCATCCCGAGCGCAGCGAAGGATCTTTCCTGCGCAAAGATTCTTCGTCGCTTTGCTCCTCAGAATGACAGTACATTGAATCACCCTTCACTTTCTCAAGGAGACCCCGCCATGTCAAAATATCTCGTCCTCAACGGCCCCAACATCAACCTCACCGGCACCCGCGATCCCGCCCATTACGGCTCGCTCACCCTCGACCAGATCAACGCCCGCATCGCTGCCCGCGCGGCCGAGCTCGGCGCTGAGACCAACTTCGCCCAGTCCAACCACGAGGGCGAGCTGATCGACATCATCCACGCTGCCCGCCACACCTACGACGGCATCATCCTCAACGCCGGAGCCTACACCCACTACTCCTACGCCATCCGCGACGCCATCGGCGCCATCGAGCCCATGCCCGTCGTCGAGGTGCATATGTCCAACATCCACGCCCGCGAAGCTTTCCGCCACGAGTCGGTCATCACCCCCGTCTGCGTCGGCCAGATCTGCGGCTTCGGCTGGAAAAGCTACATCCTCGCCCTCGAATACCTTTGCATGAAAGACTAAATAAACGAAGGAAATCGCCCCGCGATTTCCCACCACACCTATTCACTATTCACTATTCACTATTCACTCTTCACTTTCTCAAGGAGGATCCCATGTCCCATCTCACCCGACTGAACGCCGCCCTGGCCGCATCCGGCCACGACGCCGTCCTGCTCACCTCTGCCGTCAGCCAGCGCTGGACCAGCGGCTTCGACTACACCGACGGCTACATCTTCGTCACCCGCACCCGCGCCTACCTGCTCGCCGACTTCCGCTACATCGAAGCCGCCCACGAGGCCGCCGACGCCGAGTTCGAGGTCATCATGCCCGCCGGCTCCATGCTCGACTGCATTCTCGAGATCGCGCGCAAGGACAACGTCTACACCATCGCCTATGAAGACGACACCCTCCCCTGCGCCGCCCTCGCCCGCCTGAAGAAAAAGCTGGCCGGCGCCGAGTTTGTGCCCGCCGGAAATCTCATCAATGATCTGCGTGAGTACAAAGATGCCGCCGAGCTTGAGATCATCGCCCGCGCCCAGAACATCGCCGACGCCGCCTTCGACCACATCGTGCGGGCCATCACCCCCGACATGACCGAGATCGACGTCGCCGTGGAGCTCGACTACTTCATGCGCAAGCACGGCGCCGACGAGGCTGGCTTCCAGACCATCGCCGTCTCGGGCACCGCCTCCTCCCGCCCGCACGGCGTCCCGCGCCCGGTCAAGCTGGAGCGGGGCTTCCTCACCATGGACTACGGCGCCCGCGTCGACGGCTACACCTCTGACATGACCCGCACCGTCGTCATCGGCCGGGCTGACGCCGAGATGAAGCACCTCTACGACACCGTCCTGCGCGCCCAGCTGGCCGCCCTTGACGCCATTGCAGAGGGCGCGAACTGCCGCGCGCTCGACGCCATCGCCCGCGACATTATCGAAGCCGAGCCGGCCTACGCCGGCGCCTTTGGCCACAGCCTCGGCCATGGCGTAGGGCTCTACATCCACGAAGCCCCCCGCCTCTCGAAGGGCGCGCCGGCCGACGCCGTGCTCGAACGCGGGCACGTCGTGACCGTCGAGCCGGGCATCTACCTCGAGGGCAAATACGGCTGCCGCATCGAGGACATGGTGGCCATCAACCCCGACGGCACCGTCCGCAACTTCACCCACTCGCCCAAGGAAATGATCGAGCTGTTCTGATGAAAGAAAACGAATATTTCAACCGATTTCTGCAGTACATTGTGTCCAACCTCGTCGCCGCGATCTGCTACTTTCTCTTCGCAGCCATCCTCGGCCTGGCCGGCGCCATGCCCGGCGAGGCCGTCTCCCGCGTGCTCTCGTCGATCGTAACCGCCGTCCCCTTCGCGCTAGCGACCTTCATCTCGGCCCTGCGCGACAAGACCCTCCCCAGCGGCGATCTGCGCGCCTACCTGGGCGGCATCGGCCGCGCTGACCTCATCACCTACGCCGTCTGGTCGATCTGCGGCGCCATGATCGCCATGGCAGGCGAAGCCGCCGGCATCGCCATCTACATTTTCCTCGCCCAGGCCCTCCCCACCGCCGCCCTCATCGCCGCCCTCGGCCCCCCCGCCGGCCTCATCGTTTCCGTGATGATGAATATAGCCATCTACGCAGGGGCGAGAGTGCTTGGCGTGATTTTGCGGAAGTAAGGACCTTGGGACTTTGCGGCGCTGGCAGCATCGGTCAGCGCATAGCCAAGGAAGTGGGGTGGGTGAATTGCCCACGCGCTAACGCACAAAATAGCAAGATTGTGCCAAACTTCCGCAACATACACCATTGACAAATCCGCCGATTTACAGTACAATCAACGTATCAAAATCAATTGCGACAGCAAAAGGAGAACAAACCATGCAACTCGGCGTCCTTACCTCTCTCAACCATAACATCCGCGACAACCTCCGCGCCGTCCGCGAGCTGGGCCTCGACACCTGCCAGCTCAAATGCTGGAACAGCGCCTATCTCACCGACGAGCTCGCCGCCGAAACGGTGGCTGCCGCCGCTGAATACAACATCACCATCACCGGCTTCTGGGTCGGCTGGGACGGCGGCAACTCGGTCTGGAACTTCACCGAAGGCCCGCTGACCCTCGGCATCGTGCCCGTCGCCTATCGCTCCGAGCGCGTCAAAATGCTGCTGCGGGGTGCGGCTTTTGCCAAGAAGATCGGCGTCACCGACGTCATCACCCACGCCGGCTTCCTGCCCGAGAACCCCTGCACCACCGAGTACCACGAGATCGTCTCGACCATCCGTTATATTGCCAAGACCCTGCTGAAAAACGAGCAGTTCTTCCTCTTCGAAACCGGCCAGGAGACCCCCGTCACCCTGCTCCGCATCATCGAGGAGGTCGGCACCGGTAACCTCGGCATTAACCTCGACCCCGCCAACCTGCTCATGTACGGCAAGGCCAACGCCGTCGACGCCGTCAAGGTCTTCGGCAAGTACATCCGCGGCATGCACGGCAAGGATGGCGAATATCCCACCGATCCCCGCCGCCTCGGCGTCGAGAAGCCGCTCGGCCAGGGCTCGGTCGACTACCCCCGCCTCATCGCCGCGCTGAAGGAAGCCGGCTACGACGGCGCCATCACCATCGAGCGCGAGATCTCGGGCGACCAGCAGATCGCCGATATCCTCATGGCGAAGGCTTATCTGGAGGAGCTCATCAAATAAACGCAGCGGGAGGAGCCTTTGGCTCCTCCCGTTTGCATAAAGCCTTCCCTGCGGAGAACAATGGCATGAACTTAAGGTTTTCACCATAACAATTCTGCTGTATAGACCTTTTCGCCCTCCCGCGCGACCAGAGGGCGCCGCTTTGGCCTTCGGCCAAAGCCACCATCATCAAACGCCGAATGTTTCCGGACTTGGCTTCGCCAAGTCACGAAGTCGGCTTTGCCGACTTCTGCCGCCGTCTCTGGACTCCCACCTTCCTTGGCTGGGGCGAAGCTTCCTGCATAAGATAAAAGTTGCCCCGCAACATATGTTGCGGGGCTTATTGCTGACGCTGGATCGCGCAGCAGCCAAGGAGATTGGGGTGGAGGGGGAAAGGAACTTCGGCGTCTGAGATGGTCCTTTCCCCCTCCTCGCGCGGGAGCGCGAAAAGCTCCCGGATAACAAAACCGCTGCCGCAAAACCTAAAGTAAACACCATTCCCTGCGAAGAAGGCTATTTTTTCACCGCGACCGCTTCGCCGTCATACGGCGCCGCATAGACTGCATCCTCCGCGACCGCGATCTCGCCCGCATCGCAGACCCGCAGGACACCGCCCGACATCGCGTCGACGTACCAGACGCCCTCCGCGTCGGTCACCAAACACCCGTCCGCCGCCACCGCAAACCGCGCCGGATCAGCCCCCGGCCACGGCGCGCCGTGCAGGCTCCAGCTGCCGTCGGCGAAGGACGCGGCCTGCCCGTCCTCCCCCAGCACATAAATGCGGGTCTCCTCCTCGGTCGCCTGGTCGACGGCGACGGCGGTGATCGCCGTCCCGCCCGGCATGGCCGCCAGCGCCGTGATGGTCGTGTAGTCCGCGCGCAGGCAAGCCCGCAGCTCGGCGCCGTCGGCGAAAATAACCGCATCGGCCGTCAGTGCCCAGATGCCGCTCACCGGCACCGGCTCCGCATGTCGCAGGCCGACCAGCCGATAGCAGGTTCCCGCCTCGTCGGCGCAGAACAGTTCTCCCGCCGAAAAGCAGAGCCGCACCGTCCCCGCCGGCAGGGGGCAGAGATCATACTCCACCCGCCCGCGGTCGTCAATGCGCCCCAGTGCAGTTCCGCCGGCGCTGTTATATAGGAAAAAAATCGCATCCTCCCCCGCCGCGACCGCCGTCACAGTGCGCGTCTCATCCTCGATCAGTACGCCCGACGCCGCATCATGCAGCGCCCGCCAGCAAAGCCGGCCATCCCGGACAAAATACAGCACACAGCCAGCCGAATCGACCCCCGCCGGTGCAAGATTGCGGATAGCCGACTCCGCACGGTCGCAGCGCGTCACCGCCGGCAGCTCGACCGCCGGCGAACAGGCAAAAAGACCCGCACAAAGCAGCAAAGCGGACAGCGCTTCGGCAAGTCGGCGTAATGTATGCAAGGGTGTGTACCTCCGAATTTTCATAAGATCCGAATCAATTTGCGCACGATCAGAACAAATCTATCGCGCCTACCGCACATATTGACGCAGAAAATGCGATTTTGTTCCGTATTTTGCAAAAATTTTTGAGAAAAATTTAATATTGTGCATTGCACATGCGCGGATGGATTTAGTTAATATTTAACTTTACACACTTATTATAGTTCATTATTATCTATTTATTAATAGCTATAGTTAAAAATGATATAATATTTTCAAAAGGTGGTGAGTCCAATGAACATCGGGCAAAAGATCCGCAACGCGCGGGAGGATATGGATCTGCTGCAGTCGGACATGGCAAAGCTGATTCCGATGAACCAGTCCAACTATTCCAAGATCGAGCGGTGCCTGCAGGAGCCAAACATAGAGCAGCTCCGGCGCATCTGCCAGATATTAAAACTGGATCCCAGATACCTGCTGGAGCTGGGCGAGTTCGAAGCGATCACCTCGGAAGATATGAAATTGCTGGAAGATACCAAACGGTTTATCCGGGAGCATTGCACAAACTGATCTCGATTACGAAAAAATCAAAAAAATTTTGAAAAACCCCTTGACAAAACGGACGAACCATGCTATAATGTAACAGTCGCGTGAGACACGCTGGTGTGGCTCAATGGCAGAGCAGCTGATTTGTAATCAGCAGGTTGATGGTTCGACTCCGTTCACCAGCTCCATTGGGTTCTGCGTATCTCGCCAGACCCAATATGGGGGAATTCCCGAGCGGCCAAAGGGGGCAGACTGTAAATCTGTTGTCACTGACTTCGGTGGTCCGAATCCACCTTCCCCCACCAGAAAAAGTCCGATGCAATTGCATCGGGCTTTTTCAGTTATATTCGCCTGCGGCGAGTTCTATGCCCCTTCCGGGCGTGATATGGCCTTCGGCCGTGATATGCGCTTCGCGCGTGAATGGCGAATATAATATCACTTTCACCGCCAGGCGAAAATACCACTGTGCCCAATGGCACAATATCACGCCGCCGTCAGGCGGCATATCACTTGACATCTGAAGTGATTTCTGTTATACTGGATTCGAGTTGATCGCTATGTCTGACAGCCCGCTGCGCGATAAATCCAGGGCATTCGCAAAACAGATTGTCGTTCTTTGCCGCGAGATTAAAGCAAACCACCATGAATCCGTTTTGACCAATCAGCTTCTTCGTTCCGGAACTTCTATCGGTGCAAATCTGCACGAAGCGCAGTACGCACAAGGTACCAAGGATTTTATTTCAAAGCTCGAAATCGCACAAAAAGAATGCTACGAAACGGAGTATTGGTTAGAACTTCTCTTTGAAACCGGATACATTCCCTACAACCAATATAAATCCCTCGGAGACACATGCGGCTCTATTCGCAGAATGCTGATTTCGCCAATCAACACAGTGAAATCAAGGTGTAATTAAATGGCTGAAGCAAAATCCGCTTATCCCCAACGTGTACGAGAAAGGATGCCATTTACATGAAATACATTGCATTTGGCCGCACTTTTTGTCATCTGCGCTGCCTTACTGCTTATTGTTATCCTTCGCCCCTATTTTTCCGACAAAAAAGCTCGCGATGGAGTCACCAACTTCGATTCTCTCATGCAGCACTATGTATATTCATGCCCAATGAATAGAGAAGACATAATCCAATCCCTATCCCGCCACAACATGCAGGATATTCTCGAATATACATTTGATCCGAAAAGCTTTACGATCACCTTTATCCAAAACTACGCAAAGCTTGAATACCGCCTTAGCTTTGCCGAAAAAGACAGCACGACCTATCTCCGTGTCTCCCGTGTCCAGCCCATCGGCGATCGGAGTACGATTCCCTATTTCGTTAATACCTTCTGGACAAACAAAATCGGCGCGATTCCTGTAGACTATACTTTGTTCAAATCGCTTGAATATTTCCCCCGAAAGGAGCCTCCATGCCCATTTTCCCCATTGTAAAAAAGCACGTCGACCAGCTTGACCGAATGGGTCTGCTGGCCATCGGCGCACCCCCGGATGAGTATGACCTCGAATCCCGCAGAATCAGCGAGCACATTACCCGCCAAAGCACTCCCGACGAGATCGCGCAGATCATGACAGATGTGTTCGCCAAAGCATTTGGCGAAACGGAAAACCAAGAGACCTATCAAACCGCCGCAAAACGCATTTATGAGGACCTGCACCGCTGATGCATGCGTCATCTGCTGGCCCTGCGGCACACCAGCCGCACCAGAGAGGTGCCCGTACAGCAAAAAGATCCGATGCTCCCGCATCGGATCTTTTCATTTTTTCCCCATCCGCGCCGCCGCGTAGCCGCACCGGCGGCAAAGCGGCTCGCTCACGCACTTCTCCTCAAACGACCGCCGCAGAGCGACTGCGCGAGGGGAGGCAAGGATAACATCGAGGTCGGTCTCAAAAATATTCCCCAACGCCGCCGCACCATCGGCATCGAGACAGCACGGCACCACCGTGCCGTCGCACAGCACGCCCACCTGATCCCGCAGCCCATAGCAGCCGTGCGCCGCGCCAACGTCCGCGCCCTCCACATCGGGCCAGTCGAACCGCTCGCCCCACTCGAGGAATACCCGCTCAGCCAGCTTGTACCCCGAGTAGATCGCCTTCCACTCGCCCGGAAAGGCTTCGTGCATCGCCGCAAGGATCGCCCCGTTCAGCGCATCCTCGCCCCCGATGTTCCAGAGCCGCATCACCGTGATGATCCCCCGCGCCGCCGCCTCGGCGCAGAAGGCGAAGCACTGTCCGAGATATTCCTCCACCGACAAATCGAGCGCATTCGCCTCATAACAGTGCAGCGAAATGCTCACCTTGTGCAGTCCCCGCGCCCCCAGCAGCACCGGCGCCCGCCGGGGGAGCAGCGTCCCGTTGGTCGTCAGAATCACCCGAAACCCCATCTGCGCGGCCGTCTCGAGAAATTCCCCCAGCTTCGGGTGCAAAAGCGGCTCGCCCATCACATGGAAGTACAGATAATCGGCAAACCCGCGCAGCCGCGCGGCGGCAACGGCGAATTCCTCCGCCGACATGTACCGCACCGCTCGCTTCGTGCCGTGGCAGAAGCTGCACGCGAGGTTGCAGGCGTTGGTGATTTCCAGATAGGCTTTGTTCGGCATGACGCGGCTCCTTTCATTTGTGTTTTTGTTGCCGAATGCCATAACGGCACCTCCTTTGCCTGATTCGGGGTTTGGTCAGCAAAAGAATAGCAGAAATTATGCCGAAAATCCACCAACTATCTCGCAACTTTAGGCTGCGGTGGGGATTTTGCGGCTTTTTGGGCGCGTCAGAATCGGATGACGTTGTGATAGCGCGTCGGCAGGCCCTCGCGGTAGAGGTGGGAGTCGTTGGCCAGCGTCAGCACCTTGGGCACGGCGATGCCGTCGTGATCCTTAAATTCGATGACGGTCATGCCGGTGTGGCTCATGTCGAAGTGGGTCGCGAAGAGGGGGTAGGGGATGTCCAGCACCGAGGAGAGAAAGCTCATGCCGAAGCCCTGGTGGGCAAAGAGCGCGATGCGTTCTTCGGTCGGCGCGGCAGCGCGCCAGGTGCCGGTCGCGCGGTCGTGCTCGTAGCCAAGGGTGGCGAAGAGGGCATCGACCTCGCCATTGACACGGCCGACACTGGATTTGAAGGTAGGGTGATCGGCGAAGGCGGGGTGGTCATACCACTGCTGGCCGAGCGCGAGGACATCTGGCTGCATGAAGAGGCGGCGGTATTCGGGCGAGCCGAAGGCCCAGGTGCGCTTGCCCTCGGCGTTGATGACGCTCATTTCCATGTAAGCGTGGTGCTCGTGGCAGAAATCGAGCTGGGTGACCTCCTTTTTGAGCAGCTCGGCGGTGGGCAGCGCGGTCTCATAGGCGCGGTTGGAGGTGGAAGAGTAGATCCGGTCGATGCCGTAGAGAGCGAGGCGCTTGGCAACGGCCTCTGCCTGCCGGCGGCCGAGGGGGGTGAGCTCGTCGGGCTTGTAGGTGGGGTCGCCGTGGCGGATGTAGAAGAAGAGCATTGTCGGTACCTGCTTTGTCGGATTTGCGCGGTGGCGCGTATGAGGCTATTATAGCAAATAGCGGGGGAATTGTCAAGGGTGGGTGTTTGTGCGGTCCTGGGGATGAGGAAAGCATCTTTCTATTTTTCATCAAATCACAATATTCATCAATCGCCCTCGCAGGGGCATACCATCTCACCGCAGCCCCACATACCCGCACCCCTCGATGATGGCCTGTCCCGCCGGGGAGAGGATCCACTCGATCAGGATCGGGATGTTCGGATTATCATCCTCCGCGCGGTAGATTGCGTAAAACTCAGCCACGATGGGATAGCTGCCGTCCCGGATGTTCTCCGCGCTCGGGTAGACTCCGTCGAGCGACAGCATCTTCACGCCCGCGTTTCCCACCATGTCGGCCAGATAATAGCGGAACGAGAACCCGATCGAGCCGCCCGCCACCGCAAAGGGCGACTTCCCGCCGATGGCGCGGCCGCCCATGAAGGCCTCCATCGCTGTCTGGCTGCCGCTGCCCGCCAGCCGGGTCACGGGATTGATGATCCGGTTCGGCCCGCCGACCTCGGCCCAGTTGGTGCAGTCGCCGGCGTAGATGCCCCGCACCTGCTCGATGCTGAGATTGTCGACGGGATTGTCGCGGTTGACGAAAAAGACAAACGCCTCCCGTCCGATGGGCACATAGACCAGTTCGACGCCCTGCTCGGCGGCGTACTGCTTCTGCGCCGCCGACGGGGCGGCACAGAAGAGGATATCAGACGTCCCGTCCACCACCGCCGCATAGCCCCGCACCGTGTTGCGGTACTGCATCTTGCTGTCAGGCGCGAAATTCTCGCCGTAATAATTATCGTCTGAGAACACGCCGCCCTCGTAGGTCACCGACCCGACCGGGTAGACAGCGTTCACGATCGAGGCATACACCGGCAGCAGCGCCGCCGCCCCGTCGAGGACGGGGAGATCGCCCTCAAGCGCGAGGTCGGCGTCGATTCGTACTAGGTCAGACCCCGCCTCGTGGGGCAGATACGCCCCCACATCCACCATCTTCGCCTGCGTCGCCCCGCTGAAATTGTTCGCCAGCCGCCGCGTCAGCAGAAGATACATGCCGGCGTTGAAGCCAACAAACACCGCCGCAACCAGCACAAGGCAGAGCACCTGCTTCCATACCCTTCCGCGCGCCATCACCACAGCTCCTCCGCGATGAAATAGATGATCGAGCAGTGCTGATAGGCGTAGACAGCATACACCAGATGCGCCGCCGTCAGCACGACCCCAAGCGCCGCCAGCGCGATGAGCAGCGCAGTAAACGTCCGTTCCCGCATGGCGCACCTCACATAAAGGCCACAGCCATGAACAGCAGTGCCGTGAACGCGATGACCACCGCCGCAAACACCCCCGCGATCAGCGAGGAAACGATCAGCATCAGCCGGCGCCTCCGCAGAACATCCGGGGCGACGCTGCCCGGCGCGCGCTTGTTCTGCCGGCAGGCCGCGCAGTAAAGAACGAGACTGACGACGAAAAAGACGAGAGCGGCGGCAGGGAGGCCGAAGTAAAGAAGATAGACCATGGTGTGTCTCCTTTCACGTGTTAGATGAGACCATTATACAGGAAAGCGGCGGGAAATGCAAGGAATTATATGAAGCATCTTTTTATTTTTTCTGAAAATTATGGAACTTTTCTTGCATTTCCGCGTCTATATAAGCAAAGACACCAAAAAGGAGGCACTCCCATGAAGAAACGCCTGTTTGCCGCACTGCTTGCTGCTGCGGCCATCGCCTGTACCGCCTGCTCGGCGGGCTCCGCCAGCGCTGATTCGATGCCCAATTCCGCTTCGAAGGGCTTCGACTACTATTCCTACGACGCCGCCGAAACGGTGATGACCGAGTCGTCGTCCATGAAGCCCAGCCTCGCCGGGGGCAGTGTCAACTATGCGAGCACGGCTGAGGAGAGCGGCAGCGCAGCCAATACCGCGCTCGCTGACCGCAAGATCATCCGCACCATGCGCATCACGGCCGAGACCAAGGCTTTTGACGCCGCCACCGCCGCCATCGAGCAGCTTTGCGCCGACCTCGGCGGCTACATCGAGTCCTCCTCCCGCTCGGGCGGAAGCATCCGCTACTCCTCTGCGGTCGTCGCGCGGTCGGCCAGCTACACGCTGCGCGTTCCGGCTGAGCAGCTTGACGCCTTCCGCGCAGGCATGACCGGCAACATCAACATCGTCGACGAATCGTCGGGCATCAGCGACATCACTGACCAGTATTTCGACGTCGACACCCGCATCGCCACGCTGAAGGTCGAGGAGGAGCGCCTGCTGGCCATGCTCGAGAAGGCCACCGAGCTCGAGTACCTCATCACCCTCGAGCAGCGCCTGTCCGAGGTGCGCTACGAGATCGAATCCTACACCGGCACCCTTCGCCGCTACGACAGCCAGGTCGCTTACTCCACGGTTCACCTGAACCTCGATGAGGTCGTGGAGTACACCGAGGTCATCGAGGCGCCCCAGACCTTCGGCCAGCAGATCTCCATCGCCTTCCGCGAGAGCTGGTCTGATTTCGCCGACGGCTGCAAGGATTTCGCCATCTGGTTCGTCTACGCGATCCCGACGCTGGTCGTCATCGCCGTCATCGGCGCTGTCGTCATCGGCGCGCTCGTCCTGCTTGCCCGCCGGAGCGGACGCAGACACGGCGGCGAATGATCGTCTCTGTCGATAAACAGCCGGCACTCGCCGCAGAAAACCGCGGCGGGTGCTTTTTTCTTACAAAAATTCAAAATATTTTCAAATATCATGGAACTTTTTTTGTTTTTCCGCGTCTATATGGGCAGAAACCAAAAAGGAGGCCCGTTCCATGAAAAAGAAAACCTTTACCCTGATCGCCAGCCTGCTGGCCATTTGCGCGATCCTGACCACCACCGTGTTTGCCGTCACCGAGCACGGCTGGTTCCGCTCCGACACCGGAACCGGCCTCAATCTGGTGCTCGACTGGGATGTCGTCCGCCCCGCCGGCGGTGAGACGGTTGAGGTGAGCGTGGCTGTCGCCCTCCAGCACTACGCGCTCCACGTCGGCGCACGCACGGTGACGCTCGCCATCGGCGGCGAGACGCAGGCCGCCGACACGCCCGCCATCCACACCGATGACAACTCGGCGCTGCAGACCACCACCCTCATCGGCGACACGGCCGCCATCCCGCGCAAGGCGGGCGAGACGGTCGAGGTGCCGATCCGCGCGAGCTGGGTCTTCAACGGCGTCTATGCCGGCAAGGAGATCGCCGCGCTGACGGTGGAGAAGACGCTGGTCATCACCGACGATGCCGTGACGATCCGCGACGGCGTCGCGGGCGACGCCATCGTGACCACCGCCGCGCCGGTCGAGCCGACTCAGCCGGCTGAGCCGGAGCAGCCCGATCCCATCGGCGGCCCGGCTTACTCGCAGCAGTGGAGCTTCCGCTCGGACAACGGCACCTGGCTCAACCTCATCTGTGAGGTGCAGGCGGCCGATTCGATCGGCAACGAGGGGATGTACGACGTCACCTACTCGCTGACACTGGAGTACTATTCGCTGTGGATGTCGCCGAAGACGGGCAGTATCACAGTGGGCGGCAAGAAGACGACCTTCACCGCGCCCGCCATCGCCGAGGAGAGCAACACCCTCCACCGCCTGACGCTGACGACCCGCAGCTTTACCGCCGCGCCGGGGCAGGCATTCGACCTCTCGGCCGAGATGCCGTTTGGCGGCACCTACAGCGGCAAGCCCCTGGAGAAGATCGTTGTGGCAGGGAATGTGGTGCTCGATTGAGTGAAGCCAATGATCGAAGAGAAGAGGCACGGCCATGCGGCCGTGTCTCTTCTCTTTTTATCAAAAATCTTGAAAAATATTGTGCCAACCCCTTGACAAGCACATAATTGTGTGCTATAATACGCACAACAGCAGATGCACATCGACTTGTGTTCGCTTGCTGCACCGGGAAATTATATTTATGAAAGGAGATATCATTATGTGTACCATCTGCCACTATCACACCTGCCCGCCGCCCTGTCCGAACGCCGAGACGGCACCGATCGGTGTGTGTGCCTACTGCGAGGAGGTTGTCTACGACCACGAACCCCGCTTGCGAGAGCAGGACGGACGCCTCTTCCACGCCGAGTGCCTTGAGGCGCTCCCCCTCACCGAGCTGCTGGCCGTTTTCGGCGTCGACGCGGAGGTGGAGGAATGAGCGAGACGATCCTCGTTGCCCTCATTTCCTGCGCCGGCACCCTGCTCGGCTCGCTCTTCGGCGTCCTCGCCTCAGCCAAGCTCACCAACTACCGCCTCGAGCAGCTCGAGCGCCGCGTCGAGAAGCACAACAACCTCGTCGAGCGGATGATCGCCGTCGAATCGTCGGCAAAGTCAGCGCACCATCGCCTCGACGGCATCGAAAAGGAGGTCTATCATGGCTGAACCCCGTCTTCCCTTTGCCTGCGTCACCCGCCTGACCTCGCCCTACGGCTACCGCACTGACCCCATCACCGGCGAAGCCAACAGTTGGCACGGCGGCATTGACCTCGTCGGCGTCGACGGCCGCATCGTCGCCGCCATGGGCGGCACCGTCGCCGTCAGCCAGATCGTCACCGACCGCAGCAACCCCACCTGGCAGTGGGGCAACTACGTCTGCGTCCTCGGCGACGACGGGAATTACATCTACTACTGCCACATGGCCGATCGCGCGGTCAGCGCCGGCCAGCGCGTCGAGGCCGGGCAGCTGCTGGGCTACATGGGCCGCACCGGCCTGGCCACCGGCAACCACCTCCATTTTGAGGTGCGAACCGCGAAAAACCAGCAGCGCAACGCCGCCGACTACCTCGGCATCGCCAACGAAGCCGGTACCGTCACCGCACCCGCCGACGAGGACAGCAACCCCTCAGCCTGGGCGCGGGAGGCGGTCGAGTGGGCCCGCGGGCAGGGCATCCTCTGCGGCGACGGCACCGGCGGCCTGCATCTGCGCGAGGCCTGCACCCGCGAGATGGCCATCACCTTCCTTTACCGCGCGCTGGGAGGCGGTCGATGAAGGCGCATAGCGGGCAAGGCGGCCGCATCGACACCTTCACCAAGCTGGCGGTGGCGGTGATCCTCGTCAACGCAGCGGCGTGGGTGTGGTGCTCGTATGGGCTGGCCTATCTGGGGCGGTACGAGATCGCCGAGAGCCTGAGCGAAAAGGCGATCGAGACCATCATCGGCACCTTCGTGACCTATGCGCTCAAGAGCGGCATCGAGAATGTGAGCAAGTATGGGATCAGGCTGCCGTCAGCGAGTCAGTCGAACGCGCAGGCGGGGGAGCGGCGCGATTATTGAAGTATAAAAGCGCATGGAAGAAGAATCCATTTTTTGTGATAAAACAAAAATACATTAGACGGAGCTCCACCTCATCCGACCCCTACGGGGCCACCTTAGGCTGCAACGTACAGCGAACCTTGATAAGCCTTCCCCTCGGGCTGAGCGAAGCTCAGCTGGAAGGCTGTCGCGCAGCGACGGATGAGGTGTCCTGCGCAAATGTGCGGCCCCCCTGTCCAACCATAATCTGTATTATTTGACTAAAAATCATTGAACCAAAATTAAGGAGGACACCATGAACACCATCATCTCTACCCTAATCGGCGCGGCGATCCTGCTCGCGGGGGCGGCGATCACCGCTTACGCCATTCCGTGGCTGAAGGAGCGCCGCCTGCTCGACGCGGTGAAGACACTGGTCGAGGCAGCGGAAAAGCTGGCTGAGAATCAGCCGCTCGGCAAGAAGGCGTGGGTCATCGCGCAGCTTGAGCAGCTGGGCGTGACCGTCACCCCCTTCGTTGACGCCGCCATCGAGTCGGCGGTCATGCAGCTCGACATTGCCATCGGGCAGGCCGGCTGAAGCCGGCGAAAAGGGAGGCACCCGCGGGTGCCTCCCTTGTTTGCATGAATATGGACTGCCGATCAGCCGCCGAGGTTTTCCTCGCCCCAGATCTTGCCCATGAACTTGGCGATCTCGATGTTGTTGACGTCTTTGCCGTTGAAGTACTCGGTGCCGGGGCCGATGGCCGAGACGGGGACATTGACGCCGGTGTGGTTGGTCGAGGTGAACATGAAGGTGCCGTCCGACTTCTGCTTGATGCCGCCGCACTCGTGGTCAGCGGTGACGATCAGGGCGGTGTCGGGATGCAGGAAGATGAACTGCGACAGGTAGGTGGTGACCTCGTTGAGCAGCTTGACCGTGTGGACAACGTCGTCGCCGGCGTTGCTGTGCGAGTGCTTGTCGATGTAGGCCTCCTCGATCATAATGAAGAAGCTGTCGCTCTCGCCGTTGGCGATGGTGCGCAGGGCTGCGCGGCTCGAGTCGATCAGGCCGTCGCCCATCTTACCCTCGAGGTACTGGATGTCGGTCAGTTCAGCCTGCTGGGCCTTGATTTCAGCCGAGGAATCGCGGTCCTTAACGTGAACGGTGAAGGCGGCGGGAGTCGCGCCGGTCAGCGAGTCGGTGGTGACAACAGCGGTGCGCGCGCCCTTGGAGGCGGCCAGCTCGCGGATGTTCTGCTTGGTCTCGCCCTTCGGGTTGATGCCGAGGTAACGGTTGATGGTCTTATAGCCCGAGGAAAGCGCGGTGCCCGACGCGGCCGAGTCGGTGACCGAACTGGAGGCCGAGTAGGTCTTGGCGTAGCCCTGATTGGGGAAGTCGCGGGCCGTGAAGTGATCGAGGCTCTGGCTGAGCGCGAGATTGATCTGCAGCTCGCCCATGCCATCGCCGATCATGAGGATAGCATTGGCCGCTTCCTTGGCGAACTCGAATTTCGCAGTCTTGCCGTCCTTGGGCAGGGTGACGGCGACGTCAGCGCCGGCCGTCTCGGACTGCATCAGCGCGGCCAGCGCGCCGAGTGCGCCGCCAATCTGGTAGCCCTCGCCGCGCAGGACAGCGGAGCCGCCCTCAGCGGTCAGGAGGTACTCCATATCGCCGTAGGTGGTGGCGTCATACTTTTTGGAGGCGTCGCGGGAGGTGGCGCCGATCAGCAGCTCGTGGGCTGCGGGTGCGGAGGTGTCATCGGCGGTGGCGAGGGTAAAGCCGCCCTGCGCCTGGAAGTAGTCGTTGAGGGCAAGGGCCGCGTATTTCTCGAAGCGGGTGGGATTTGCGGGGGTGACGATGACGAACTCGCGCAGCGAGACGCCGTCGATGGTGACGTTGCCCAGCGGGTACTGATACTCGTTGATAAAGGAATAGTTCTCCTCAAACTCGAGCTTCTTGCCGGCGGTGTCGATGCAGTTGGCAATGAAGTAATCGACCGCCTCGACAGTAGCGGCGTCGGAGCCGCCGGTGATGGTGACGCGGTCACCCGAGAAGAAGATGCCCCAGTCGCGCTCGCGGAGGGTATTGGTGCGGGCCTCGACGGTCTGGGGGCGATTGGTGTCGCCGATGACGATCTCAAGGGCGGCAGCGGGGATCTCGGTGCCCTTCTTGACCCAGTCGGTGCCGAGGGAGATCTCAGCGCCGGTGGCGTCGATAATAGCTGCGCGGAGCTTGATGGCCTGGTCTATATCGCTCTGGGAGGCTTCCTCGCCGCGGATGATGGTGTAGTCGGTCTTGCCATCGGCGATGATGGTCTTGACGACCGGAGGCGGCGTGGTAGTTTCGGGCGCGGCGGTGGTGGTGTCGGTGGTGTTAGTGCCCGTGTCGGCCGAGCCGCATCCCACGAAGGAGAGGAGCATCAGGACCGAGAGAAACATACAAAGGAATCTGCGTTTCACGGTATGTACCTGCTTTCTGTTAGATTTGGTGGTATCAGTATAGCATATTTTGGCTGATGTTGCAAGCTTTTTTGGAAAATTTCATCAAGAATGTCGGGGCGGGGGGCAGCAGAATTTACCTTTTGCGCAGAAACCTATTGGTTTATTGAAATCTATTGTTTTTATGTTTTATGCGACGAAAAATTGGTTCTGTAGGGGCGGCCCTGTGTGGCCTCCCGCAACGAAACGATGATAGACCGTTTCATCTGGCATCATTTGTTTGGAACGGGCGGCCACATAGGTGTATAGTGTAGTAAGATAGTATACAGGTAGTGCAAGGACATTGTAAACAGTTTTGTGATAAAATAAGGGCATCACAAAAGCCGAATGGAGGCAAAAACGATGCCGTGGGAGAACAAAACTGTGGAAGAATTACGCG
>JAFTOI010000031.1 GCA_017463865.1 Clostridia bacterium | reverse complement strand
TAATTATACCATATCGCGCAGGATTTGTCATCTGTTTTTTCTTGGATTTTTGACAAAATTTTTGCGGGGAGACCTTGGGGCGCCGCCCCAAACCCCGCCTAAGGGCCTTTTCGAGAAAAGTCCCCTAAGAACCTTCAAAAGCTTTCACGCGCGCATGTTGTGGGATTGCTGATAGGCCGTACATACCCATCAACTGGCAGCCGCGGTGAACGCGGCGACTGGTCACCTTGCAAGTGACATAGGAAATGGCTCCCGGCTCGCCGCATGAGGCGAGGCACGGGAGCCATTTCGGTTAATTAAGGGGCAATTCGACGGTTGTTTGGGTGAATTCGCCGCTATAGCTGGCGGAGGACTGGACGGAGATAGACAATGTGGCTGGCAGGCTGGCAGTGAAGATACAGGTTTCGCTGTAGGATTCACGCGGGTCGAGGTGGAGCCAGCGGGTGAGGCCTGTCTCGGGCAGGTTAGTCAGCTCGTTTGATACACCGGCGATGGACATATCGAGGTAGGCGGCGGTGGTGCCATCGGCGGTCGTCAGCTCGGGGGCGGCGAGATAGAGGACGGCGCCGGTGCCGTTGGTCATGGTGACGGTGACGGCGACGGTGCCGGCCTTTTCATCGGTCACGGTCGAGGCGAGGAAGGTGAGGCTGTTCGCGGTGACCATGCCCTGCTGCACCGGTTTTTCGGCGCAGCAGGAGAGGGCGATGGTCAGCGCGAGGGCCAGCGCGAGGGCGGTGAGTCGTCTCATTCCTGCTCGCAGGCGGCGGGCGCGGTCATGGCGGCGCGGAGGGTGGCGGCGTCGAACTTCAGCTGGCGGCCGTAGGTATAGAGGCCGTTGACCTCCTGCTCGACGTCGGTGAGCTGGGTGTAGCAGAGGCCGCCCATGCGCGGGTTGTCGAGGATGACCTTGGCCAGGCGCGCGTAGCGGTCGAGGAACTCGGCCTCGGTGAGAGGAGCTTTGCCGTAGCCCCAGCCCTTGTCCTCGGCGGGTGCCCAGCGGATGCCGCCGTACTCGCTGACGAAGGTCGGGCAGTTGCGGTAGCCGGGGCCGTTGTGGGACATTTCAATGTCCTCGCCGTTCGCGGTGGGGGCGAGGTAGGCGGAGAATTTTTCGGGATCCTGCTCGTAGTTGTGCAGGTCGATGATGTCGGAGATGCCGTCGACATGGCGCCAGCCGGAGGCGTCGATGTAGAGGCGGGTCGGGTCGGTGGAGCGGGTGAGGGCGGCGAGTGCTTTGACGAATTCGGGATTCTGGTCAAGCTGGGTCTCGTTCAGCGGGCACCAGCCGATGATGGCGGGGTGGTTGAAGTCGCGGTTGACGACCTCCAGCCACTCGGGCATGAAGCCCTGCCAGGCCTCGGGGCGGGCGATGTTGAGGCCCCAGTTGCCGTGCTCGCCCCAGACGATGTAGCCGAGGCGGTCGCAGTGGTAGAGGAAGCGGGGCTCGAAGACCTTCTGGTGCAGGCGCGCGCCGTTGAAGCCGAGGTTCATCGAGCGCTCGATGTCGGCGATCAGCTCGCCCTCTTCGCGGGCGGTGTAGATGCCGTCGGGGTAGAAGCCCTGGTCGAGGATGAGGCGCTGGAAGACCTTTTTGCCGTTGAGGACCATGATGCCGTTCTCGATGGCGATGGAGCGCATGCCGAAGTAGCTCCCGACGGTGTCGCCGTCCTCGCCGAGGGTCAGGCGCAGCTCATAGAGGCGGCCCTGGCCGACCTCCCAGAGGTGGAGCTCGTCCAGCTTCATCTCGATGCGGCAGGACTTGCCCTCGATGACCGCGGCGGCGGCGCCGACGGCGCGGCCTTCGTAGAAGGCCTCAGCGCGGGCGACAAGGCCGTTTGCGTTGGCGGCGGTCAGCTCGATGTTCAGCTTGCTGTCGGCGATGGAGGGATAATACTTGGCGCTCTTGAGGTAGGCGTCGGGGGTGTTCTCGAGCCAGACGGTCTGCCAGATACCGGTGGTGCGGGTGTAGGAGCAGCCGCGCGAGAAGTACTGACGGCACTGCTTGCCGCCGGGCTGGTTGCAGCCGCGCAGCTCGTCGGTGGCGCAGATGGTGATGACATTCTCGCCGGCGACAAGGGCGGCGGTGATATCAAAGGCAAACTCGACATAGCCGCCGATGTGGGTGCCGACCGACTTGCCATTGACCCACACCTCGGTGTGATAGTCGCAGGCGCCGATGTGGAGGTGGGTACGGCGGCCATCGGCCTGCCAGCCCTCGGGGAGGGTCACAGTGCGGCGATACCAGACGCACTCGCAGAAGTCAACGTCGCCGATGCCCGAGAGGACGGACTCGCGGCAGAAGGGGACGGTGATCTCGCCGGAGAGGGCGTGGTCGGGCGCGGACAGGCCGCGGGCACGGCCGCTCTTGCCGTGGTCGGTCTCATGCTGCCAGGTGCCGTTGAGGTTGAGCCACTCGGTGCGGGCAAAGTCGGGACGCGGATATTCGGGACGGGGCATGTTGGACATGGTGGTGTCTCCTTTATCTTACAGATTTGAGTTGCGGAAGGGGGTGTACAATCATCTTTATTTTACTATATTTTCCCCCGTTTGTAAACCCCTGTTTTGGTCAAAAAGTGATGACTTCCGGCCGAAACGGGCGTTTCGCGGGGGCATTATTGTGCATCATCGGACAGATCGGCCCGCATCAGCGGCAGATCGCTTTCGTACAGTCCGTATTCGCCGCCCGCGAACAGCGCGACCTCGGTCAGCGCCGCGCCGCGCTCGGCGGCGATGGCGAGGGCGTAGGGCAGCTCGCCGGCGGTGAGGAGATAGGCGGCCTCGGCGTTCTCGGCTGGGCCGTAGCTGTCCTGCGGGTTGATGTAGGGCAGAACGCGGAAGATCTCACCGTAGTAGGCACACCCGCGGCAGGCGCCGTCGGTACGCAGGGCGACGAGGGGGACGATGTACCAGCTGCCGTAGAGGTAGCGGTAGCCGCGCTCGACGAGGCAGTCGGCGATCTCGTCGTAGACGGGCGGCGACTCGGGCGCAAAGCAGCGGCCGAGGTCGGGGAGCCAGCCCACCGCCCAGCTGCCGATACAGCCCGCCGCCGCAAGGGCGGCCAGTGCACGGGAGCGCCATGCGTGGCCAAGCGGCGCGAGGAGCGACGCGATCGACACCGCCGTAAAGGCATACCAGGTGAAGCAGTACATGGTGCGGAAGTAGCTCATCTCGAAGAAAAAATTCAGCGCGAAGAGCCCGGCAAGGCCGATGAGGAAGAAGCACAGGGCAAGGAAAAAGGGCTGATCCTCGACCGAACGCGCGGCGATGACTGCCCGCACCGAGCGGACGAGGGAGGCGATCAGCAGGCCGCAGAAGAGGACCGCGAGCAGAAGGTAAGCCCAGCCGTTTTCCTCGTGAAAGACGTACCAGAAGCCGGTCAACTTGGCGAGAATGCGGCCGTTGACGGCCGCCGCTTCCCCCCAGCCGGTGGTGCGCCAGGTCGTTTCGGCGAACATCCCTGTGCGCGGGACATCGAGCGCGCGCATGAACAGCACGCCGCCCAGATTTGCCGCCGCATAGAGCGCGGCCCGTGCCGTGACGCGCAGGCTGTCCCGTACCGGCTGCCGCCGCAGGAGACGCAGGAGAAGGCGGCAGACCTCCAGCGCAGCGAGGGGAAGGACGCAGATGGCCGTCTGCCGCAGGCTGTGCATGCCGGTGGCAAAGAGCAGGGCGGCGGCAAGGACAGTCGAGCCCCGCCAAAGGGGCCGTCGCGGGTCGGCGACGGCACGGAGATAGTCGCCCAGCGTGACGAAGAGGGCAATGAGGTAACAGCTGTAGTAGGAGGCCAGCACGAAGAGCAGCTGGCCCTCGTTGGACTCGACGGCGTGCGGGACGATCATGCCGCCCATCAGCAGAACGGCCGCCGCCAGCCGCTGGCGCGGGGCGGCGAAGGGGCGCAGCAGCCAGTCGAGGCTGAGCAGAAGCAGGACGGTCATGGACGCTGTGGCCAGCGCCATGGCGGGGTTGGGGCTGCCCGTGAGGCCGTAGAAGAGGGCGGCCAGCACCGGGGTGGCGACAACATAATACTGGTTGCCGAACGACCAGCCGTCGGGGAAGATACTGCGGCTGTCCCACGCCTCCATGGCGTAGAGGGTGTCGGCGTAGACGTCGGCGGTGGCGAACTCCGCGAAGCCCAGCGTATTGAACAGCGCAAAGGTGCAGAGATACAGCACTGCGGCCGCGGCCAGCAGGCCGTCAGCGACGCTGAATTTGCATTGACGCATGCGCTCACCTCCAATCATCCTTATTTTACTATATTTTGATGGGTTTGTAAAGGCCTGCCGCGGGCGAAAAACAGTTTTTCGCCCGGCGATGCGCGCTGCTGTACATAATCGCCGCAAAACCGGGCATGATATGGGTGTACTTCACTGAGAAAGGATAACAGATATGAACAAGCACACAAAAGCATATGCGGCGCTGCTCTGCTGCCTGCTGCTGGCGTTTGCTGCCGCACTGAGTGTCAGCGCGGTCGGCATGAACGGCGCACGGACGGCGGGAGACGGCGGGATCGTCGGTGATGTCACCGGCGTCATCGGCGATGTGACCAACGCGATCAACGACGCGGCTGGCATGCTGACCGACGACCGCGGTGCCAACAACGGTACGACCAACGGTACGCACAACGGCACGACCGACGGCAGTACCGCCCACAGCGGCACCAACATCCCCGAGGACTCGAACGGCGTCATCACTGAGCCGAACAACGTCGGCGGCACCGCCGGCGGCACGGCGGCACATGATACTATGACCGGCACCGCGACCGATGTGACCGAGAACGCCCCCGCCGGGGACAACGGCGGCAACGGCTTTGTCGGTGTCATCGTGGCGGTGATCATCGCCATTGCGGTGATCCTGCTCATCATCGCACTCATGCCCCGCAAGCGGATCGAGTGAGCGAAAAAGATCTCCCGGCAGCGCAGATCGGCGCGGCCGGGAGATCATTTGTTATTTCGCGGCAGCCGCGGTCGATTTCTCCTGCTTAACCTTGTGGTCGATGACGTGGCGGGAGGCCAGCTCGGTGCGGATATCGTCAAGGGAGATGCCCATCTGCACCATCAGCACCATGACGTGGTAGCAGAGGTCGGCGATCTCGTAGATGGTCTCGCCGCGGTCGTCGCCCTTGCCGGCGACGATGACCTCGGTGGCCTCCTCGCCGACCTTCTTGAGGATCTTGTCGATGCCCTTCTCGAAGAGGTAGGTGGTGTAGGAGCCTTCCTTCTTCTCGGTTTTACGGCCGATAAGCAGCTGCATCAGGGCGTCGAGCGAGAAGCCATCCGGCTCGTCGCCCTCGTGGACGAGGTCAACGAAGCAGGAGTCGTTGCCGAGGTGGCAGGCGGGGCCGGTCTTGCGCACCTTGACAACGAGGGCGTCGCGGTCGCAGTCGGCGGTGATGGAGACAACGCGCTGGATGTTGCCCGAGGTCTCGCCCTTGCGCCACAGCTCCTGGCGGGAGCGCGACCAAAAGCAGGTGCGGCCTTCGCGGATGGTGATCTCGAGGCTTTCGCGGTTCATGTAAGCCAGGGTGAGGACGGCGCCCGAGTCAGCGTCGGTGACGATGGCCGGGATCAGGCCCTTTTCGTCGAATTTGAGGGTGTCTATGGATAGCATGTGGGTTCTCCTTGTCATATTTTTATTGTAGATGGTGGATTTTTCGCGCTCCCGCGCGAGGAGGGGGGCGATTTGGCCGAAGGCCAAATCTACCATCATCAAACGCCGAAGTTTCCCGCCCCCTCCACCCCCACCTTCCTTGGCTGGGGCGGCGCTTCGAGCGTGTCATATCCGCATCTCAATGCCGTTTGCGCGCAGCATTTGTTTGAGTTCAGGGATCTTAACCTCGCCGAAGTGGAAGATTGAGGCGGCAAGACCGGCGTCGACGCCGGGGAGGGTGTTGAAGAGGGTGACGAAATCCTCTGCGCAGCCCGCGCCGCCCGAGGCGATGACGGGGACGCTGACTGCGTCGCAGACGGCGGCCAGCAGCTCCAGGTCGAAGCCGCCCTTGACGCCGTCAGTGTCCATGCTGTTGACCACGATCTCGCCCGCGCCCGCGTCGACGCAGCGGCGGATCCAGCTGATGGCCTCCATGCCGGTGTCCTCGCGGCCGCCCTTGGCAAAGACGCGGAACTCGCCGCCCGCGCGCTTGACGTCGACCGACAGCACCACGCACTGGTCGCCGTAACGCTTGGCCGCCTCGCCGACGAGGGCGGGATTGCGGATGGCGCCCGAGTTGACGCTCACTTTGTCTGCGCCGCATTTCAGCACGCGGTCGAAATCGTCGACGGTGTTGATGCCGCCGCCGACGGTCAGGGGGATGAAGATGTTCGACGCCACCTCGCGCAGGATATCGGTGAAGAGGGCACGCCCCTCAGCCGAGGCGGTGATGTCGTAGAAGACCAGCTCGTCCGCGCCGTTTTCGCTGTAGTAGCGGGCGAGGTCGACGGGGGAGGACACGTCGCGCAGGCCCATGAAGTTGACGCCCTTGACCACGCGCCCGTCACGGACGTCGAGGCAGGGGATAATGCGTTTGGTTACCATGTTACGCTCCTTTCGCTGCCGCCAGCGCTTCCTCGAGGATGAGGTCGCCGGTGTAGAGCGCCCGGCCGAGGATCGCGCCGTAGACGTCGATCTCGCTCAGCGCCCGGACGTCGGCGAGCGAGCTGACGCCGCCCGAGGCGATGATGTTGAGGCTGAATTTGGCCTTGAGCTGGCGGTAGAGGTCGAGGTTCGTGCCCTTCATGGCGCCGTCGCGGGAAATGTCGGTGACGATGACGGTGCCGACGCCCAGCTGCTCGAGGCGGGCGATGAAGTCGAAGCCGTCGAGGGCCGAGGTCTCGGTCCAGCCCTTGATGGCGACCTTGCCGTCGCGCAGGTCGACGCCCACCGCCAGGTGTGCGCCGTAGGCCTTAGCCGCAGACTCGAGCAGGGCCGGCTCGGTGATGGCCGCCGTGCCGAGGATGACGCGCTCGACGCCAAGGCCGAGATAACGCTCGATGACCTCGACCGAGCGGACGCCGCCGCCGATCTCGATTTTGAGCTGTCCGGCATGGGCGATGGCCGCGACGGTTTCCGCGTTGGGTGTGCCGCCCGATTTTGCCCCCTCGAGGTCGACGAGGTGCAGCCACTCGGCTCCCTTCGCGGCGAAATCGCGGGCAACAGCGGCGGGATCGGTGGAGTAGGTGGTCATCTGCGCGTAGTCGCCGCGCAGCAGGCGCACGGCGCAGCCGTTATATAAATCAATTGCAGGTAGGATGTTCATAGGTGCTCCTTAAACGGTAAAATCAGGCTTCGCAGAAGGCGCGCAGGATGCGCAGGCCGACGTCGCCGCTCTTCTCGGGGTGGAACTGCGTGCCGTAGACATTGTCACGCGCGACGGCGGCGGTCAGCGGGACGCCGTAGGTCGAGGTGGCGATGACAGCGTCATCGCAGTGCATGGCGGCATAGGAGTGGACGAAGTAGACGTAGTCGCCCTCGTTGATGTAGCGGAAGAGGGGGGATTTTGCCTTGCCCGCCGGGAAATCCAGCGAATTCCAGCCGATGTGCGGCACCTTCAGCCCTTCGCCGATGACCGGCGCGATGGGGCAGACCTCACCGGGAATGAGCCCAAGCCCCTCATGCGTACCGTACTCGTAGCTGCGCTCGAACAGCATCTGCATGCCGAGGCAGATCCCGAGCAGGGGCTTGCCGGCGGCGGCTTCGGCTGTGACGACAGCGTCAAGACCGGTCGCACGCAGCTTGGCGGCGGCGTCGGCGAAGGCGCCCACACCGGGGAGAATGATGCGCTCAGCCGCGCGGATGGTGTCGGCGTCGCCGGTGACCACCGTCTCCGCGCCCAGCGAACGGAAGGAGGCGGCCAGCGAAAAGAGGTTGCCGACGCCGTAGTCGATGATGGCAATCATTACAATACCCCCTTGGTGGAAGGAATTTCGTCACTCACCACGGCAACAGCCTGGCGCAGGGCGCGGCCCAGCGCCTTGAAGCTGCCCTCAATGATGTGGTGGGTGTTGCTCCCCGTGATGCGGCGGAGGTGGAGGGTGATGGGGAAGTGCCGCGTGAAGGCGAGGAGAAATTCCTCGACCAGCTCGGTGTCGAATGTCCCCACCTTGGGCGGCAGCTCGCCCAGGTCTGCGCAGAGCATCGAGCGCCCCGAGATGTCGAGGGCGCAGAGGATCAGCGACTCGTCCATGGGGAGCATCATCGAGCCATAACGTGCGATGCCGCGGCGGTCGCCCAGCGCCTCGTCAAAGGCCTTGCCCAGGCAAATGCCGATGTCCTCCACCGAATGGTGGTCGTCGACCTGCACGTCGCCGGCACAGGTCAGCGTCAGCCCGAACCCGCCGTGACGGGCGAAGAGGGTGAGCATGTGGTCAAGGAAGCCGACGCCCGAGTTGATCTCCACCGCGCCGCCGTCCAGCGAGAGGGTCAGCGCAATGTCGGTTTCGGCGGTCTTGCGTGCGATGGTGGCTTGTCTGGTCATGGTCATGCTCCTTTTTCTTCGAGAATGGCGCGGACGGCGTCAAGGAGAGCGTCCATCTGCTCGCGCGTCCCTACCGTGATGCGCAGATACTCGCACACCCGCGCACCGCTGAAGTAGCGGACGAGGATGCCGCGCTTGCGCAGCTCAGCATACATTCCGGCGGCGTCGCCGTCGGCGGGGCGGGCGAAGAGGAAGTTGGTCAGCGAGTCGGTCAGCGTGAAGCCCAGCTTGCGCAGCTCCTCGGATGTGTAAGCGCGGGTCGCCGCGATCTCGGCACAGCGGGCGGCGCAGATGTCGTCATGGTCGAGGATGGCCTCGCCGGCGGCGAGGGTCATGCGGTTGATGTTGTAGGGGTTGATCGAATATTTGATGCGGTTGAGGTCGGCGATGATCTCAGCCGAGGCGATGGCGTAGCCCAGACGGCCGCCCGCCAGCGAGCGGGACTTGGAGAAGGTCTGCACGACCAGCAGGTTGGGGTGATCGGCCAGCAGGGACACCGCCGATTTAGCGCCGAAGTCGACATAGGCCTCATCGATGAGCACCACGCTCGACGGATTGCCCGCGCAGATGCGGGCGACATCATCCAGCCCCAGCGCAAGCCCGGTGGGGGCGTTGGGGTTGGCAATGACGATCATGCCGCACCCAAGGCCGATGTAGTCATCGGCGCAGACGGTGAAGTCATCGCGCAGGGGGATCACCTTGGCCGGGATGCCGTAGAGGTTGGCGTAGACGGGGTAGAAGCCGTAGCTGATGTCGGGGAAAGCCACCGGCGTGTCGGGGCCGCCGAAGGCCTGGAAGGCGAAGGACAGGATCTCATCCGAGCCGTTGCCGAGGATGGTCTGCGCCGGCTCGACGCCATAGCGGGCGGCCAGCTTGGCGCGCAGCGCCTTACCCTCGGGGTCGGAGTAGAGGTGGCAGAGCGCCGCTGCCTCGGCTGCCGCGGTTACCACCTCGGGCAGGGGCGGGTAGGGCGACTCGTTGGTATTCAGCTTGATGTATTTCTGATCGGTCGGCTGCTCGCCGGGGACGTAGGCCTCAAGGGCGGCGTGGCGGGCGTTGAGAAAGTTGGACATATCTGACCTCGTGGATGTAGAATCTTAGTTTGCGTATTTGCCGCGCGCTTCGGCGCTGCGGGCGTGTGCCTCAAGCCCTTCTTTGCGGGCGAAGTAGGCGACATCGTCGGCGACGGCCGCGAGGGCGTCGGGGGTGTAGTAGGTGAAGGCCGACTTTTTAACGAAGTCATCGACCGACAGCGGGGAAGAGAAGCGCGCCGTGCCGCTGGTGGGCAGGGTGTGGTTGGGGCCGGCAAAGTAATCGCCCAGCGCCTCGGGGCAGGCGCGGCCGAGGAAGACCGAGCCGGCGTGGCGGATGCGGCTGAGGTAGTCGAAGGGATTATCAACGCAGACCTCGAGATGCTCGGGCGCGATCTCGTTCGAGACGGCAATGGCTTCCTCGATCGACTCGGCAACAATGATCTTGCCCCGGTTGTCGATCGACGTCCGCGCGATCTCGGCGCGGGGGAGCAGCGGGATCTGGCGCTCAAGCTCAGCCTGGACGGCCGTGGCCAGCTCAGCGCTGTCGGTGACCAGCACCGCCGACGCCAGCCGGTCATGCTCGGCCTGCGAGAGCAGATCGGCAGCCACACAGCGCGGGTCGCTTGCACCGTCGGCGATGACGAGGATCTCGCTGGGTCCGGCGATCATGTCAATGTCAACCTGACCGTACACCTGCCGCTTGGCCTCAGCCACATAGGCGTTGCCCGGGCCGACGATCTTGTCCACCCGCGGCACGCTCTCGGTACCGTAGGCCAGCGCGGCGACAGCCTGCGCGCCGCCCATCTTAAAGATGCGGCCGACGCCCGCGACCGATGCCGCTGCAAGAATGACGGGGTTGATCTTCCCATCCGGGCCGGGCGGGGTCACCATGACCACCTCGTCGACGCCGGCAAGGGCGGCGGGGATCGCATTCATCAGCACCGACGACGGATAGCTCGCCGTGCCGCCCGGCACATACAGGCCAACCCGCTCAAGCGGGATCACGCGCTGGCCCATCACCACACCGGGCTGGTCGGTGATGACAAAATCATGCCGCACCTGACGGCTGTGAAACGCACGAATGCGCCGCGCAGCCTCGCGCAGCACATCAAGAAACTTCGGCTCAACCGAAGCAATGGCCTCAGCTATCTCGGCCTCGCTGACGGCAAGGGCATCGAGCGCCGCCCGGTCGAACTTCGCAGTATATTCGCGCAGCGCCGCATCGCCGCGGGCGCGCACATCGGCAATGATGCCGGACACCGTCTCGGCAACATTCACGCCGCCCTCGCCCCGCGCAAAGATCGTCGCACGGTCGGTGTCCTTCATCGAATAGATCGGAATCATAGCAGTACCTCAAAAATAAGTGTGTTGGAAAGTTTTTAGGGATTCCTAAGGGCCTTTTTTCAAAAAGGCCCTTAGGCGGGGGTTGGGGCAGCGCCCCAAGGTCTTATCTCATCAGCGCATCCCTCAGCGCGTCCAGCTGCTTCTGCGCGAACTGGTAGCTGACGCGGTTGGCGATGAGGCGCGCGCTGATGGGGACGATGTCCTCGATCGGCTCGAGGTCGTTCTCCTTGAGCGTCGTGCCGGTCTCGACGATGTCCACGATGACGTCGGACATGCCAAGGATCGGCGCCAGCTCGATCGAGCCGTTGAGATGGATCAGCTCGATCTCGCGGCTCTTCGACGCATAGTGCGCGCGGGCGATGTTCGGGAACTTGGTTGCCACGCGGAGCGTCCGCTCGGTGTTGTCGCGGAAGCCGCGCTTGGCTGCCACCGCCATGCGGCACTTGCCCACGTCAAGGTCGGCCAGCTCATAAACCGCCGGCGTGTACTCGAGCAGGATGTCCTTGCCCGCCACACCAATATCGGCCGCGCCCCGCTCGACGTAGATGGCCACGTCGGAGGGCTTGACCCAGAAATACCGCACGCCGCACTCGGGATTCTCAAAAATCAGCTTGCGGCTGTTCTCCAATACAGACGGGCAGGGATACCCCGCCTCAGCAAAACGGGCATAGACCTTCTCGCCCAGCCGCCCCTTGGGCAGCGCTACATTCAACATCTCACTCACCGATCTCGAGCCCCCTTTCATTCATGCTCAGCTGCTGACGGAACTTCAGCTTCACCGGCGCACCCGCCGGCTGCACGCGCACGCTCTGGCCGCTCTCGCACAGCATCTTCACCGCGCGGGTCAGCGCGTCGGCGTCGACACCGGCGTCGTAGGTCAGCAGTACGTCAACGTCATATTCATCGCCTACGCCGCCCAGACGCTCGAGCAGGTCGACATTGATGCCGAACCCGATCGCTCCCTCGCGGCCGAAGCGCCGCGCCAGCCGGTCGTAGCGGCCGCCCGAGAGCAGTTCACTGGGCAGCGCACGGAGATAGCCTTTGAAAATCACGCCATTATAATATTGTAAATCATTGACCAGGGAAAAGTCAAGACGTAAATGCGAAGAAGTGCCATAAAGTTCAAGCATTCGGGCAATATTTTCGAGTTCACTGAGCGCGGCGAGCGCCGCAGGCGTGCTGCCGCACAGCCGGCGCAGATCCTCAACCACATCACCGAACGCGCCGCCCAGCTGCATCAGCGCCGCCAGACGCTCAGTCGCGGCCTCACTGATGCCCGCCTCGGCGCAGAGGGCGCGCAGACCGTGCGCGTTCTTCTCGCCGATGCAGCCCAGCAGCTTGTCGCGCAGGGCAGGGGGCTCGTCAGCCGGCATAGCTTCGTCGAGGATGGCCGAGACGATGCCCATGTGCGAGAGGGTCAGCAGATAATGCTCATCAACCAGCGCCAGACTGCGCGCGGCCAGCAGGACGACCTCGCCCATGGCGTAGTCGTCGAGGCGGCCGATGCACTCAAGGCCCACCTGCGTGATCTCCTTCAGCTCGCCCCCCTCGGGACGGTAGACGGTCTCGTTGTAGTACAGCTTCTCGATCTCGCCCGCACCGGTGGCGGCGTTTTTGACGATCGACAGGGTCACGTCAGGCCGCAGGGCCATCAGACGTCCGCCCACACCGGGGAAGGTGACGATGTTGTCGCTGGCGAGGAAGCTCTTGTTGGCGACGTAAAGGTCGTATTCTTCAAATTTGCTCATTTTGTAGCGCTTGTAGCCGTAGCTGTGGTACAGCGCCCGGAAGCCGCGGATGGCTTCTTCATCGTGGTTCAGCATGGTGATATCCTTTCCAAATGGTAGTTCTAACTCAATGCGTATATGATAACACACTTTAGTGAATTAGTCAAGTGAAGTTTATTGGGCAACTGGCAAGATTTTTGCAAGGGTTTTACTGTTGCGATTTGTGCATGACAACAAATCGCAAAAAATCGCAAAAAAAGGCTTGCATTTTTCCGAAAGCTGTGGTATACTATTAGAGCAGTCAACCGAGGCCCCTTGGTCAAGCGGCTAAGACATCGCCCTCTCACGGCGAAAACGGGAGTTCGATTCTCCCAGGGGTCACCAAAAATCCTGAATGCGAAAGCGTTCAGGATTTTCTTTTTCTCGAAAACCCAGCGAACGCTTGTTCAGCCTTCCCCGGCGGGGAAGGCTTTTTATTTTCCCGCATACCGCACACACAGCGCCGCGCGGAAGGTCACGTCACAGGCGCGCCGCACCGGAGACTTCCAGTCGACCTCCAGCTGCTGGCCGCCGTAGGTGCTGAAGCCGCGCAGCTGATCCTCGTCCACATCGGTTTCGCAGACACCGTCGGCGTTGACGGCACAGGCAAGCCGGTCAACTTCCTCCTGCAACGCCGGCAGATAGGGCGCGACGCCGCAGCGGCAGAGCCACTCGACGCGGTCAAGATAGGTATAGTGCCGCCCTTCAGCATCATAGCCGAGGGTGTAGCCTTCTTTGAGACATCCGATCGTTCCCAGAACATGCCCCACCCATGAGTCGGCGCCGACCTGCGCCTCGGGGCGGTCGGTGCGCATCAGCTTGGCGACAGCGTCGGCCAGCATGCGGATGTTGTCGGGCGTCTTCCACGCCTCGGTGTGCGCGAGGATGTCGAGGTGATAGCAGCAAGGCCAGCGCTCGTCGGCGTTGAAGACCCGCTTGGGGCGCCCAGCGCTTTTGACGACGCGCGAGATGTCGAGGATCGAGTCGACCTCGAGCACCCGGCGGAAGGAGTCGAGCGCCAGCCCGATCTGCGGCGCGATGTCGATGCGGTCGGCGTAGCCGGCCCGCGCGATGCAGGCACAGCGGATGATGTTCTGCCCGTTGGCGGCCAGCTTGAACTCGTCGAAATATTTTCCCTTCGTGCGGTAGCACGGGTCGGTCAGCGGCACCGCCGCAAAGGCCTCCATCGCGCGTCGCAGGACGGGCGCGCCGCGGTCGGGGAGCTTTTCGCCGAGGTATTTTGTGCCGACCTCCTGATTTTCGTAGGGGCCGGCGTTTTTGTTCGGCCCGTGAAAGCCGTTGCCCAGCCAGCCGTTCTCCTTCTGGCAGGCGATGATCGACGCAATGATCGGCTCGGCGAGCACCTCGGCCTGCATCGCGGCCGTCTCATCGGGCGGGACGGTCTCGCCGAGCAGCTCGGTGCGGGTGCGATAGCGGATAGAGGGATTCGCATGGGCGAGGAGAAAGTCAGCGGCGCGGCGAAGCGGGGTCATGAGGCGGCCTCCTTTGCGGCTTTTTGTCGTGGGGGAACAATAAATAATTATAGCATAAAGTCATGAAAAACTCAACACAAAAATAGCGAAACGACGATATAAACGAACAAATTTGTCGAAATAAGTTGAAGGAATGCCCTCTTTATGATAAAATAACGGTAATCAAGCCAAATCCACATCAGAAAGGTTGTTAGACGTGTTTTTACTTACCCTTATTGCCGCGCTCGACCCGATCGACGGAGACTTCTTCGATGAATTGGTGAAAGAGCACGGCGATCATATGTATTCCATTGCCCTCAAGATGCTGGGCAACAAAGAGGATGCAGAGGATATGGTGCAGGAGACCTATATCAAGGTCTATCGCTCCATAGAAAAATTTTACAATTTGGAGCGTGAGGATACGATCGGTTTGCTCGTTATATACACGAAGAACACGGTCAGGGATTTCTACCGCAAGAACAAGCGTCGGATCAAGACCACGACGCTGATCATCGAAGAGGACGAGGAGGAGATTGAGCACGATATCGCCGATCCGACGCTGGCGCCGGAGCACATCCTGATCACGAACGAAAACATGCGGCGTTTGGCGCAGTACATCGACGCCCTGCCCGAAGGGCAGCGGCATGCGATCCTGTTGAAATACAAATATAATTTCAAGGACAGGGAAATGGCGGAGGCACTGGGGATATCGGAAACGGCGTTCAGCTCGCGTCTGAATCGGGCGAGGGAATCCCTGCGGAAAATGATGGGAGGGGAATTTGATGGATAAAACACCACAAATTGATATGTTCGACGCGATGCTCTATGCGGCCGCCCCGCATGCCGGGCGGCGGGAGCTGGAGGAATATCACGCGGCCGACCCGGCGATGCAGCTGTCGGCGCGCGCGAAGCGGCGGATTGTGAAGCGCGCCAAACGCGGCCCGACGCCGATTCTGCTGTATGCCAAGCGTGTCGCCATGATCGCGCTGATCGTGATGTCGATCGGCTTTGCGGCGATGCTGAGCATCGAAGCCGTGCGCGAAGCGATCGTCAATGCGATCGTCGAGTGGTACGAGGAGAGCATCGCAGTTTCATTCATGCGCGAAGAAGAGGTGGTCGCACCGACGGAGATATTGGAGTACCGCGAACCGCGCGGCCTCGGGGAGGAGTTTGTGCGGTATGAGGTTAGAAAAAGTCAAAGCAGCATGAGTATAGATTATGAAAGCGATACAGTTTTAATCATTTACCGTCAAGGTCTTCTCGAAAGTTTTGATGCGTATATTTCTAATGAGGAGTCAGTAATGAAGGATATACAAGTTAATGGGTACCCGGGGTTAATAACATTAACTGCCACTGAGGTTGGACAACAAAGAACCATTGTTTGGCATGATAATGAATATTCGTATGTTATAACCGGAAATATGTCTGCAGATGAGTTGTTGAAACTTGCGGAAAGCGTTAATTGAAAGAGGCGGCTATGTTTCGATTACGATACATAGCCGTTTTTCGTGTCGTAAAGTAGTGAAAAGTAATAATATTAAAAATAAAATTCAAAAATTTCAAAATTAGCGTGAGGTTTGGGAGTTTTATACGTTTAAATAAGTAATATTTTCGGAAGGAGGTAAAAAAATGAAAAGAATCATATCCTTTGTTCTTGCAGTGCTGATTACTTCGATGTTGGTTATTCCAACCTTGGCAGCAACTGTTACGCCTGGGGAAACAGTAAGTCCTTATTGGAGTAACATGAGCAGTATCATCGTTGAGGTCAGTTTTCCCAACGGGACAGGTTCTGCTACTGTTGATGTAGGTCGTGTATTTGGTGTTACCACTTCAATCGAAGGTACGCTTACTGTATACGAAGATGTTGACGGAGAATGGGTTTTTGTAGATAGCGTTAGTGGTTCTTCTGTACGTTCACTCGGACTTGAACTGTACTTTAACGCAACCAGTGGCACTACCTACAAAGCCGTAGCTGACATCACCGCATATAGCAGCACGGGAAGCGAGTCGGATTCGATTTCGGATACCGAAACCTGCCCGTAACATAGGATTTGACCGGCAATGGCGGAATGGTATTCGAGACGGGCGAAGCTAAGCCTAACTTGAATACCATTCTGCACATTATGCCTTGCGGAAAGCGACAGCAAGTATTTATCTGCGGTCTGCATTCCTGCAGGAAGATGGGAGAAAGCTGATATGAACTGTCATTACATCGTCGTGCGCGAGGAGTACATCGATGATGCCAATCCCCGCACGACGTTCGGTATCGCGGCTGTCAAAGAGTACGATGGCTGCCCGATCATCATGCAGACGATCTCGGACGTGTGTCAAAAATATGCCCCCCTCCAGCAGCTGGTGCGCTGCTGCAACGAGTTAGAGCTGGAGTTGATCCATCTGCACGATGTGGTGGAGGATTTGATCGTCAAGCTGTCCTGATCGGGGCCGAATCACGTCAAAACAAGAAAAAACGCTGAGAAATCAGCGTTTTTTCTTTATTCTGGTGGAGACGAGGGGGCTCGAACCCATGACCTCTCGGATGTGAACCGAACGCTCTAACCAACTGAGCTACGCCTCCGTACTTGATTATTATACACCACATTGGCGGCTTTGTCAAGACTTTTTGCCCGACAAAATACGCAAAGCGCCGATTTTTTCTTGACACGCGGAATATTTGTGATATAATAGATAATGAATAAATTTACCCATCCATCGGAGGTAATCATCATGCGCGTACAAGCTAATCTTTATCCGCAGGGCAAGACCCGTGCGCTGACCATGAGCTACGACGACGGCCGTACCCATGACCGCCGGCTGATCGAAATCTTTAACAAACACGGCATCAAAGGCACCTTCCACCTCAACTCGGGCAAGTTCGGCCGCGACGGCTACGTCACCGCCGACGAGGTCGCCTCCCTCTACGCCGGCCATGAGGTGTCGGTCCACACGCTGACCCACCCCTTCCTCGAGCTGACCTCGACTGAGGAGCTCATCTATGAGGTGATGGAGGATCGCCGCAACCTCGAGGCGCTCGTTGGCTACCCCGTGCGGGGCATGTCCTACCCCTTCGGCACCTATAACCAGAAAGTCATCGACCAGCTGCGTGCGCTGGGCATCGTCTACTCGCGCACCACCAAGGCCACCAACGGCTACATCACGCCCGACGATTTCCTGACCTGGCACCCGACCTGCCACCACAAGCACGACATCATGGCGAAGCTCGATGGCTTCCGCAAGCGCCGCTGGCCGGGCCAGCTGCTCTACATCTGGGGCCACAGCTACGAGTTCGCCGACAACGACAACTGGGAGATCATCGAAGAGTTCTGCGCGGCCGCAGGCGGCGACGAGAAGACCTGGTACGCCACCAACATCGAGATCTACGACTACGTCATGGCCCAGCGCGCACTGGTGCTGTCGGCTGATCGCACCATGGCGTACAACCCGTCCGCCATCTCGGTCTGGCTCGGCGTCGACGACCAGCCCGTCGAATGCAAGCCCGGCGTGGTGACCAAGCTGGGGTAAATGGGCGAGGGCAATGCCTTTGCTGAAAGTTTACTGTCTAACGCAGCAAGTCTGTCATCCTGAGGAGCAGAGCGACGAAGAATTTTGACGAAGGAAAAGATTCTTCGCTGCGCTCAGGATGACACAGCTTTACGCTTGCGATCAGATTTTTCAATATCAAATTTTTTCGGAAGGATAAAACCATGATTCAGAAAATTAAGGGCACATTCGACATCATGCCCGAGGAGATCCCCACCTGGCGGTTCATCGAGGAGACCGCCCGCGCGGTTGCCACGCGGTACGGCTTTGACGAGATCCGCACCCCCACCTTTGAGGCGACCGAGCTCTTCCGCCGCGGCGTCGGCGACACGACCGACGTTGTCCAGAAAGAGATGTACACCTTCCTCGACCGCGGTGACGAGGGTCGCTCGATCACCCTCCGCCCCGAGGGCACGGCGTCCATCGCCCGCGCCATCATCGAGCACGGCCGCTGCTCCGACGCCATGCCGCTGAAGCTGTTCTACATCATCAGCTGCTTCCGCTGCGAGGCGCCTCAGGCCGGCCGTTCGCGTGAGTTCTATCAGTTCGGCACCGAGCTCTACGGCACCGAGACTCCCGCCGCCGACGCCACCAGTATCGCCGTCGCTGACGCGGTATTGCGCGAGATCGGGCTGAAGAACATCAAGCTGCACATCAACTCCATCGGCTGCCCGACCTGCCGCCCGAATTACCGTGCCGCGCTGGTCGAATACTTCTCGGCGCATGAGTCCGAGCTCTGCCCCACCTGCCAGGCGCGCCTGAAGACCAACCCCCTGCGCATCCTCGACTGCAAGTCGCCCATCTGCCACAAGATCGCCGAGGGCGCGCCCCGCACCCTTGACCACCTCTGCCCCGACTGCGCCAACCACCACAAGGGCCTGACCGAGGCGCTCGACGCACTGGGCATCGCCTACGAGGTCGATACCGCCATTGTCCGCGGCCTTGACTATTACACCCGCACCGTCTTCGAGTTCATCGCCGAGGGCATCGGTGCGCAGAGCACCGTCTGCGGCGGCGGCCGATACGACGGCCTGACCGAGCAGATCGGCGGCCCCCGCCTGCCCGGCATCGGCTTCGCCATGGGCATCACCCGCCTGATCATGGCCATGGAGGCCGCAGGCATCACCGTCCCCGGCAAGCAGCCGCCCAAGCTGTACATTGCCTCGCTCGGTGCTGCCGCCTCCACCAAGGCGCTCCAGCTGGCCGAGGAACTGCGGAATCGCGGCCTCTACGTCGAGTGCGACCTCGTCGGCCGCTCGCTCAAGGCGCAGATGAAGTACGCCAACAAGATCGGCGCCGACTATACGCTGATCCTCGGCGAAAACGAGATCGAGACCGGCCGCGCCATGCTGCGCTCGATGAAGGACAGCGCACAGGAGGAGATCGCCCTCGCCGACCTCGCGGAGAAACTGAAATGAGTGCCGCCAGCGGCGAGAAGCGGTCGTGCACCCTCTCCGACCTGCTCGACATGCAGCACGCGCTCTTCGAGAAGCACCAGCACGAGTGGTCGCCCCACGACCCCGCGCACGCCCGGAGCTACCTGCTCTGGAGCGTCGAGGAGCTGGGCGAGATGATTGCCATCATCAAAAAGAAGGGCGACACCGCCATCGTCGAGAACCCCGCCGTCCGCGCCCACTACGTCGAGGAAGTCGCCGACGTGCTGATGTACCTCATGGACAACATCGACTGCTACGGCATCACCGGCGAGGAGCTGTCGGCGGCCTATGTCGCCAAGTTCGAGCGCAACATGAAGCGCGACTGGCACGAGAATCAGACGATGTATGAGGATTGAGGAATGAAGTTGGGACGTGATTTGCTGCGCGGCACGCTGACGGGCGTGATCTGCTGGGCGGCTGTGCAGGCAGCGCTTAGCATCACCTGGTTCAGCTCCTCCGGGTTTGAATCCTGGGGAATGCTGCTCGCGTGGCTGGTGCCGCTTGTGGCCGTTGCTGTTGGCTTGTGCGCCGAGCGATTTTCGGCTTTTGCCCGCGGCCTGTTCGCCGCAGCGATTACCACGCTGGTCCTCTGCATTTTTCTCAACATACCAAGTATTATTGTTCAAGCTCGCCAAATCGAACTGGGTAACGGCGAAGGACTGATTGCCGTTACCGTACTGATGATGAGTGCTTGCGGTTCCATCGCTGGCACCATCGCGGCAGGAATCATCACATTCGTTCTGCGAAGAAAAAATGCCTTATCCGACTCCCTCACCAAGCAGGAGGACGCGCCCAGCCAAGGATGGTGGGGGTGAATTGCCGCCCGACGGGCGGCAAGAGGGGGCGGAAAACTTCGGTGTCTGAGATGGTGTCCGCCCCCTCCCCGCCCGGGAGGGCGGAAAACCCAGTACCAACGAAAATCTTACCGTAAGAATCACAGGTTTATCGTAAACAAATGCCTATGATCGACCGCCGTAAGGAGGTATCCCGATGACGAAAACCAAACGCATCAGCTGGGGGATTGTTTGTGTGATCTCGTGTCTGTTGATTATTTTGCTGGTCATGTCGATGTTTAGCTGTGCCGCTCAAAGCAGCATGTTTTACCACGACGGCAGTACAGTAAACGGTGTTGAGTTTTATGTCAACCAAGTCGGTCGCCGTGCATTTGTCGGAATGTATACTTGGGATGGGAGCGATGCGGGGAAGACAATCGTGATCCCTGACAAAGTGGACGGTATGCGTGTCGACGAACTTGGCGGCGCCACAGGTATTGGTGTTCCAACACCTTTCATAATACAATTTCCTGAATCATACAATATTGATGGTTATTATTCCGGTTCACCGGATAATTATCATCTGGAAGAAGCCTATACGATCGAAGAGATCGTATTTTCACTACACTTGGGGAAGTATGTCGAATTTTGCGAGAGTATGTTTATCGAATTCACTTCTCATCCCTGCACAACGCTCGAGGATGGCTCGAAGATTTTCTATCGCACCAGCGTCTATGTCACCTGCGACGAAGAAAACAAAACCTTCTACGCCAAAGAAGGTCGGCTCTACCGCCGCGAGGACGATAGCTTGGTCGATGCGTTTTATTACGCAAACTGAACAATACTAATTTATAAAGACAAAAACAGGAGAAACCACCATGGCAGAACTGCTCACCAAAACCGACAAGCGCACCTGTTACTGCGCTGAACTGTCGAAAGCTAACCTCGGCCAGACCGTCTGCGTCATGGGCTGGGCCCAGCGCCAGCGCGACCTCGGCCAGCTCATTTTCATCGACCTCCGCGACCGCACCGGCATCGTCCAGCTCGCCTTCGACGACGCCACCGACCGCGCCGTCTTCGAAAAAGCCTTTACCGTCCGCGCCGAGTTCGTCCTCTGCGCCCACGGCACCGTCCGCGCCCGCGGCGAGGGCGCCGTCAACCCCAATCTCCCCACCGGCGAGATCGAGATCGCCGTCACAGAGCTCAAGATCCTCTCAGCCGCCCAGACCCCGCCCTTCGAGATCTCGGACAACGCCAAGGTCGGCGAGAACATCGCCCTCAAGTACCGCTACCTTGACCTCCGCCGTCCGTCCCTCCAGCGCAACATGCTCATGCGCCAGGAGATCGCCCGCGTCACCCGCGAGTACTACTACGAGAACGGCTTCATCGAGATCGAGACCCCGATGATGGTCAAGCCCACCCCCGAGGGCGCGCGCGACTACATCGTTCCCTCCCGCATCCACAACGGTTCCTTCTACGCGCTGCCCCAGTCGCCCCAGATCTACAAGCAGCTGCTGATGCTCTCCGGCTTCGACCGCTACATCCAGCTGGCTCGCTGCTTCCGCGACGAGGACTTGCGCGCCGACCGCCAGCCTGAGTTCACCCAGATCGACCTCGAGATGTCCTTCGTCACCGAGGACGACATCATGCAGATGAACGAGGGCTACATTGCCCGCCTCTTCAAGGAGGTTCTGGGCGTGGAGATCGCCCTCCCCCTGCCCCGCCTGACCTTCCGCGATGCGATGGAGCGCTACGGCTCCGATAAGCCCGACACCCGCTTCGGCATGGAGATCCAGAACATCTCCGACCTGGTTGCGAACAGCGGCTTCGCCGTCTTCTCGGGTGCCGTTCAGGGCGGCGGTTCTGTCCGCGCCATCGTCGCCAAGGGCGGCGCGGCCAAGCTGACCCGCAAGGAGATCGACAAGCTGACCGAGCACGCCCGCGGCATTGGCGCCAAGGGCCTTGCCTACGTCCGCTGGGTCGATGAGGCGCCCACCTGCTCCTTTGCCAAGTTTATGGCCGAGGGCGAGCTTGAGGCGATTCTCGCCCGCATCGGCTGTGAGCGCGGCGACGTCGCGCTGATCGTGGCTGACAAGGACAAGGTCACGCTGCCGGTTCTGGGCGCGCTGCGCCTGATCGTGGGCAAGCAGCTGGACATGATCCCCGAGGGCTACAACTTCCTGTGGATCACCGAGTTCCCCTTCTTCGAGTGGGACGAGGATAGCCAGACCTGGGTGGCGATGCACCACCCCTTCACGATGCCGCTTGACGAGTGTCTCGAGTACATCGACACCGACCCGGGCAAGGTGCGCGCGAAGGCGTACGACCTCGTCCTCAACGGCGTCGAGATCTCGTCGGGCTCGATCCGCATCACCGATGTCGAGCTGCAGCAGCGGATGTTCCGCCGTCTGGGCCTCTCTGACGAGGACATTGCCCGCAAGTTCGGCTTCCTGGTCGACGCCTATCGCTACGGTGCGCCCCCGCACGGCGGCGCAGCGCTGGGCCTTGACCGCCTTGCGATGATCATGTGCGGCGCCGACAGCCTCCGCGACGTCGTCGCTTTCCCGAAGGTGCAGAACGCCTCCGAGCTGATGTCCGGCTGTCCGACCCCGGCAGACGCGAAGGCTTTGGCAGAGCTTGGGATTGAAGTGGTAAAGACTGAGGAATAAGCTGAGGAGGAAGGACGCCTTTCGAGAAAGGCGCCCTTCCTCCTCTCGGTTTCGCCGCAGGCGAAACCGATTCACCTCCAACCCGCGAAAGCTTTCACGTACGCATGTGATTGGGTTGCGGACAGAGGGGTAGATTGCAAAAATTGATTGGAGGGAATAGAGTGAACACACACAAGATTGCGGTGATTGCCGGCGATGGGATCGGGCCGGAGGTCATCAGCGAGGGAATGAAGGTACTGCGCGCTGTCGCGGAGATCGACGGCGGGTTTGGGTTTGATTTTACCGAATATCCGTGGGGATGCCGGTATTATCTGGAAAATGGGTGCATGATGCCGGCAGACGGGATGGCGCGTTTGGCGGAGCATGATGCGATCTTTCTCGGTGCGGTGGGCTATCCGGGGGTGCCGGACCATATTTCGCTCTGGGATCTGCTGCTGACTATCCGCAAGGGGTTCGATCAGTACATCAACCTGCGGCCGGTGAAGCTGCTGCGGGGCGCGCCCTGTCCTTTGGCTGATGTGAAGCGCGAGGACATTGACATGCTCTTCGTGCGTGAGAACAGCGAGGGCGAGTATGCGGGCAGCGGAAGCTGGCTGTTCCGTGGTCAGCCGAACGAGGTGGTGATTCAGGATGGTGTATTTTCGCGCCGTGGCTGTGAGCGGGTCATCCGCTACGCCTATGAGCTGGCGCGGGCGCAGAAAAAGACGCTGACCAGCATCAGCAAGGGCAACGCGCTCAACTATTCGATGGTCTTCTGGGATCAGATCTTTGCCGAAGTGGGGCGGGACTATCCCGACGTCGAGACCCACAGCTATCTCGTCGACGCGGCGGCCATGTTCATGGTGAAGGATCCGGGGCGGTTCGAGATCGTGGTCACCTCCAACCTCTTCGGCGACATTCTGACCGATCTCGGCGCGGCCATTGCCGGTGGCATGGGACTGGCGGCGGGGGCAAATCTCAACCCGGAGCGGAAATTTCCGTCGATGTTCGAGCCCATCCACGGCTCGGCCCCCGACATTGCGGGGCAGGGGAAGGCCAACCCGCTGGCGACGGTGTGGTCAGCCAGCCAGATGCTCGAATTCTTCGGCCATCAGGCTTGGGCCGGTCGGCTGATCGAGATCATCGAGGAGATGCTGGTCGACGGCAGTGTGCTGACGCCCGATCTGGGCGGCAGTGCGGCGACAGCCGAGGTGGGCGGCGAGGTCGTCCGCCGGCTCCGCGCGGGCGCATGAAGGCGCTCCCCATCCGCCGCGCATGGGGCGGCACGCTGAATCTGTTTCTGACCGGCGACCTGCTGGCCGCCGTCTTCCTGCCCTTCTGGCTGGGCGCGGGCGAGGACGGCATCTCGGGCGGCGATGCGGCGCAGGTGATCCTGGCCTGCCTCGCGCTGTTCGCCTTGACGCTGGCCCTGCGGCTGGCCGCATACGGCGTCGGACGTCTGCTCGACCGCCGCGTGCTGGGCACGCTCGACGCCCACGCCCTCACCTGGGGGGATCGCCGCATCGCCTTGGGCGATATCCGCATGCTGGGCTATCGCTGCTTCCCCTTCGCGCGCCTCTTCGGCCAGCGCCCATCCGGGCTCTGGCTGCGGCTGGACGATGAGCTGCTTCGCCTCGACCACGCGCCCTATTGGCTGCGCATCGCCCTCGCCTTCCGCTGCCCGGATGCCCACCGCCGCCCGACCGCCGGCGCATGGATACTCTTCGGCGGCGCGGTGCTGCTTTGCCTGGCGGCGACCGTCTGGCTGGCGCTATAATCGAAAAAACAGGAGACTGTCGACAGACAGCCTCCTGTTTTTTAAAACGCCCGCAGCCATTCGACCACGCGCCGGACGGCGCGGTAGGCCGGCCCCTCCAGCTCGCGCGCGGCATTCTTCAGCTCGGCGCGGATGGCGATGTGCTGGGGACAGTGGCTCTCGCACTTGCCGCAGCCGACGCAGGCCGACGCGGCGGTGGATGTCCTGCGCAGAGCGGTGCATTTGATGTGCTCCACCGTCGCCCAGAACTTGCCCTCGGCGTAGCGCTGGTTGTAGGCGGCGAAGGTGCCGGGGATGTCAACCCCGCGCGGGCAGGGAACGCAGTAGCTGCACCCGGTGCAGCCCACCTTCATCTTCGCGTTGATCGCGGCCGCCACCTCGCGCAGCATGGCCTGATCGGCCTCGGTCAGCTCGCCGACCTCCACCGTGGAGGCCGTTTCGACGTTGTCCTCGACCATCTCGACCGAGTTCATGCCCGACAGCACGCAGGTCACCTCCGGCTGATCCCACAGCCAGCGGAGCGCCCACTGCACGGGCGTGTGCTTCACCGGGTGGCGCGCAAAGACGGCCTTGGCCTCGTCGGGCAGATTACGCACCAGCCGCCCGCCCCGCAGGGGCTCCATGATGATGACGGGCAGCCCACGCGCGTGGGCATAGTCCAAGCCCCGCCGCCCGGCCTGGCTGTGCTCATCCATGTAGTTGTACTGGATCTGGCAGAATTCCCACGGATAGGCGTCGACGAGCCGGCAGAACATGTCGGCGCCCCCGTGGTAGGAGAAGCCAATCTGCCGGATAGCGCCGCTGGCCTTCTTTTCCGCGATCCACGCCTCGATGCCGAGGTCACACAAACGCCCCCAGGTGTCGATGTCGCTGAGCATGTGGATCAGGTAATAGTCGATGTGATCGGTTTTGAGCCGCGCCAGCTGCTCATTGAACATGCGATCCATATCCTCGGGCCTGCGCACGAGGTAGTGCGGCAGCTTGGTCGCCAGATACACCTTGTCACGGATGCCGTTGCGGGCGAGGATCTCGCCCACCGCGGCCTCGCTGCCGGGGTAGACGTAGGCGGTGTCGTAGTAGTTGACGCCGCCGCGGTATGCCGCCATGATCTCGCGCTCGGCCTTCTCCAGGTCGATGCGCCCCAGCGTCTGCTTGAAGCGCATGCAGCCGAAGCCGAGAATGGAGATGGGGGTGCCGGTTTTGTCGTTGCGGTAATTCATCGTTCCTCCTTGATTTACAGAACCATCAGCAGGGTGCCTGCGCCGATGAGCAGACAGCCGCTCAGCGACTTTGGCGTAAACCGCTCATGCAGAAAGACGAAAGCCAGAATGAGGGTGATGACAACGCTGAGCCGAGAGAAGGGCAAGGATCAGCCACATCGCTCATCCCTCCTCGCATAGCGGGAGCTCAACGGTGCCGGCAAAGGCCTTGTACACCGCCTCGGCGTTGTCCTCGGCCCAGCGGTTGACGGCGGGCGAGTCGCCGTACATGTCGGAGCGCATGGTGCGGTCACCGGCAACCGAGATGGGGATCAGCACCGTCTTCGCGTTGACCTTCTTGTAAAAATCGAGATTGCCGGTGTCGCATAGCCCGTGGTGGGGCAGCTGCAGAATGTCGCATGCCAGCGTCTTCGGATAGCGCCAGACCACGATCTGCATGTTGCGGTGGTAGGCGTCGCCGGTGAACATGATCTTCTTTCCCGCCCCCTGCGCCGTGAAGATCAGCGACAGCTGGTTGGGGTTGTTCAGGATCGAACAGTCGGTCGGCGTGTAGAGGATGTGGAAGCGCATGCCGTCCACCTCCAGCATCTCATCCACCTGCGGCAGATAAGCCTCCGCCCCGGTGGCGGCAAGGATCGCCGCAAAATCGGGAAAAACGTAGTCGATATTCCCACCCTTGGCATTGCGGAACTCGGCAGGGAAGTGATAGACCAGCTTCTTCACCCGGATCCGCGCACACAGCTCCGGTCTGCGGCAGATCTCGAGCAGCGCCCCGTAGTGGTCGCCGTGCGGGTGCGTGATGAACCACAGATCGATCTCGGGCACCGTCCCCACGGGCGCGTTGGCTTCGAGCAACTCCACCCACGCCTCGGCATCCTCGCGGTTGCCGCCGTCGATGGCGACAAGGCGGCCGTTCGCCGTCGTCAGTAAATAGCCCATACCGGCCGCCGCCCACCCGACCACGCTGTCAAACGGGCCGTCGTAGAGCGAGGCCCGGGTGCAGTATTGGATCAGTTTTTCCATGATGTATCTCCTTTTGGGGGATTGATATTGTCATGATACACCATTTGAGGCGATTTGTCAATGGGGAATACAAATCTAAAATGATTCTTCTGCTTTTTTAGAATTAAATTGGTTGATATGGTTAAATAAACAACGATTATATAATTGTTAATGTGGAATTGATAATTTATAAATATTAATAATTTATAAATATTAATAATTTCTATTGACAAGAATTCAAAATTATGATAATATTATGATGAAATTTATTTAGAAAGAAAGGGGGAGAACCTGTGAATATTGTACTATTGAAAATTATCACACCTTATTGGAAGGAGAGAAAAAAACGCTTTTGGTGAACGCATGGTTTTGTCTTTGAAAACCGTGCGTGAATGTAAGATTCAGAATAAATTTGTTGGAATCAACAAAAATGATAAAAATTATATATGGAGGAGAAAAATGAAGAAAATCCTTATTACTGTTTTTTCGTGTGTTGTTGCTGTAATGCTGTGTTTCAACTCATTTGCTGTTTCTCCAACATTGTTGGGAGAAAAAAAGATCGTAGAAAATAATGGGTATGTATTTCCCATAACTGAGTATAAGGATTCAGATTTGAAAATTATTCGTCAATATGAGAATAATATGGTATCTAATTATGAGAATAATATGGTATCTAATCATGATGGTTTTGACATCGAACAAGTAAGAGCTCTTCTTATTTCATTAGGTATTGATGAAAGCAATGTGAATAAATACTCTCTCGATACACTAGCACAAATTGCCGAATGTGAAAGAATTGTATCTACAACTAGTTACTCAAAATATGATAAGAGCGGTAAGCATATCTATGTTGATGAAAAAAACGCTTTGTCAGTTACGCGCGAAATTGAATTGAAAGAACAAGCCAATTTCATTAAAGGTGTTTTGGATGATGGAGAACCCGCAGTAGGAGAATACGAAGATTCATACATGAGAGTAGTACATACTGCATTTGATATGGGAGGAGGGATGTATCTATTCACTACAGATTCCGTATGGCTTACGATGCCGTTATTCCGGGGTTATGATTCCATTGGCTCATGTGCGATGAATGCTACTGTTACTCCGGATAGTGGTAGCGGCAGTTATTCATATGATGCACTAATTGTTACAAGCATGAGTCCTGTTGTTACAGAAACATATCTTGTTCCAATTACGGTTATCCAAGAAAAAGAAACTGGTAGTTGGTATGGGGCAGCTGGGATTTTCAACTTGCCCGATAATGTTATTTCCGATACGCACAGTATTCGTTACAGTAATGTGGCTGCACATTTCCAATATAATGGTCATGTGAATCATCCTGGATTGGAATCATATTTCAATAGTAATGGTTCGTACAGTCATTCTACTCTTGCACTTATTCTCTCACCCTCCATTTCTATTAACTCAAAAGGGGAATTCTCAGCAGAAATTGGCTTAAATACAATATGGGATACCGATGTTCGGACGGCATCTGTGGAAGTTCACTATGTACCTGGATTCCTACTCGAGTGAGGAGACTTTTATAATGGTAGTGCTGAGCATAATCTGTTCTGTTCTTGCCGTAATTGTCGGTGGCGTTTTGTATTATGATCTTGACTTTCAGGTTTTCGGGGAGTCATTGCCTGTCATTGTCATGGGCGCGTTTATCATGCACGAGCTGCGCAAACTGAACCAAAAACTTGACGAACATCGGCGGCAGGATATTCCTCCAAATGACCACAACGAGAAAGGTGTGTGAAAACACACCTTTTTTACTTATAAGGTAAATCTCTCTTGAAAAATCCCTCCAAATATGCTATGATGTATAAATAATCTCATTCCCAAAGGAGAATCACCATGCGCTACCCCATCGATACCGCCTTCCTGCTTGACTGCTTCCGCGACATCGTCAGCACCCCCAGCCCCGTTGGCTACTACCGCGCGCTCAACCCTGTCCTCGAGCGCTACGCCGCCATGTCCGGTCACACCGTCACCTATGATAACCGCTCCACCGCCTATATCACCCTCGACGGCGAGGATAACAGCAAGACCGTTCTCGTCGGTGCCCACGCCGATACCCTCGGCCTTATCGTCCGCCGCATCGACGCCGACGGCATGATCCGCATCCGCACGCTGGGCGGCGTCAACCTCTGCTCCATCGAGGGCGAGACGGTCACCGTCCACACCCGCGACGGCCGCGCTTATACCGGCCTCTTCGCCTGCCAGTCCCACTCGATCCACGTCTTTGACGACACCCGCACCCTCGAGCGCAATGAGAAGACCATGATGATCATCCTCGACGAAAAGGTCAGCTCCCGCGCCGACGTCGAAGCTCTCGGCATCCGCCACGGCGACCATGTCTCCATCGACCCGCGCTGCCAGATCACCCCGAACGGCTACCTCAAATCCCGCTTCATCGACGATAAAGCCGCCGTCGCCTGCTGCTTCGCCATGCTCAAATACCTTACCGAGCATGACCTCAAGCCCAAATACCGCACCATCCTCGCCTTCCCCTACGAGGAAGAGCTCGGCCTCGGCGGCACCTACGTCCCCGAGGGCGTGTCCGAGTACGTCGCCGTTGACATCGGCCTCATCGGCCCCGACTACGCGGGCGACGAGTACAAGGTCAGTATCTGCGCCAAGGACGCCACCGCCCCCTACGACTACGACCTGACCACCCGCCTCATCAACTACGCCGAGAAGGCTGGCTGCGACTACGCCGTCGATATCTACTACCGCTACGGCACCGACGCCCACGCCGCCATCCGCGCCGGCAATAACCTCCGCGCCGCCACCTTCGGCATGGCTGTCTGGTGCAGCCACGGCATGGAGCGCACCCACATCACCGGCCTCGAGAACACCACCAACCTCCTGCTGGCCTACGTCCTCGATATCTGAGCCGATATACGCAAAAAAGCCGCCGTATGGCATGCCATACGGCGGCTTCCGCGTCTTATCGCAGCGTGAGCAGGTAATTGTACACCCGCACCCGCTCAAGCGAGAGGGGCCGGCCGCTGCGCAGAATGTTCGTCATGTAGAGCCTGCATTTCTCCAGATACGCGCCGAGCAGATCCCGCTCCGCGATCTCCCGAATCGCGTCGATCTGCTCCCCCCTGCGCGACGGCTCGATGGCGTCGGCCAGACTGACGATCACGTCCAATGTCGTCATCGGCACACCGCCGATCTGGTGATAGGCAATGGCCTGCAGGATCGCCGGATCGTTGATCCCGTAGTCCCGCCGGGCGACGATGGCGCCGAGCGCGGCGTGGTAGTCGGCCACAGGGTCTTGGCTGATCTCATCCGCCGTGCGCAGACCGGCTTCGAGCGCCAGTGCAAGCATTTCTTCGGGGGTGAGTGCGGTCGCGCAGTCGTGCAGAAGTCCGGCAAGATAGGCCTTTTCGGCATCAGCGCCGAAGCGCCCGGCCAGCGCAGAAGCACATTCCGCCACTCCAAGGCTGTGGATGAATCTGCCTTCGCTGAGGCTTGCTCTGAGTTTTGTGATCAACTGCTCCATGGTCTTCCCCTCGCTTGTGTATGAATGATTTTATCTGCCGATAAACATCTGCGTCCAATAGTTTCCGCTGGCGACGTAGCCGACACCGATCCGCGTAAACGATGCGTTCAGAATGTTCGCGCGGTGGCCCGACGAGTTCATCCAGCCGTTGACCACGGCCTGCGGGGTGGCATACCCCTTCGCGATATTCTCACCCGCGGTGCGGTAGGTCAGCCCGAAGCTCTTCATCATCTGAAACGGCGAGCCGTAGACCGGACTTGTGTGCGAGAAGTAGCGGTTGTCCTTCATATCCTGCGACTTGTAGCGGGCCACACGGCTCAGCTCCCAGTCGTAGGTCAGCGGTTTCAGCCCGTTCTCGGCGCGGATCTCGTTGACCAGACGGATGACCTCCTGCTCATAGGCGGTCACCGCCGCGTCGGTCGTCGGGATCTGCAGCACCTGACCGGGATAGATCAGCGCAGCGTTCGTGATCTGCGGGTTGGCGGCCCTGAGCTCGCTAAGACCCACCTCGTATCTGACCGCGATCTTCCACATGGTGTCGCCCGACACGACCGTGTGCGTCGCGGCCGAAGCAGCGGTCATCAGCATTGCGGCAAGTATCGCAATGCAGGCGATATACAGAGACAGTTTCTTCATTGCCAATACCTCCTGAATTTGTGTTTGGCCGGCACCTTTGCCAGCCGTGCCTCCATTATACCACATCGGGCGGAATTTTGCAAATGCAATGGTTGGCAGGGGTGGAAACAGAGGAAAAGCCTGCCGCAATTTGTCCGCATACGTTGACTTTCGGGGGTGGGTATTGTATAATAAGGGGAGGGAGATATCAAATGATACTCACCTCATCCACCGCTGTCGCGCAGCGACGGATGAGGTGTCCGGCGCGGATGCGCGGGACACCCTGTCCACCCAAACTCTATGCAGCAACCCCACCTGCTTCATCTTGCCCGTCACAATGACCGACAGCTGGTCGTTCAACATCTGAATTTACAAAAAGGACACAATTATGCTTGCCAAATTCCGCCAAAAATACATCGGTGACCGCGCCTTTTACCGCATGATGCTGGCCATCGCCGTCCCGCTCATTATCCAGCAGGGTATCACCAACCTCGTCAGTCTGCTCGACAATCTCATGGTCGGTGCGCTGGGCGAGATGCCGCTGAGCGGCGTCTCGATCATGAACCAGCTCATCATGGTCTTTAATCTCACCCTCTTCGGCGGGCTGTCGGCCGCCTCCATCTTCGGCGCGCAGTTCTTCGGCGTCGGCGACTGGAAAGGCATGCGCGACACCTTCCGCTTCCGGATGATTTTCGGTGTCGGCATCACCGCCATCGCCGTGGCCGTCTTCTCGCTCTGGGGGGACACGCTGTCGCTGTTGTTCCTCGAGAACGAGAACAACACGCCCGCCATCATCGCCGAGACGCTGGATCACGCCATGGCTTACCTGCGCATCGCCGTCTGGGGGCTGATCCCCTTCATGCTGGCGCAGGTCTATTCGGGCATGCTCCGCGAGACGGGGCAGACGGTGCACCCCATGATCGCCTCGGTCATCGCTATCCTGACCAACCTCGTGCTCAACTACTGCCTGATCTACGGCGCATTTTTCTTCCCCGAGATGGGCACCGCAGGCGCGGCGCTGGCCACCGTCATCGCCCGTTTGCTCGAGGCGGCGTATGTCATCACTTACACCCACCTCAACGCGGCAAAATATCCCTTCATCATCGGCGCCTACCGCAGTTTGCGGATCCCCGCAGGCCTCTGCCGCCGCATCATCGTCACCGGTACGCCCCTGCTGCTCAATGAGTCGCTATGGTCGATCGGCATGGCGGCCATCAGCGGCAATTACGCCTATCGCGGCCTCGAGGTGGTCGCCGCGTCGAATATTGCGTCGACGGCCTGGAACCTTTTCTGCGTCATGATGTTCGCCATGGGCTCGGTCACGGCCATCATCGTCGGCCGCGAGCTGGGCGCGGGCAATATCGAGGGCGCGCGGGACGTCGACCGCAAGCTGATCTTCTTCACCGTGGCCGTCCACTGCGCCATCGGCGTCGTTGTCCTCTTCGCCGCGCCGCTGATCCCGATGCTCTATGACGTGGCCGACAGCGTTCGCGCCATCGCGGCCGATATGCTGCGCATTCAGGCCTTTGTCCTGCCGGTTCACGCCTACGTTCACGTCGCCTATTTCACCATCCGCTCGGGGGGCAAGACCTTCATTACCTTTCTGTTCGACTGCGTTTACACCTGTGTCGTGCCGGTCTCGGTCTCCTTCATCCTCTGCCGCCTGACCAGCCTCGACATTGTTCTCTGCTATGCCCTCGTGCAGGCGACAGACCTCGTCAAAATGGGCATCGCCATGCCCCTGCTGGCCTCGGGCTGCTGGGCGAAGAATATCATCAGCAAATGAAACGATTCACGCTCCTTCTCCTGACCGCGCTGCTGCTCACCTCATGCAGCGTGCCGGCTGATGTTGTCACCACGGCGCCGCCTGCCGCGACAAACGCGCCGCCTGCGCCCCAAACGATCGCTCCGGTTGAAACGACGGCTGTACCCGAGACGACTGCCGCCCCCGAAACGACAGCTGCGCCCGTCATCGAGACGACCGCTGCCCCCGAAACGACTGCCGATCCCTTTCCGATGCCGGCCGCCGGTGACGGCGTCTGGCACGCCGCGACGGCTGACGAGCTGGCCGCACTCGCCTTCGGCGACTGCGCTGCGCCGACTGTCTGCGTCACCGCCCCCTTTGCCCTCGATGCGCCGGTCAGCTTCGACCGCCCCGTCACCCTCTACTATGCGCCTGAGACGGTGTCCCCCTGTGCGTCCGGCGGCGGGCTGACAGTTGCCACCCGCGCCGAGGGGATGATCCGCATCATCACCCGCGCGGCAGACCTGTTGTCTGCCGGCTGGCTGACCGTTGACGCGCCCTTCTGCTCGCTCAGCTGGGAGGGGGCACTGCCTGCGCAGAGTGACGTCGAGCGATACTGCAATCTCCTTGCTTACAACGGCGACCGCGGCTACAGTACGCTGGGCGGACGGGGGGACGCGGTGCTCGGCGGCGTGCGCATGCTGCGCATTGCCACCGGCGGGGTCTACGATTGTACCGTCACCATCCGGGGCAATGTCGTCACGCTGGGCTATCCCCTGATCGCGCCCGACGCCGACGTCACCGCGGCGACGCTTTATTTTGATACAACCGGCACCGCACCCGCGCGCAGCTACGACCTGCGCCAGTCTCACCGCATCACCCTCACCGACGGGGCGGGGCAGAACCGCACCTACCTGCTTGAGCCCGAGCGGCTGTCCTACCACCTGCCCGTGATGCAGCTCTACACGACGGACAGCGCGCCCATCGAGACCAAGACCGACTATGTGTCCGGTTCGATGTTCATTGACGGCGTCGAGTATCCGATGCAGATCCGCGGGCGGGGCAATGCGTCGTGGACTTCCTTCCCGAAGAAGTCCTACCGTATCAAGCTGAACGTGAGCGCACCTCTCTTCGGTCTGCCCGAGAACCGCGACTGGGTGCTGACCTCGAACTACGCCGACAAATCGCTGATTCGCAACTGTGTCGCGCACGATATTGCCGCCGCGCTGGACGGGCTGGACTACACCTCGACGCACTTTCTCGTCAATCTTTATCTCAACGGCGAATACCTCGGCGTCTACACCTTCGCCGACAAGATCGAGGAGGGCAACGGCCGCCTCGACTTCACCGCGCAGGCGGGGGACGAGCCGAACAGCTTCGGCGGGCTCGACATCGGCTTCCTCTGCGAGATCGGCTGGGATTTCGACGGCGAGAATGTCTACAACAAGGACTATTTCGACGCCGAAAAGGTCGTGCGCATCTACGTCAAAGAGCCCGAGAGCGACCGCGCGAACACGCCCGAGTTTACCTACGCCAAGCAGTACATTCTCGCCGCTGAGCGGGCGCTGGCGGCGGGGACGGGCTGGCAGGATCTGATCGACCTTGACTCGTGGGTCGATTGGTTCATTGTGACCGAGCTGACCTTCAACACCGAGTCGGCCTTCTACCGCTCCTGCTACCTCTGGAAGCGGGCGGGAGGCAAGCTGATGCTGGGGCCGGTGTGGGATTTTGACATGGCCTTCGGCAACCATTACGGTGACATCCGGGGCTACGACGGCTGGTGCACGACCGAGTCGAC
>JAFTOI010000030.1 GCA_017463865.1 Clostridia bacterium | reverse complement strand
GGGAGCGGCGCTCGCCGCCGCTGTTCTCGCCCGACTGGGCGGTTTCCTTCTTATTTTCTTCGCTCATGATATCCTCCATTTCCGCCCGGCGGGCGGATCACATCAATTCTCTCACAGCAGCCCTGCGCTCTGGGCCAGGGTCAGCATGGTAATGCGCAGATTCGCGTTGCGGGACAGCGACACCCGCGCTGTCTCGATGGCCTCGGTCAGCCGCAGCAGGGCCTGCACCGACATGCCGTTCGCCGCCTCCTCGGCCGCCGCACGGTCGGTGTAGAAGCAGAGCCGCGCGTCGGGGGCGCGCTTGACGGCCAGCAGGTCGCGGGCGCCCAGCGAAACAAGGCCCAGCAGCTCGCTCACCTCGTCCCGCTTCTGGGGCAGGGTGGCGAGGGCGGCCAGCACCTCGCCCGCGCCGTGCCGGCCGGCGCAGAGGCGCAGGAAGTTTGCCGCGCTCTCCCGCCGCGTCAGGATTGGCTTGCGCCGGCGGGCGTCGAGCAGGGTCATTGCCTCGCCGATACAGCCGTCGGCGGCAAGGGTGACGGCGGCGAAGGCGTCGGGCTCGGCCTCGGCCAGCTGGGCGGCACGGCGCTCGGTCTTCACCAGCTGCTCGCGCATCAGCTCGGGGGGGATGTAGGCCATGCGCAGCATGGGCGCGCGGCTGCGGATGGTCTCGAGCATGGCCTCGGGCTCGGTGCAGAGCAGGAGGAAGCGGACGTGGCGGGGGGGCTCCTCGAGGGCAATGAGCAGGGCGTTCTGCGCCTGCACCGTCATGGTCTGGGCGTCCTCGATGATGTAGATTTTGTCGTCGTGCCAGTTGGGGGCGACGTAGAGCTCCTCCATGACGCCGCGCAGCTGCTCGACGCCCAGCGTTGCGCGCTCGCCCCGGCTGACGGTGATGACGTCGGGGTCGCGGTCCTCAAGGATCGAGCGGCAGGACGCGCACTGCCCGCAGGGGAGTGCGCCGGCTTCCTCCGCTTCGCAGGCCAGTGCCGCCGCGATCTGCCGCGCGAGGGTATGCTTGCCCGAGCCGGGGGGCCCGGCGAGGAGGTAGGCGTGCCCCAGCCGGCCGTCCTCGATCTCGCGTCCGAGCCGGGCGCAGAGCCGGCCGTTGCCGACAAGGCCGGGAAAATATTCGCGCATGACGCACACCTCCTTGCGTGGATTTTCCATTATATTATAGCAAAAATCAGGCCCGATGTCAAGGTTTCGGCCGCGATGGGGAAAAAAGGCGCGTCATTCCCCACCGTGCGGCGATTTTTTGCGGGAATTTCGCGCCGCGGCCCCATTTTTTGCGCGAAATGATTGACTTCCCGCCACTTTTGTACTATAATGTAAGAATAAGAATGCTTTCGCCACGGAAAGGATGACTGACATGTCTGAGCTTTACGAAAAGACGCTGAATGACCAGCTGATCTACGACGGGATCGTGGTCGAGCTGCACAAGTACACCGTCGAGCTGCCCGACGGCAAATCGGCTTACCGCGAGATCGTGCGCCATCCGGGCGCGGTCTGCGTGCTGCCCCTGACCGACGAGGGAGAGGTCATCTGCGTGCGGCAGTTCCGCTACCCGTTCGGGCGCGTGCTGACCGAGCTGCCGGCAGGCAAGCTCGACTCGCGCGACGAGGATCCGCTGGAGGCGGCGAAGCGCGAGCTGCGCGAGGAGACGGGCGCGGTGGCCGGGCGGATCGTTTCGCTGGGCGATCTCTATCCGTCGGTGGCCATTTTTGACGAGTGCATCCACATGTATCTCGCGACCGACCTCACCTTCGGTGACACCGATCCGGATGACGACGAGTTTCTCGATGTGATCCGCATCCCGATCGACGAGCTGGCGGGGCAGATCCTCGCGGGGGAGATTACCGATGCGAAGACCCAGACGGCGGTGCTGAAGGTGCTGGCCATGCGGGCACGGGGCGAGCTGTGATTTCGATCTGCCTGACGATATTGGTGCTTGCGCTGCTGGCCTTTCTGGCGATGATGCCGGGGATGGGGCGGCGCGAGGAGATGCAGGTCATGCGCACGAGCTACGCGCACCGCGGTCTGCACGGGGAGGGTGTTCCCGAAAACTCGCCCTCGGCTTATGCGGCGGCGATTCGCTGCGGATACGGGATCGAGATCGACGTGCGGCTGACGGCTGACAGGGTGCCGGTGGTCTTCCACGACGCGAGCCTCAGCCGGGTGTGCGGCGTCGAGGGCGTTGTCTCGGCGATGACGCTGGACGAGCTGCGCGCGGTGCGTTTGGGCAATGGGGAGCCGGTCCCCACGCTGGACGAGGTGCTGGCTCAGGTGGCGGGTCAGGTGCCGCTGCTGATCGAGATCAAGGGCGAGGACTTTGGCGCCGAGGTATGCGCGCAGGCGGCCGAGCTGCTGGACAATTACGACGGTGTGTTCTCGGTGCAGTCCTTCAACCCGGTCTATCTGAGCTGGTTCCGGCAGAACCGGCCGGGCTACATCCGGGGGCTGCTGTACACGAATTTATTCCGGGAAAAGAGCGGCCAGCGCTGGGTGAACAGGCTGGCGCTGAGTCTGATGCTGCTCAATTTTCTGGCGCGGCCCGATTTTATCGCGTACGACCGTGCCTATCCGGCCGAGCTGCCGCTGCTGCTCTGCCGGGATGTATTTGGGGCGCCCTGTCTGTGCTGGACGGTGCGCAGCGAGGCCGAGGCGCGCCGCGCGCTGCCCGGTGTCGCGATCATTTTTGAGGGCTTCACGCCCGACCGATAAGCGAACAAAGTGGGAGGATTGCCATGCGTGACGATTACACCAAGCTGAAGACCGAGGCCGCCAACCCGCGGACGGCGGGCATTGACAAGATGTCGACGCTGGACATGGTGCGGGTGATGAACGACGAGAACCGCCGGGTGCCCGAGGCCATCGGCGCCGAGCTGCCGCACATTGCGGCGGCTATTGATCTGATCGCCGCCGCGCTGAAGGCGGGGGGGCACATGATCTACGTCGGCGCGGGGACGTCGGGACGTCTGGGCGTGGTCGATGCGTCCGAGTGTCCGCCGACCTTCGGCGTGGATCACGACCTGGTGCGCGGCATCATTGCCGGGGGCGAGGGTGCGATGTTCCGCGCCGTGGAGGGCGCAGAGGACAACGAGGCGCTGGGTGCGTCCGAGCTGCGCGCGAACGGCGCCGCGGCGGGCGACGTGGTGGTTGGTCTGTCGGCGGCGGGGCGTGCGCCCTATGTGCTGGGCGCGCTGCGCGAAGCGCGGGCGCTGGGCGCGGCCACGGTGGGCATCACCTGCAACCCTGACAGCCTGCTGGCGCCGCTGTGCGACGTGGTCATCGCCCCGGCGGTGGGCCCCGAGGTGATCGCGGGGAGCACGCGCCTCAAGGCCGGGACGGCGCAGAAGCTGGTGCTGAACATGCTCTCGACCGGCGCGATGATCCGCCTCGGCTACGTCCGCGGCAACCGCATGATTAACGTCCGCCCCACCAACGAAAAGCTCCGCGAGCGCGCCATCCACATCATCATGGAGCTGGCCGAAATCGACCACGACGCAGCCGCGCACGCGCTGCTCGAAGCAGGCGACTCGATCCCGGCGGCACTGGTGCTGCTGGGGGTGGAGTAAGACCTTGGGGCTTTGCCCCAAACCCCACCAGAACCCTTTTTCGAGAAAAAGGGTTCTGGACTCCGAAAAAGCTTCCAACCACGCTCTTGACAAGACTTCCTGCTGATTATCGGCAGCCGCCCAGCCAAGGAGGTGGGGTGGGTGAATTCCTGCCCCGCCGGGGCAGGAAGAGGGCGGGGCGGAAACTTCGGCGTTTGAGATGGTTCCGCCCCGTCCTCCTCGCCCGGGAGGGCGAAAAAATCTGCGAAAACGCAACAAATTTCAATCAATCACAAGAGGATACACATCATGCTCACGATACGCCCCGCTGCGGTTGGCGACGCGGCCGCGCTCAGCGCCATCTACGCGCCTTACGTCCGCGAGACGACCGTCACCTTTGAATACGACCCGCCCTCGGCGGAGGAATTCGCCCACCGCATCCGCGGAATCAGCGAAAAATACCCCTACTTTGTCTGCTGCGACGGCGACACGCCGGTCGGCTATGCCTACGCCCACGCTTTCCGCGAGCGCGCGGCCTACGACTGGGACGTCGAAATGTCGATCTACGTCGACCGCGGGCATCGGCACGGCGGCGTTGGCCGGATGCTGTACGAGGCGTTGGAGGCGGCGCTGCGCGAGATGGGCATCGTCAACTGCTATGCCTGCATCACCTCGCCCAATCCGGCCAGCATTGCCTTCCACACGGCGCTGGGCTACCGCGAGCTGGCGGTTTTCCCGCGCACCGGCTTCAAGTTCGGCCGCTGGCTGGACGTGACGTGGATGGTCAAGCAGATCAATCCCCACCGCGACGAGCCGCAGCCGGTCGCGGCGTGGGGGCAGAACTGAAAAGAGAGCACACAGCCATTGGCTGTGTGCTCTCTTTTTGCGGCCGGTCATCCCGACTCGCGCTCGAAATAGTATTTGTTCCGCTGGGCGTTGACGCTGTGGACGATGCCGAGCAGCATGTACGACGCCAGCATGGACGAGCCGCCGTAGCTCATGAAGGGCAGCGTGATGCCGACGACGGGGAGCATCGCCAGGCACATGCCGAGGTTTTCGACCGTCTGGGCGAAGAGCACGGCGGCCACGCCGAAGCAGAGATAGCCGCCCAGGTCCTTTCGAGTTGTCCGCGCGATGTGGACGATGCGCCAGATGAGGACGAGGTAGGTCAGGATCAGGACTGCGCATCCGATGAAGCCGAACATTTCGCCGAAGATGCCGAAGATGAAGTCGTTGTAGGAGCCCTTGGTCGAGATGGTTTTGTATGCGCTCGCCTCCTCGAGGCCCTTGCCCCAGACGCCGCCTGAGGCGATGGCCGCGCGGGACTGCAGCGGCTGCCAGCCCTTGTCGAGCGGGTCGAGCTCGGGGCGGAAGCCGTAGAGGATGCGCTCCTGCTGATATGGCTCCATCAGCGGCCAGAGGTAGGGGAAGGCGAGGACGGCGGCGACGATGACCGCGAGGAAATACCACAGGCTCAGGCCCGCGCCGAAGAGCATGAGGGCGATGATGGCCATGTAGACCAGCGCCACGCCGAGATCCTTTTCGAGCAGGATCAGCCCGACGATGAGGCCGGCGTGCAGGCCGAGGCCGAGCAGGCTTTTGGGGTGGTTGATCCTCGCCTTGACCAAGTCGAGGTGCTTGGCGAAGGTGACGATGAAGGTGACCTTGACGAACTCGGACGGTTGGATATTGAAGGGCAGAAAGGGGATGACGATATAGCTTTTGTTGGTTCCCTCGCCGGTGCCGAGCGGGGTGAGCACCAGCACAAGCAGCAGAACCGAGACGGCGAAGAAGCCCCAGAAGAGCTTATTCGCCACCGATTCGTAGTCGAGGTTGGCGATGATGAAGGTACACATCATCCCCAGCAGGATGGCCGCCAGCTGGACAAAGACGCGCTTGACGCCCCCGGCCGTTGCCTCGCGGCAGCCCCAGAGGGTGAGCAGGCTGAAAGTCGACAGCACCGTCGTGCAGAGCAGCAGGACGGGGTCGAGCTTTCTGAACTTTTCCTTGATCGAGTAGGCGGTGATCTTCATGGGAACCTTTCTGCGCAGGTCAGCGGGGGCTTAGCCTGCGTTGAGCAGGGCCTCGTTGACGCGTTTGACGTAATTGCCGAGCATTTTCTTGTAGGCGGCGCTGGTGGACGACCAGACGGTGTTGCCCGAAGAAACGGCGTTGCGGTAGAGGGTCTGGGTCATGTCGCCCATGGTGATGCCGAAGACGCGGCCGAGGTCGAAGGTGACGGCGTCGCGGATGATGTCATACATCTGCGCGGAGTCCTCGTCCTGGCTGTACTTGACCTTCATCGAGGTCTCGAAGATAGCGGGCGTGGTGCGGCGGTAGCCCTCGGAGGCGAGGCACTCGAGGACGGCCGACATCTGGTCGGGCTGGCGGCAGTTGATGGGCAGGGCGTAGAGGGTGAAGGGGTTGCCGGCGCAGGTGTAGTATTCCTCCTGTGCCTCGTCCCACTTGGGGGCGGGCAGGATGCCGAACTCAAGGCCCTCGACGTTGAAGGTCTTCATGGCGGTGACGGCGCGGTCGGCGTAGAAGAGGGCGCGGCCCTGCGCGAAGGCGTTGGCGGCGTCGCCCTTATAGATGCCGTCCTCCGAGACGAAGATCATCCGGTTCAGCTTCTCGAGCAGCTCCTGCGAGCGTTCGCCGAAGTAGGAGTCGGAGATCTTGATGGTGCCGTCCTCATTTTTGTCGGTGGTGCGGAGACCGGAGCCGTAGAAGTAGGTGTCGATGTCGAGGTTGGCGACAATGACGCCGAACTGGTCGGCCTTATCCTTGGTGCCGTTGCCGTCGAGGTCCTTATAGACGCCGGTGGCCATCTCGAACATCTTGTCGAGCGTCCACTTGCCGTCCTTGACGAGCTGGTAGGGATCCTCGAGGTTATAGTTCTTGATCAGCTGCTTGTTGAAGAAGTTGGAGTACATCTTATAGAGCAGGTTGGTCGAGATGTCGCCCGAGGCGAAGAAGAGCTTGCCGTTGACCAGGGCTTCCTCGGTCAGCAGCGACGGCCACCAGGGCATGTCGAAGTTGAAATATTCGAGGTTGTACAGGTCGAGCAGGTACTGGTTGTAGGCCACGTTGGCCATGGTTTGGCTGTAGCCGCCGATGATGTCGAAGGCGTAGTCGTTGGTCATGATGCTGTTGCCGACGTGGGCGACGAAGGTCTTGAGGTTGCCGGCGTTGCCCTTCTGGCCTATGTAGCTGAGCTTGATGCCAAGGCGATCCTCGACGGCCTGATTGCGGGCGTAGATGGCGTCGTTGATGACCTCGCCGTTGACGCCGTCGACGAAGAACTCGGGCTCCTCGACGTCCTCCCAGTAGAGCATCGAGACCTCGGTCTGGGTCAGCTTGAGGTCCTCGGGCAGGGTGTCGCGGAGGAACCCGTTAGCATCCAGGCCGTCGTCGACCGTCTCGGGAGCGGTAGTTTCGGCGGGGGTGTCTTTGACGATGGGGGCTGCGGTGGTGGTCTGCGCGCTGCCGGCGTCGCCGCTGCCGCAGGCGGCGAGGGGGGCGACGGTCAGCAGGGCGAGCAGGGCGGCGATGGTGGAGCGGATGCGCTTTTTCATGGTTCACGGTTCCTTTCTACATGATGTGATATGCGAATGCACAGGGGATGCAGGGGTAACGGAAACAGGAAACGCGGGGGGCTCAGATCAATATGCCTTGCCCCAGTAGACCAGCTTTTTGGCGGGCTTGCCGCAGCAGACGCAGGTGTCGCCGATCGGCTCTTCGCCGAAGGGCATGCAGCGGGACGAGACGTCGGCCACTTCCTTGAGCTTCAGCTCGCACTCGAGGTCGCCGCACCACATGGCCTTGATGTAACCCGACTTGGTCGAGGCGATCTCGCAGAGCTCCTCGAGGGAGTGAGCCTCCCAGGTGCGGTTGGCGCGGTTGGCGGCTGCCTTTTCGTAGAGCGACTTGGTGATATCAGCGAGGACGGCGGGGATGGTCTCGGCCAGCTTATCGAGGGAGCAGAAGATCTTCTCGCGGTTGTCGCGGCGGACGAGGACGCACTGGCCCTGGGCGATGTCGCGCGGGCCGAGCTCGAGGCGGAGCGGGACGCCCTTCATCTCGTACTCAGCGAACTTCCAGCCGGGGCTGTTGTCGCTGTCGTCCATCTTGACGCGGGCGTAGGCGGCAATCTCGTCGCGCACCTTGGCGGCGGCCTCGACGACACCCTCCTTATGCATCTGGACGGGGACGACGACGACCTGGATGGGGGCTACGGCCGGCGGCAGGACAAGGCCGTTGTCATCGCCGTGGGTCATGATGATGGCGCCGATCATACGGGTGGAGACGCCCCACGAGGTCTGGTGGGCGTACTTGATCTTGTTGTCCTTATCGAGGTACTTGATGTCGAAGGCCTTCGCGAAGCCGTCGCCGAAGTTGTGCGACGTGCCGCCCTGGAGAGCCTTGCCGTCGTGCATGAGGGCCTCGACGGTATAGGTGGCCTTGGCGCCAGCGAACTTCTCCTTATCGGTCTTGCGGCCCTTCAGCACCGGGATGCCGAGGTCGGACTCGAAGAAGTCGGCATAGACGTCGAGCATCTGGAGCGTGCGTGCCTCGGACTCTTCGGCGGTGGCGTGCATGGTGTGGCCCTCCTGCCAGAGGAATTCGCGGGAGCGCAGGAAGGGGCGGGTGGTCTTCTCCCAGCGGACGACCGAGCACCACTGGTTGTAGTTCTTGGGCAGGTCGCGGTAGGAGCGGATGATGTTGGCGTAATGCTCGCAGAAGAGGGTCTCGGAGGTGGGGCGGACGCACATGCGCTCGGTGAGGCGCTCGCTGCCGCCGTGGGTGACCCACGCGACCTCGGGGGCGAAGCCTTCGACGTGATCCTTCTCCTTATTGAGCAGCGACTCGGGGATGAACATAGGCATGTAGACGTTCTCGACGCCGGTGGCCTTGAAGCGGGCATCCAGGATCTTCTGGATGTTCTCCCAGATCGCATAGCCGTAGGGGCGGATAATCATGCAGCCCTTGACGCTGGAATAGTCGATGAGGTCAGCCTTTTTGACGATGTCGGTGTACCATTTGGCAAAGTCCTCCTCCATGGAGGTAATTTGCTCTACCATTTTTTTCTCGTTAGCCATGGTAATGTTCCTTTCAAAATGTTCGGTGCCGTAGTGACACAATTCCAACTTATATTATAACGAAAATCCCGCCTTTTGTCAAGGGCGGCATAAAAAAAGACACTGGCGGATGCTATCCGCGGTGGAAAAACAAAAAGGGAGCCGAGGCTCCCTTTTCGTTTGGAAGAGTTTATTTAACCCTCAGCATGGATGGTGCTGAAGAGATAAATCATATTTGCAATTTCGGCACGGGATGCGGGAACGGTCATATGGGTGTTTTTGACCAAAGAAAAAGCTGCCCGCTCAAGAAAATGCATCTTAATCGGGCAGCTTTTGCGTGAACGCGTAGGCCATAAACTCAACCATTCTCTCGTCTGTCAGATCGTCCAGACGCGCTATCATTGCCGGGTTGTGGAGCGCTTTCTCCGCAGCTTCCCGCGCTTTGATTGCATCGTCAATAGCGCGGCAGCTGCCGAGGGAAAAGCGTCTTTTCCTAAAGTTATATATGCCTCCCAGCGTCCGTTTTTTTATTCAGCCAGCCCCCTGTATGGCCGGAGGTGTTGGTTTTCATCGGCGTTTTGGCACTGACAAGGCTGCCGATCGAAAGGTAAGGCCCCAGCATTCGACTCCGTGAAAAGGAGTCGAATGCCGGGGCCTGTTTACGTCGATCACACCATGATATTGCGCAGATTGCGGCAGTTTTCGCGTGCGGTCTGCAGGATATAGTCGTAGTCGGTGCCGGACGAGATCATGTTGATGCCGAGGCTGTACCAGAATCCGGTCACGGCGGGATCGAAGGAGCCGGTCGAGACGCCGATCGCCTTGCCGGTCGGGCGGATGAGGTCAATGGCGCGGCAGATGAGCGCCTGTGTGCGCTCACCGAAGACCTGATTCAGTTCGCCAATCGAGCCGGAGAGGTCGCAGGGGCCGAAGATTAACCCGTCGATGTAGGGATTCTGCAGGATCTCCGGCAGGTTGCGGACGGCCGTCTCGGTCTCGATTTGGATGAAGCGGCAGAGCTTTTTGCTCTCGACCGCGATGTATTCGTCGAGGTCGTCGAGCCCATAGCGCACGGCGCGCAGTGGGCCGAAGCCGCGGTTTCCCTCGGGAGGATAGAGCGTCGCACGCATGGCGGCGTCAGCCTCGGCGGCGGTGTTGATCATGGGGAAAACGATGCCGTCCGGCCCCATCTCCAGCACGCGCTTAACATGGTTGAAATCGTGCATCGACACCCGCACGATGGCGGCGCTGCCGCCGGCGTTGACGGCTGTGATGTGATTGCGCAGCGAGGTGTAGTTGTTCTCCGAATGCTCGGTGTCGATCCAAACGAAGTCGAAGCCGATGGCACCGAGCACCTCGGATGCGATGGAATCGGTCATGGAAATGTGCGTCCCGCAGATGGGGGAGGAAAGCTTATCTTTGAGGTAGGGTTTGATCATGGGGTGTACCAGCCTTTGTATGAATTTTATGGGTCAATCAGGGTACAGTTGATGCAGACAGCGTTATGATCGGAGGGATATATGCCGTCGTAAATACGTTGAAGAACGCTGAAATTGGATACCGCAAAGCAGTCTTTGGTGAGGAAGATGTAGTCCAGCGTCATGGATGAGCTGCCGAGGCCATTGTAGGTCGGCCAGACAATTTTCTTGGAAGCAATGACGCGAGAATTGACCAGCTTGCGGTGCGTCGTGGTCGTGCTGAGCATATCAACATAGGTCGAGGAGGTCTCATTGTAGTTGAAATCGCCCGTAAGAACGACGGGATACGGAAAGGCATCCAGATGCGTGCGCAGTACCTCCTGCTGACGGGTTCGTGCATCAACACCCTTGTTGTCCAGATGGGTGCTCATGTGAACAAAGCGTTTGCCGCTGGTTTTATCCTCAAGGATAACCCAAACGCAGAGCCGTTTTTGCTTGGAATCCTCATATTTTGACGGTACCTCAGGGGTGTCCGAGAGCCAGAAGGTGCCGGAGTCGATCAGATTGAACCGGATCTTGTTATAGAAAATGGCCTCCGCTTCTCCGCAATCCTCTCCGGTTCCGCCTTCTCTGCCTTCATAGACACAGCCGTAGACCTCACCCAGCGCTTCTTCCAGATAGGGAACCCACCGCGAGGTTACCTCCTGCAGCCCCAGCGTATCGGGGAGTTGCTCAGCGATGACACGGGTCACCAGCGGTTGGCGGGCCTCCAGCGTCGAGGCGGAGAGCAGGATGTTATAGGTCATCACACAAAGATTGTCCGAACGGGGAACCTCCAGACGGTAGCCATCGTCGAAGGAAAGATCACCCGACGGGGCATTGGCCAGGGTTTCTTTCAGCTTTTGCAAGGCACGGAGAGCATCCCACGCGGTGCAGCCGGCGGCAAGCAGGCGATCACCGTCGGCGATGAGCGCAGCATCAGCTTCACCAAGCAGCACAGCGTCGGCATTCGGGACGAGATAGATCCCTGCCCCGCCCTGCTCGCCGCGCGTGATCGGCAGCTCTGCGCCATATTGTTTAAGGATGATGGACTGCAGTTCAACTGCCGACGCCATATCGAGCGCTGCAGCCGATGCCGGCAGTACGATCGAGCCGGCGGCTAACTCAGTCTCGCCCAACTTGATCGATTTGAGATGGCTATCGGTACGGTTGATGCGCGTGACATCATCGCTGATGGTGAGGGGCAATGCATTTGGGAGTGCTCCAATCATCGCATCAACGGCAGCCTGGGTTGCGGTCGGCGTCTTTCCGCAGATTACCAGCTTCTTATCGTGTCGGGCAATCACCCAGTCACCGCTTTTTTGCAATACTTCGGCTTCTGCGGCACAAGCCTCACGGTTAACATCACCGACCAGAATTTCATATTCTACTTCCATATATTCGGTTTTTTCCTTAATTAAATCAATTTTGACCTCAAGCGTTACCCCATAGCGTTCTGCAATCGCGTCACGAAACGCCATAGCGGCGCCAATCTCCTCCTGCGCAGCCTCGGTTGGGCGGATGATGACATAATCGGACAACCCCGCCGTGTCGATCAGGGTAAGATTCGACGGCGCGGTGGATTCGTTCATCGGAATATCGGTCTTACCGGCGGAATCGACCTGCGGGAGCTCCTCCCCGCCACAGGCGGGGAGGAGGAGCAGGAGCAGCGCGAACAAGCAGCGCAAAAGCCAACGAAGCGCCCGACGCATCAGTCAGCGCGGCGGCGCAGGCCGAGGGCGACAGTGAGCGCCATGACGAGTGCAGCAAGCATCATCACGCCAGCATCAGCCGTGGCGGGAGTCTGCGCCGGTGCGGTCGTGGTCGGCGCAGCGGTGGTGGTCGGCGCAGCGGTCGTGGTCGGTGCAGCGGTGG
>JAFTOI010000029.1 GCA_017463865.1 Clostridia bacterium | reverse complement strand
GCCCGCAGCCCGCTGCACAGCCGGTGCGGCAGGCGCCCGCTCAGCCCGTCCAGCCGGCGAAGCCGGCTGGGCGGGCGCAGAAGCGCCGCAAGACCAAGCGCACCGGCGCGCAGATCGCGTGGATGATCGTCCGCCGGACGCTGATCGTGCTGCTGACCATCATCCTGCTGGTTGTGGTCGGTGTCTTCGCCCTCTGCTACACCATCGTCCACGGCCCCAGCCCCACCATCCGCAATCAGCTCGTTCTGACGGCGACGCAGGCCAGCGCGACCAAGTGGGTGCCCGGGCTCTTCATGCCGCAGGAGGAGGTCGACCAGATCGTCGCTGACAGCCACGTCGTGCGGCAGGAGGAGATCAGCCTCGACGAGTTTGCGCCCCCCACCAAGATCAACGAGGACGGCGAGCCGGTCGACGAGTGGGAGAACGCCATCGATGGCATGCTGTTCGAGACCATCAGCGGCCCCACCTTCAAAGGCTATGTCCTGCTGGTTCGGGATCCCTCCCGCGTCTATGTTTCGACCTCCAGCGACTTCAAGAGCGGCCTGCCCGGCATGCAGATCTTCACCGGTGTCGACCGCGACGGTGCCGTCGCGGCCATCAATGCCGGGGAGTTCTGGGACAACGGCGGCGGCGGTGATGGCGGCCAGCCCCTCGGCCTGACCTATTCGCTGGGCAAGATGGTCTACAACGACTGGTCGACCCGCACCTTCATCGGCATCACGCAGGAGAACAAGCTGGTTGTCGCCGAGTCGATGACCCAGAAGCAGGCTGACGCGCTCGACATCCGCGACGCTGTTTCCTTCCAGAACGGCAACACGCTCATTACCAACGAGAACAACAAGGTGACCCTCCACTACAACGACGACAACACCGGCAAGGCGCAGCGTACTGCCATCGGCCAGCGCGCCGACGGGACGATCATCATGGTTGTCACCGACGGCCGCACGGCGGCCAGCCTCGGTGCGACCCACAACGATATCATCGACGTCATGGTCGGCTACGGCGCGGTCACGGCGGGTATGCTGGACGGCGGTTCGTCGGCCATGATGTACTACCGCGACTGGTATAATAAGTACGACGTCGACCTCGACACCCTCGATGAGAACCAACGCAAGGGCTTGGTCAACAAGTTCAAGGCCTTCACCCCGCCCCGCTACATCCCGACCTATTTCATGGTCACCCCCGAGGAGGCTGCGTCATGATGAAAACCAAGCAGAAACGCTCCGCCTTCCGTATTCCCGTCTTCTACATCTGCCTTATCATCGCGGTGGCGCTTGCTTTGATCGCCATGGCGTGGGGGCTAAGCCAGCTGCGGCTGATCCTCGCCGATTACGAGGACGCGCAGCCCAAGTATGCGGCTGAGGCGGTCTTCCAGACCCACTTCGCCGATCCTGATTTCGCCGCCCTCGTCGAGGCCGCCGGCATGCCCGAGAACCTCTCGCCGATGGAGACCGAGGCGGGGTTCGTCGCCGAGCTGACCGAGCGCTACGCTGGCGAGGAGACCTCCTACGCGGCGACTACGGCCGGCGCCGACGGAAGTCTGCGTTATCTGGTCAAGGCGGGCGAGCAGAAGATCGCCACCTTTTCTCTGGCAAAATCGGCCGAGGTGAGCGAATACGGCTTCGAGCTGTACGAGTTGGGGCAGATTGAGCTCTACATCCGCCCCGAGGAGAGCGTGACCATCACCGCGCCCACCGGTGACGCTGTCTATGTCAACGGCACGCTGCTCGACGAGAGCTACCTCACGGCGACCGGCATTGAGACTGATTCCTGCGCGCACATGCCCGAGGGGGTGAGCGGAATCACCTTCTGTACCTACGAAGCTGGCAGCCTGCTCCGCGCCCCGGCTGTTGAGGTCAAGGCGCCCGACGGCAGTCTTGCGCCGCTGGCGCAGGACGCCGAAACCGGCGCGTGGACGGCTGAGATCGTCTACAATCAGGAGCTGGCCGACCAGTACAGTGCGCAGATGATTAAGGTGGCACAGAACTATGCCGCTTTCGTCATGCGTGACGCCTATTTCGCCTCCTTCTCGAACTACTTCGACAAGACCACTGACCTCTATCAGACCATCCGCGAGGTGCCGACCTCCTTCGTCTGGGCGCACAATGGCTTCGACTTCGAGGACGTCAGCGCCACCGAGTTCTACGCCTACAACGACGACACCTTCTCCTGCCGCATCCGCTTTGTGCACATCCTCCACCGCAACGGCCGGGAGGACTACACCGAGCAGTTCGACGTCACCTTCTACCTGCACCGCGTGAATGGGGAGTTCCTCATCTACGATATGGTCAACAATTAAAGGAGAACGCATGGAAACGATATATGCCATTGATTTTGCGATCCTGCACTGGATCATGGACAACCTCTGGTGTCCCTTCCTTGACTGGTTCATGCCGCTCGTGACCCGGCTGGGGGACGACGGGATCTTCTGGATCATCGTTGCGCTGATCCTGCTCATTTTCCCCAAGACCCGCAAGACGGGCGCGATGATGGGCGTCGCGATGATTCTCGGCCTGCTGGTTGGCAACCTGACGATGAAGCCCGCCTTTGCCCGCATCCGGCCCTACGAAAATGAAGCCGGCCGGGCGGTCGAGCTGCTGGTCGAGAAGCTGTCCGACTATTCCTTTCCGTCGGGGCACACCCTCGTCTGCTTTGAGGCGGCGACCGTGCTGATGATTCGGAACCGCAAGCCGTGGGGCATCATTGCGCTGGTGACGGCCTTCGTTGTTGCTTTCTCACGGCTGTACCTGTATGTGCACTATCCCAGCGATGTGCTGGTGGGGATGATCCTCGGCACGCTGTTCGGGTTCTGCGGCGTGTGGGTCGTGGACGCAGTGGTGAACGCCTGGCAGAAGCGCAAGGCTGCATAAACGCAACGCAAAAGGGAGTCTCATAGAGACTCCCTTTTGCCTTCCTTGATCTGTTCCCGCAGTGCCTGCAGGGCGTCCGACAGGCCGCCGATGCGGTCGATGACGCCCGCCTCCACCGCTTCGCGGCCGTCGATGATCGAGCCCATGTCGGTGGCGATCTGGTCGGGTTTCATCATCAGCTCGCGCAGGTGGTCGATGTCGGCCCGCGAGTGGTCGGCGATGAAGCGCAGGATGCGCTCCTGCATGTGCTGGAAGTAGCGGAAGGTCTGGGGGACACCCACCACAAGGCCGGTCATGCGCACCGGGTGGATGGTCATGGTTGCTGTCGGCACAATGAAGGAGACCTTCGCCGACACGGCCAGCGGCACGCCGATCGAGTGCCCGCCGCCCAGTACCAGCGACGCGGTCGGCTTCTGCATGCTGGCAATCATCTCGGCGATGGCGAGGCCTGCTTCGACGTCGCCGCCCATCGTATTCAGCACGACCAGCAGGCCGTCGATCTCGTCGCTTTCCTCAATAGCCGCCAGCAGGGGGATGATGTGCTCGTATTTGGTTGCCTTCTGGTTGTCGCCCAGCAGGTAGTGCCCCTCGATCTGCCCGATGATCGACAGGCAGTGGATGCTCTCCCGCGCGTTTTTCGCCACGACTGAGCCGTTTTTGAAGATCTCCTCCAGCTCGGTCTTGCCTTCGACCGGCGCGGAGGTGTTTTTTTCGTTGGTTTCGTTTTCCATGTGATCGCTCCCTTCGTTTGGGGTAGTATGCCCCGGGCGCGGGGGAAATATGACAAAAGGATGCCCGGCGGGCATCCTTTTGTTATCGCATGGCGATGACCGCCATGACGGCGCAGAGGGCGAAGAAGGCGATGATGGTCGGCGCGCGCCGCAGCGCGCGTCCGCCTTCGCCGGGGGCGAAAGTGAGCTGCCGGTGGGCGACGATGGCGATGACGACAGTCGCCATCGCGCAGCCGAAGAGCAGGGCGGCATAGGCGAGATAAAGGAAAAGGAGCGGCAGTTGAGAGAGCAGCATGACTGGTTCGAGCAGGTCGTCTCCGCTCTGCAGCCGCTCCAGCAGGGGCATCAATGCCCGCAGCAGCGCCGGAGCGATGACGCCGCCGAGAAAGTTGATCGCCGCATGCAGGGCGATGGTGCAGCGCAGGCGGCCGGTCTTAACGTAGACATAGCCGAAGACGAGGCCGATCAGGAAGGCGTAGAAGAACTGGTAAAAATTGAGGTGGAACGCCCCGAACATGGTTGCTGACAGCAGCACGGCGGGCAGCTCGCCATAGCGGCGGGTGCGGTCGATGATGAGGCGGCGGAAGAGGAATTCTTCGCCCAGCGGCGCCGCGATGACCGTCGCGACCGCCGTCCAGACCGGGTCGGCGTCGAGGATGGCTTCCTGCACTGGATTGACCATCTCCACCCCGCGCAGGGCCGCGACGAGCATCATCAGCGCGTTGCCGATGAGGTTGCCGAAGAACATCAGGCCGAGCGAAATGAGCAGAGCCAGCCACCAGTGCCCGGCGCGCAGGGGGCGTGCCGGTGCCGGCTCTGCCGGGCAGGGGCGCAGGATCGCGAGGCAGAGGGGGAGGCCGACGCAGTAGATGGGCAGCAGCGACAGCAGCCAGGTGTAGCCGTCGGCCTCGGCCAGCGCGGGTGCGAAGCGCGCGACGGCGAAGGCGGCGGTGTACTGCACGATCAGCGTCGCCGCCAGCAGGGCGAAGTAGGCGAAGCCGAGGCGGTTGGCGCGGGAATCGGTATTGGGCATGGGGGCTCCTTTATGGCTTATCGCGGTGAATGTGTTTGTTGATGGCTTTTTCAATCAGTAATGCGTCACATTCGACGCAATGCCAGACATTCGGTGTTCGGTTGGTAAGCAAGTGCTCGTGTCCGAACGTGAACATCTGCTTGCTGTCAGCGGCCTTCCATGTGGGCGCACTGCGATATGTTTCGAGGCAGCCGGGACGCATATCCCGGCCGCAAAATGGACATTTCATGCCGCGGCCTCCTTGTCGAAAGTTTTTGGGGGATAGAGGGGTTTGGGGAGGAAGGGGACTTTTTTCAAAAAGTCCCCCTCCTCCCCAAGGTCTTACAACAGCTGGATCCCGTTCTCGCGGCAGGCCTTGACCGTTTCCTCCGGCCAGATCGACGACTGTACCTCGCCGACGTGGGCCTTGCGCAGGAAGAACATGCAGAGCCGCGACTGGCCGATGCCGCCGCCGATGGTCAGGGGCAGCTCGCCGCGCAGCAGGGCTGCGTGGAAGGGCAGCGACGTGCGCTCGGTACAGCCGCGGATCTCCAGCTGGCGCATCAGCGATTCCTCGTCAACGCGGATACCCATCGAGGACAGCTCCAGCGCGATGTCGAGGACGGGATAGTAGACGATGATGTCGCCGTTGAGCGCCCAGTCATCGTAGTCGGGCGCGCGGCCGTCGTGGGGCGCACCGTTGCTCAGCGTGCCGCCGATCTGCTCGAGGAAGATGGCGCCGTATTCGCGGGCGGCCAGATACTCGCGCTCCTTCGCGGTCTTGTCGGGGTAGAGGTTGTAAAGTTCTTCGGCGGTGATGAAGGTGATCTTCTCGGGCAGCATGCGGCCGGCAAAGTCGTAGTCATCGGCGATGAAGCGCTCGGTATGCTTGATGACCTCGTAGATGCGGCGGACGGTGTCCTCCAGCGTCTCGCGGGTGCGGGTCTCGCGGGTGATGATCTTCTCCCAGTCCCACTGGTCGACGAAGATCGAGTGGAGGTTGTCGGTCTCCTCGTCCCGGCGGATGGCGTTCATGTCGGTGTACAGCCCCTCGCCCGGCTCGAAGCCGTAGACGCCAAGCGCGTAGCGCTTCCACTTGGCCAGTGACTGCACGATCTCGGCCTCACAGCCGTTCTCGCCGATGTCGAAGCCGACCGGGCGCTCGACGCCGTTGAGGGTGTCGTTGAGTCCCGAGCCGACCGGCACGAAGAGGGGAGCCGAGACGCGGGTGAGGTTGAGCTCGATGGCCAGATCGCGCTCGAAGAAATCCTTGACTTTTTTGATGGCGACCTCGGTCTGACGGAGGTCGAGGAGCGAGCGGTAGCCCGCAGGTACGGTAAGTGACATGACTGTGCTTCCTTTGTGAATAAATTGTGAATATTGTTTTGCGGAATAAAGTGTTCAGAGAAGGTTTACGGTTTGGGGACTTGACCGGGGGCCGGGTGGTGGTGTATAATAAAGGTACCAAAATCATCCGAGAGGAGTATATGACCCATGAACCTGAATGAATCCCAGATCAAGGAAAAAATTGAGGAGATCACCGAGAAGATCAAGGCGGACGACAATCTGCTTGACAACTTCAAGAAGGAGCCCGTCAAGACGCTCGAAAACCTGCTCGGTATCGATCTGCCCGACGAGATCATCGAGAAGATCGTCGACGGCGTCAAGGCCAAGATCACGGTCGACAAGGCATCCGATCTGCTCAGTGGGCTGGGCAGCCTGTTCAAGAAGAAATAAGCCCGGAGAAAAGCCGCGAAAGCGGCTTTTCTTTTTTTGCCGTTTATGCCTTTTTCGCCGCGAGGGCTGCGGCGATGGCGAGATTGACCTTTTCGCGCAGCTCGAGGAGGTAGGATGCCTCGCGCGGGTAATTTTTAAAGGTGATGGGCTCGTCGAGGCCGCCTTCGATGAGGTTCATGACAAAGTCACGGCCGCAGAGCTGCTCACAGAGCCGGAGCGCGCGCATATCCTCCAGCGCTTCGCGGAAGACCACGATGCGCAGGCTCTCCCACGCCGTCCCGTCGGGGGCGGGGTAGACCGAGTAGGTGTCGCCGGAGGGCACCCAATCGCTGCCGTTGCTGTCGAGGAAGGGATTGATGGCATTGTAGGAGTGGCAGGTGTTGTAGAAGTTGTAGCCCCACTGCAGGAAGCCTGCGATGTTGTACTTGTACATCTGCACGCCGATGATGCGGTTGCGGGCTGAGGGCATGGCGAAGAAGCGATTGCTGACGAGGCGGTTCTGGCCGCAGCAGTAGTAGGTCCACAGGCCCTTGATGTCGGCCTCGAGGAAGGGCTCAATGTGGTTGGTCGACGGAATGGGCGTCTTGACGACGCCCTGACTGTAGAACTCGAAGTTGGAGAGCGCGTCCATGATGGTGTAGCCCTCGAGCAGGTCGGCCACGACGGCCTTGGAGGCACGGTACTGCTCCAGCTGCTCGGCGTTGGGCTCGTCGGAGATGTGGAAGAAGCAGCGCTTATCGTCGCTGCGGGCCTTCATGTGGGCGAGAAAGGCGGGGATGAAGGTGCGCAGGAAGGTGGAATACTCCTCGCCGGTGGCGTCGGTGTCCCAGCCGAAGAGGCGGCGGTACTCGCCGTCGACGGTGGCCATCACCTTCGGTGCGTGGGCTGCGCCCCACTGGGTGAAAAAGTGCGAGATCTCGAAATACTTCACGCCGCAGCGGTCACACATGTCGATCCAGCGGTCGAGCTTCTCGAAGCCGAAGCTGTATTTACCGTCGTCGCGCGCGATGTCGACCAGCTGATTGGTCAGGCGCTCGCCGCCGACGTGGGTGTCGAGCGCGGGGGTGAAGACGGGGGTCAGGAGCAGATTAATGCCGTTTGCGACGGCGGTCTTGACGAAGTTCTCGATGATCTCCCAGTGCCGCTCCGAGAAGACCTCGACGTTGTAATACTGCGCCAGGCAGTCGCAGTAGAACCACTGGGTCAAAATCAGCTCCTGCGGGGGCAGGGCGGCGTCGATGAGGCTGACGTGCAGGGTGTTGCGCGACAGCGCCTCGTCAAGGCCGCCGGTCAGCTCGACGGTCAGCACATGCTCGCCTGCGGCGAAGTCGTCGGGGAGGTTGAGCGTGAACCACAGCGTGCGCAGCTGGCGGGGCATGACGCTGGGGCGGCCGTCGTAGTCGAGGGGAGCCAGCAGGTCGGGGTAGAGACCGGGCGTGGTGCGCAGATAGTTGTCGTCAGGCTCGGGATAGCAGGGGAACTGCGACGGGATATCCATGACGCGGCGGACGGTCACATAGGGCACAAGATCGCCGCCGAGGCGGAGTCCGGCACGGTAGGCGCCGCGCGCCGCGGGATCGGTCTCGGTCATGACGAGCTGGAAGGAGAGCTGCTGACCGCGCAGCATGGAGATGCGTTCAAGGGCTGGCTTGGACTCGATCGACTCGTCGGCGAAGCACTTCTCCAGCGAAGAGATCAGCTTGGTTTTCAGCGTGGGGCGCATGGTGGTTCCTCCGTAGTGTATATATGTTGGGTTTAGTTGAACAGTTCGTCAAGCAAAAGGTAATACCGCAATTTCTCCTCATCCCGCTCGATTCCGAGTGCGTCGAAGAATCGAGCCTCGTCGGGTGCAGGGCGCACCGGGCCGCCGAAGAAGCCGCCGAAATTGCGGCGCAGGCTCTTGAGGCAGAGCGAGATATCCCGCCAGCGGTCGGCAAGGCCGCAGGCACCGAGGTCGATGAAGCCGACAACGCCGGTCTCGCTCAGCATGACGTTGGGCAGGCAGTAGTCGCCGTGGGAGACGACCAGCTCCTCCACGGGGCGGTTGCGCTCGAGCCAGTCAAGTAAGTCAGCCGGGGCGCGGAAGCCGCCCGGGCCGAAGGTACCGGGCGTGCAGGCGTCGGTGTTGACCTCGCCGCGTTCGACGCGGCGGCGCAGGTCAGTGAGCTCATGCTCGAGATCGCACACGCAGGGACAGCCCGCTGTGCCGACTGCCCACAGCATCCGCAGGCCCTCGGCCAGCCGGTCGAGCAGGGCGTCGGGGCGCTCCATCCATGCGGGATCGCAAGACATCACGCCCGGAACGCGCGACATGAGCAGAAAGCGCATGCTGTCGGCGACCTCGTCGGCAAGTACGACTGGCGCGGGAACCTTGCCCGCAAGCCAGCGCATCATGGTGATCGCGCGGTCGGCTGCCTCGCTGGGCGGCTCGATCTTGAGCACCATATCGTCGTAGACCACGATGGTGGAGGACGAGCAGCCGACATCGTCGACGCGGCCGGGACGGCCGGCGATGAGATTTTGTATGGGTTCGGGTAAAGTCAAGTTCATCATTGCAGTAACGTCTCAAATTCGGGCAGCGACTGCCATTCTGGTGTTGATGTGATCAGCGTGATCAAGTCGGAACAGACCGAGAGAAAGGCTTGCCCGGCTGGATCGTCGGAGGTATAATCACCGACATGGCGGCAGGCGACGCGGTGAGTGCCACCGTTGGCGGTGACCGTCAGCGTTACACCGGACGGGGGCTTCGCCATCCCTGCACCCGCGTCATATTCGGTGGGATATTCCGCAAGGTCGATCCGGCCGAGGATCGAGCGAACTTCGTCCATTTGCGCGTCGGAAAGATGGAGCGCGGTGGTGAAATTTGTCGGATCGTTTGCCATGCAGTCTTTGATGAGCGTGCCGCTTTTGCTGTCATAGCTGCTCAGTCCGCTGTTCCAGGTGAGTGAAACGGTGAAGTTGGCATCGCTTGCACAGCCGTTCAGCAGAAACATCGAAAATAAAAGAATGGGCAGAAATATCCGTTTCATTTGGTGAAAATTTGGGTCAATTCTTCCGCCGTTTCAACGATCGCCTCTGCTCCCGTTTCGCGCAGCAGGGCAGGGGAGCGATAGCCCCACGCGACGCCGATGGGGGTGAAGCCGGCGTTTTTCGCGGTCTGCATGTCGACGTCGCTGTCGCCGATGAAGGCGACTTCGCTCGGCTTCGCGCCAAGCTCCGCCGCGATGGCCAGCGGAACCGTCGGGTCAGGCTTGGTCGGATAGCCGGTGCGCTGGCCGATGGCAATGTCGACCACGCCGGGCAGCAGTTGGGCGCATAGGCCCTTGACCATGTAGTCCTGCTTGTTCGACAGCACGGCGATGCGGTAGCCGCGCTCGTGCAGGGTGCGAATCGCCGCGCCGACGCCGGGATAGGTTTCGATGGTTTGCAGATAGCTTTCGGTATATGCGCGGTCGTAGTCGGCCAGCACAGCGTCGATCTGCGCCTCGCTGCGCTCGGCTTCGGGCATTGCGCGGGTCACCAGCTTCCGCGCGCCGTTGTTGATGAAGCCCCGCAGCGCGGTCAAATCGTGCTCGGGGTAGCCGAAGTGCCGCATGGTCGCGTTGAGTGCCACTAAGATCGCGGGCAGGGTGTCGGCAATGGTGCCGTCCAGATCGAAAATTAAGGCTTTTGTCATGCTGCCTCCCAAAATTGCAAATGGTGTTGGTGGGATCCGAGGCGAAAAAGCCTCTCCTATTATTCTAACAGAGTTGCCCCCAGTTCGTCAATAAAATCGCGCAATTTTTTCTTGTTCAGGGCATAATAAATGCGGTTGGCGTCGCGCTTGATCTCCACAAAGCCGCTTTCCATCAGCAACGACATGTGGTGCGAAATGGTTGCAGTGGAAAGATCAAGCAGGGATGCCAGCTGCTGGCCGTACTTTGGCGACTCGGACAGCAGGCGAAGGATCTCGAATTTCCGCAGGTCGCCGATGGTACGCAGGGTGCGGCACAGCTTGTCCTCGAGCGTCGAGGTCTGCGTGATCTCCTTCAGCGGCTCGAACAGCACGCCGACGTAGAAGAAATCGTCCTCCCGCTCGTCGGTGAAGTTCATCAGGTAGCGCGTCGAGTTGCACATCATGATCGACGGCTGGATGTACAAGGTGTCGATCGACTCCGAAACGGTTATCCCGTAGTTCCGCTCGACAAAATCTGCCCCACCCGTCGCGATCGGCTCGTTGACGGCCGAGAGAAACCACCCCACATAGTGCCGGACGATGTCGAACTTTTCCTGATACAGACGCGCCGCCTCCTCGAGAATGTCGGCCAGCGCCGAGCGGTAGTGGTCGAAGCCGTTGTAGAAGCGGCAGATCTCCCACTTCTCGTCGGGCGGAATGTTCATCGTTTCGACGAAGGAGATGAACTCGCCGTAGTTGGTGATCTCCCCATCGTAGTCCTCGGGCGCGAACTCGTTCTGGAGCAGCGAGATGAGGTTGATGAAGAAGATCGACTTCGGCAGCTCGCGCAGGGCCGCAAGGTCGGCGGCGAGGTTCGGCTCGGTGCGGCGGCAGGCGTTGTGGATGAGGTAGAAGGCGAAGCATCCCTTCATCCCGCTGTGCCGGCGGAAGAGAAAATCGAGCAGCCGGTCGTCGGCTGAGACGGAGCGGGTGACATGCTCGGACAGCTCGATGATGGCGTCGAAGCAGCTGTCCAGCACCTCGGGGTCGATGGCAAACTTTTTGGTGATCGCGTTTTTGAGGTCGCGGCAGGATTCGCCGTTTCGGCTGTTGTAGAGCAGCATGGCTGCTTCAAAAAGTAGATTCGGCTCGCGCAGGAGCTTGATTTCCATGTGGCGTTCCCCCATTGTTTTACTGTTATCAAATGCAGTATACCACGCATCTTGAATCTTGTCAAGTGTTTTCTTTCAAATGAGATCGAATGTTTGACGAATATATGGTGATAAGCAGGGCGAATGTTCGACAGACAACAAATCTCACTATGCGGATTTGATTTGTGTCGAACAAAAAATATCGAAGTTGATAATAGAAGGGCGTCGATAAATCAAAACGGTGAAACAGGCCGATTCGGCTGCGGTGAAACCCAGAATGAAGAAGAGCAAATTTAATGTTAGAACAATATCGAATGATACGAATTAGAAAAATATAAAACAAAATGCGCGCGTTTGCTCGATCAATATCGAACAAATTGCGCTTTCCGTGCGGCTAAATGTGCACAACGACAAAAAAATATGAAAAAACAAAAAAAATATCATGAAACTGCCCATATCCGAAACGGCGCGGCTGTGATATAATATATAATTATGGTAAATATTCAATTTAATCATGGGGAGACGAGAAGTTTGAAACGCGAAGATTTGCGCAATATTGCGATTATCGCACACGTAGACCACGGTAAAACGACCCTGGTCGATGAAATGCTTAAGCAGGGCGGTGTTTACCGCGAGAACCAGGCCACCGAGGAGCGCGTCATGGACAACAACGCACTCGAAAAGGAGCGCGGCATCACGATCCTGGCCAAGAACACGGCTGTTCACTACGAGGGGGTCAAGATCAACATCATCGACACTCCCGGCCACGCTGACTTCGGCGGCGAGGTGGAGCGTATCCTGAAGATGGTCAACGGCGTTCTTCTGCTGGTCGACGCGGCTGAGGGCCCGATGCCCCAGACCCGCTTCGTGCTGCAGCGCGCGCTGGAGATGGGTCACCGCGTCATTGTGGTCATCAACAAGATCGACCGTCCCGACGCGCGGCTGGAGGAGGTCGAGGAGGAGGTTCTCGAGCTTCTGATGGACCTCGACGCCACCGACGAGCAGTTGGACAGCCCGATGATCTTCTGCTCGGGCCGCGCCGGCACAGCGTCGCTGTCGCCGTATGAGCAGGGCGTCGATCTCAAGCCGCTGTTCAACACCATCCTCGAGTACATGCCCGCGCCCGAGGGCGACGAGGCAGGTGAGCTGCAGCTGCTGGTCTCTTCCATTGATTATAATGACTACGTCGGCCGCATCGGCATCGGTCGCATCGAGCGCGGCGTGATCCGCCAGAACCAGGCGGCGATGATTACCAACTTCCACACCGGCGCGTCGCCCAAGCAGACCAAGATCGTGTCGCTGTACCAGATCGACGGTCTGGCGCGCATTCCGGTCACCGAGGCGAAGGTGGGCGACATCGTCTGCTTCTCGGGCGCTGAGGACATCACCATCGGTGACACCATCACCTCGCTGGCCTGCCCCGAGCCGCTGGAGTTTGTCAAGGTCAGCGAGCCGACGATGGAGATGACCTTCTCGGTCAACGACTCGCCCTTTGCCGGCCGCGAGGGCAAGTATGTGACCTCGCGCAAACTGCGCGAGCGTCTCTACCGCGAGCTGCTCAAGGACGTTTCGCTGCGCGTGACCGACGGCGAGACGACCGACAGCTTTAAGGTGGCCGGCCGCGGTGAGATGCATCTCTCGATCTTGATCGAGACGATGCGCCGCGAGGGCTACGAGCTGACATGCTCGATGCCGCACGTGCTCTTCCGCGAGATCGACGGCCAGAAGCACGAGCCGATGGAGAAGGTGTCGGTCGACGTGCCCAGCGAATATGTGGGCCCGGTCGTCGAGGAGCTTGGCCGCCGCAAGGGTGAGCTGCTCGAGATGAACCCGAACAGCACTGGTACGCGCATGCGTATCGAGTACAAGATTCCGGCGCGCTGTCTGATCGGCTACCGCGCGATCTTCATGAACGCGACCCGCGGCGAGGGCATTCTGAACTCGATCTTTGCTGGCTACGAGCCCTACCGCGGCGACATTGCGCTGCGCTACACCGGCTCGCTGGTGGCCAGCGAGGACGGCGAGACGACCTCCTACGGTCTGTACAACACGCAGGATCGCGGCTCGATGTTCATCGGCCCGGCGACCCCTGTTTACGAGGGCATGATCGTGGGCGAGAACCCGAAGGGCGGCGATATTGCGGTGAACCCCTGCAAGAAGAAGCAGCTGACGGCCATCCGCTCGGCCGGTGCCGACGAAGCGCTGCGTCTGGTGACGCCGGTGGTCTTCTCGCTTGAGGAAGCCATCGAGTTCATTGCTGATGACGAGCTGATCGAGGTGACCCCGAAGAGCATTCGTCTCCGCAAGCGCATCCTCAACACCGAGCTGCGCCTGAAGGCCGAGAGCCGCCGCAAGAAGGGCGAGGCGTAAAGACCTTGGGGCTTTGCCCCAAACCCCACTTAAGGGACTTTTTCGAGAAAAAGTCCCTTAAGAATCTTCAAAAAGCTTTCCAACTTTTATCTGTTTTCGGCTTGATAAGGGGATGAGCGTATGCGTGACTATTTGAACGAGGGTGCGCCGGTGCATTTTGTGTTTCCGATCGATGGGGACTGTCTCAACGAGCGGGACGGTGAGGTGTGCGGCGATGTGCTGACGATCACGGCGGAGATCGCGGCGCCTGCCGGCTGTGCGGTGGCGGTGAACGGGATCGCGGCGGAAGAGCAGGGCAGTGGGCGCTACGTTGTGCGCGTGCCTGTGGCTGGTGACCGTGCGGTTTTGACTGCCGTTTGCGGTGCGGATTCTGCCGAGGTTGAGGTTTACCGGCTGCGCGATGTGGTGGGCAAGTACCGGCTGTCGGTGGATGACAACATTCTGTTTCTCGCTGACATCACGGCGCACGCTGACGAATATCGCTCGATTTTCGACAACCCCTACCTTGCGGTTTACCGCGAGGCGCACGAGAAGTATGGCGCGAAGGTACATTTGAATCTGTTTTATGCATACACGGGAGAGGCGAAGCGATTGTTTTCGGCGCATCCCGACGATTTTGATCTATCGATGGTGACCGACAAGTTCCGCGATGAGTGGGCGGCGAATGCCGACTGGCTGAAGCTGGCGTTTCATGCGCGAGCGGAGTTTCCGGCTGATCCTTATCGCGATTCGACGGCGGAGGAGATCACGGCTGACTTTCTTGCGGTGAAGCGGGAGGTCGAGCGCTTTGCAGGGCCCGCGTCGTTCGCCGACACGGTGACGACAGTGCATTATGGCTCGGGCAGCTTTGAGACGGTCTGCGCCCTGCGGGCGCAGGGGATCCGGGCGCTGGCGGGATATTTTATTCTGAAGGCGAACGGGCGTCCGTCGGTGGCCTACTATGCCGAGCCTGATCTGGTGAAGCGGGTGGGCGAGCGCGACTTCTGGTATGACCGCCACAGCGACATGCTGTTTGCGCGGATCGATCTGGTGCTGAACATCAATCCGAACGCGCAGAATCTGGCCGAACTGCCGAAGATTGCGGCGCACACGGGGCGCGGCGGGTTTGTGTCGATCATGATCCATGAGCAGTATTTTTACCCCGATTATCGCAATCACCGGCCCGATTTCGCCGACCGTGTGCTGGACGCCTGCCGATATCTGCGTGAGCAGGGGTACACGGGCATGCACCTCGGCGAGCTGTTCCGATAACTTTATTTTCCGAAAAAGCGCCTCGACCTATTGTCGAGGCGCTTTTTTTGGAGGCGAAGGGCTTGACAAACCCATTCTGCCATGCTATCATGATGGTACATCAAGCGGCCATGCCGCTACATATGAGGTGATATCATGCGTCAATATCTTCTGCCCGAATCGGGGCGATTCTACAAGGTCAACATGCACAGCCACTCCAACCTCTCGGACGGCCGTCAGTCCCCGGAGGAGCTGAAGGAGGCCTATCTTGCGCTGGGCTATTCAGCCATCGCCTTCACCGAGCACGGCAAGCTCCATAACCTCTCCCATCTGACCGATGACAGGTTCGTTGCCATCGTCTCCTACGAGCTCGACACCCACGCCCGCTATGAGGCGCCCTTCCCCTTCTACGAGGGCAAGCACCACGGCTTCAATCATGCTGAGGTCGTTCACATGAACCTCTACGCCCGCGATCCTGCCACCACCGACGGCATTGACTTCGCCAACATCCGCAGCTTCGCGGTTGAGAATGTCAACGAGGCTGTCCGCCGCGCTGAGGCCGCCGGGTTCTTTGTCATCTACAACCACCCCAACTGGTCACTCAACACCGGCGAGACCTACTGCCATCTCAAGGGCCTCTGCGGCCTTGAGCTGATGAACGGCGCTTCCCAGCGTTCGTCCGACATGGACTACATGCCCCTCGTCTATGACCAGATGCTCCGCTCGGGCCAGCGCATCATCTGCGTCGGCGGCGATGACAACCACGATGTGCAGCACTTCGGCACGGCCTGGACGATGGTCAAGGCCGACGAGCTGACCTATGATGCGCTGGTCAGGAACATCGAGGCCGGCAACTGCTACGCCTCCGACGGCCCGTCAATTGAGGAGCTTTACGTCGAGGATGGCGTCGTCCACATCAAGACCTCCGAGGCGGTCGGCATCTTCATGACCACCGCCGGCCGCCGCAAGGCCTGCGCGCTGGCGGAGAACGGCGCGCCCCTCGTCACCGAGGCTGCCTTCAAGCTTGATCCCGACGACGGCTACTTCCGCATCGGCGTCCGCGACGCCGCCGGCAAGCACGCCAACACCCGCGCCTACTTCATGGATGAGCTGCAATGACCTACCGCGAGCAGCTGCATGAAGACCTCCGTCTGCACTTCGACGCCCGCTTTCGCCGCGCGCTGACCGTCTTCGACGGCAGCGAGCGGGGCACGCGCTTTGCACTGGTGCAGTCGGCGTCCTATCTGTTCAACACAAACGGCTTCCGCTGGGCGATGGATCTTGCCTTTCGGCAGGCCTATGCGCTGGCGGAGACTCCGGCACAGGCCGCAGCGCTGTTGGGCGACGCGGAGCTGATGCTTATCAGCCACGGCCACGGCGACCACTTTGAGGAGCGCACCGTCCGGCAGCTGGCCGGGACGGGGATGCGCTGGGTGATCCCCGATTTTCTCACCGAAAAAGCCACCGAATGGGGCATTTCACCCGAGAAGATGCTGATCGCCCGGGCAGGCGAGCGGCTCCGAGTCGGCCCGCTGACCATCCTGCCCTTTCCCGGCCGGCACTTTCGCCCCGTCAGCGGGAAGGGAGTGCCCGAGTATGGCTATCATATCTCGGCCGAGGCGGCGCCGTCGCTGGTCTTGCCGGTCGACACGCGCGATTTTGCCCTCAAGGGCCTGCCTGATCTGCCGCCGGCAGACTACTGCTTTGCCAATGTCTGGCTGGGCGACAAGAACGCGCTGAGCGGGGATCTGTCGGCACCGTGCGACGTCTTTGCCCGTTTCATGCTGCGTCTCTGCCCGAAAAATATCCTGCTGACCCATCTCTACGAGAACGGGCGCGCCGACGATTCCATGTGGCGGGACGAGCACGCGCACATGGTCGCTGACGCGATCCATGCGCTCAGTCCCGAGACGCGGGTGATCGTCCCGCACAGCGGGGAGATCCTTGATTTGCAATAACAGTATACCAGAAAAATTCGCCGATCAGGCGAATTTTTCTCGCTTAATGCGTTCTTGCGGCGGCGGATATTCTGTGGTATACTTGAGACACAACCGGTTGATCACACAAGTTTGAGAGGTATTCTGTATGAACCTGCAATTACCCGCCAACATCCGCAAGCACCGCCGCGACATGTCGCTCTCGCAGGAGCAGCTGGCCGAGCGGCTGGGCGTGTCCTTCCAGACCGTCTCGAAGTGGGAGCGCGGCGAGTGCATGCCCGACATCACCCTCCTGCCCCGCATTGCCGGGTTCTTCCACATCACGGTCGACGCTCTGCTTGGCGTCAACATGCTGAAGGAAGAGGAAGAGGTGGAGGTCATCATTGCAAAATGTTCCGTGGCCGACTGCCACTACCGCTTCGAGGAGATCACACCGCTGGTCGAGGAAGGGCTAGCGCGCTATCCCAACAACTTCAAGCTGCTGACCTGGCAGGCGTATGCGCTCCAGCACACCGCGCCGAAGCGCGCTGTCGAAATCTGCGACTATGTGCTCGAAAACTGCACCGACAGCACCCTGCGCCATTGGACCGAGCGCAACCGCTGCTACGCCCTCTTCAACGCCGGCGACAAGGAAAAGGCCATCGCCGCCGCCGAGCAGCTATCGGGCTACTACGACACGCGCGAGGATGTACTCCGCAATTTTCTCTGCGGCGACAAGCTGCTCACCCATGTGCAGGATGACATCATCCTCAAGCTGGCCTACGAGTTCTGGTTCTCGATCCGCAAAATCGGAGACAGCTACACGCCCGACGAGAAGATCGCACTGTACCAGAAGAGCAACGCCGTCTACGATGCCATCTATGAGACCGACGACCTCGCCTTCAAGCTGACGCGCAAGATGCGCAACTATCAGGGCATGGCTGAGGTGTCGCTGCTTGAGGGACGCACGGACGATGGCCTTGCTTATCTCCGTCAGGCTGCCGACTGCGCCGTCCGTCACGACGCGCTGCCGCAGGTGGTGGAGTCGGAGGCACTGCTGTTCCGTGCTCACCCGTATGACCGCCAGTACGAGGGGAATTTCGCGGCGTGCTGCTCGCTGCTGCGCGACCTCGAGACCGAGGATGAATTCTATGCAAGCGTGCGGGAGACGAGCGCCTTCCGCGATATTCTGGTGATGCTGCAAGGCTGAGAAAAAGACTGCCGCGATCGAAAGATAGCGGCAGTCTTTTTGGGTTACGTCCCCGTCGTCTCGGCCACAGCATCGACCGGCACGGCGGGCAGACACATGGCGTACAGCTCGACGCTGTCGGTGATGGGGATCCACTTGTTTTCGCCTCCGGCGACTACGGCGATGTACTCGCGGCCGTCGTCACGGATGCCCATGCTCACCAGGCAGCGCTTGGCCTCGATGGTGTATCCCGTTTTGCCGGCGAGGATCTTCATGCCGGGCAGCTCGTCCCCCGCCAGGTAGGCGAAGAGGGTGGAGGTGAGCAGCAGTCCCTCGGGGTTCTGCGGCGTGGCGGCGGTGGTGTACTGGTAGGACGACATGATCTCGCGCAGGGGCTCGATCTGCATGGCGTAGGCGAAGATCGCGGCGATCTCGCGGACGGTGCTATAGTGATTATCGTCGTGGAGGCCGCTGGCGTTGGTGAAATGCGTCCCGGTGAGGCCCATTTCGGCGGCCTTCTGGTTCATGCGCTCGGCGAAGGCGGCTTCGCTGCCCGCGACGATCTCAGCCAGCGCCGTGGTGGCGTCGGCCCCCGACGGAAGCGCGGCGGCGTAGAAGAGGTCGATGACCGGCACCGTCTCGCCCGCCATGAAGCCGGCACGGGAGGCGTTGGCGGTGACAAGGGGATTGATGAGGTCGGCGGTGAAGGTGAAGGTCTGCTCGAAGGACTCGATCTCCTCGTAGGCGACAATGAGCGTCATGACCTTGGTCATCGAGGCGGGATAGATGCGCTGATCGGGCAGGCGCTCAGCGACGGCGGTGCCGTCGGCGACGTCGATGACGATGGCGTTGGTCGACTCGACCTTGCTGCCTGCGGGCAGGGTGGCGCTGTTGGAGACGGCCATCACGGCAGCAGGGCCGGGCGGCTCTGTCTCGGGAGGCGATGTTGTGACCGGCGCGGCAGTGGTCGGCCCGACCAGCTCGTCGGGCGAGGGCTTGACCCCATTCTGCACCGCGCTGGCCAGCGCCTGTGCCTCTTGCTCGCGGCGATAGAGGATGACGCCGGTGATGATGCCCCCCATCACGGCCAGCAGCGCCAGCACGGCGGTGAGGACGAGCGGCCAACGGCGCTTTTTGCGCCGCCGGGGCGCCGCGCTGCACTGCACCTGCATGCGAACCGGGCGGCTCTGCTGTGTTCCCGCCACCCGGACGCGGCCGTCCGGGGTGAGGGGGGGACGATGGGACGAGGGAGGCTCGCCGTAGGGGCGTGGCGGGCGGTTGACGGTCTGGGGCTGGCTAAAACCCTGACGGCCATCGGCGCGGGGGGGATAGCCGCTCTGCGCAGATGGGCGGCGGTTTTGCTGCTGGCCGCCCTGCGGCGGCCGGCGCGGCCCCGTGTAGGGCGCGTTCGATCGGTTTTGCGGCTGGTTCTGCTGGTTCATGCGGCGCCCTCCTCGGTTGGTGATCTCTGAACTATTATTATACCTGATTTTCCACGTTCTGTCAAGGCTGCACAGCTTTTTTCTCCCGATGGCGGCAAATCTCTTGCGTTTGGCAGCGATTTGTGGTATCATGTACGCAGAGATTTAGGGAGGTGAGGATGATGTTTGCCCAAAACGGCGGCCGCGCGGCCTGTGTTGTCGTGCTGGCCCTGCTCGGCGTGCTGTCGATCCTCATCTGCGTCGGCATCGGCACTGTTCCCGTCACCCCCGCCGAGGTGATCCGTGCGCTGTTCGTCGATGACGGCTCGACGGCGCGCCTGCTGGTCTGGGAGCTGCGCCTGCCCCGCGTGCTCTGCTGTGCACTGGTCGGGATCTGCCTCTCGCTCTCGGGATGCATCCTGCAGGGCGTGATGCGCAACCACATGGCCTCCCCCTCCACCATCGGCGTCACCGGCGGCGCGAGCCTGGTCGGCTACCTCACCCTCGTGGTCTGCCCGCAGTATGCCGCGCTCCTGCCGCTTGGTGCTATCCTCGGCGCCTTTGCGGCCACCATGCTCATCTACGCCCTCGCCTACCGACGCGGTGCCAGCCCGGTCAAGATGATCCTCTCGGGCATGGCCGTTTCGGCCCTCTGCGGGGCCTGCAATGACATGATCAAGCTGCTCTTCGCCGGCAGCCTCGGCAATGCCTCCGGCTTCCTTGTCGGCGGGTTCAACGGCTGCGTCTGGCCCAGCGTGGGCCTCATTGCCCCCTATGCCCTTGTCGGCGGCGTGATCTGCATCTTCCTGCCGACCGGGCTCAACCTGCTCATGTTGGGCGACGAGCCCGCCCGGGCGCTCGGTCTGCGTAGTGAGGCCTTCCGCTTCCTGCTTATCGCGGTGGCCTCGATCCTGGCCGGCGCGTCGATCGCTGTAGCGGGGCTCATCAGTTTCGTCGGGCTGATCGTGCCGCACATCGCGCGCCTGCTGGTCGGCTCGGACTATCGCTGGCTGATGCCGGCGTCGGCCTGCCTCGGGTGCGCGCTGGTCACCGTCTGTGACACAGTCGGGCGTGTCATCCTGCCGCCCGGCGAGATCCCGGCCGGCGTGATCCTGTCGCTGCTCGGCGCGCCCTTCTTCCTCTGGCTGCTGCGCAACCGCGAGACGGGAGGTGAGGGCTGATGTACTTCGGTTTCGACCGCCTCACCGTCGCCTACGGCCGGGGCAGGCCGATCCTGCGCGGCCTGACGCTCGAGTTGGCGCAGGGAGAGATCACCGCCCTCGTCGGCCCCAACGGCTGCGGCAAATCGACCCTGCTCAAGACCGTACCCCGTCTGCTTCGGCCGATTTCGGGCGAGGTCATCTACCGCGACAGGCCGCTCCGCGCCCTCTCCCCGCGCAGGGCGGCGCAGAAGATCGCTTATCTCGGCCAGTTCCACACCGCGCCCGGCGACCTGCCGGTGCGCACGCTGGTCGGCTACGGCCGCTCCCCCCACGGGCGGGACGCGGCCCGCGACCGCGCTGTCGTCGACGACGCTCTCGCCCGCACCGGCTTGACGGCGCTGGCCGACCGCTCCCTCGCCACCCTTTCGGGCGGCGAGCGGCAGCGCGCCTGGATCGCGATGGCGCTCTGCCAGCAGCCCGAGCTGCTGCTGCTCGACGAGCCGACGACCTACCTCGACGTGGGCTATCAGCTCGAGGTACTGGAGCTGGTGCGCGCCCTGCGGGACGAGCTGGGCATGACGGTGCTGATGGTGCTCCACGACCTCAACCTCGCCGCCCGCTTTGCAGACCGGCTCTGCGCCATGCGTGACGGGGATATTGTCGCCGACAGCACACCCGATGCCGTGCTGACTCCCGCCATGCTGCGCGAGGTTTTCGGCATCACCGCCGAGGTGCACCGCGACGAGACCAACGGCTGCCCCTACTTCATCCCCATCCGAAACGAGGAAATTCGATGAAAAACCGTATCTTTTGCCTGATTTTCGTCCTTCTCTGCCTTGTCGGCTGTGCCGCGCTGCCGACCGGCGACACCCCCTCGGACGATCTTCGCGCCGGTTTCCTCGCCGGGGCGGACGCAGTGACTGTCACCGACACCGCGGTCATCTTCACCGATACCTCCGGCCGCGAACGGGTCGAGATCGCGAAAGCACCTGCCTCGACCGCCATCCTCTACGCCAGCCTGACCACGCTGTGGTACGAGGCGGGCGGCGTGGTGAGCGGCTGCATCGGCAGCACGTCGGCGCGTGAGCTTTATACCGAGGTGATCGGGCGGGACATCACGCTCGACGATGGGATAGAAGTGCTCTCAACTTCGGCGGCGGCCAAAAACTGGAACCTCGAGGCCATGATTGCCGCCTCGCCCGACCTCATCATCGTCTCGACCGCCATGAACGGCTACGCGACCGTCGCCCCCGCCGCCTCGGCGGCGGGGATCCCGGTGATCGCAGTCGAATACAACGATTTTGCCGACTATCTGAAGTGGTTCAAGGTTTTCTGCCACCTGACCGGCCATCCCGAGCTGTGGGAATCGGTCGCACTGGCGGCGCTGGATGAAGTGATGGCGACGCTGGCGGCTGTCCCGGTCGGCGATGCGCCGTCGGTACTCGCCCTCTTCGCGGGCAGTGAGAGTCTGCAGGCCGACACGTCATCGACGGTGCTGGGCGAGATGCTGACGCTGGTCGGTGCCCGCAATGTCATCGGCGACGTGGGCGGTGAGCGGGTCGAGGTGAACCTCGAGCAGATCTACGCCGCCGACCCGGACGTGATCCTGATCCTCTGCCACGGCAGCGTGGAGCAGGCGGCCGCGCAGGTCGAGGCCAGCGTCGGCGGCAATCCGGTCTGGCAGGCCCTGCGCGCGGTGCAGAAAGGAAACGTCCACTACCTCGAGCGCGGCCTCTTCCACAACAAGCCGAACAGCCGGTTCGCCGAGGCGTACGAGAAATTGACAGAGATATTGTATAAATAATGTCAGAAAATCACGTAGAAATCAAACAGCTTTACTGTAGGGGCGGCCCTATGTGGCCGCTCGCTTCCGATGCATTGGAGCAGATGAACGGATCTGTAATCGCTTCGCGGCGGTCGGCCACGCAGGGCCGCCCCTACAGGGGTGATTTTGCTGTGCAAAAACGCATGATTTTCAATTGTACTTGGAGGTACCCACACATGATCGCACCCGCACTCAAGCCAGGCGACACCATCGCCCTTGTCTCTCCCAGCCACATTGCTTCGCCGGAGGGCTACGCGCCCATGATCGCTGGCATTGAAGCGCTCGGCTTCCGCGTCAAGCTGGCGCCCAACCTCTTCCACGGCACATACGGCTACGCCTCGACCGAGGCTGACCGCATCGCCGACTTCAACGCCATGGTCAACGATCCCACGGTGCGCATGATCTTTTTCGGCGGCGGCGAGGGGAGCATCGACCTGCTTTCGTCCATCGACTACGCCGCCATCGCGCGCGACCCGAAGATCTTCCTCAGTTACAGCGACGGCACGTCGATCCTCAACGCCATCTACGCACATACCGGAGTCTGCCCCTACTACGGCATGGCGCCGCGCCATATGGTGACACCCACCGACTACGCCCGGGAGATGTTTCTCTCCCATCTCGTCCGCCGTGACGCGGCTGAGCTGGTGCACGCCAGCAAGTGGTATACCCTCCACGGCGGCGTCGGCAAGGGCACACTGATCGGCGGCTACAACTGGAACTTCGCCCTGCTCCAGGGCAGTCCGCAGTATCCCCTGCCGCTCGACCGCGACTATCTGCTCTTCATCGAGGATCACGAGAAGTTCGGCAGTGTGCGGCTGGTGAGCATGTTCCTCTCCCACATGCAGCAGAGCCGGCTCTGGCCCTGCGTCCGGGGTCTGGTCTTCGGCAATTACGCCGACACCCGCAATGACGTTCTGCTCGGCATGCTCGGCCGCATCGGCGAGCGGCACAATATCCCCGTCGTCTACTGCGACGACTTCGGCCACGGCGAGCACAGTGCCATCCTGCCCATCGGCCGTGAGGCTGTCCTCGACGCAGACGCACAGCGGCTGATTTATCGCTGAGGCGCGCCATGACCGATTTTACGCTTGATTTCCCGGCCCGCGAGCCTATCCGCATCCTGCAGCTGACCGACATGCAGACCATCGACCTGACCGCCACCCGCAACCCGACCCGCGACCGGCAGATCAAGGGCGCCTACTTCAAGGACGGCGAGCCCGAGATGGAGACCCGCACCTACCGCTATGTCCGCGAGCTGGTCGCGCAGACGCGGCCGGATGTGATCGTACTGACTGGCGACAACGTCTACGGCGAGTTCGACGACACCGGCCGGCTTCAGTTGGAGCTGGTCGAGCTGATGGACTCCTTCGGCATCCCGTGGGCGCCCGTCTTCGGCAACCACGACAACGAGAGCGATATGGGCGTGCGCTGGCAGATCGCGCAGTTTCTGGGGGCGAAGCACTGTCGCTTTGCCAGGGGAACGGTCACCGGCAACTGCAACTACAGCATCACCCTGACCCGGGATGGCGTCCCTGCCTGGGTGCTGATGCTGCTCGACTCGAACGGCTGTCACCCGGTGGGAAACCCGTGGGCACCCGAGGAGGGCATCCGCGAGAACAACCGCGACATTGACTGCATCATGCAGGCTGAGGGGATCTATCCCGATCAGGTTGCGTGGTATGCGCAGACGCTGGAGGCCGTCCACGCGGCAGCGGGCAGACCTGTGCCATCGCTGGCCTTCTACCACATCCCCATCCATGCCTTTGCCGTCGCCTGCCGCGAGAAGTACGGCTACGAAAAGGGCGTGCCGATGCTGGCTAACGCGCCGGGCGATTACGGCCGCGTGATCGAGCACTTCAGCGACCGCCTTGACCCCGACAATGCCTTCTTTGAGACAGCGCGCCGGCTGGGGACGGCGGGCATGTTCGTCGGGCACCAGCACAACAACAGCGCCTGCATCGACCACCGCGGCGTGAAGCTGGTCTGGGGCGTCAAGACCGGGCGCTGCACCTACTACCAGCCCGAGCAGGTGGGCGGGACGCTCATCACGCTGGCGGTGGACGGCGGGATGCGCGTCGAGGCGGTTTGCCTGTGAATCTACATCAGTGTGGGACACCTCATCCGGCTTGGCCGCAGGGCGGCCAAGCCACCTTCCCCTTGAGGGGAAGGCTCAAAGCAACCGCGAACCAAAGTAAGCCTTCCCCTTGAGGGGAAGGTGGCCCCGTAGGGGGCGGATGAGGTGGAGCCCCGCATTTGTTTCTTCCCTGACACACTCGCACATACTATCTTCCCCAAATCAAAACGCAGAAAGGACACACATCATGAAACCCTTAGCCTACCGCAACAAGATCGCGGTCGCCGCGCACCGCGGCAACTCGCGCTACTTCCCCGAGAACACGATGGCGGCTTTCCGTTCGGCGGTCGAGCTGCCCATCGACATGGTCGAGATCGACCTGCATATGACGGCCGACGGCGAGATCATCCTTATGCACGACCACAAGGTCGACCGCACGACCAACGGGCGCGGGCTGATCTGTACCAAGACCCTGGCCGAGATGAAGACGCTGGACGCCGGCTCGTGGAAGGGCGCGGAGTTCGCCGGCGAGCAGGTGCCGACCTTCCGTGAGTTCCTTGAGTTCTTCCGCGACTACCCGAACATGCTCTTCAACGTCGAGTTCAAGGACTACCCCGCCGACACGGGCGACTTCGCCTTCCGCTCGGCAGATAAAGCCATCGCCATGATGGACGAATACGGCATCACCGACCGCTCGGTCATCAACACCTGGAGCGGCGAGCTGAACGAGTACATCGACCAAAAGTACGACCACCGTATCCGCATCCACGGCTATTACCCGCTCGAGCTGATGGGCAAGGATCAGAAGCGGTTCGCGTGGGACTACGCCTACTGCATCTGCCTGTTCGGCACGAGCGCGCAGCCGGTGGTGGACAAGAAGTGGTTCGACTTCGCGCGCAAGTGCGGCGTCGAGCCGTGGGTGTACTACTCCAAGGAGTCGGAGTCGTCCTATGCTGGCGCAATCGAGAACGGCGCGGTGCTGTTCACGGCGAACGACCCGGCATGGGCCATCAACTACCTCAAGGAGCGCGGGCTGCACGATTGAAGACCTTGTGGTCTTTTCCAAGAAAAGGGCCCCTAAGAATCCGCAAAAAGCTTTCCTGAATGAAGTGGTTAGCGCAGAAAAGGTTTCCGCGAGAGCGGGAACCTTTTCTGTCAGCCGCAGTAGAGGGCTTCGAGCAGAAAGGACGCGGTGAATCGGATCCCCTTGAAGAAGGCCTCGCGCTCAACGACGGCGTTGAGGGCAATGACGGCATCCTCGTAATGCAGAAAGGTCTCCTCCTGTGCCGCACTCAGCTCCCCGCGCAGCGCCTCGCCGTATCGGACGACATCGTCCAGCAGGGCGCTTTGCTCGTCATTCACCTGATCGCCGGCTTGGCAGATGTATGAATACCATAGGTCGTAAAGTGTCTTTTTCATGTGTTCCTCCTTGGATTTTGAAAATCAATTGACCTTTAATAAGGATAACAAAAATATTAAAGGGTAGTGGTGAAATGCACCTTATCAGATGACTATATTTTGTGTGGAAATAACCTGTGTTTTCTAACATTTTTTTCATATTAGCTGCAATTTGAGCATCTTATAAGGCACTTTGGAAAATATTATAGCATGTTTTAAGGCACATGTCAAGTGCATCTTTTAAAGTTCATGGTATAATATTTACGATAAGGATAGGAGGAAGTAAGAATGGAATTGAATCGGTTAAAAGAGATAAGAGAAGATCATGATCTTGCGCAGACGGATATAGCAAATCTTTTGCATACATCGAGACAGCAAGTTGCTAAATGGGAAAGAGGTGCGCAGAAGATGGGAATTGATAAATATATTATATTAGCGAAATATTACAATTTGTCATTGGATTATCTGACTGGTCTTGTCGATGAGCCGAAACCTCTTTATGAAAATAGCTAAAAATAAATTTTTTTCGCGCTCCCGCGCGACCAGAGGGCGGGAACCATCTCAAACGCCGAAGTTTCCCGCCCTCTGGACACCCACTCTCCTTGGCTGGAGGGGTGGCAACGCCCAGCCAAGGAGGTGGGGTGGGTGAATTCCCGCCGACAGGCGGGAAGAGGGCGGGGAGGAAACTTCGGCGTCTGAGATGGTTCCTCCCCGCCCTCTTTCGCGCAGAAGCGCGAAAAAATCCCCAAACCCCTTGCAAATCCGCCCGCCATCGGCTATAATGGTGTCAACACACCAAAGGAGGCCACACCATGCCCGCTACCGAACAAGACATCCTTCATCTCGATACCCTCTACGCCGGCCGCCAGCCCTTCCACGGCGAGCTCCACGACCACGCCGACACCGGCGGCACCAGCGACGGCAAGCGCACCCTCGCCCACTGGACGGGCGCCCTCGAAGCCCTCAAAATGGACTTCGCCGCCATCCTCGACCATAAGCAGGTGCGCCACATGTACCTTCCCGAGTGGCAGGACGGCCTCTTCATCTGCGGCACCGAGCCCGGCACTATCATCGACGACAGCAACGCCACCGATAAGTCCGTCCACTATAACATGATCTTCGACAGCCCCGAGCCGCTCGAAGATCTCCTCGCCGCCTTCCCCGAGTACGGCTTCACCGGCGGCCCCGAGGGGCACTTCAACTACCCCCACTTCACCCGCGCCCGCTTCGGCGAACTCATCGACGCCGTCCGTGCCCGCGGCGGCTTCTTCGTCCACCCCCACCCCAAGCAGCAGATGCAGGCCGACGACCCGCTGGAATACTGGTTCCGCGACGAGACAGGCCTCGAGGTCTTCTACCGCAGCATCACCAGCCGCCACACCGAGAAAAACTACATCCTCTGGACCGACCTCCTCGCCGCGGGCAAGCGCGTCTGGGCCTGCGCCGGCGGCGACGGCCACAAGTGCTGCGAGGACACCGCGCTGACCACCCTCTACGCCGAAGCCCACGCCGACGCAGCCTACCTGCCCCACCTCCGCGTGGGCGACTTCACCTGCGGCCCGGTCGGCATGCGCATGTGCGTCGGCGATACCCGCATGGGCGGCCGCTGTGCCCTCGCCGGCCAGCGCCTGGTGCTGGGTGTCAGCGACTTCCACCGCACGGTGAAGATCACCGACCACGAATACCGCGTGGACATCCTCACCGACAAGGGCGTCGTCCACAGCCAGCCCATCAGCTGTGAGGAGCCGAACTATATCGCCTTCGACACCGAGGATGCGGCATTCTATCGTGCCGAGGTGTTTGATGTGTCGCGCGACCTGCGCATCGCCATCGGCAACCCGATCTGGAATGTGTGAACAAATTGTAAATTCCTGCGTGTCAAACACTATCCAATGTGTGTGTTGAAGGCCGTCTTTGGCAGAGGATCGCGGCCTTTATACGCTTATGATTCGCTTTTGCCAGATGCATTCGATGCAGAAAAATAAATCTCAAGAAGAAGTAAATGATTTCCATAAATCGCATCCTATAAGGTGATATTTTGTATTTGCATTATATCACCTTATGAGGTGGTTGTCAAGTCCTTTTTCAATATTCGTAAAAAAATTGAAAAATTCCATCAAAGGAGGACAGCTGTGTGAGCTCTCCCGAAAAGACGTACCCGAATTATTTACAGCGCGCAAGAAAAGCCCATTATCTTTCTCAGGAGGATGTCGCTGTCCTGCTGAAAACCACCTCCCAGCAGATCAGCAAGTGGGAGACCGGTAAGCAGATGATGGGGGTGGATAAATATATCATTTTGGCCAAGCACTACAATCTGTCCGTCGATTATCTGCTCGGACTTGTGGATCAGCCGAAGCCGCTGTATGAAGAATAAAAGAAACGCTTTGATGTATGCAATGGCATGTATTTTAGGGTTTCACCATAACCATTCTGCTGTGCAGACTTTTTCGCCCTCCCGCTGGACACCCACCTTTCTTGGCTACGCCGAAGTTCCAGCGTCACATACTGAAATTGCCCCGAAACGTATGTTTCGGGGCTGATTTTGCTATGGGCTGGCGCGCCCAGCCAAGGAGATAGGGCGTGAATTGCCGCCGGAGGCGGCAAGAGGGGGAAACAGAAGTCGGCAAGGCCGACTTCGTGACTTGGCGAAGCCAAGTCTGGGAACATTCGGCGTCTGAGATGGTCCTTTCCCCCTCCCCGCGCGGAAGCGCGGAATTGCGTTCATATCGCCACCACTCGATGATCCTCCCGGCTCACCATCCGCAGTGCGCCGCCCACCAGTGGCGGGAGCGCGTCGAGGTGCGTCACCAGCACCCAGCGCGTGCCGCGCGCCTGCAGATAGCGCAGGATGGCCGCCAGTCCCTCCGCGCCCTCGCCGTAGGCGGTGGTTTGGAAGGGCTCGTTGAGCAGGATTAGCTCGCCCGGCGCGGCGCGGTCGACGGCGTCGCTGAGCAGGCGCACCTCTTCCTCGAAGCGGCCGGCTTCGCTGCCCACGCCGTCGGCCTTCTCGGCGGCGGCGAAGACGCTTGTCACTGTCCGCACCGGCGTGATCACGGTGGACGCCGCGCAGACCGGGAAGCCGGCCTGCCCCAGCAGGATCGCGCTGCCGACCGAGCGCAGGAAGACGGTCTTGCCGCTGTTGTTTGCGCCGGTGACGAGCACGCCGGGGGTGTCGCCGGGCATGGTGAAGTCGTTCGGGATGATCGCGCCGCCGCCCAGCATGGTGGCGGCAAGAAACGGATCGTACAGGCCGGTGCCGCTGATCGTGCCGTCATCGGCGATGACGGGCAGAGCGGTGGGCAGGCCGCGCTCGGCAAAGCAGGCGGCGAAGCGGACGCCGGCGGCGTAGAAGATCAGCTCCCGGGCCAGAGGGCAGAGCTCGGCGAAGAGGGCCGAGCAGATGCGCTCGAGGGTGAGGGCGGCCTCGGTCAGCCCCTGCCCGATCAGCTGGCGGCGCAGGGCGGGGAAGGCGGCGTCGATCGTGACCTTGCGCGGTGCGGTTTCCTCGGTTTTGCGAGGGGCGAAGAAGCGGCGGCGGGGCGGCTCTGCCGCCTGCGTAGGCTTATCGGCGCGGTCGAGGTAGGTGCGCCCGGTGATGCGCCCGTCGGCGTCGATGGCGAGGGCGAAGCGGTAGCTGGCAAACGAGCTGAGGTCGGTCAGCATGCCGCAGCGCTCGATCAGCTCGGCTGTCGCCTCGGCGCGGGCAAGGTCGGCGAGGCGGGCGGTGACGGTGCGCAGTCCCTCGGCCGAGACGGGATAGCCCGACAGCCGCTCGTGCATCTCGCCGATGAGGAGCAGGAGCCGCTTCAGCGTCAGCGCGGCCATCTGCAACCGCGACTTCGCCTCACCGAAGAGGGCGGCCTCCCGCGCCCGTGCCGTCGCGCTGATGCGCTGGCGGCGGTCTTCTTCGTAAGCGCGGCGCAGCTCGAGCAACCGCCCGAAGAGCGTCTGCCACGCGGGCAGCATGGCGGGATGATCGAGGAAATTGCGCATGACGGCCTGGCGGTAGGTGATGTCGCCTGCATCGGAGAGGGGGGCGGCGAGGAGGGCTGAGACATAGCGGCGTTCGCCCACGTCGGGGAGGATGATAGTGAGCGCCCGGTCGAGCGAGAGGGCGGTGAGGATCGATTCATCGGCGCGGGGTGCGGCTTCGGGGACGCGCCCGGGGGCGTAGAGCAAGCTGTGGGTCATCGCGCGCCCTCCTTCTCAGCCAGCCGCGCGGCGAGGGACGCCGCGTCGAGGCGGTACTTGCGCAGGACATCGCGGGCGTAGGACGAGCCGATGCCCGACTGTTCGACGATCTTGTAGGTGCGGCGGTTTTCGTCGTCGCGGTCGACGACGGTGCAGAGCATGGGCAGGCCGGCCTCGCTGACCTCGTGGAAGTGGGTGACGAACAGCCCGGCAACGCCTGCGCCGGCCAGCGCCTGCGCGAGCTCGACGGTGTGGGTCAGGCCCTTCTGGCGGTCGGTGCCCGAGAAGGTCTCGTTGAAGCAGAAGAAGCAGTCCCGCCCGCCCACGCGGTCGGCTTCGGCGCGCAGGGCGGCAGAGCGGTTCTGCTCGTCGACAAAGCGGCCGGTGCCCGAGAACTGCTCGTCAGCCGGGAAGTGGGTGGCGACGGCGCGCCACGGATAAATCGACGCCCGCGCGGCGACGATGGGACAGCCGCCGAGGAAAAGGAGCAGATTGCCGACGACGGTGCGCAGATAGGTCGTTTTGCCGCCCCCGTTCGCGCCGGTGAGGAAGAAGAAGCGTTTTCCCGGGGCGAAGCGCGCGTCGTTGGGGATGATCTGCGCGTCGGTCGCGAGGAGGGTGAGGTCACAGAGGGCGTCGGCGTCGAAGGTGGGCGCGTCGGCAACAGTCGGCATCGTCACGGCGAAGCCGCGCGCGGCGGCGCGGTCGAGCAGGGCGCTGATCGAGGCACAGAAATAGAGCTCATCGCGGCAGGTGAGCAGGTCAAGAATGGGCAGGGTATCAAAAGCGGCAAGGGCCGCCTCGAGCGATGCCGCCGTGTCGGCATGCAGGGCGAGGATCGCGTCCGAGAAAGGCGCGTCCAGCCGCATGGGCGAGGGCTTTTCAGCGGGCAGCTCGATCCCGAGTGCCGCCGCGCAGGCGGCGGCACGGACGGAGATAGCGCGCTCGGTGTCGGACGGCGCCATCAGGGCGGCGCCGTCCTTCTCGCTCCAGGTGAGGGTGGATGTTGACAGAACGGCGAGGCTTGCCGTGATCCCCTCCAGCGCGGCGGTGAGTGCCGCAAATTCATCCTCGCGCGCCGGCCAGAAGGCCGTGTGTGACGCCGTCAGCAGGCCATCCCGCGTGAGGGCGAGCATCAGCGGATAGACCTCGGTATATCGGCGCAGCAGTGCCGCGCGCAGGAACAGCCGTTCGGCGGCTGTCGCTGCGTTGACCCAGGCATGATGCGCCGCCGAGAGGCGGTCGAGGGCGTCGGAGAGGGCCGCGAAGCGGGGCGCGGCCGCCGCGTCGCGCAGGTGCGCGAAAACGGCCTGCCGCATGATGATCTCGTCGTGCGTGCAGAGATGGGACAGCACATCGACCGCCGCGCCGGGCAGCACGGCGGCGAGGCCGCAGTCGACGAAGACATGCCGCTCGACGGCGGGATGGGCGGCGATCTCGTCGAGCCAGAGCAGGGAAGGGGACATTGGGGCCTCCTATTCTACCCGACCGGCTTCGCGGTCGAGTGCAAATTCGATCATGCTCCGCAGGCGGTCGAAGGAGCACCAGACGGCGCCGCCGAAGGTGTCGCCGTTGCCGAGGAGCTCTGCGCGGCCGTGCAGGTTGGCCTTCATGCCGAGACAGCCGGGATTGACCAGCGTGACGGGGGTGAAGTGCTTCACCCACACGCGGTCGGGGGCTCCGGTGTAGTAGTTGACCTCGGCTAAGGGGCGGGGACGGTTGTGGAAGTGGTAGGTGACGGTCAGGACGTTGATGAGCGTCAGATAGGTCTCGATCTGATAGGTGCCGTTGTCGCTGAGGATGAGGGTGCTGGCCCGCTTGGGGACTGAGAAGAGGGCAATCGCCCAGGCGTGCGTGGCTGTTTCAAGGAAGAGCGCGGGGTGGGTGCTGCGCTTCGATGCGAGGAACCACAGCGGGTTCGATGGGGTCATTGTCACGCCATGCTTGCGGCAGAAACGGCGCAGGCGGAGGGCGAGCGAGATGCGCTTGACAAAGATGCGGATGTGGGGATAGGCGAAGATCAGTGCCGCGACGGCGGCGATGGTGAGATAGACGGCCATAGGCACCTCCAAATGTTGTCTGTTTTTATTGTATCACATCATATGACTGCATGTCAAGCCTTCGCAAACAACTGTTGCGTGCAGGTAAAATATTTTGTGCAAATCTCTTGACAAATGTGCAAATTTATGCTATCCTATCCCCAGAATCTTCAGCCAAAGGAGGCGATCGACATGAAACTCATGTTCATATTCGGATGTCCGACCGATCGCCGTGGGGGTACGCTCTGATCCCCGCCCTATGCCTGTTGATCCGCGACGTTACGCATCCGAGAGGGTGCGTTTTTTGTTGGTTTGATCCCCCTTCTCGGACGCGAGAGGGGGGATTTTTTATGCGCAAAACGAAACCTGCAACATCAATACGACTGGAGGAATGCTTCTGAAACGACTCAAACACTTTCTGCTCGGTATGGAGCCGACCACCCAGACCTACACCGCACTCTACGAGGGCGCAATCTCCATCCACCCGCCGCATGGCGAGCCGTGGGGCGCGTATGAGCCGACCTACTGGGCGGATGCGGATATCGCCTATCACTTCGAACGCTCGCATAAGCTGGCGCAGGGCTGCCCGACGGTGACCGTCCGCATCCCCGCCGAACTTTTCCTGAACCAACCGAATGGAGGAATGCCGATGAAGCGACTCAAACACTATTTGCTGGGACTTGAGAACAACACGACCACTTACAAAGCGATGTACGAAGGGAAGATCATCATTCCGCCGCACACCTACGGCAACCCCGGCGACTTCGCCGAGGAGCAATACGACCCCACCTACTGGTACGATGACCTTTCGGTTACCGTCTCGACGACGAACAAGTTGGCGCAGGATAAGCCGACGCTGACCTGGCAGATCCCCGCTGACGCGCTGGGCGTCCTGCCTGAAGCATGCACCGCGGCCGCCGCTGACCACTGTCTGCGCGCCTTCTCTCCCTATATCGATACCCTCAACGAGGCGCTGTACAACCGCTCCCGCCCCGACAGCGAGAACGGCAAATACTACCTCTGCCGCCCGGGCGGCGAGGTGCTTGTGCGCAATACGGCTTACTTCGCCCTCTGCCCGCAGAAGGATTACGAAAACGGCGCAGGGGCGACCGTCTACCTCCTTGACGACGGCGTCGAACGGCCGCCGCAGATGTGCCTCTGCATCCGGATGCAGGTGCAGCTGCCTCACCGCAAGCTGCGGCGGGCCATTCAGATGCTCTGCCGCGACCTGCCTGAGGCGGTGGAGCTGTTCATCGCGCAGTTCGACGGCGCGGCGCTCGGGCGCGCGCTGGCGCTGGCTGAGCGGCAGGCGGCCATCCGCGCGTGGCTGAAGACAAGCGATTACTGCGCCTTCCTCGCCAATGGCAGCATCCTCCCCCGCGCCAAGGGCACCGACATGCCGATGGAGAGTGCGATCCCCTTCGAATCGACGCCGGGTGACGAGATCGAGGTCTGCGGCCTGCGCGGGATGGGTATCCACCGGGGCGTGACGGTTATCACGGGCGGCGGCTATTCGGGCAAATCGACCCTGCTCGACGCCATCTCGGCCGGCATCTACGACCACGCGGCAGGGGACGGCCGCGAGCTGTGCATCACCGACGAGAGTGCCGTCACCATTTCAGCCGAGGACGGGCGCAGTGTCAAAAATGTCAACATTTCGCCCTTCATCAAGTGGCTGCCGGGCGGGGATACGGCGCACTTTTCCACCGATCACGCCTCCGGCTCGACTTCTCAGGCGGCGAACATCATGGAGGCGGTCGACGGCGGTGCGCGGCTGCTGCTCATCGACGAGGACCGCAGTGCCACCAACTTCATGATCCGCGACCGCATGATGAAGGCCCTGATCGAGCGCGAACCGATCACCCCCTTCACCGACCGGGTGCTGGAGCTCAGCGGGCGGGGCATTTCCACCGTCCTCGTCATCGGCGGCAGCGGCGAGTACCTCGCCGTCGCCGACCGCATCTACCTCATGGAGGATTATCGCATCCACGACGTCACCGACCGTGCGCGGGAAATCTGCACCGCCGCCGTGCCCGACTGCCCCGCACCCGCCGACTGGGCGCAAGCCCGCCGTCTGCACGGCGAGGGCTTCACCTCCTACCCCGCCGGAAGCGGCAGTGAGAGGCTGACCGTGTCGGACATGGGCTTCGTCTTCATCGGCGACGAGCGGGTCGATGTTCGCGGCCTGCACGACATCGTCACCCCGCGTCAGCTTGATGCCATCGGTTTCATGCTCCGCGCCCTGATGCTGGCCAACCGAGATCGGGTCGTCGACCTCGACGCCGCCATTGATGCCCTGTACGCCCGCATTGCCGAAGAGGGGCTCGACTGCGTCTGGACGAGCTACTTCACCACCTGTGCGCGGTTCCTTGATCTGCCGCGCAAATACGAGCTGCGGGCGGTGATCGACCGCATGCGGCGGGTGAGCTTCTAGTGTAAGGGCGCGCGGAAAAATTTCGCAGAAGCCCTTGACATTGACGTAACGTCAAGTGGTATAATATCCTCGAGGTGAACACCATGCACGACATCCACGAGGTCTGCGGGCTTCTCGGCACGACCTCGCGCACCCTGCGCTTTTATGAGGAAAAGGGCCTCATCACCAGCACCAAAACCGATTCCGCCCGCCGGCAATACACCGACGCCCAGCTCGAGCAGATCCGCCGCGTTCTGGCCCTGCGCGCCCTCGGTCTCCCGGTCAAGGCGATTGCCGCACTGCAGCATCGGGACGGCGATCTTCGCCAGGCTGTGCTGGCAAGACGAGCCGAGATCATTGCCTCCATCGAGACCAGACGCCGCGAGATTCAGCTGCTGACCGACGCACTGGCCGTCCTCGAGGCGGGGGACGACCTTTACGCGCAGGACGTGCGCACCCCTGACGTGCCGTCGCCGCAGAACGACGAGATCGCCGCCCGCCGTGCCCGCTCCGTGGTCGAGGGCGACACCGAGGCGCTGTACCGCCATCTCGGGCCGAAGCTGACCGCCTACATGCCGCGCGACGCCTACACAGTGGTGCGCGCCGACACGCTGGAGCCGCTGGGCGAGTTCGTCGCCTATGACCGGCTTGCGCACGACGCGGAATCCCCGCGCGTGGTGGAGCAGTATGTCCGCTATACGCGGCTGGGGCTGAAGATCCGGTTCGTTTTTCACCGCGGCATAATCGACGGCTTGTGGATGGGATATTACGAGATCTGACACGGAGGTGCATCATGGATATATTGCTCGAGCCCCTGCTCGGCCTGCTCATCGGCGCCGTTTGCGTGGCCTGCTCCGCGCGGGTGCTGTCCTCGACCCGCTATGTCTGCCCGGCGTGCGGGAAGACCTTCCGGTCAAGGTGGTGGAAGGCTTTCTTAGCTTTCCATGTGGGCGATGACATTGCCCTGCGCTGTCTGCACTGCGGCAAAAAGAGCGTCTGCTATCCGTCGCACGATCAGAGTGGGGAGGGGTGAGGGATGAAGAAGATCAGCATCATCGTTTCTGCCGTCCTTGCCGTCGGGCTGGCTGCGCTCATCCCCGCGACCAGCGGTGCGATCCTGCATATCAGTGTAGCCTCTGTTGTTCCGCTGGCAGCCGTGGTATTTATCCTGTACTTCAGCCTCACTGACCTGCGCTTTGCTGACAGCGGGCGGGAAATGCTCCACACAAGCGATGCGGATATTCCATACGCTGAGCGGGTCGTTCTCTATCGTTACCGCGGGCTGACCTATGTGGTCGCTGCTGTACCGGAGGTGTTTCTCATCTTCTGCCTTCCCGATCTCGCCAAGATCCTTCTTGCGGTGCTTGTCCTGATGCTTGGGCTTGGCGCGGCATGCATTGCGGGTGCATGGTCGATCCGCAAAATGGCGGCTGCGCGCTATGCCGAGGAAGAGGCTGAGCGCAAACGACAGTTGGAGCGCGAAGCGCGCGGGGTGTGGAAAAAAGATGATTTTATTAATTGAAGAAGGAATTCCGCAAAAACTTGCGGAATTCCTTCTTTTTGCTGTTGCATATCGTCGGGAAATATGATATACTAAACTGTCTGCCGCTTGTTCGGCAAAATTGCATTTCCGAGGTGTTTCATGAACCAAACCGAAAACAAGATGGGTACACAGCCTGTTTTCCGCCTGCTCGTCACCATGGCGCTGCCCATGATCGTGTCGATGCTCGTTCAGGCGCTCTACAACATCGTCGACAGCATCTACGTCTCCCGCATCAGCGAGAACGCGCTAACCGCTGTCTCCCTCGCTTTCCCCATCCAGAACCTGATGATCGCCGTCGGCACCGGCACTGGCGTTGGTGTCAGCGCGCTGCTCTCCCGCGCGCTGGGCGAGAAAAATCAGAAGGAGGCCAACCGCCTTGCCGAGCACGGCTGCTTCCTCGCCGCGCTCAGCTATGTCCTGTTTCTCATCCTCGGCCTGTTCGGCTCGCGCGTGTTCTTTACCGTTCAGACCGACGTCGCCGAGATCGTCGAGGGCGGCACCGATTACATGTTCATCGTCACCGTCTTCTCCTTCGGACTCTTTGTCCAACTCATCTTCGAAAAGCTGATGCAGGCCACCGGCCGCACGGTGCTGAGTATGTACACCCAGGGCATCGGCGCGGTGCTGAATATCATCCTTGACCCCCTCTTCATCTTCACCTTTGATATGGGCGTCGCCGGCGCAGCCATCGCCACCGTCATCGGCCAGATTATCGCCGCCATCGCCGGTATCTGGCTCAATGCCCGCTTCAATCGCGAGATCAGGCTCGACTTCCGCCGCTTCCGCCCGCGGCTGGCCACCATCAAGCGGATCTACTCCATCGGCTTCCCGTCGATCGTCATGGCCTCCATCGGCTCGGTCATGACCTTCTGCATGAACAAGATCCTCATCGGCTTCACCGAGACCGCCGCCACCGTTTTCGGCGCTTACTTCAAGCTCCAGTCCTTCATTTTTATGCCCAACTTCGGTGTCTCGAACAGCATGGTGCCCATCCTCAGCTACAACTACGGCGCACGCAATCGCAGCCGCATGATCGCTGTCATCCGCTACGCCGCTTACATTGCGCTTGGGTTTATGCTCTTGGGCGTCCTTCTGATGCAGATCATCCCCGGCCAGCTGCTGCTCATGTTCAACGCCAGCGAAAACATGCTTGGCATCGGCATCCCCGCTCTGCGGATCATCTCGATCCATTTCCCCATCGCGGCCTTCAGCATCACCATTACGTCCACCCTTCAGGCCCTCGGCCGCGGATTTTTGTCGATGACCGTCTCCATCGCCCGCCAGCTGGTCGTCCTGCTCCCTGTCGCGTGGCTCCTTGCCCGGACAGGCATTCTCGACGCCGTCTGGTTCGCCTTTCCCATCGCCGAGCTCGCGTCGCTGGTCTGCTGTATCATCTTTTTCGTGCAAACCTACCGGCAGGTCATCAAACCCATCGGAAATGATGCGCCCATCATCCAAGATTGCGCATAATCACACAAAAAAATCACACATCCGTCACCTTTGTACGGTATAATGGCGGCAGATGTTCACGGATTATTCAAGATTTTGTGGTACAATGTACAATACGCATCAATGCGTTTGCTGACGGTTTTCGCGCTCCCGCGCGAGTCGGAGCGCTCTGGCCATTGGCCACAGCTACCATCATCAGACGCCGAAGTTTCCCGATTTATTACTTTGATTCAATTCAGAAAGGATTGCGATTATGATTAAAATCGACCACCTGATCAAGCGTTACGGTGCAAATTATGCCGTGGACGACATCAGCTTCTCGGTCGGTGAGGGCGAGATTGTCGGGTTCCTCGGGCCGAACGGCGCGGGCAAGTCCACGACCATGAATATCCTCACCGGGTATCTGTCGGCCACGTCCGGCACGGTCACCGTCGGCGGCCTCGATGTCCTCGAGAACCCGCTGGAGGCCAAGAAGCTCATCGGCTTCCTGCCCGAGCAGCCCCCCCTCTACCTCGACATGACTGTCGACGAGTACCTGAACTTCGGCTATGACCTCAAGAACTGCACCCTCAACCGCGAGAAGCACCTCGCCGAGATCTGCGAGGTTGTCAAGATCACCGATGTGCGCAAGCGCGTCATCCGCAACCTCTCCAAGGGTTACCGCCAGCGCGTCGGCATCGCGCAGGCCCTGATCGGCAACCCGAAGGTCATCATCTTTGACGAGCCGACCGTCGGCCTTGACCCCAAGCAGATCATCGAGATCCGCAACCTCATCCGCAACCTTGGCCGCGACCATACCGTTATCCTCTCGACCCACATCCTGCAGGAGGTGCAGGCCGTCTGCGATCGCATTGTTATCATCAACAAGGGTAAGATCGTCGCGGACGAGCTGACCGAGAACATCACCCGCGCCGTTGAGAGCAAGCGCCGCTTCAACGTCAAGATCGCCGGCCCGCAGCGCGAGGTGCTCGCCATGCTCAAGTCTAAGCCCGGCATCGTCTACGCCGAGGCCCTGGCCGAGCGCGACGGCGACGCCTATACCTACATGATCGAGAGCGAGGTCGGCGTTGATATCCGCAAGAACCTCTTCTACACCCTGGCCGAGAAGAATTGGCCGATGATCGGTCTCGAAGCCCTCGGCATGAGCCTCGAGGACATCTTCATCACCATCGTCGACACCAGCGAGGAGAAGAAGAAGACCCGCGGCCGCGTCAGCGTCGAGAAGAAGGTCGCCCAGTCGGTCATGCAGTCGACTGCCGAAAAGCAGTCCCGCACCGAAGAGGACAAGCCCGACACTGAAGCCTAAACGAAAAGGAAAGGAAAAAACGAAATGTTTGCGATCTACAAAAAAGAGATGCGCTCCTATTTCATCAACGCGATCGGCTATGTCTACATCGCGGTGTTTCTGGCCATCTCGGCTTTCGTCTGCTGCTTCACCACGCTGCAGATGCAGAGCTACGAAGTCTCACTCTACTTCACCATCATGATCTGTGCCCTGGTGGTGCTGATCCCGCTGCTCACCATGAAGCTCTTCTCCGAGGAGCGCAAGCTGCGCACCGAGCAATTGCTGCTCACTGCTCCCGTCACAATCACCGGTATGGTCATGGCAAAGTTCCTCGCGGCCTTCACCATGTTCGCCGGTACTGTGCTCGTTTCCTGCATCAATTTCTATCCTCTCTATAAGCTGGCTGACGAAGCCCGTGCCGCCGACGAATACGCCGAGATCACCTCGAAGCTCGGTCCCAACACGGCCATCATTGTCGGCAACCTTGTTGGTGTCCTGCTCATCGGCATGGCCTTCATCTCGGTGGGTGTCTTCATTTCGGCCCTGACCGAAAATCAGCTGGTCGCCGCTGTCTCGACTATGGCGATCATCCTGGCCATGATCCTTGTCGGTGCCCTCAACAGCATCATTGACAACTATGTCGTTCGCTTCATCATCAGCTGGTTCTCGGTCCTCGACCGCTTCGCCAACTTCGGCTACGGCATCTTTGACTTCAATGCGCTGGTCTATTACTTATCCATTTCCGCCGTCTTTGTTTTTCTCACCATCCGCGTTTACGAAAAGCGCCGCTGGGGTTGATGAAAGGAGTGTAACTGAATATGAACCGTTCGTTTATGCACTCCCGTAAGTTCCGTTACGGCAGCGTTTCGGTGGTGCTGACCTGCTTCTTCATCGCCGCTGTTATTATCTTCAACGTCATTTTCACGGCCCTCGCGCAGAAGTTCATGTGGTATATCGACATGACCAGCGAGGAGCTGTACACCGTCTCTGACGCCACCTGGGCTGCCCTTGAGGATGTCGACAAGGACGTCAAGATCATCTTCTGCTCCGACCCCGATACCCTTGAGGGGACAGAGATGCAGCGCATTGTCTACAACACCGCGCTGCAGTTCGAGGAGCGCATGCCCAACATCTCGGTTGAGACCATCAACATCATCAACAACCGCTCGGCTGTGCAGAAGTACACCATGGCAGGCTCCTCGATCAAGACCTACTCGGTCATCGTCGAGAGCGGCACCGAGTTCCGTGTGCTGAGCGTGCAGGCCTTCTATACCTTCTCCGACACCGAGTCGACCGAGCCCTGGGCCTACAGCGGCGAGCGCAAGTTCGTCTCGACCATTCTTTCGGTCACCCAGGCCGATTCTCCCATCGCCTGCATCACCAACACCCACGGTGAGGGCTTCTACGACTATGAGCTGCTCCAGATGATCGGTGACGCCGGCTATACCATGCAGTGGATCGATCTGACCAAGGAAGAGATCCCCGAGGACTGCCGCCTGCTGGTCGTCTACAACCCGCAGACCGACTTCCAGGTCAAGGACGGCGTCTCCGATGTCTCCGAGATCGAGAAGATCGACAAGTTCCTCGACGGCAACAACTCGATGATGGTCTTCATGAATCCCGACACGCCCGCTATGCCCAACTTTGAGGAGTACCTCGAGGAGTGGGGCGTCGTGGTCAACCGCGAGCTGGTTCGTGACACCGAGAACTCGGTGGCGACCGACGGCTACGCCATCATCGGTACCTACACCACCGGTGAGACGCTTGGTGCCTCTATCCATCAGGAGCTGCGCGAGACTCGCGCTGTTCCGCCTAAGACCATCTTCGACAACACCGGTCACATCACCCTTGCCGACGGCTACAGCTCGGCTGGTGCTTACTACTCCAACGGCGTTTCGCGTGAGATCTCGAGCATCTTCACCTCCGCCCCCACCGCACAGGCTTACGCCAACGGTAAGGCGGTCAGCTCGGCCACTGAGATCGAACCCTATAACCTGATGACCATCACCTCGGAGACCCAGGTCATCAACAACGAGACCTTCCAGTCTTATGTTGTGGTCTGCCCCTCCACCGAGTATGCAACGGCAAATCTGCTGCAGTCCAACACCTACGGCAACGGCGAGCTGCTGTATGCGACCTTCCGCTCGGTCGGTAAGGAGAAGGTTCCCTCCGATATCAAACGCAAGCCTTTTGCACAGGTCGAGATTGAGGGCCTGACCACCGCCGATGCAAACACCTATACCGTCGTCCTGACCGTTGTCCCCGCTGTGATCGCCTTTGGTGTCGGTCTGTACGTCATCATCCGCCGCAAGTATGCGTAAGTGCTTGCAGGCAAGCAAGAAAGGCTGACAAGCATGATCAAAAAGCAGAAAATCATCATTATCGTTCTCGCGGTGCTCTTCGCGGTGCTGATCGCCGGCTACTTTGTGGTGGTCAAGCCGATCGTTGACCGGGTCGAGCCGGAGGAGACGACCGAGCCGCGCGAGACCGACGCGCCGGGTGAGGTGGTCGGCTTCAACGACCGCATCCTGATGTTCGAGCACACCGAAAAGGCGAATATCCGTTCCATCGAGGTGCACAACAGCTACGGCACCTACACTTTCTACCGCGACGCCGACGACAACTTCCAGATCAAGGGCTTCGAGGGGATCTCCTATGACCAGGAGCTGATGTCTTCCCTCGTTGTCTCGTCGGGCTACACCCTGTCGATGGCCAAGGTCGACAACCCCATCTCGATGGAGGAGTACGGCCTGGTCAAGCTCACGCAGGAGGACGGCACCGTCTGGGAGCCGTCATGGTACAAGCTGACCACGACGTCCGGCGTCGAGCACACCGTCTACATCGGCTACCCGCTGGTCACCGAGGGCGGCTACTACGCCAAGTATGCCGGCCGCAATGAGGTCTATGTCCTCAACACTGACCTTGCCAAGACCATCCTCGCCCCCATCGAGGACATGGTCACCCCCATGGCTTGCTGGCCGATGAGCATGAACAGCTACTTCATGGTCGATAACTTCGTCCTCATGCAGGGCGAGGAGGTGCGCATCGCCATCGGCTACAACTCCGAGGAGGAGCGCGCGGGTGAGTACAGCAACCAGGTCTACCGCATGCTCGAGCCCGAGGGGTACAACGTCTCCTCCACCGGCTATGACACGGTGCTGCAGACCTTCTACTCGTCGACGCCTGTCCGCTGTGTCAAGCTGGGCATCACCGACGAGGCGGCTGCCCAGTACGGCCTCGACAACCCCGCCTACTCGATCTATTATGAGTATCCCGACCCCGACCTGGGTACGATCGAAAACATGCTGCTCATCAGCGAACGCAACGCATCGGGCAACTATTATGTGGCCTCGGCGCTGTTCAATCAGATCATCGAGGTCGCCGGCTCTGACTGGGATTTCCTGACCTGGAGCTTCATCGACTGGGTCGATGCGCCCATCTTCCAGCGCAACATCGACTATGTTAAGGAGATCCGCGTCGAGTCCCCCAGCTTCAGCGAGACCTATCTGCTCGAGGGCAAGGGTCAGGAGCTGGTCGTTACGCAGAAGTCCAACGGCCGCAAGCCTGATGTGCCCAACTTCCGCCAGTTCTACAAGACCCTGCTGACGGCCTCCATTGAGGGCGACATGCCCATGACCGAGGACGAGATGGCGAAGCTGGCTACCCCGGAAAACTGCCAGCTGACCCTGACCATCGTCACCGAGTCGACGACGCTGGAATACAAATTCTACCCCTATACCGAGCGCCGCTCGTACCTGACCATCAACGGCGAGGGCCAGTTCTACATCCTTTGCTCGATGGCGGACAAGATCATCGCCGATGCCGATCGCATCACCCGCGATGAGGCGGTCAATTCGGACGCGAAGTATTGATCGTTTTGCCAAGAGGAGCCTTTACGGGCTCCTCTTCTTTTTTATGAAAGACGGGTAAAAACGTTAAAAAATCTGATGTGATTGCTTAAAAAATAAATAATGTACGCCGGAAGCCCTTGACTTTTTTGCGGGAGATGGTTACAATTGATGGTGTAACCGCGAATCGGCTGTCGAGCATATATGCGGCCGCTGCGGAAAAAATGAAGGGAAGGAAGACTTTTATGAAGAAACTTTCTGTACTGCTTTGCGCCGTCCTGCTGATCGCGATGACGGCTCTGCCGGTCAGCGCCGGTTCGATGGACTCGGTCTGGCAAGGTCTCGCTCTGGAGGAGCATCATCTGTTTGCTACCGGTGACCTGGGCGCCATGCACATGCGCGGCTTTGATGTGACCGAAGACGGCAAGTACATCCTCGGCGGCGTGCTGAACCCGAAGGGCCAGTCGACGCTCGAGAAGATCGACGTTGAGAAGAACGTCAATGTTGCCAGCTACCAGCACAAGGAAGAGGACGGCCTGATCTCCTATGTCAAGGGTGTTGCCATTGATGACCGCGGCTACGTTTACGGCGGTATCGCCAACAACGCAAACAAGGGTGCGGTTTATTTTGCCATCATCGAGCTGGAGACCATGAAGGAAGTCCACTCTGAGAAGATCGAGATCGACGGCAAGGTCGGTGTCAACGGCACCTATGTGTCCAAGATCGGCGACCGCTACTATCTCTACTTCGTTGTCAACTATGACACCGACCGCATCTACTGCTACGATGTCACTGATGTCAATAACCCCACGCTCAACACCGCGTTCGGCGACAACAAGGGCTATATGGATCTGACCAAGCTGGACATCACCGAGGGCAACTATCTGGCCGTTGATGACCAGGGTGTGATCTACCTCGCTGCTACCAAGTCCGACAAGAAGGTATACCTGATGCAGCTCACCGCTGATGGCAAGACTGTCACGCAGTCGAACCAGATCGACGGCATGTACGGTGTCGACATCTACAAGGATTACCTTATCTGCACCAACAACACCAAGGGCAAGACTGAGGTCTATGTCATCGACAAGGCTACCCTGAAGATCGTTTCGACCATTAAGGACGCCAGCGGCGAGATGAACTCCTACTATCCGTACGCAGTCGTCGCCGGCAACCGTATCTACACCGTTGAGGCCAACTACCTCAGCCTGGGCGACCGCATCATGCGTACCGCCGAGATCAACTTCGCTGCCGCTGAAACCACCGCAGCGCCCACTACGACGGCCGCACCGACCACGACCGCCGCACCGACCACGACCGCAGCACCCGCTGTCACCACTGCTCCCGCCGCAACGCCGAGCACTGCCGACAACGGCATGATCTTCGCAATGGCCGGCCTGATGGCAGTCGCAGCCTGCGTCTTCATGAAGAAGCGCGCAAGATAACAGTAAAATGAGAGAAAGCCCTCTGCTGAGGGCTTTCTTTTTTGCTGAAAATGATTTGACAAATATCAAAAAACTGCTTGACAAATAGTGATTTGATGTGTATAATAATACTTGAAAGGAGGCGAAAGCCATGAATACATTTGAAACAGCAAATGCCCTCACCGAGATCGCACAGGTGAGGGTGGACGAATTTGACGCACAGATCGCCGCACTCGATCCCACGGCGAAGACCGAGCGCAAGGCTCTGACCATTGCGCGGCAGATGGCGTCACATGCGGCAGCGTTTGCGCAGATGCCCGCTCGGGGCGGTACCGCCTTTGTAGGGGGCGGTGGAAGCGTGGCCATGTACGAGCGCCGCATCTTCCGCGAATTCCCCTGGTTTCGCGGCTGCGAGGCGGCCTACCGCGCGCTGGATGAGGACGGGCAGGGGAGCTTCCGCACTTACGCTTTCGCGTTTGGGTTTATCAAGGAAACCTTCTACGACAAGCGCAAGGCTGTGCTCGACGCACCCGACGGTGCGTCGGCCAACGCCCGCTTCGAGGCGCAGGTGATCTGCGGCGTGCTGGGGGATATCCTCACCGCGTGGCAGGCTTGGTGGCGTGAGAACGGCTGTGTCGCCTGCGAGGTAGCCGTATGAGCAACGCGGTCAGCATCTTCAAATGCCTCGGCGACCCGACGCGGTTCGCCATCATGAGCCTGCTCTGCCGCAGTGACAGCTATGTCGAGCTGCTGGCCGAGAAGCTGTCGCTGACGCCGGGAACGATCAGCCACCACCTCAAAAAGCTGGAGGAAGCGGGGCTGGTGCGCTGCTCGCGGGCGCAGTTTTACATGATCTACTCGGTCAACCGCGAGCAGCTGGAGGCGCCAATCATCGACTACCTCGTCGTCGATGATGCGCTCGACGACGACAGCGCCTATCGGCAGAAGGTGTATGACAGCTTCATCGCCGGCGGGCGGCTGGTGTCAATCCCGACCCAGCGCAAGAAGCGCGAGATCATCTGCGCGCGCCTCGCCGAGGAATTTGAGCCCGGCCGCACCTACACCGAGCCCGAGGTCAACGAGATCCTTACCCGCTGGCACGAGGACTATTGCTTCCTGCGCCGCGAGCTGATCGCGTTCGGCCTGATGGAACGCGATCACGAGGTGTACTGGCGTGTGAAATAAAAAATGACGCTGTCCGCGGACAGCGTCATTTTTATGTTGGTTCGTGCGTTACTGTGCAGCGTCAACGATTGCTGCGAATGCGCCAGCCTTGAGCGACGCGCCGCCAATGAGGCCGCCGTCGACGTTGGGCTTAGCCAGCAGCTCAGCTGCGTTCTTGTCGTTCATCGAGCCGCCGTACTGGATGGTGACGGTCTCGGCAACCTCTGCGCCGTAGAGCTTGGCGAGGGTCGCGCGGATGACGGCGCAGGTCTCCTCAGCCTGCTCGGGGGTAGCGGTCAGGCCGGTGCCGATGGCCCAAACGGGCTCGTAGGCAATGATGATCTGCTTCAGCTGCTCAGCCGTGATGTCAGCCAGGTCGAGCTTGGTCTGCATGGCAACGACCTCGTCGGTGATGCCGGCCAGACGCTGCTCCTTGACCTCGCCCAGGCAGAGGATGACCTTCATGCCGGCGGCGATGGCAGCCTTGGTGCGGAGGTTGACGGTCTCATCGGTCTCGCCGAAGTACTGACGGCGCTCGCTGTGGCCGACGATAACGTACTCGACGCCGCAGGCGGTCAGCATCTTGGCGGAAATTTCACCGGTGTAAGCGCCCGACTCAGCAAAGTGGACATTCTCGGCGCCGATCTTGATGTTGGTGCCCTCGGCAGCAGCCTGAGCGGCGGCAATGTCAACGTAGGGTGCGCAGAATACGATGTCACAGTTGTCCTTGCCTGCAACCAGGGGAGCGACCTCGCGAACGAGAGCAGCAGCCTCGATGGGGGTCATGTTCATCTTCCAGTTGCCCGCAATAACGGTGCGTCTCTTAGCAGGATTCATGGGTAAGATACTCCTTCAAAAAGAAATTTGTTGGGAAGTTTTTCGAGATTGTTAAGACCCTTTTTACAAAAAGGGTCTTAACTGGGGTCTGGGGCAAAGCCCCAGGGGCTTTTACTTATTCTCCAGGCAGTCGATGCCGGGCAGGGTGCGGCCTTCGAGGAACTCGAGGGATGCGCCGCCGCCGGTGGAGATGTGGGTGATGCGGTCTGCGAAGCCGAGCTGCTCGCAGGCGGCTGCGGAGTCACCGCCGCCGACGATGGTGATGGCGTCGGACTCAGCAAGTGCGCGGGCAACAGCGATGGTTCCCTCTGCCAGAGTCGGGTTCTCGAACACGCCCATCGGGCCGTTCCAGACAACGGTCTTGGCGCTCTTGACTGCGTTGGCGAAGAGCTCGCGGGTCTTGGCGCCGATGTCGAGGCCCATCTTGTCTGCGGGGATCTTGTCAGCGTCGACGGTCTCAACGGCGATGGCAGCGTCGATCGGATCCGGGAAGGATGCGGCAACGACGGTGTCAACGGGGAGAAGCAGGTTGACGCCCTTCTGCTCAGCCTTGGCCATCATGTCGCGGCAGTAGTCGAGCTTGGTCTCGTCGAAGAGGGACTTGCCGATGCTGTAGCCCTTGGCTGCGAGGAAGGTGTAAGCCATACCGCCGCCGATGATGAGAGTGTCGACCTTGGAGAGCAGGTTGTCGATGACGTTGAGCTTGTCAGCGACCTTTGCGCCGCCGAGGATGGCAACAAAAGGACGTGCAGGATCGGACAGAGCCTTGCCCATGACGCCGATCTCCTTCTGGATCAGGTAGCCGCAGACAGCGGGCAGACCGCCGTGCTGTGCAACGCCTGCGGTCGAGCCGTGTGCGCGGTGAGCGGCGCCGAATGCGTCGTTGACGAAGATCTCAGCAAGGGAAGCCAGCTCCTTGGCAAACTCGGGATCGTTCTTCTCCTCACGGGCGTCGAAACGGGTGTTCTCAAGCAGGATAGCCTGACCGTCAGCCAGAGCAGCTGCCTTAGCCTTGGCGTCGGGACCGATGGTGTCGGCGCAGAGGGCGACCTCCTGGCCGAGCAGCTCGGTCAGACGAGCGGCAACGGGAGCGAGGGAATACTTGGGGTTGACTTCACCCTTCGGCTTGCCCATGTGGGAGCAGAGGATGACCTTGGCGCCCTGGCCCAGCAGATACTTGATGGTGGGCAGAGCCTCGACGATGCGCTTGTCACTGGTGATCTTGCCGTCCTTGAGCGGGACGTTGAAGTCGCAGCGGACGAGGACGCGCTTGCCGGCAACGGCAATGTCTTCGATGTTTTTCTTGTTGTACATGGCGAAAATTTCCTTTCTGAAAAGATATTTTTTCCACTCTTTAATATACCATAAATTGCGGATTTTATCAAGGGTTATTTGATAAATTTCAGGCAAATTTTGCGGATTTTTTTGCAAAGGCGTGTTTACTTGCACGAAGCCTCCCTCGGGGAGGGAGCCTTTTAGAGGGTGCACCGATATATCCGCGATGTTTCGCCCCAGGGGTGGTAGCCGTCGCCGATGTAGGCGAAACCGTAGTGCTCGTAGTAGCCCACATGATCGGTGCAGAGGTATAGCGCGTCAAACCCGCCGGCGCGGGCGTCCGCTTTCGCGGCTTCGATCAGCATCGCGCCCCAGGCATGTCCGCGTGCCTCCGGCTCGACGTAGAGGGCACAGAGCCAGGGCCAGAGATCCATGCGGCTGATGAAATCGTTGGTGATCAGCCCTGCGCAGCCGAGGATGCGCTCCCCTTCGGCGAGCAGATACCACCGCGGCAGGGGCGCGGCGGTGGTGAGGCTGTGGGTGATGCAGTCGCGGTAGACCGGGCGGCTGGCGTCACTGGCCCAGCGGGACTGGATGTAGGCGATGGCGGTGTCGGACAGCGCGGGATCGTCACGGACGCGAAGAACGGTTGGCATGATCTTCCTCCTTTTCTGCCGCCTCGAGCAGCTCGGCGTATTCGTCGCGCACCTCGGCGCGGTGGCCGAAGAGCAGGGCGGAGACGGCGGCGGTGAGCGGCAGGGCTGACAGGATGCCGAAGCTGCCCACCAGCGCCTGCAGGATCTCGAAGACGATGCGCTCCTGATTTAAAATGTAGAAGAGCGACGTCCCGCTGCCGCCGGCGACCAGCAGGACGGTGGAGATCGAGCTGCCGATGTAGGCGAGGATGAGGGTGTTCGACATGGTGCCGATGAGATCGCGGCCGATGGTGATGCCCGAGCGGAGCAGCGAGCCGAAGGTGGCGCACTCAACCTTGGCGGCGATCTCGTGCAGCGAGGACGAGATGTCGACCGAGACGTCCATGACAGCCCCGAGGGCACCGATCAGCACGGCGGCGTAGAGCAGAGCGCGCAGGTCGATGGGGGCAGGCGTATCGAGGTAGAGCAGAAAGGCGGTGTTTTCGTCGAGAAAGCCGGTCATGTGCAGGAAAAGGTCGGTCACGGCCATGACGATGGCCGCGACGACAGTGCCGCCAAGGCAGCCGATGATGGCGGCGAGGCTCTTGCGGCCGGCAGCGCCGATCAGCAGCAGGGTGAAGACCGTGATGTAGGCGCAGATGATGAAGGTCCACAGGTAGATGTTCCGCCCGGCCAGCACGGCGGGGATAAAGCAGCCGAAGACGGCCGCACAGGTCAGCACGAGGGCAATCATGGCCATCAGCCCCTTGCCCCGGCCGAAGATGAGCATGGCCAGCACGAAGACGATACCGAGCCCGATCAAGGCGTCGGTGCGGACGTAGCCGGTGAAGACATAGTTGGCGGTGTCGCCCACGGCGTTGTTCATCAGGGTGATGCGGTCGCCCGGCTCTACCTCGCGGCGGTCGCCGGCGATGACGCCGTCGCTGATGGTCTGGGTGGCGGTGACCGTCTCGCCGCCGAGGTCGACGGTGAAGGCGAGGGTGAGGTCGCGCATGCTGTTGTCCTCGCCGTAGTAGACCTCGTCGCGGGTGAGAATCTCGACGACGCGACCGGTGGTGTAGGCGTCGTTGGGCACCCGCTCAGCGCGGCCGACCGACGCGATGGCCGACAGCGCCCAAAGCACGAGGACGGCAGCCAGAACGAGAGCGGCGGTGCGGGCGGGTTCCTTCCAATTTATGTTGCGCATGATGGGACTTCCTTTTTGTGGTTTTCCTATAGTATACTCTTTTTTCGCGGCAAAAGCAAGAGGGGGAGACCGATTTTCGGTCTCCCCCGGTGGGGATGCGGTTATTTTGCTTCGGTCAGGCCGACCAGTTCGAGGGTCGTGAGGTTGGGGAAGACAGCAAACTGCGCGGTGTCGATGGTGGTCGAGTCGAGCAGCTGGGGGGCAAGGATGCCATATTCGTAGAAGTGGTAGTAGATGGTCAGATGGTCACAGGTAGTAGTGAATGGGTCGCCAATATAAGTAGGATGTTTGTCAATGCCGGGGAACATGGCAAGTAGTTCGGCTTTGGCGCGTTCAGTCTCCATGTCGGCATAATCCTTGAGAGTATAGTATGCCATAACCTTTTTTTGCGTCCAATCATCGGTGATTTGTGCGCGAATGGTGGTCTCAAAGAAATGTTTCGGTATAAACCGGAAGGTTTCGCTTGTGCCGATCAGTGCCTCGTAGCTGCCCTCTGCGGCATTTGCGTAGTTAACATTGAAGGAGACAAAGGTCTTTTCTTCGAGTACCTCGCCGAGTTCGATGCGCTGTGAGGCGCGTCTGGCCGATGCATCGTTACAGTCGGCTACAAAATTTTTCATTGATGCGATCAAGCTATCGGAGGAGTCGGCGGGCAGTTCCATCATTTCAAGGGTTAAGATACCATCTTGCTCCATCGCTTCCGTTAGCAGTGTCTCAATGTTTGTATCGACCGATGCCACCGACAGCTTCAGCGACGTGATCCCCTCCAGCATCTCGAGGGTGATCTCATCCCCGGGCGCGAGGTCGTACTGATAGCGCACGATCCGCTCGGTCAGGGGCGTCAGCGCATCGCGCGGATCTGCCGCTGCTTCGATCGGCGTGCAGGCGGTGAAAATAACAGCCGCGCCGAGCGCCATCGCGCAGACGAGCAGCAGGGCGAGTGCGGCATAGAGCTTGTTCAGACGGGTTTTCTTCATACTGGTAAATCTCCTTTCAATTTGTTGTTTCTGGCTGCCAAGGCCAAGCACGAGGGTGTCGCGCTGCCACACGGTCAGCTGAGCCGCCACCTCGAGCAGAGTCTGCATGTAGCCGATGCGGGCGGGCTCGCCGCCCAGCAGCCGAAGTGCATCACGGTCGCAGGCCGGCTCAAGATCCTCGTACACGCGGGGCAGAATCACATGCGCGAGGGGATTGAACCAGTGCGCTGAGCAGACGGCGAGGGCGAAGAGCTTGCGCCAGATGTCGCGGCGGCGGATATGGCAGAGCTCATGCGCGAGGATGGCGGCGCGGCTGACCTGCGCCGTTGGCAGCTCTGCCGGCAGGTAGACGCAGGGGGCGAAAAAGCCTGCCGTGCAGGGGGGAATGGGGATGCCGGCGTCGAGGACGCGCAGCTCGGGCAGCCGGCGGAGCCCGGTGCGGTGGGCGAGGTCGACGAAGACGGCCAGCGTTTCGTCATCCTCACAGGGGATGGAGCAGGTGCGCAGCGTCGTGCTCAGCTGTCGACTGCGCCGGAGCGAGAGCATGAGCATCACCGCCGCGCCGCCGAGCCACACGGCGAAGAGGATCGGCCCGACCGGGATGGCCGACCGTCCGGCGGGGGCCTCGATGATCTGCACCGGCTGTGCGGGTTCGGCTGGATGCTCGATCACCGTGAACTGTCCCTCGCTCGCTTCGGCGGCGGGCGGCGCCGTGATGACGGTCGGCGACAGCTCGATCAGCGCGTCGCTCCCCGTTTCGCCGAAGAGGGACATCGGCAGCCACGCCTCGGGCAGCCGCAGTGGGATCAGCGCGAGCAGAAGGACGATCGTCCAGACTGCGCTCATCAGCCGCCCGCAGCGCCCGGCGCGCGTCAGGCGAAAGAGCAGTGCCGCCCCGCCGCAGACGGTCAGAACGTGCGTGAGGGCGAGCAGGGAAAGGAGAAAACCGTTCATGACCGGTCTCCCTTCGCCTCCTGCGCCAGCACGGCGCGCAGCTCCTCAATCTCCTCGTCGCTGAGCAGGCCGCCGTTCACCAGTGCCGAGAGCAGATTCCCCGGCCTGCTTTCATAGACAGAAGCGATGAACTCGGCGGCGGCTTGGGCCTTATAGTCAGCCTCCGAGACGAGCGGGGTGTAGCAGTTCGCCCGCCCGCGCTTCTCGATGGCGAGGAACCCGCGGCCTGCCAGGCGGGTGATGAGGGTCAGCACAGTGGTCAGCTTGAGCCGGGCGAGGCCTTCGTCTGCCGCCATCAGGGCGGCGGCGGTGATGTCCGGCTCGCCCGCCGCGTGCAGCGCCCAGACGGCCTGCATCAGGCGCAGCTCAGATTCGGGAAGCTTGATGAAGTTTTCGGATGCTTGTTTCATGATGTACCTCCATGTGTCGGCGCGCGGCCTTGGTGTCTGATAACAGTATAGCAGATTGCTCTACAATTGTCAAGTGATTTATTTTACAAATGTAGAGTTTCGTTTTTGGGCATAATGCCCAATCGGGACAGGCAGGACATGTGTCGAATTTCACACGGCATCTGTGAAAAAAGATTGCAAAACCCCTTGACAAACGCGGCGTGATCTGATATAATATTGCTGTTCTCCCGTTCGCGGAGCAGTGCGGCGCAGATTGATCAGGAAAAAATCTTGAGAAATTTGCAAAAAGTACTTGACAAACGCGAAGAGATGTGGTAGAATATAGGACGTTGTGAGGTGCATCGCTCGCGACAGCCGATGGGAGCATAGCTCAGCTGGGAGAGCATCTGCCTTACAAGCAGAGGGTCACAGGTTCGAGCCCTGTTGTTCCCACCATTCGGCCCGGTAGTTCAGTTGGTTAGAACGCTAGCCTGTCACGCTAGAGGTCAGGGGTTCGAGTCCCCTTCGGGTCGCCATTTTGCCTCTGTAGCTCAGTTGGTAGAGCAGGGGACTGAAAATCCCCGTGTCGTTGGTTCGATTCCGACCGGAGGCACCACTGCGGATTTAGCTCATTTGGTAGAGCGCGACCTTGCCAAGGTCGAGGTGGCGGGTTCGAGCCCCGTAATCCGCTCCATAATTTCCAAGCATGCCCGTCGATGGCAAAGCGGGCGGCAACGACGAGGACGCAGTAAACATTTGCTTGCTGGGTCCTCGTCTTCCCCATGGCGCCATAGCCAAGCGGTAAGGCAGAGGTCTGCAAAACCTTTATTCCCCGGTCCGATTCCGGGTGGCGCCTCCATGGGAGAGGATAAATCCTCTCCCAACCCTATGCGGATTTAGCTCATTTGGTAGAGCGCGACCTTGCCAAGGTCGAGGTGGCGGGTTCGAGCCCCGTAATCCGCTCCATATTTGGCCCGGTAGTTCAGTTGGTTAGAACGCTAGCCTGTCACGCTAGAGGTCAGGGGTTCGAGTCCCCTTCGGGTCGCCACTTTGCGGATTTAGCTCATTTGGTAGAGCGCGACCTTGCCAAGGTCGAGGTGGCGGGTTCGAGCCCCGTAATCCGCTCCACACAAAAAGCGCACACCGTAGGTGTGCGCTTTTTACCTCTTTGTGTGAGGTGATCTCATGCCCAAACCGATCCGAAACTCCGCCAAAGCCCTTGTCATCCGCGACGGAAAGATGCTTGCCCTCCGTCTGCGCGACGAAGACTGCGAGTTCTACATCATGCCCGGCGGTGGACAGGACGGGGATGAGCTGCTGCCCGATGCCGTCTGCCGTGAGGTCGCGGAGGAAACCGGCCTCCGCGTCGCCTGCGGGGAACTGCTGTTCGTCATCGAGGGCTTGCGGGGCGAGCGCACCCACCGCGTCGACCTCGTTTTTGCCTGCGATTACCTCGGCGAGCTTCCCGATGCTGATCGCCATGCCGACACCAACCAGATCGGGCTGGAATGGCTCGACATCGCGACGCTGAACCGCCAGCCGCTGTACCCGTCCCGCCTGCGCCGGCAGATCATGAACTACGCCGCCGGAAAGCCATACCGCACCTACCTCGGCAACGAGAATCCGGGCGATCCCGAAGAGACCGACTAAGCGAAAAGCACGCCATTGGCGTGCTTTTTTCATTCCCCGACGTTTTGCAGGATCGTCAGCGTCCGGAACGTCACGTCACAATCCCGCCGCACCGACCTGCGCCAGTCGGGTTCAAGCTGCAGACCGGCATACGGCCCCCAACCGCGGAACTCGTTCTCATAAAATGGCACACTGCACACCCCGTCGCGGATATGTGCAGTGATGAACTCGACCTCCTCCCGCAGCACAGGCAGATACGGATACAGCCCGCAGCGACAGAGCCACTCCACCTTCTCAAAATTGACCCGCCGCACGCCGTCGGGGGCAGGCAGGTTGGTCGCACCCGTCGAGACCGACCAGCCTTCGTTCATGTACCACAGCGGGCCGACGGCGTGGCCGACCCAGCAGGCGACGGGCGTTTGTGCGATCTCGGGCCGGTCGGCGCGCATGAGGCAGGTGAAGGCGTCGGCCAGCATGGCGATATTGCCGGGCGTGCGCCAGCTGTTGGTGAAGGCGAAAATTTCGAGATGATAGCGGCAGGGCCAGCGCTCGCCGGCGTTGAAGAGGCGGCAGGCTTTGCCTGGGCGGCTGACGTCGAGGATCGAGTCGACCTCGGTGACGCGGCGGAAAGACTCGAGTGCGACCTGCACCTGCGGTGCGATATCGGCCTCGCCGGCGTAGCCCGCCCGCGCGACGCAGGCCGCGCGGATGATGCCCTGCCCAAAGGCGGGGATCTCGAACTCGCTGTAGAGACGACCGCCGGTCTCGTAGATGGGATCGGTCAGCGGCGTGGACATGAAGGCGTCGATGGCGCCGTTGAGCAGGGGCGTGCCGCGCAGGCCCTTCTCGCCCATGTATTTGACCGCCGTCTCTTGATTGTCGTACTGCCCGGCGCGCTTGCTCGAGCCGTGGAAGCCGAGGCCGATCCAGCCGTTCGGCTGGCGGTGATCGGCGATGTGGCGGGGGATTTTTTCGCCGAGGATCTCGGTCTGCAGTGCGGTCTCCTCAGCGGGCGTGAGATCGCGCAGGATGTCCCGCCGCACCCGCAAGCGGATCGACGCCGAGGCCTGAGCGAGCAGAAAGTCGATCATTTTTTTCTTCATTTGTATACCCCTCCCCGCGTCAGTCCAATCACCAGCGGAAAATACAGGTCGCAGAGCAGGCTCTCCCGCCTGCGCCAGGCCGGCTCGAGGGCGGCGTACTGCTTGAACATGCGCAGCTGCTCGTCGGTGAGCCGGTCAGCAAAGCTGTTGTCAGCCAGCCATTCGCGCAGTGCTTCGGCAAGGTATGGATCGTCCTCGCCGAAGGTTGGATAGGTCGTCGAGGCCGATGAAAGCCCTTTCATGAACCACGCGAAGTCGATCGGGTGCGCATCGAAGCCGCGCAGGGTGAGGGGTTGCGGCTCGGCGTTCCACGGATAGTTGAAGGGGCCGACGAAGTGGCCGCAGTTGACGTAGATCACACCGCCGGCATAGCCCCGCATCAGCGCGCGGCAGTGTGCGTACGCGCGGCGCACCATGGCGAGATTTGCCGCTGTCCGCCACGGCAGCGTCTTCGCGAGCAGGCTGACGTGATTCGCCGCCGGGAAGGGAGCACCCTTGATGTAGTACCGGCAGGGCTGCCCGCGGAAGGCGGCGGGGCGGGAGAAATCGTCGATGCTCGTGTGGGCAAGTGAACCGGCGAAAGCGGCGAGGGCGCGGTTAATCTCGTCCCGCACCTGCGGTGTGGCCTCGTCGGCTCCCAGCTCGACCAGTTGGTCGGCGATGATTGCGCGGAAACCGCCGCGCCCGTGCTCGTCCATAGCATTTCCGGCTTTGTAAAAGTGATCGCGCGGATAGTCGGCCTCCGGCCAGCGGATGAGCGCCTCGCCGGCGGCGGTCAGGTGCGGGTCGGTCAATTCGACGCCATGTCGTTTGAGCAGATCAACTGTCGAGTCAAAGGCATCGAAGGGAACGCCGTGCAGGACACGGCCGAAAAAGCCGTCCTCCCGCTGGCAGGCGAAGGCCTTCTTTACCCGGGGCAGACGCAGGATCACCTCCTGCAGTGCGCGCATCTCGGGGGCGTCGGCAGGGGTGCCCAGCACCTCCCGGCGGATGCGATAGCGCAGATTGGGCGCGCCGTGGGTCAGAATGAAGTCAACGGCGCGGTCGATGGTGGTCATTTCAGGCCGATCCTCCTCAGAACGTCGGTGGTGGTCAGCCCCTGGTCGGTGTAGACGAGGGCGTCGGGCGGGAAGGGCAGCGCTGCAGTGATGTCAAGGCGGATGAGGGCGAGATTCCGCCGCAGCCGGTCAGCATCCCGGAGGATGCTCGCCCGGATCGCAGGGCGTGCGATCTCGCCGGCGCGGTCGAGAATGCCCTCGAGCGTGCCGAACTGCCCGAGCAGCGCGGCGGCCGTCTTGGGACCAACCTTCTCCGCTCCCCGGATGTTGTCGGAATTGTCGCCCACCAGCGCCTTGAAATCGGCGTACTGCCCCGGCTCGATGCCGAACTTGTCACGGATGGTGGCGGGCGTGCAGATGACCGTCTTCTCGCCCCGGTAACGCAGCACCGAGACGCGGTCTGTGATGAGCTGGAAGTAATCGCTGTCGAAGGAGGCGAGGACGACCTCGCCGGGGCAAGCGCGTGCGTAGGCGGCAAGCACGTCGTCGGTCTCGCAGTCGGTCGTTTCAGCATGCGGGATGCCGAGGCAGTCGAGTGCGGCGCAGATGTCGGGCAGCTGAGAAAAGGGCAGCTCGTCGGCGGGGACGCCGCTGTAATCGGGGCGGTTAGCCTTGTAGTCGGGATCGAGCGCCGCACGCGGGTTCTCATGCTCGCCGTCGAAGATGGCGGCGACATGCGTCGGTGCACACAGACGGATGATCTTCAACAGTGCCCCCACAAAGCCAAGCGTGCCCTGAATCGGCCGTCCGCCGGGGCCGGTGATGCGCGCCGGCATGCCGTAGAACATCTGGAAGAGCAGGTTGCTGCCGTCGATGAAGAGAAAGCGCGGCGTCATTGCGGTCGTGTTCATTCGGCGCGGATAATCTCGAGCCCGCCGCTGAGGAGGGCGCCGACATAGTCGGCTGGCGTCAAGATCGGTTCAGCCGTCAGCACCCCCGAGCCGGCGACATCCTCGGGACGGTGCGCATCCGAACCACCGGTCATCGGCAGACCGTGGAAACGCGCAATGGCCTCGACGGCATCGTCAAAGTTGACGTGACGCGGGTTGGGATTGTAAATCTCCATCCCGTCGACATGCTTCGGCGTGGGCAGATTCTTGCCGTCGCGCAGCGGGTGCGCCTGCACGACGATCACGCCGCGCGAGGCTGCGTAGGCGTGGAAGTCGGCGATGGACAGCTCGAGCATATCGGGGCGATCGAGGAAAAAGGCATCATCCAGCTCGCCGTAGAGCAGATAGTGGTTACGCGATTCGTTCAGCCGCAGCTCAGCCGAGAGGAGAACGGTCATCCCCAGCGGTTCGCCCGCCGCTTTTGCTGCCGCCCAGCCGGTCTTGAAGTGCGCGATGATCTCCGCCCAGGTCATCTCGCCCCGGGCCTCGATCCATTTGTTGATGGTCTTCTGCTGAAAATGATCGGTGACAAAAATCGTCCGATAGCCGGCAGCGTGATAACGCGCGACCATCTCCGCCGCCGTCAGCTTGCCGCAGCCGCTGACCTCGGATGTGTGCAGGTGAGTTTCGGTCTTGAACATATGGCCTCCGAAAGGTTGGAATTGATACCTTTATCATACCATAAAACCGCAAGGATGTAAACGCATTTTTTGCACAACCGCAGATTTTGCCTTGACAAACGCCGGCGTGCGTGCTATACTAAAGCCACGCACGAGAAGTGAAGAACAAACAGGGGTGCTGAGCAATCGGCTGAGACGGGCGCCGCCCGAACCCTTTAACCTGATTCGGATAATACCGGCGTAGGGAGTTTTGACGGAAGCATGTTGCCTTCGATACGAACCGCACGGGTATTTCCCGTGCGATTTTTCATTCGGAGGTGTTTTCTTTGAAGAAAACCAAAACACAGCGGCTGATCCTGACCGCCATGATGCTGGCCGTTGCCTGCGTGCTGGCGCTGCTCTGCCAGTTCATCCCCTTCCTTAACCAGGCCTTTGGCGGCGGATTTACCGTGGCCAGCATGCTGCCCATCGTCATCGTCGCCTATATGTTCGGTACGCGGTGGGGGCTGTTCGCCGGCTTCGTCTACGCCGTCCTGCAGATGCTGATGGGCCACTCGACCGTCGCCAGCTTCTTCCTGCCGTCCAGCGACAGCTACATGGCGCTCGGTTATGCCCTGCTCGTCATCCTCATCGACTACATCATCGCCTACACCGTCCTCGGCCTCGGCGGCATTTTCCGTAAAAAACTGAGCAAAACCCCTGCCCTCTGCCTCGGCTGTGTCGTCGCCCTGTCGCTGCGCTATCTGGCGCATATCGTCTCGGGCGCCATCTTCTTCGGCACTTGGGCCGAGTGGTTCTTCTCCGAGCAGGGCGCCTTCGGCGAGGCCATCCTTGGCACCTTTTCGGGCGCGTCGCTGTCGGTCGTCTACTCGATCGTTTACAACGGCATGTACATGATCCCCGAGATCATTGTCACCACCCTCATCGCCGCAGTCGTCGCCCAGCTGCCGCAGATCACCGTCTGCCGCGTGGAGGCTTAGCCAAGGAGATAGAGGCGGCGGGGAAAGGAACTTCGGCGTTTGAGATGGTCCTTTCCCCGCCTCGTGCGGGAGCACGAAAAAAGTTTGAAAAACTTTCAAAAAACTCTTGACAACCAGTCTCGAATGTGCTATAATTTAAACTGTTAATCCTAAGACAGCAGGTTCCGGTAAAAGCGCAAGCTTTCCTGCCGAGGGGCGACGATTCATGACCAATATTCTGTCTTGACGTCTTTCTTCGGCGGTGGCTTGTCCACGGAAGAAAGATTTTTTATTTTCACATGGGAGGTGAAATTCATGCCCAGCAAAGTTATTCTCGAACAAAAGCAGAAGGCCGTTGCCGAACTGGCTGACAAGATGAAGAACGCCGCTTCCGGTGTACTCGTCAACTACCAGGGCATTACGGTCGAGGATGATACCAAAATGCGTGCTGCTCTCCGTGCAGCCGGCGTTGACTACATGGTCGTTAAGAACACCATGACCGGCCGCGCCTGCGACGAGGTTGGCTTCGGCGAGATGAAGCAGTACCTGTCCGGTATGACCGCTATCGCCATCAGCGCAGAGGATCCGATCGCTCCCGCAAAGGTACTCAAGGAGTACGCGGAGAAGGTTGAGTCCTTCCAGATCCTGGCCGGCTTCCTCGACGGCGCCGTCGTCGACCAGAAGACCGTCATTGAGCTCGCTGAGATCCCGTCCAAGGAAGTTCTCATTGCAAAGATGCTCGGAAGCCTTCAGTCTTCGCTCTACGGTCTGGCTTATGTGCTCCAGGCCAAGATCGACAAGGAGAACGGCGGCGACGCTGCCGAGGCTCCCGCAGAGGCGTAAATCCCGCCCTGCACCCACATTACAGGCATCTGCCTGACCAAAATTTGAATTTACACAGGAGGATATTATCATGGCTACTGAAAAGACCACTGCGATCCTTGATCAGATCAAAACCCTTACCATTCTTGAGCTCTCCGACCTCGTAAAGGCTCTCGAGGAGGAGTTCGGCGTTTCCGCTGCTCCCGTTGCTGCTGTCGCTGTTGGCGGCGCTGCTCCCGCTGCTGCTGCTGAGGAGAAGACCGAGTTCGACGTCATCCTCGCAAGCTTTGGCGCAAAGAAGCTCGACGTTATCAAGGTTGTCCGCGAGATCACCGGTCTCGGCCTGAAGGACGCAAAGGAACTCGTCGAGGGCGCTCCGAAGCCTGTCAAGGAAGGCGCTTCCAAGGACGAGGCAGAGGAGATCAAGAAGAAGCTGGAAGAGGCTGGCGCTTCTGTCGAGCTGAAGTAATTGACTTCCCATCTTCGAATTGCCGATTAAAGTCTGTCTTTCGGGTCAATAATAAAAGCAGCCGCAAGGCTGCTTTTATTTTTTGTCGATGTGTGAATTTTCTGAAAACTGTGTTTATTTTTCTCCACGACCATTGACAATACTTATTAAACGTGATAAAATAGTATCGAAAACCAGATTGATTGAGTGAGGAGACGACGAAAAATGGCAAAGAAGGTGATCGTATGGGGGGACTCGGTGGCGAAAGGTGTGGTTTACGACGAGGCGCGGGGACGTTACGTGCTGTCGCCGACCACGGCAGCGGCGATCGCGGGCGAACGGTTGGGGCTCGAGATCGTCAATCGTTCGCGGATGGGCGCGACGGTGTCCGAGGGCGAGCGCATGATGAGCGCCGACCTTGCACGCGGACTCACCGGCGATATGGCGATCATCGAATATGGCGGCAATGACTGCGACTTCGACTGGCGCGCCGTCAGCGAAGCGCCCGACGCGGTGCACGATCCCAAGACCCCCGCGCCCCTTTTTGAGACAAAACTGCGCGGCATGATCGCCACTGTGGCCGACGCCGGCATCGAGCCAATGCTGGTCACGCTGCCTCCCATCGTGGCCGGGCGCTACTTCGACTTCATCTCGCGCGGCGGCCTCGACGCCAGCAATATCCTCCGCTGGCTGGGCGACAAGGATCATATCTATCGCTACCACGAGCGCTATTCCGCGCTGATCGCGCGCATCGCGCGCGACTGCGGCTGCCGCCTGCTCGACCTGCGCGGTGAGTTTTTGGCGCTGTGGAACAGCGAACGCCTCTTCTGCTTCGACGGCATCCACCCCAATGAGGAGGGGCAGAGGTTCATGGGCGAGGCCATCGTGCGGGCGATTGGGTGATTTGTAACAGATGCACAAAAATCGAAGAGAAAATCGTGCAAACACACAAAGATGAAACAATTTCACCGAACCCCTTGACAAACGAACGCGTATCTGCTATACTGTAATCGGAAAGCAAAAGGGCGTCACAGGGACGCACCGAGCTGCCAATGCAAAGAGAGGGCACGCCAATGGGCCACACCAATTGACCCGCGATCTGGCTGTTACGATTGCACACCAAAGTCGGACGAAAGCTGTAGCGGCATCACGCCTTGGTTGAATAGAGGCAGATGGAGAACGGTTGACGAGTTCGGGAGAAGCTGACTTTCGTTTGGACAGATGAACCATGAAAGAAGAACCGCTGTGCGGAGAGATGCTGTGCGTCTCTCCGCATTTTTTGCGAAACCGATTGACGCGGCCGGTGATTTTGGGTATAATAGACCCAGAACTGCACAACGCGCACCGAAAGGAGCACCACCATGCTGACCGACAAACAAAAAGACCTCGTCCTCGCCGCAGAGCGCCACATCTGGGCAAACCCCGAGACCGGCTTCCGCGAGGTGAAGACCACTGCCTATCTGCTGGGCATTTTCCGCGAGCTCGGCTATACGCCGGTCGAGGCGAGCGGCATTACCGGCTTCTACGCCGACCTGGATACAGGCCGCCCCGGCCCCACCATCGCCGTCATGGGCGAGCTTGACTCGCTCATCTGCCGCAACCACCCCGACGCCGATCCCGTGACCGGTGCAGTCCACGCCTGCGGGCACAACGCGCAGTGCGCAACGCTGGTCGGCGTGGCCGCCGCCATGCGCAATCCCGGCGCGCTGGATGGGCTGTGCGGCAAGATTCGCTTCATGGCCGTCCCGGCCGAGGAGCTGATCGAGCTGGGCTTCCGCGAGGGCCTGCGTGAGCAGGGCATCATCGAATTTTTCGGCGGCAAAATGGAATTTGTCCGCCGCGGCTATTTCGACGGCGTCGATATGGCCATGATGATCCATACCGCCGGCCTTGGGGAAGGGCAGTACCTCCACCTCAACCGCGGCAACAACGGCTGCGTGGTCAAACAGGCTATCTTCCAGGGAAAATCGGCGCACGCCGGCGGAGCGCCGCAGCAGGGCATCAACGCCCTCTACGCCGCGACCAACGCCATCAACGCGGCCAACGCCCTGCGTGAGACCTTCACCGACCAGGGCCAGGTGCGCTACCATCCCATCATCACCGAGGGCGGCATGGCGGTGAACGCCATCCCCGAGCGGGTCGTGACCGAGGCCTATGTCCGGGGCGCGGACATCGACGTCATCCGCCGCTACAACCGTGCCATCAACCGCGCGGTGGCCGCCTCGGCCGCCGCGATGGGCGCCGGCGTCAAGCTGATCGACCGACTTGGTTACTTCCCGCTCAACAACTGCGATGAGCTGGGCGAGGTCATGGCCGAGTCAATGCGGGAGCTGGCCGGGCCGGACAGCGTGGTCAGTACCACCCGCCGCTCGTCGGGCTCGACCGACGCCGGCGATATCTCGTCACTGATGCCGATGATCCACCCCCATTCATCGGGCTCGGCCGGCACCGCGCACGGCGATGACTACCGCATCGTCGATCCCTATGCCGCCTGCGTTCGGACGGCCGAATGCATCGAGGTGGCGCTGGGCAAGCTGCTCTCGAACGAGGGTGCCCGCGCTCGTGCCATCAAGGCGGCCTACAAGCCGATCTTCGCCTCGAAGGAGGAATATTACGCCGCCGCGGCCGAGTTCCGTCTCGACCTCGACGCGGTGACTTACCATGAAGATGGCGGGATTGCGCTGACGTATATGAACAAAACGTGAACAAAATATGTGAACAAATTGTAAAAAGCCGAAAGAGAGCACGCATTCAGCGTGCTCTCTTTCGGCTTATTCCTCGTAGCTCAAACGCCGCTCGATCTCCTTGATGCCGCGCAGCAGGATGCGCTGCAGGCTGGCTTCGGTCTTGGCGTCGATCTGGGCGTTGACCGTGTCGAGCCGGTACGCAAGCCCGATGGCGCCGACGCATCGGCCGCTGCGCATAAGGGGGCTGGCGTAGCCGTACAGCGGAAAGCCTGTCCACGTTTTGCCAAGCGAGGGGACGATCTTCTGTTCGCGGATCTGCGCAAGGGCGACACGGAGCGATTCGTAATCGGTGACCTCGGGCCAGTGGTCGGGGAGCGGCGGGCCGTATTTCTGGTAGATCGCGTAGATCTCATCGTCGTCCAGATGCGCGAGGAGGACGCGGCCGGCGGCGGTGCGGTAGATGTCGTCGGTGCGGATCTGGATGCGCCGGCGGAAGAGCTTCTGCTCGGTGTCGAGGGTGCTGATGTTGTATTTCTGATCCCCCTCGATGACCGACAGGATGACGGTCGCGCTGCTGTTGCGCTCCATCCATCGCATGACCGGGTGGCAGAGGGCGACGAAATCGGCCTCGTAGCCGCCGAAGCGGGTCAGGCAGTAGAGGGCGGGGCCCAGCAGATAGCCCCGCGAGGGGGCGCGCTTGGCGTAGCCGTCGGTGCACAGGGTGTCGAGAATGTGGGAGCAGGTCGGCCCCGGAAAGCCGGTCTGCCGCGCGATCTCGCCCAGCGTGACCGGTTCGTTGTGCGCGTTGGCGATGACCGATAGGATTTGCATGGCTTTGTGTACGCTTTGGATCATGTGCATCCCTCCCGGATGTAGTGTAGCACAAAATCTGGCGTGTGTCAAGCAGATTTTCACCATATGAACGAGAATTGCCGTGATGTGAAATTTTTTGACAGCAAAATTGCGGTGTGCTATACTGAGCCTGCAGCCCCCAAAATTAAACAGAAAGGATATCCAACGATGAAACCATTTGCACGCAACCTGCTTTCCGGCCTGCTGCTGGCCGTCCTGCTCACCACGTCGCTGGCTGCCTGCGGCAGCGACAGCGATAAGACGCCGGCGGGCGACACCACCCCTGCCGCGCAGACGACCGCCGCGCCTGAGACCGAGGCGCCGACGCTCTTTGAACAGCTGCCGAAAAACAACTACGGCGGCGCGCAGTTCAACATTCTGCTCCCGTCCGAGCACAGCTATGAATTTGCCGAGGAGGCAACCGGTGAGGTGGTCAACGACGCGCTGTTCAAGCGCGACGAGACCGTCGAGAGCACCTACGGCGTCGATCTCAACTACATCGCCGAATCGGGGCAGTGGTCGACGCGCGAAACCTACACCGGCTTGATCCGCAACAGCATCATGGCGCAGGACGGTGCGTATGATCTCGTCGACGGCATGATCTCGATCCTGATGCCCATGACGATGGAGGGGCTTTTCCAGAATCTTGCGGATGTGGACGGCATCAACTTCGACGACCCGTGGTGGTCGGCCGATATGTACGACAACCTCAATGTCGCGGGCAAGCTTTACGGTTTGACCGGCTCGTCGATGCTGTCGATGTACAAGACGACCTATGTCATGTACGCCAACACCAAGCTGATCACCGACTATGGGCTGGCCGACCCGGTCGATCTTGTTCTTGCGGGGAAATGGACGCTGGAAAATTTCCTGCAGATGGTCACCGGATACAGCCGCGACCTCAACAACGACGGCAAAATGGACGATCAGGATTTCTATGGTTATGTCTTCAAGGATGTTCCTCAGCGCGGTTTCCAGACGGCGCTTCAGCTGGATGTCATCTCGCGTGATGCCGACGGCAAGCTGACCTTTATCGGTGCGAACAGTCGTTATCTGGCTGCGGTCGATCAGATGGCGGCACTGTGGGGGAACAAGAGTGACTGGTTTGTCGGCAACAATTCTGTATCGACGCCGATCTTTATCAATGACCGTGCCATCATCTTTAATGAGACCATCGAGAGCGTGGAGAAGCTGCGTGACATGGAGAGTGATTTTGTCATGCTGCCCCAGCCGAAGTATGACGAGGCGCAGGAGAATTACCGCGTCCAGATGGGCACGGCTTCGGGCATGCTGTTCATTCCGAACACAGTCAAGAATACTGCGATGACGGTCGATGTGCTGAACGCGCACGGCGCGCTCAGCTACATGGATGTTGTGCCGGCTTATTATGAGGATGCACTGAAATACAAATATACGCGCGTGGAAAAGAATATGGAGGTCATCGACATTATCAACCGCAGCATCATGCTCGACGTAACCTATGCGCACAGCCAGACCATCGGCAATGAAGTGCAGATGCTGTTTTACCGCAATACGGTCAGTGCGAATCCGGTTGCTTCGAAGTTTGCCGCTGTCGAAAAAGCGATCCAGGCCAAGCTCGATACTATCTACACCACCTTTGCCGGGATGGAGACTTGATTTTCACATCGTGAAAAAACTTTTTGCGCCATGTGAAAAAAGTTGACGGCGTGTGTACGGCGTGTTATACTGGTGATACCAAAAATCCGAAGAAAGGACGATACCCCCATGAAACACACCATGCACAAAACCATTGCCGCCCTGCTGCTGGCTGCGCTGTGCCTCCCGGCCCTGGCCGCCTGCTCTGACGACGCCGGTACGCCTGCGGCCGACACGACCGCCGCCGGGCAGGTCACCACCGCCGCCCCCGAGACCGAGGCGCCCAGCCTCTTCGAGCAGCTGCCGAAAAACAACTACGGCGGCGCGCAGTTCAACATCCTCATCCCCTCCCAGCACAGCTACGAATTTGCCGCCGAGGTCACCGGTGAGGTGGTCAACGACACGGTGTTCGAGCGCGACGCGACCATTGAGAGCACCTACGGCGTCGACCTCAACTACATCGCCGAGTCGGGCGACTGGGGCGCACGCCAGAACTACACCGGCCTCATCCGCAACAGCATCATGGCGCAGGATGGCGCGTATGACCTTGTCGACGGCATGATCTCCATCGTCATGCCCATGACGATGGAGGGGCTGTTCCAGAATCTGGTCAATGTCGACGGGATCAATTTCGACGACCCGTGGTGGTCGGCCGACATCTACGACAACCTTCAGGTCGCGGGCAAGCTATACAGCCTGACTGGCTCGTCGATGCTGTCGATGTACAAGACGACCTATGTCATGTACGCCAACACCAAGCTGATCAGCGACTATGGGCTGGCCGATCCGGTCGATCTGGTCATCGAGGGCAAGTGGACGCTGGACGCCTTCCTCGGGATGGTCACCGGCTACAGCCGCGACCTCGACGGCAACAGCACCATGGACGATCAGGACTTTTACGGCTATGCCTTCGAGAACGTGCCGCAGCGCGGCTTCCAGACGGCGCTCCAGCTGGATATGGTGAAGCGCGAGGCCGACGGCAAGTTGACCTTCATCGGGGCCAGCGAGCGTTATCTGGCGGCGATCGACAAGGTGGCGGTGCTCTTCGACAACAAGAGCGACTGGTTCACCAACACCAAGAGCGCGGTGACGACGCCGGTCTTCACCAACGACCGTGCGATCATTCTGGGCGGCACCATCGAGACGGTCGAGGGCCTGCGCGACATGTCGAGTGACTTCGTTATGCTGCCCCAGCCCAAGTATGACGAGGCGCAGGAGAACTACCGCGTGCAGATGGGCACTGCGTCGGGCATGTTCTTCATCCCCACCACGGCCAACAACACCGAAATGACGGTCGATGTGCTCAACGCCCACGGCGCGCTCAGCTACATGGATGTCGTGCCCGCTTACTATGAGGATGCGCTGAAATACAGATACACCCGCATCGAGAAGAACATGGAAGTCATCGACATCATCAACCGCAGCATCATGCTCGACATCACCTATGCGCACAGCCAGACCATCGGCAACCGGATCACGGAAATGTTTGTGCGCAACACGACGGACGGTCTGCAGGTAGCGTCCTACTTCCGCACCATCGACAAGGCCGTGCAGAAGTCGCTGGACACCATTTACGAGACCTTTGCTGGCCTCCAGACTTGACTTGTGCCGACAAATACGATATAACAGAAAAAATCCCCACGGAGGATGACATGGAACAGATCACCTACACCAAATCCATCGAGACCCGCATCACGACCGACGTGCTTGTTGTCGGCGGCGGCGCGGCGGGCGTGACGGCGGCGGTCGCCGCCGCGCGGGCGGGCAGGCAGGTGCTGCTCGTCGAGACCAACGGCGCCTTCGGCGGCGTAGGCACGACCGGGCTTGTTCCGGCTTTTGCCCCCTTCACCGACGGCGAGCGGCAGCTCTGTGCCGGCATCGGCGGCGAGATCCGCGCGCAGGTGTCGCAGCACAAGCCGATCGGGACCTACTGGACGCCCATTGATGCTGAGGAATTGAAGCGTGCTTACGACCGCGTGGTCATCGGCGCGGGGGTGCAGGTGCTGTTCTTCACCTCCGTCGTTGACGCTGTCGCGACTGACGGGCACATCGACTATGTTCTGCTCAGCTCGCGGCGGGGTATGTATGCCGTCCGGGCGAAGGTGTACATCGACTGCACCGGTGACGGCACGCTGACGGCGCTGGCCGGGGGCGAGTTCGCGCTGGGCGATGAGAATGGCGACGTCATGCCGCCGACGCTCTGCTCGCTGTGGGGGGGGCTGGATATGGAGGCCTATCGGGCTGACAAGGGAAATGTGACGGCCAAGCTGTATCAGGCGATCGACGACGGCGTGTTTACCTTTGCCGACCGCCACCTGCCCGGCTTTTTCCTCAAGACCGACGGGTACACCGGCGGCAACCTCGGCCACATCTTCGACACCGACTGCCTTGACGAGGCGTCGATGACCCACGCGATGATCTGGGGCCGGCAGTCGATGGAGGAATATGCGCGGTTTTACCGCGAGTATGTGGACGGCTGTGCCAATCTCCGTCTGCTGGGCACCGGCGAGATGCTGGGCGTGCGCGAGTCGCGGCGCATTTGCTGTGACTATACGCTGGGGGTCGATGACTTCCTTGCCCGCGCCGACTTCAATGATGAGATCGGCCGCTACTGCTATCCGGTGGACATCCACATCATGAGCACGGATGAAGCCGAGTTGAAGCGGTTTGAGGAGGAGTATCGCATCAAGCTGCGCTACAAGAAGGGCGAGTCCTACGGCATTCCCTACCGGTCGTTGGTGCCGGTGTCCTTCGATAACGTGCTGACCGCCGGGCGGTGCATGGGCACCGACCGGCAGATGGAGGCGTCGATCCGCGTCATGCCGTGCTGCTTCATCACGGGGCAGGCGGCGGGCGCCGCCGCCGCGCTGGCTGTTGACGCGGGCGGCGAGGTGCGTCGTGTCGATGTGGCCACCCTGCAGCGCATGCTGCGCGAGAGCGGGGCGTATCTGCGGGACGAAATTTTTGCTTGACAGCGGCAGTACTTTGTGGTAAAATGATATCCCATTTTGCCGAAAAGGAGCTGATCGCATGGAATTTCGTTTGATTTTTGATACCATTCCCGAGGAGTTTGACCGCTGGCGGCCGCGGTATTGTTCGGAGGCGTTTGCAGCGCTGGCCGAATATGCCGCGCTGGGACCGGATAAGCGGGTGCTGGAGATCGGCCCCGGCACAGGCCAGGCGACTGAGCCGGTGCTTGACACAGGCTGTCAATACCTTGGCGTGGAGTTGGGGGAGAATTTGGCGGCGGTGATGCGCCGCAAGTTTGGAGACAGGGCGAATTTTTCGCTGATCTGCGATGACTTTGTTACTTGCGATCTTGCGGGGGTGCAGTTTGACCTCATCTATTCGGCGGCGACTATCCAATGGATCGACGAGGAGGTAGCCTTTCCGCGGGTGATGTCCCTGCTGAAGCCCGGCGGTGTGCTGGTCATGATGAAGATCTCGGCCGACTACCGCACGCCGAATCCTGCGCTGTATGACAAAATTCAGGCGGCCTATGCGGCCTATTTCCACCCCATACAGCCCTATACACGGCGCTTTTGCTACACCAATGCACCTGAATATGGCTTTGTTGACTTTGAGACGCGGAAGTTCACCTCTCGGCGGGGCTTTACTGCTGATGAATTCGTGGCCATGAGCGGCACCCACTGTGACCATCTGGCTCTTCGGGAGGAGGATCGCCGCGGTTTGTTCGATGGGATGCGGCAGGCCATTCGCGAGGCGGGTGACCGCATCGAGCTGCTTGATACCATTACGCTCTATCTGACCCGAAAACCGAAATAACGATCATCCAAGAAAAAGCCGCCCGCTGGGCGGCTTTTTCCTTAAAAACAAAATAACTATTGACAAACGCCTATCTGTATGATATCATAATGATACCAAACATAAGGAGGCTTACCTCATGGAAGAAAAAATTTTATCGGGCCGCAAGAACGGTATGGCTGTTCTGCTGCTTACCATTTTGCTGCATATTGTGGCCATTGCTGGGACGATCGTCGGCGGCCTTGCGGCCGATTCCGGCGCGGTTTGGGGAGTGACGTTGATCATCGTCTGCGTTGCCTACCTTTGCCTCGGCTGGATCGTGCTGCCCGGGCTGAAGGTGCTGAAGCCCCAGGAGGCGCTGGTGCTGACTCTCTTCGGCAAATATGTCGGTACGCTCAAGGGTGAGGGTTTCTACTTCGTCAATCCCTTCTGCACTGCTGTCAACCCCGCCGCCAAGACGAAGCTGAATCAGAGCGGCGACGTCAAGTCGGTCGGTGACGCTGTCCTCACGGCCGCTGGTACGTCGGCCAGCGTTGAGATGGTCAACAAGAAGCTGTCGCTGAAGATCATGACCCTCAACAATAACCGCCAGAAGATCAATGACTGCCTCGGCAACCCGGTCGAGATCGGCATCGCGGTGATGTGGCGCATCGTCGACACGGCCAAGGCGGTGTTCAATGTCGACAATTACAAGGAATATCTCTCGCTCCAGTGCGACACGGCGCTGCGCAACATTGTGCGCATCTACCCCTACGATGTCGCGCCCGGTGTCGATACGACCGGCGACGGGCTGGCCGATGACGGCAGTCTGCGCGGCTCGAGCGAGATCGTGGCAGCCCGCATCCGGGACGAGATTCAGGCCCGCGTCACGGAGGCTGGCATCGAGATCATCGAGGCGCGGATCACCAATCTCTCCTATGCCCCCGAGATCGCCGCGGTCATGCTCCAGCGGCAGCAGGCGTCGGCCATCATTGACGCGCGCAAGATGATTGTCGACGGCGCGGTCGGCATGGTCGAGATGGCGCTCGAGCGGCTCGAGCAGGGCGGCACGGTGCAGCTGGATGACGAGCGCAAGGCGGCGATGGTGTCGAATCTGTTGGTCGTGCTCTGCGGCAACCGCGACGCGCAGCCGATCGTGAACTCGGGCAGCCTGTATTGAGATGAGCGATAACCAGAAGAAGCAGATCCCGCTGCGCCTCTCGCCCAAGCTCTACGCCGCCATCGCCGCCTGGGCCGAGGACGACTTCCGCTCGGTGAACGGGCAGATTGAGTATCTGCTGACCGAATGTGTGCGCCAGCGGAAGAAGAACGGGAAGTATGTGGGGGAGGAGATCGACATTCCGCCCGAGCTCGATATTGAGTAAATCCAACCAAAGCGAGAATTATTCTCGCTGCGCAATTGTTTGACAAAAGCCGGCCGGTCTGGTACACTATAGGTACAGACCGGCCGGCTGAATTTATTGCATGGAGGATTTACCATGAGCATTGGCATGACAATCAAGACCCTGCGCCGTGGCGCAGATATGACGCAGGAGACGCTGGCGGAGCATTTGTGCGTCTCGCCCCAGGCGATCAGCCGCTGGGAGCGGGACGACGCGCTGCCCGATATTATGCAGCTGGGGCCGCTGGCGAATCTGTTCGGCGTGACGACCGACTATCTGCTGGGCGTGGATGTGGAGAAGAAGAAGGAGAAGATCGACGCCATCGCCAGCGAGGCGTGGGAGAAGGCGCGATTCGGCCACAAGGCCGAGGCGGCGGCCATTCTGCGGGAGGGGCTGAAGCAGTACCCGGGCGAGTTCAAGCTGATGGATGATCTGGGTGACAATCTTTGGTATATGAGTCAGGATGATGCCTACACGAAGGAGGAGTGCGATGCGTTCCGCGACGAGTGCATTGCGCTGAAGGAGAAGATCCTCGAGGGCTGTACCGATGACAAGATCCGCAACAGTGCGGTGCAGACGCTGTGCTTCATCTATCCCGGTGTGGGGAAGCGCGAGCGCGCGGAGGAGCTGGCACGTTCGATGCCCTTTATGGTGCTGTCGCGGGAGTTTCTGCTGCCCAATGTACTGGAGGGGGACGAAAAGAAGTGGGCTGAACAGCATCTGACTTACGACCTCATCCAGCATCTGGTCAATCGCATCGGCTGGAAGAAGCGCATTGCCCTGCTTGAGCTCTTTTTCGAGGATGGCGACTACGGCTTCTACGATTGTATGTTGGGACAGGCGCACCGCCGGCTGGCCAAGGGCGCAGCGGGGCAGGGCGAGGCAGAGGAAGCGTTCGCCCATCTTGACACGGCGGCTGACGCGGCGCTGCGGTTCGAGGCGTATATGCAGCTCGACAGCTACACGCACACCTCGGCGGCATTCCGCGGCTTCAAGACGGGCGCTGGGAAGGGCGTTTCGACAAGCAGTCCGACGTCTGAGACGGAGAAGGTGCGCAATCTGATGGCGAAGAGCGAATTCGACGCGCTCCGCGCTGACCCGCGCTTTGCGGCGGTTGAGGCAAAACTGAACGGCTGAGTGGAAATTGTAAACTTTTTTCGCGATAGCCCTTGACAAAGGGCAGACAATCTGCTATAATATCTGTTACAGCATAGGCGCTGCGGTTGGGCATAGCCCGGCTGCGGCGCCTTATTTTTGTGATAAAATTTCTCAGCGCCCTGCGCGGAAAGGTTTACATATGGCTTACAAGGTTCCCGAACTGTTCGGCAGTCTCGTTTTCAACGACGAGGTCATGCGCGAGCGTTTGCCCAAGGATGTTTACAAATCGCTGCACAAGACCATTGAGGCCGGCAAGGATCTCGACATCACCGTCGCCAACAGCGTCGCCGCCGCGATGAAGGACTGGGCGCTCGAGAAGGGCGCGACCCACTACACGCACTGGTTCCAGCCCATGACCGGCATCACAGCCGAGAAGCACGACAGCTTCATCTCCCCCACCTCCGACGGCCGTGTCATCATGGAGTTTTCGGGCAAGGAGCTCATCAAGGGCGAGCCTGACGCTTCCTCTTTCCCGTCAGGCGGCCTGCGCGCGACCTTTGAGGCGCGCGGCTATACCGCGTGGGATCCCACCTCGTATGCCTTCATCAAGGACGGCTCGCTCTGCATCCCCTGCATTTTCTGCTCCTACGGCGGCGAAATTCTCGACAAAAAGACCCCCCTCCTTCGTTCGATGGAGGCGGTGGGCGAGCAGGCGCTGCGCGTCATCAAGCTGTTCGGCAACGACGGCGTCAAGCGCGTCGTGACCACCGTCGGCCCCGAGCAGGAGTATTTCCTCGTTGACCGCGAGCTGTGGGAGCAGCGGAAGGATCTCTTCTTCTGCGGCCGCACGCTCTTCGGCGCGCGTGCGCCCAAGGGGCAGGAGATGGACGATCACTATTTCGGCGCCATCAAGCCCCGTATCGCGGCTTACATGAAGGAGCTGGACGAGGAGCTGTGGAAGCTGGGCATCCTTTCCAAGACCAAGCACAACGAGGCCGCGCCGGCTCAGCACGAGATGGCCCCCATCTTCACCACCACCAACCTCGCCGTCGACCAGAACCAGCTGACCATGGAGGTCATGAAGAATGTCGCGCAGAAGCACGGGCTGGTCTGCCTGCTCCATGAGAAGCCCTTCCACGGCGTCAACGGCTCGGGCAAGCACAACAACTGGTCGATGTCGACCGACACCGGTGTCAATCTGCTCGACCCCGGCAAGACGCCCTATGAGAACGCGCAGTTCCTGCTCTTCCTCACTGCCGTCATCAAGGCGGTTGACGAGCATCAGGATCTGCTCCGCATCTCGGTCGCCAGTGCCGGCAACGACCACCGCCTCGGCGCGCATGAGGCACCGCCCGCCATCGTGTCGATGTTCCTCGGCGACGAGCTGGGCGCGATCCTCGACGCCATCGAGAGCGGCACCGACTACAACGGCACCGAGCGGGTCAAGATGGACATCGGCGTCCACGTCCTGCCCACCTTCTCGAAGGACACCACCGACCGTAACCGCACCTCGCCCTTCGCCTTCACCGGCAACAAGTTCGAGTTCCGCTCGCTTGGCTCGTCGCTGTCGACGGCCGAGCCGAACATCATCCTCAACACCATCGTTGCCGAGACGCTGCGCGAGTTCGCCGACGAGCTGGAGGGGGCCGACGACTTCAACGCCGCCCTCAACGCGCTCATTCGCCGCACCATCAAGGAGCACAAGCGCATCATCTTCAACGGCGACGGCTATGCCGACGCATGGCAGGAAGAGGCCGCCCGCCGCGGGCTCTGCAACTACCGGACAACGCCCGACGCGCTGCCGCATTTTGTTGACCCCAAGAACATCGACCTCTTCACCCGCCACCATGTCTTCACCGAGACCGAGATGTACGCCCGCCTCGAGATCCTGCTCGAGAACTACTCCAAGACCATCAATATCGAGGCGCTGACCATGTCCGAGATGGCGAAGAAGGACATTCTGCCCGCCGTAGCCGAGTTCACCGCGTCGCTGGCCTCGACGGCTGCCGCCAAGCGTGCGGTTTCTCCCCGTTTGGCCTGCGCCTATGAGACCGACCTCATCGAGCGCCTGTCGGCGCTGACCGACGCGACTTACGCCAATCTCAACACCCTCGACGCGGCTGTCGCCGATGTGCCCGCGCACAGCGGCACCGCCCTCGAGACGGCGGTTTACTACCGCGATGTTATCCTCGCGGCCATGCAGCAGCTGCGTGCGACGGTCGATGAGATGGAGACCCTCACCGCCGCCGAGTACTGGCCGTACCCGACCTACGGCGATCTGATGTTCCGTATCTGAATCGAGTTCCCGCGCGGTTTTGGCCGCGCGGGAAATTTTTTTCGCATTTTCGCAAACAATTCCGCTTCGCCCGGTACATATAGGGTGAGCGATGCAGAAGGAGGCGAGCAAGATGAAATTCACCGAAGAGCTGGTCGAGGCGTATGCGAAGAAAATCTACAGCTTCGCGTACAGCCGGACACAGCAGGTTTACGATGCCGAGGATCTGGCGCAGGACATCGTCCTTGCGCTGTGCAGGATCGATTTCCCGGCCAAGCACATTGAAAATATGGATGCCTACATCCATCAGGTCTGCCGATACGTCTGGGCGAAGTCGCTGCGCGCGAAGCGGCGGGAGCGGGACAATGTCGGCGACGAGGTGCTCGAATGGCTGAGCGACGGCAGCGACATCGAGGGCGATTTCATCACCGCCGAGCTGTGCGCACGTCTGCGGCAGGAGGTCATGTACCTTGGGCGCACCCGGCGCGAGGCGATCATCCTCTTCTACTACGACGGTCTGTCGGGGGACGAGATCGCGGAGCGGCTGGGGCTTCCGGCGGCGACGGTGCGCTGGCATCTGCATCGTGCAAAATCAGATTTGAAGGAGCGAATGGAAATGCAGGAAACCAACATTTATCGCCCGCGCAGAATGCACATTGCACACTATGGCTGGGCGGAAAATTCGATCTACGATGCGCTGGAGCGCGATATCCTGATGCAGAACATCTGCTATGTCTGCTACGACAATCCGATGACAGTGGAGGAGCTCTCCCGCACGCTGGGCGTGGCGGCGGTCTACCTCGAGGACAAGCTGGAGGCACTGTGCTCGATGGAGTACATGACGGTCAGCCCCAAGGGGAAGTACGCGACCAATTTCTTTATCCAGACCGTGTCTTATCAGCTGACCCACGCGAAGTATCAATTGGAGAAAACCATGCCCATCGCCGAGGCATATCTCGACGTGGTCGACGCTGCGCTGGATGAGATCGACGCTGTCGGCTATTGCGGTGAGGTCGACCCTGATATGCTGCGCTGGGATATGCTCTTCTACTTCATGACCCGGGAGATCGGTGCCACCGACGCGCGCATGAACCGCACCCTGCACCTCGAGCATGGCGCCCCCCTGCGTCCTGACGGAACGCGGCACTGGGTTAAGGCCTTCGCGCCGGGGGATGAGGTGCTGGCAGCCGCCGAGCGGGAGCCGGACGGCGACAAGTTGGTCGATTTTCTGCGCAAGGCGATGCGCTTCAGTATGCAGAGCTACCATCTTACCCCCTCCAACATCAATGCGCGAAAGCTGCGCATTCCGCTGTGGGGCGGCGACTACCGCGGGTTTGGACAGCAGGAGATCCTCAGCCTGCACCGCGTCCGCGACCTGATCCGATCGGGGGAGACACCGAACGAGTTTGACAGCAGCGCGATCGCCGATCTGATTGAAAAGGGGCTTGTGACCCGCGAGGGCGGCAAGCTTGCGCTTCGCTTCCCCTATTTCAGCCACGATCAGATTGCCGCCGTCAATGCGGTGTTGGACAAGCACGCCGCCGGCCTTGATCGCGACGCCATCGACCGCATCTTCCACGGATATGTCGCCGAGATGCGCTCGCGCATCCCCGCGTGTGTCAGCGAGAACGAGCGGAACCACAACCTCACCAGCTACGATCCCTACAACGCGATCCCGTATCTGCTGATGAAGGCAGGTCGTCTCCGCGCTCCGCGCGAGGACGAGCGCGGCTGCATCTGCACCGTGATGTGGGATGATTGAAAAGAAGGCAGAGCCGGGCGCAATGGCATGAACTTAAGATTTGGTGACAGCAGTTTAGTTATCCTGGAGCCTTTCGCGCTCCCGCGCGACCAGCGGGAGGGTACCATCTCAGACGCCGAAGTTTCCCTCCCGCTGGACACCCACCTTCCTTGGCTACGCCGAAGCTTCCTGCATAAGATAAAAGTTGCCCCGCAACGTACGTTGCGGGGCTTATTGTTGACGCTGGATCGCGCCAGCCAAGTAGATAGGGGGGAGGGGGAAACAGAAGTTGGCAAGGCCGACTTCGTGACTTGGCAAAGCCAAGTCTGGGAACATTCGGCGCCTGAGATGGTCCTTTCTCCCTCCTCGCGCGGGAGCGCGAAAAGGTTTGCACATTTACACGGTGTTACATTAAATGTTAATTCTCGAAAAGCGCTTTGCACTGATAAATTTACAATTTCTTTTGACAATCCCGCCATAATATGATATAATATATTGTAACTAACCATTTTTCAGAAAAGGACACGCTATGGTCACCATCACCGATGTGCTGCCTCGCTCCCGCGCCGCGCGCGCCGGGGTGCTGCCGGGCGACATCCTCCTCTCGATCAACGGGCACGCCATCCGGGACGTGCTCGATTACCGCTTTTACCTCGCCGAGCGCAGTGTGACGCTGGGCCTCCACCGCGGGCCTGAGCTTGTCGAGGTCACCATCCAGAAGGGCGAATATGACGACATCGGCCTCGATTTCGCCACGCCGCTGATGGACGGCAAGCACTGCTGTGCCAACCGCTGCATCTTCTGCTTCATCGACCAGCTGCCGAAGGGCATGCGGGATTCGCTCTACTTCAAGGACGATGACTCTCGCCTGTCTTTCCTCCACGGCAACTATATTACCCTGACCAACCTCGGCGATCGGGACATCGACCGCATTATCGAGATGCACATCTCGCCGGTCAACGTCTCGGTGCACACCACAAACCCCGAGCTGCGCTGCACCATGATGGGCAACAAGCGCGCGGGCAAGACGCTGGGCTACCTCCGCCGCCTCGCCGACGCCGGAATCGCCATCTGCGGGCAGATCGTGCTCTGCCGCGGGATCAACGATGGCGCGGAGCTCGATCGCTCGATGCGCGATCTCGCCGAGCTGATGCCGGCACTGCGCAGTGTGTCGATCGTTCCGGCGGGGCTGACCAAGCACCGCGACGGGCTCTACCCGCTTGAGCCCTTTGCGCCCGCCGAGGCCGCCGCTGTGATCGCGCAGGTCGATGCCTTCGCCGCTGAATGTAAGGCGAAGTACGACACCCGTCTCTTCTACTGCTCGGATGAGTTTTACCTCAAGGCCGGCCTGCCCCTGCCCGGCGACGCCTATTACGAGGAGTACAGCCAGATCGAGAACGGCGTTGGGCTGCTGACCTCGCTCTGCCACGAGTTCGACTTCGAGCTCGACTACCTCGACGATCTGCTCCCCGATGCGCGCCTGCCCCGCACCGTCACCATCGCCACCGGCGAGGCGGCGTATGGGACGCTGTCGTCGCTGGCCGAGCGCATTATGGCCGCCGTCGAGGGGCTGACCGTGCAGGTCATCGCCATCCACAACGATTTCTTCGGCGATATGATCACCGTCGCAGGGCTGCTCACCGGGCGTGACCTCGCGGCGCAGCTGAAGGGCAGGGAACTGGGCGACGAGCTACTGCTGCCGTCGGTCACCCTCCGCGCGGAGGGCGACCTGTTCCTCTGCGGCATGACGCCGGACGAGCTGTCGCAGACGCTCGGCGTGCCCATCCGCTTCGTCAAAAACGAGGGCGCGGAGCTGATTGCCGCGATGCTGGGCGTTGATTCGCCGGCTTGCTGACCATTGCGCAACCGTGTATTTTATATAAGGAAGGAAAATCATCATGGCAAAACCGATCATTGCAATCGTGGGGCGCCCCAACGTGGGCAAGAGCACCCTCTTCAATAAACTCATCGGCGAGCGCCGCGCCATCGTCGAGGACACGCCCGGCGTGACCCGTGACCGTATCTACGGCGAGACCGAATGGAACGGCCGCAAGCTGGTCGTCATCGATACCGGCGGTATCGAGCCGAAGACCGAGGATATCATCATGGCGAAAATGCGCGAGCAGGCCCAGCTGGCCATCGACACGGCTGATGTGATCGTCTTTATGTGCGACGTTCAGGCGGGACTGGTCGCTGACGACCGTGACATCGCCGTCATGCTCAAAAAGAGCGGCAAGCCGGTGGTGCCGGTCGTCAACAAGTGTGACCGCATCGGCGACCCGCCGCTTGGTTTCTACGAATTCTATGAGCTGGGCTTCGCGTGCGATCCCATCTCGCTGTCGTCGCTGCACGGCAGCGGCAGCGGCGACCTGCTCGACGCCTGCGTGGCCGCGCTGCCCGACGAGGTCGAGCCCGAGCCCGAAGACGACCGCATCAAGGTCGCTGTCATCGGCAAGCCGAACGCAGGCAAGTCGTCGATCATCAACCGCATCCTCGGCGAGGATCGCCTCATTGTCTCGAACATCGCCGGCACGACCCGCGACGCCATCGACACGACGGTCGACAACGAGTTCGGCCGCTACACCTTCATCGACACCGCCGGCATCCGCCGCCAGAGCAAGGTGGACGACCGCATTGAGAAGTTTAGTGTCCTCCGCGCCCACATGGCCGTCGAGCGCGCGCAGGTCTGCCTTCTCATGATCGACGCCACCGAGGGCATCACCGAGCAGGACGAGAAGATCGCCGGCATCGCCCACGAGGCGGGCAAGGCGACCATCATCGTGGTCAACAAGTGGGATCTGGTCGAAAAGGACAACAACACGGTCAACAGCTTCACCGACCGCATCCGCGAGGCGCTGGCCTACATGCCCTATGCGCCCATCCTCTTTGTCTCGGCCATGACCGGCCAGCGCGTGGTCAAGCTGTTCGAGCAGATCAACTACGTCCACAACCAGACCAACACCCGTATTTCTACAGGTATGCTCAACGACGTGCTGAACGAGGCCACCACCCGCACCCAGCCGCCGTCCGACAAGGGCCGCCGCCTGAAGATCTACTACATGACGCAGGTCAGCGTCGCGCCCCCGACCTTCGTCATTTTCTGCAACAGCGTGGAGCTTTTCCACTTCTCGTACCGGCGCTATATCGAGAACTGCCTCCGCGAGACCTTTGGTTTCCGCGGCACGCCGATCCGCATCGTGATCCGCGAGAAGGGTGACACCTCGCCGCTGGAGTAAGGAGGTAACCCATGCCGCTCATCTATCAAAGCGCCCACACGATCACGCTGGCTGATGGGACCGAATGCCAGATCCACATGACGGCCGACGAGGATTTTGTGGTCTTCGAGACCACCCCGCCCCTCGGCCCCGATCTCAGCCTGCTCGGCCTTGACGGCGAGCGGCGGACGATCTTTTACAGCATCGAGGACGGCCGGCTGTGGCTCGATATGATCTGGGGCGAGTTCCGCCGCCGTCCGTTCCGCAGTCTGCCGGCCATTGACGGCGTGGAGGCGGTGCAGCTTTGCACGGTCGAGTCGGTGCCGCGCTGTGAGAATCCCCGGATGTGGGGGTATGGGTTTGTCCGCCCGTCCGATTTTAGTGGTACCATGCTCATCGGGCGCGATTTCAATATGCGCTTCTGGCCGGAGAATGAGTACACCGAGCGTGTCCCGTGCAATCCCGAGGTATACCGCGTGGTTGAGCGGCTGATCTTCACCGACGGACGTCTGACCGGGCGGGAGCGGGTGAAGCAAACGAATTGAATAGGAGGTTCCCCATGAGACGGTTGGTTTGGCTTGTTGCGCTTGTGCTGCTTTTGTTGTCGCTGACTGCTTGCACGACTTCGTGGCAGGGAGAGTTTGGCGACGGGTTGTATTGGTCGCTGGATTTTTGGGGAAATCTTCGTATTGAGGGTCAGGGGGCGATTCCTGATTATGAGATGCGCAAAGACGAAAGTTTATTTGACGATGAGTTAAACGGTCCACGTGCACCGTGGATTCTGGCAGAACGGATCATCTTGTCAGTCGAAATCGGAGAGGGAATCACCGAAATAGGCGATGAGGCATTTGCCTTTTGCCGGGATATAAAATCGGTAAGTTTGCCCAACAGCCTAACACGGATCGGTGTGATGGCTTTTTACAAATGCGAAAAGCTGAAAAATATTATATTGCCCGACAGCTTGACCGAAATCGAACAATATGCGTTCGCTTATTGTTTTTCTTTAACGAATGTGCCTCTTCCCGAGCAGCTAACTGTGCTCGATGTTTGTGCGTTTCACGCTTGCACCAAACTGCGGGAAGTCTATCTTCCGGCAGGAGTATCCCGGTATTCTTCTCCTTTTTATGGGTGTGAAAATCTTGAGACAATTACGCTGGCGGAGGGACATGAGCAGTTTATTGTACAGGATGGGGTATTGTTCAATCATGATAAAACAAAATTAGTGTTCTACCCGCCCGGGAAAGCGGATACCGTGTATACTGTTCCTGAAGGTGTAAAGATTGTTGGATATGCTTCATTTGCTTATGCGGATTCGTTGAAGAAAATCTTTCTTCCGGAGGGGGTAGAAACGATAGATGATTATGCGTTTGAAAACTGTTCGGCATTGCGGACACTTGAACTTCCCCCATCAATTGCGGAAATTCAAAACTCGGTTTTCTCAAAATCCGGGCTTGTCGAGATTAAGCTGCCAGATCACTTGACTACGCTCGGCGAAGGGATCTTTTATGAATGTACCTCGCTTGAACGGGTTGAACTTCCTGCAAGTCTGGAAACAATCCCTTCCGGGTTATTCTGCGGCTGTACCGCTTTACAGGAAGTCGAGATTCCCGAGGCAGTCACGCACATCGGATTGCATGCATTTGCCTATTGTGACGCATTGGAGACGCTTCATATCCCAGCGAAGGCATGGGTGTATGAAGGTGCGATCCATCATTGCGATAATTTGCGGGAGATTACCGTAGACGAAACTAACCCCTATTTTTACACCATAGACGGTGTTTTGTTTGGTGATGGGCGGTCGTTCGGCTCTGGTGGTTCGACCTTGCTTGCTTACCCAGCTGGGAAGAAGGATGATGAATACCTGATTCCCGATGGTGTCGTTCGCTTGGGGCAATGTGCGTTTGGTGGTTCGCAGTATTTGAAATGGGTTATGCTTCCCAATCAGGTGCGGTCGCTTGGCAGTGCAGTTTTTCATGATAGCCGCAGGTTGACCGGTGTGATGTTTGGCACCGGTGTAACGACGTTGCCGACATTGTTTTTTGCGAAATGTAATCGTTTGAAAGAGCTTTTTGTTACTGATCAGCTTATCATGATCGAAAATAAAGCGTTTGATGAAGTCGATTCACTTCGCCATATCACGTTCACCGGCACCGAGGCACAATGGAACGCCATCGAGATCGCCGACGGCAACGATGTGCTGTCCCGCACCGAGATCGTGTTCGGCTCAACAAAATCCGAATAGGAGGTTCCCCATGAAGCTGAGATGTGTTTGGCTGTTTTTTCTCTTAGCCCTGCTGCTCCTTCTCCCCGCTTGCCGCAGGGATAGGCTCCCCTGGGCCGGGGAGACCGAGACCACCGCATGGGTTCTGACCGATCCCGGACCCGTAACAGAGCTTGAATGGGAGCTCGACCAAACCGGCACACTGACTATCCGCGGAAAGGGTGCGATGCCCGACTATGCCTTCATGACCGACGTCGGCGGCAAGCAAAACTTCCCGCCGTGGTATTCGCGCAGGCGGGAAATCTACCGTGTGAAGATCGAGCCGGGTGTGACGTATGTCGGCACGATGGCCTTCGCACACTGCGAGGAGCTTGCTGCGGTGAGCCTGCCTGAGGGGCTTGTTTCCATCGGCGACATGGCCTTTTACGATACGCGATCGCTGGACTACTGCCCTTTGCCCGAGAGCATTGAGCAGATCGGTGTCTGCGCCTTTTCCTACAGCGGGCTGACTGGTACGCTCCGTCTGTCGGCACAGCTGCGCATGATTGGAGAAAATGCTTTCTCCTACTGCCGTGCACTGACGGCCATATGCCTGCCTGAAAATTTGCTTCAGCTGGGCGAGCAGGCCTTTGTCGGGTGTACTGCCCTGCAGGCGGTGGAGGTCGAAGCGGGCAATTCCGCCTTTTGTGTCGAGGACGGTGTGCTGTATACCGCCGATCGGACAACGCTGCTTAACTACCCGACGGCCAAACCCGGCGACAGCTTTACCGTCCCCGATGGCGTGACGGCCATTGCCGCCGGCGCCTTCCGCAGCTGCTCGCTGACCACCATCGATTTTCCCGACAGCCTGCAGACCGTGGGGGACGACGCCTTCTACGGTGCAGACGCCCTGCGCAGTATCGTTCTGCCCGATGGCGTTTCCCAGCTCGGCAGAAATGCCTTTTTCCAGTGCACCGCGCTGCAGAGCGCGGTTCTGCCCGAGGGGCTTACCGAATTGCCGGAATATTTATTCGTTGGCTGCAACGCGCTGACCGATGTGACCATACCCGAATCGGTGACGGTGATCGGACATAGCGCGTTTCGGAACTGCACTGCGCTGGCCGAAATCAACCTGCCGCCGCGTTTGGTGCGCATTGATGACGGTGCTTTTGCGGGGTGTACCACTCTGCAGGCCATCTCTCTCCCGCCGACGGTGACCGATGTCGGCAACCGCGCTTTCGCCAACACTGCGCTGACCGAGCTTCACTTTCCGGCGTCGGTGAGCCGTCTGGATGGCGCATATTGGGTTTCTCAGACACTGGCGGCCATCACGGTCGACCCGGAAAATCTGCACTATTTTGCCGATGACGGTATTCTGTATACGGCGGACGGCACGCTGTTGTGCTATCCCATCGGCAAGCGCGATGCTGACGTTACGCTCCCGGCGTCGACCACGGCCATTGCTCCGTATGCCTTCGAGGGGAATCCCTACCTGCAGACGCTGATTCTGCCCGATACGCTGGAAACCATCGGTGAGTGGGCCTTTGCCGATTGCAAGGCGCTGACCGCCTGCACACTCCCCGCCGACCTGCCCGCGCTGGCAAATTCGATCTTCTCCGGCTGTGCCTCACTGGCCGGCATCGATCTGCCAGACGGGCTGACCGAGATCCCGGGATATGCGTTTTTGGACTGCACGTCACTGACCGAGCTGAGCCTGCCAGAGGGGGTAAAGCAGATCGGCAGCAGGGCCTTTTCGGGCTGTACTGCGCTGAGCACCATCAGCCTGCCTGCCTCGCTGTTGAAAATCGACTCATATGCGTTTGCCAATGCGCCGCTGACCACCATCACCTATGCGGGCAGCCGCCGCGACTGGATGGCAATCCCCGTGCGCGTACCAAACAACGAACTGAACGACGGCATTATCCGCTTCCTGGTCGAAGACGAGGAAGCGTCATATACCGACTGATTTTATGAAAGGAAGCCCCACCGGGGCGTTACTGCTATGTTTATCGATCAAGTCAAAATCTACCTCAAAGCTGGCGACGGCGGAGACGGCGTGGTGTCCTTCCACCGCGAGAAGTACGTCGCGCGCGGCGGCCCCGACGGGGGCGACGGCGGGCGGGGCGGCAATGTCGTCTTCCGCATCGACGAGGGCTCGAACACCCTGTTGGCCTTCCGCTACAAGCGCAAATTCATCGCCGAGCGGGGCGACAACGGCAAGGGCGGCAAGTTCCACGGCAAAAACGGGGAGGACATCGTCGTGCTGGTGCCCCCCGGAACGCTGATACGCGACGTTGAGAGCGGCAAGATCATCAAGGACATGTCGAACTGCGATGACTTCATCTGCTGCCGCGGCGGCCGCGGCGGCTGGGGCAACAAGCACTTCGCTACCCCGACCCGCCAGGTGCCCATGTTCGCCAAGGGCGGCACCAAGGGCGAGGAGCGCGAGGTCATCCTCGAGCTGAAGATGCGGGCCGACGTCGGCCTGATCGGCTTCCCGAACGTGGGCAAGTCGTCCATTCTCTCCCGTATCTCGGCGGCCCGGCCCAAGATCGCTGACTACCACTTCACTACCCTCTCCCCCAACCTTGGCGTTGTCCACACCAACGACGAGCACGGCTTCGTCGCCGCCGACATTCCCGGGCTGATCGAGGGCGCCGCTGACGGCGCCGGCCTCGGCCATGCCTTCCTGCGCCACGTGGAGCGCTGCCGCCTGCTGCTGCACGTCGTCGACATCTCGGGCTGCGAGGGGCGCGACCCGGTCGAGGATATCAAGCAAATCAACCACGAGCTGGCTCGCTATTCGCCGGCGCTGGCCGAGCGGCCGCAGATCATCGTGGCCAACAAATTCGATTCGCACAGCGACGAGACCGTCGACCTCGACGCTTTCGAGGCCTACGTCGACGAGCTGGGCTGCGAGTTGATCTATGTCTCAGCCGCGACCGGACAGAACCTCGACGACCTCGTCCAGCTGGTCGCCGAGCGCCTCCGCCTGCTCCCGCCGCTGACCATCTACGAGTCGGAGGTCGATGCCGCCGAACAGGCCGTCAGCGACGCCGGTGAGCGCACCACCGAGGTGCGCGTCGAGGACGGCGTCTACGTCGTCGAGGGCGAGTGGCTGTATAATCTGCTGGGCCAGGTCAACTTTGGTGACTACGAGTCGATGGCCTTCTTCCAGCGCGTCCTGCAGAAGGGCGGCGTCATCAAGGCGCTCGAGGACGCCGGCGCGACCGACGGCGACAGCGTGCGCATCTATGATTTTGAGTTTGATTTTGTGAAGTAAACGGTTATCCATGAACACCCAAACCCGCGCGACCTTCTTCGCCTTTCTCGCGGCGGCGCTCTACGCCGTCAACTCGCCGCTGTCCAAGCTGCTGCTCGATCACGTCCCGGCGACCATGATGGCCGCCTTCCTCTACCTCGGCGCGGGGCTGGGCCTCTTTTTGCTCGGCCTCGGCCGCCGGCTGGCCGGGCGGCAGGAGCGCGAGCAGCCCCTGACCCGGCGCGAGCTGCCTTACACCGTTGGCATGGTACTGCTCGACATCGCGGCTCCTATCTGCCTCATGCTCGGCCTGACCATGACCACCGCCGCCAACGCATCCCTGCTCAACAACTTCGAGATCGTCGCCACCTCAGTCATCGCGCTGGCCGTTTTTCGCGAGGCCATCTCGCGGCGGCTCTGGCTGGCCATCGCGCTGGTGACGCTGTCCAGTATCATCCTCTCCTTCGAGGACGTGAGCAGCCTCTCCTTTTCGTGGGGCTCACTGCTCGTCCTCGCCGCATGCGTCTGCTGGGGCTTCGAGAACAACTGCACCCGCATGCTCTCGTTGAAGAACCCGCTCGAGATCGTGGTCATCAAGGGCTTCGGCTCGGGGCTGGGGGCACTCTGCATCGCGCTGGCGCTGGGAGAGACGCTCCCCGCGGTCGGCGCGATCCTCGGCGCCCTGCTGCTCGGCTTCGTGGCGTATGGGCTGAGCATCTACTTCTACATCTACGCCCAGCGCGACCTCGGTGCGGCTAAGACCAGTACCTACTACGCCGTCGCCCCTTTCATCGGCGCGGGGCTGTCACTGCTGATCTTCCGCGAACTGCCGTCGGTGTCGTATCTGGCGGCGCTGGTCATCATGATCGCGGGGACATATTTCGCGTCGAGCGACGGGAAAGAGGGGTAACATGATCAACATCCTGCTCGAGGGCTACGACATCGCCGCGCCGTGGCTTCAGCTGACGCTGTCGCATTATCTCAAGCCTACTCACAAGGTCGCGGTCGTTGCCTTTTCCTTCCGGGCCAGTCGCGTCAAGTGCGCGGCGGACTGGGCGTCGCTGTACGGTCGGGGTGTGGGACGCCTCTGGGCCGGTATCGTCGGCGGCTTTGCCGCCTACGGCATCGCGGAGGAGAATGTTGATTACTTCACCGATACCGCCGAGCAGGACGCGTCGATCCGGCGCGTGCTGGCCGAGCACGGCAAGCCGGTCTACGCCACCGTGTCCGGTGCCAGCGCGATCGTGGTCGAGGATGGCAAGTTCACGATGTTTGACGATGTGCGGGTGTTCGGCGAACAATAGAAAAGGCGAGAGGCCGCAGACGGCCTCTCGCTTTTTGTTCAGTTCAAGCCGGCGATGATCTCGCCGAACGCCGCATCCCCGCGGATCGGATCAAACACCGCATCGGCCAGCCACTTGTCGCGCAGGATGTGCTGCAGCGGGCGGGTGTCGGCAGTCTCGAAGTCGGTGCGGCGCTCGGTGCGTTGGCCGAGCAGCAGAGATTCGTGGGTCTGCTCATCGGGGCGCTCGTCGAAGGCGCGGGCGGCTTTAGCTGCCTGACGCAGGCAGGTCAGCGCGGCGTCGGGCTGATTCAGCAGCATGTGCTCTTTCGCCATGCGGAAAGGGCGATCCGCATTCCCCCAGTCGCGTTCGGGCGTTGGGCCGTCGTAAATGATCGCCTCAAGTGCCTGAGTCTTTTCGCGGATGCGCAGGGCATCTGCGGGCGGGAGCAGCTTGGCCAGCTTCCACATCGCGCCGCAGAGCTGGTCGTAGCTTTGAAGCAGATATGCCCGCGTGTGGGGGAGTTTTTCGTCTTCTTCCAGCCCCACCAGATGTTTGCCTCGCGGCAAGCCTTCATCGACGGCAGGGTCTCGTACAGTGCGCGGCCCATCGCCCGGCGGCCCATCTCGCAGTGCTGGAAGGCCAACCGTGCCGTTGCCTCGAGGCGGATCGCCTGATCGGGGCAGTGGCGGATGATCCGCTCGCCCAGCGCCACGATCTCGGCGTCGTAGCGCTCCATGTTCTCCTTCCATTCAGCAATATTGCCGGTGTCGTCGCCCGCAACGAAGAGGGCGTACATCAGCTTGTTCAGAAGGGCATAGCTGTTCGGGAACTCGGCCACGCCCGCCCGGGCGATGGCAATACAGTCGTCGATCTCGCCCCGGCTGATGGCTGCCTGAAAATCGCGCAGATAGCCGTCGATCTTCTCCTGCTCCGCTGCCGCGTCGACGCCCAGCAGGGCGTCGACCGAGATGCCGAAAAAGCCGGCGATGGCGGGGATCAGCTCGATGTCGGGGTAACAGCCGCCATTCTCCCAGCGGCTGACCGACTGGCAAGTGACGCCGAGCAGCTCGGCGAATTCTTCCTGCGTGATGTCACGCGCCTTGCGCAGACGCTTGATGGTGCTGCCAATTTGCAGTTTCATGGTGTTTCTCCTCTCGTGGCTGCGAAAGCGGCGCCTCTTTCTGAAACCAGTATACCACGCCGCGGGAAGAAACACAAGGTCACGTCGCGGAAAAATTTTTCACGCAGATGGTGAATCAGATGTCCAGCGTTATCTGTTCGACCCGCAGCGACGCCATTTTTCGCTCGGTCACGCGGTCGCCCTCGCCCACCTTGCCGATCAGCATCGGCGAGCGCTGGTCATGCCGGGCGGCGTTGGCCGCGATGGCGGCGGGGGTATAGTTGGCGTAGCAGTAGCGGCAGCCATTTCGGCAGGTGTTGTAGGCGCCGATGTCGATGCTCTCGGCACAGCCGCAGGCCGGGCGCTGGTTCTTGTCGGGCGAAGCCGCCAGGGGCACGCCGCCCAGCCGCGAGAGCAGCGCACCGTCGATGCAGTGCGCGTGACCGATGCCGCAGGCCGACAGATCCATTGCCTCGGCGCAGGTGTCGACGGCGAGGCCGTACCCGTGCGCGATCTCGGCCAGCCGCCGTGCCAGCGCGCCCTGTGCCTCGGCAGGGAAGGGGAGGAGCTTTAGCCCCGCCATCCGTTTTTCGGTGCCCCGGTAGAAGTCGAGAAAGCTGATCGTGCACCGCCGCGTGTACGGGCTCAGCCGCCGGGTGAGCTGCTCGAACCAACGGAGATGATAGTCTGCGGTGTAGGTTTCGCTGAGGAAGATCGGATCATACCGCCAAATCACCCGCTCGGGACCGATGACCTCGGCCAGCCGCACGAAGGTTGGCACCAGCGCCTCCCCCTTGCCGGGCAGTCCGGGCTCGACATCCCGGCCGTAGGCGGTGAGCGTGAATTGAAAATAGAAGGGATAGTTCCGCAGCGCCCCGAGCCGCCCCAGCATCGGCGCGGGATTTTTCGTCCAGAAGACGAACCCGTCGACCACATCGGGCGTCAGCGCCACCCGGCTGACCTGATGCGGATTCATCGGATTGCGCACCAGAACAAAACCGGCCTCGAGCCGGTTGAAGAACCAGTCGGCGAAGTAAGCCGGGATGTCGGTGCGGCGGCTGGCGCTGATGATCATGGGGCCTCCTTGTCTGCGGCTGGCGGTTAAAATTTGTCCCGCAGCGCGGGGATAATATGATTTATTATACCGCATAGATGAATAAATGTCCATAGCAGAACAATAAATATCTTGAAAGCCGCGGCAAAATGGTGTACTATTATGATAAACACCTGAAGATCCGAAGAGGAGAAACAATATGATCAAGCATTTTCTGATCGGCTGCTGCTACTACCCCGAGCATTGGGACGAAAAAAACATGCGGGCCGACATGGAGCGCATCAAGGGGCTGGGCTTTAACGCCGTCCGTATGGGAGAGTTCAGCTGGAGCATGTATGAGCGGGAAGAGGGCAAGTACGATTTCTCGCTGCTTCTCGCGGCGGTGCGCCTGGCCGAAGAGCTGGGGCTGGATGTGATCCTCGGCACTCCGACCGCTGCCCCGCCCAAGTGGCTGACCGACAAGCATCCCGAGGTGCTTTGCACCAACACAAACGGCGTGGTTATGCAGCATGGCAGCCGTCAACACCACAATCACACCAGCGAGGTCTATCTGCGCTATTGCGCCGCCATCACTGAAGCGATGGTGAAGACCTTCTGCGGCTGCAAAAACGTGATCGGCTGGCAGATTGACAACGAATTCAACTGCCACAGAAGCAGAACCTGCTCGGAGGCTGACGATATCGCCTTCCGCAAATGGCTTGAACAGAAGTACACAACCATCGAAAACCTGAACCAGGCCTGGGGAAACCGCTTCTGGTCGCTGGAGTTCAATGCCTTTTCGCAGGTCACCTGCCCGCGCCCGCATCCCTCCTATGATAATCCCTCCTGGATGACCGATTATTACCTGTTCCTGTCCGATACGGTGGTGAATTACGCATCGGTGCAGACAAAGATCATCCGCGCCCATATGCCCGATGCGTTCATCACGCACAACGGCTATTTCCGGAATCTGGATTACAAAAAGCTCACGAATGAATGTCTGGACGTGCTGTCCTTTGACAGCTATCCGGCCTTCCAGGAGAAAAAGGGCAAGGCGCTGGGGCGGAACGCGGCCTATCGGCTGGCCCTGACCAGAAGCTGCTCGGAGAAATTCCTGATTATGGAGCAGCAGGCCGGCCCGGGCGGCCAGCTGTCCTATCTGCTTCCGACGCCGCTTCCGGGGCAGATCAGATTGTGGGCGTATCAGAGCATCGCGCACGGCGCCGCGGGGGTGTTTTTCTTCCGCTACCGTACCGCGCTATTCGGGGCGGAGCAGCTTTGGTATGGCATTTATGACCATGACGGAGAAGAGAACTACCGAAGCCGGGAAATCCGCCAGATCACCGAGGAGATCTCGCGCCTGGGCGAGTTGTTCCTCCGCGAGCGGCAGCATAACGAGGTCGCCATTTTCTCCGATTACCACAATGAGTGCGTGAACCAGGTCGAAAGCTTCGTGCAGGACGACCGCTGGGAGATCTTTATGGCGCTGAATCATCAGAATATCCACGCCGATTTTGTCGGCGCGTCGGACGATTTCAGTCGGTACAAGGTGATCATTTTCCCGCACATTACGATTGTCGACGAAGCGCTCAGCGCGCAGATCGAGCGCTTCACCAAAAACGGCGGTATCGCCATCATCTCGGCCCGCAGCGGCGTGAAGGATAAACATGCCCACTACCGCCCGCAGACACCCCCCGGCGTCTTCCGCGCGCTGGCCGGCTGCCGCGTGGACTGGTTCACGGCGCTGGCTGACGATGAGAAGCAGTACGTCCAATTCGACGGCAGGAAATATCTTGCGGAAAGCTACTGTGAGCGGCTGGAGGCCGAGCAGGGCGAGGCGGTCGGCCTGTACACAGAGGGCTTCTGCAAAGATAAGCCGGCGATCGTGAAGAACAGCAATGTGTATTATCTGGGCTTCTATTGCCGGGAATCGGCCGGGCTCTATGTGGATCTGATCAGCAAGCACATCACCGCCGACGCGCCGATCGATGCAAATCTGGAAGAGATCGTGATCGGAGATCACAAGATGTACTTGAACCATGGCGATCAGGCGATCCCGCTCGACGGCTATGACCTGCTCGCACAGGGGGAATTCCATCAGATAGCACCATACGGTGTTGTGCTGGTGGAGCGTGCAAAATAAGACGGCGAACAGGTGCAGTCCGTTGGACTGCACCTGTTCAATGTATGCAGAAACGAAAAAGCAGAGCAAGCTGTGCTTGCTCTGCTTTAGGTGGTGCGGGTAAAAGGACTTGAACCTTCACGAAGTTGCCCCCACTAGAACCTGAATCTAGCGCGTCTGCCAATTCCGCCATACCCGCGTTGGTGCGAGAAACGGGACTTGAACCCGTACGGTGTGAACCACACGCCCCTCAAACGTGCGCGTCTGCCAGTTCCGCCACTCTCGCATCTTATTTGGTTTTTTGCTGTCTCACTTGACAACGATGATATTATACTACAACTCGCGCAAAATGTCAAGAGGTTTTTTGAAATTTTTTCAGATTTTTTTGTGCGGGCTGAAATAAACGATTTTTTGCGGATTTTTTGACTTGTTCACAAAAAAGCGTTGCGCTTTTTTGTGAAATGTGATATCCTATATATACCTATATCCATTGACAGAGGTGCAGAATATGAAACGCAGGAGACTGTATTTATCGCTGCTCGTTTTGCTCGCGCTGCTCACGGCGCTGGCCGGTTGTGCGTCGGCGGGGGAGAATGAGGCGGCGCTGATCTCGGCTGACAATGTGTCGGGCGACCTGATCTACTCGATCTACGCCGGCAACACCGTCACCATTACCGGCTACACCGGAAGTGAGCGCGTGCTTGCGCTGCCCGACAAGATCGATACCCGGCCGGTCACGGCCATTGCTACGGATGCTTTCGCCAATTGTACCGGCATCGTCCATCTCTCCATCGGTAAAAACGTCAAGACCATCGGCGACGGGGCGTTTTACGGCTGTGCGGGTCTGGTCGAGCTGGAGATCGGCGGCAAGATCACCTCGATCGGCGCGGATGCGTTTGGCGCATGCACATCGCTGAACAGCGTCGTCATCGGCGACAAGGTGACGTCGCTTGGCAACAGCGCCTTCGCCGGCTGCATCGGCCTGACTGAGGTCGAGCTTGGCGCCGGACTGCGCGCGCTGCCGAACAGCTGCTTTGCCGGCTGTGAGTCGCTGCTGACCGTCAAGCTGGGCAAGAACATCGCCGAGATCGGCGAGGAGGCCTTCTATCAGTGCGAATCGCTGCTGCACTTCGACTTCGGCAAGTCGGTCGAACGCATCGGCGCGCGGGCCTTCTCTTACTGCACGGCACTGCTTGACGCGGAGCTGGGCGGCAAGATCGCATCGGTGGGCGAGGAGGCCTTCTTCCGCTGTACGGCGATGGAGCGTCTGGTGCTGGGCGACAAGCTGCGCGAGCTGGGCGACGGCGTCTTCTACGCCTGCCAGGCCCTGACCGATGTGACCATTCCGGCCAAGCTGACGACCATCGGCTACTCGGTCTTTGAGGAAACGCCGTGGCTGGACGCGCAGACCGACGAGTTCGTCATCATCGGCGACGGCATCCTGCTGCGCTACAACGGGCGCGGCGGCGAGGTGCGCGTACCCGACACCGTCAAGGTGATCGCCGACGCCTTCGGCGGCTGTACGACGCTGACGGCAGTGACGGTGCCCGACAAGGTGACGGCCATTGGCGCGTATGCCTTCTATGACTGCCCCAGCCTGTCGGCTGTCACGCTGGGGGACAAGGTGAGCAGCATCGGCTATGCGGCCTTCTCGGGCTGTGCGCTGCTGACACAGGTGCGCCTGCCCTCGTCGCTTACCGTGATCGAGAACAACGCTTTCGGCGGCTGTGCGGCGCTGGCCATGGTCAGCTATCCTGGCTCGGAAAAGAAATTCGGCGAGATCGCCATCGGCTCGGGCAACGACGCCCTGACCGGCGCGGTGATCTCCTATAAGACCTCGTAAAGTGGGGGTGGAATATATGAACAAATTGAAAATTCGCAGTGTTATCCTGGTCCTGAGCTTGCTTCTCGGCGTGCTGACCGGTTGTCTCGGTGAGGCTCCAGTGGCCGAGGTGACGGTGGTGAACGAGAACCGGCACGACGGCAAGCTCGTTTACACCGAATACAGCGACGGCACGGCGGTGCTGACCGGCTACGACGGCACCCTGACCGAGCTGATCCTGCCCGACACCGTGGATGGTTTGAAGCTGGTGGGCATCGGCAACCAGGCCTTCGATAACGAGCCGGCACTGACCACCCTGCGCTGCGGCGCGAACATCACCTGGATTGGCTATGAGGCCTTCTACGGATGTACCGCGCTGACGACCGTTGAGGTCGGCACGACGGTGACCGAGATCGGCTACTACGCCTTTGAGGGGACGCCCTGGCTGGCGGCGCAGACCGACGAGTTCATTCTGGCCGGCGACGGCGTGCTGCTGAAATATCAGGGCAGTGCGGCGCATGTGGTGATCCCCGACACCGTCAAGGTGCTCTCTGACGCCTTCTTCCAGAACGACACGCTGGTCGAGGTGACGCTGGGGGCGAATGTTGAGCGCCTCGACGGGTATGCCTTTGCTTATTGCAGCAATCTGCGCGCCGTCAACTTCAACGAGACGCTGAAGGTCATCGGCGAGAGTGCGTTTGCGTTCTGCGACAATCTGCGCGCAGTGCGGATTCCCGACAGCGTGACCGAGCTTGGCCCCAATTCCTTCCTCTATTGCACCATGCTGCGGCGGGCGGAGCTGGGCAAGTCGGTTGTCTCGATCGGCGAATATGCCTTCAACTACTGCAACCATCTGACGTCGGTCACGCTGGACCGCGCGCTGACGTCGGTGGGCGACTACGCCTTCTATGAGTGCTACATCCTCGGCGGCGTGACCTTCGCGGGCACGAGCGACGAGTGGGCCGGCATCACGATGGGCGCGGGCAACTCGTATATGACCGACGCCGCCCTGCGCTGTCTCGGCGACTGAGCGCCGGACTTTGATAAGGATAGAATACCATGAAACAAAACCGAAATTTTCCCCCGATCTTTGCGGCCTTCGTGCTGATCTTCGGCGCGAGCATTGCCATGGAGATCCTGTTCAGCCGGTACATGTATCTGCCGCTCTTCTTCTTTGCGCGGCTGTTGATGCTGCTGGGGCTGAGCGGGCTGATCCTCGCGCTGTTCGGGCTGATCCCGCCGCCGCGTGCCGTGTCAGCCAGTGCTGACAAGCCTGCGGCAACTGACACTGACGGCGAAGCTGTCGAGGCTGTGCAGGTCAAGCGCGGCTTCCTTGCGGCTGTCCGCCGCTTCTTCGGTGCGATTGGGCGCTTCTTCGTCCGCCTTTGGCAGGCGGTGACCGGCTTTGTCTGCCGCCGGGCGCTTGTGCTCGAACTCATCTGTCTCATCGCCGTCTTCGCGGTGGAGCAGATCCGATTCATCCCTTCGCTGAAGCGGTTTACCGATGCCGCGCAGTTCGGCTACGGCTCGGCGCTGGCACTGCTGATTGGCTCCTTTGCCTGCATTGTGTTTGACAAGTGGTGCCAGTGGGCCTATCAGGCCATCCCGGCTGATGCGGACGGGATGGACAGACTCGCCCGTGCCGTTCTGCACAATCTGCGGCTGACCGTCAAGATCGGCCGCTTCTGCGCGCTGCTGATCGCCGCTGTGATGGTGCTGAAGCTGACCAGCCTCGGCGACTATCAGCGCTGGCTCTGCTACGGTCTGATTGTGATCTGGGCTTACTGCTCGATCTTCTACGCGGTCAGCATCGTTTCGCGCGCCATCCGCCGCGAGCTGGGGAGCAACCCCCGCATCGTGATCCCGCTGCCCTTTACCAGCCGGGACGAGGACGACGACATGGCTATCCTCTCCCACCTCGAGGCCAACACCGGCATCACCTTCCGCTCACTCTGGAGCCTCAAGTACATCAAATCCATCCTGCCTTACGCCGTTCTGCTGACTGCGCTCTTCTTCTGGCTGGCGACCGGCATTGTGCAGGTCAATCCCTACGAGCAGGGCGCGCGCTATCGCTTCGGGCGTCTTGACCCCGACGATATTCTTGAGCCCGGCATTCACCTGACCCTCCCCTGGCCGCTCGACAAGACCGAGGTCTACGACACCGGCCACATCCGCGAGCTGACCATCGGCTACAATTCCGACCGGCAGAGTGACAACCTCTGGACCGAGGAGCACGGCTCAAACGAGTACCGCCTGCTGCTCGGCGAGGGCAATGAGCTGGTGTCGATCAACATGCGGCTTGAGTACGCCATCGACGACCTGTGGCAGTACATCACCGCTTCGTCCAACCCGGTCTCGCTGCTCTCGGCTGAGGCATACGAGATGATCACCGATCGTACCATCAAGGCTGACCTTGACACCCTGCTGTCGGTCGACCGCACCCAGCTGGGGCATGAGTTCCGCGATACGCTCAACGCCGCGCTGGACGAGGCGCAGATCGGCCTGTCGGTGGTGCGCGTCGTCATCGAGAGCATTCACCCACCGGTCGAGGTGGCGGCGATCTATCAGAACGTCGTCAGCGCCGAGCTGAAGGCGGAGGCGCTGATCTGGGAGGCCGAGGCTAAGGCCGCCGTCGCCGTGGCGAAGGCGGAGGCGGCGTATGACACCGCTGTCAAGGCCGCCGAGGCCGACTACCACACCCGTGTTGCCGCGGCACAGGCCGAGGTGACTGAGTTCATGGCCGCCGTCGCCGCCGACAACAGCTACAGCGATGCCTACCGCTACTACAAGTACCTCAACGCCATGCAGAAGGCGCTGGGCGGCTCGCGGCTCTATCTGCTCGGGCCCGACATCGACGCCTCGTCGCTTTATCTGGGCGGCAGCTATGTGATCGTCGGCAGCGGCACCGGCGCTTCGGCGGCCGGCGCGCAATGAGAAGGGAAGGATACATACCAATGAAAAAATTCAGCATACTCAAATGGCTGGTGGCGCTCGTTCTGATCGTCGTGCTCGCCTTCTTCGGCTTTACGGCCGAGGTGCGCGAGGGCGAATGTGCCGTCATTACCCGTTTCGGCGCCCCCCGCGCCGAGATCACCGAGTCCGGCCTTTACCTGCGCCTGCCCTGGCCTTTCGAGGACATTGTCAAGTATGACGCCCGCCGGCAGTACCTCGAGTCGAACTACCTCGAGACCCTGACCCGCGACAAGCGCAACATTATCCTCAACTCCTACGTTGTCTGGGAGATCAGCGACCCGCTGACCTATTACAATAGTGTCCGCTCGGCAGACATCGCCGAGCAGTACATCCGCGACCTGGTTACCAACGCGACCAACGGCGTGCTGGGCGGCTATGACCTGACAGCGCTGGTGTCGCTGGATGAGGAGAAGATCAAGATCGACCAGATCCAGGAGGAGATTTTCACCCGCGTCAGCGAGACCAGCCAGGCGACCTACGGTATTGCCATCGACGAGGTGAGCATCCTCCGCATGTCGCTGCCCGACGTCAACCTGCAGAGTGTGTTTGACCAGATGAAGGCTGACCGTCAGAAGGAGATCGATCAGATCGTGGCCGAGGCAGAGCGCGACGCCAACAAGATCATCACCGACGCCGACGCGCGCGCGGCCGAGATCAAGGCGAAGGGCACGACCGACGCGGCCGAGCTCAAGGCCAAGACCGAGACCGAGGTGGCCCGCATCTACGCCGAGGCGCAGGCAGCCAATCTGGAGCTGTACCAGTTCCTGCGCCAGCTTGACACGGTGGCAGGCTCGGTCGGCAGCGGCACGACGATGATCGTCCGCACCGACGAATATCCCTTCAACGTGCTGGCGCAGTACGGCGGCCTGCTGGACGGCTCGGACGGCAGTGCTGAGGCCGACGGCGCGGCGCTGGCCGCCGCGCTGGCTGAGCTGCCCGAGGCTGAGCGCGCCGACGTGACGGCCGCCCTCTGGGCGCTGATCGCCGAGGCCGGGAGGGACGCAAAATGAGCGCCCGCAACGAAAAACGCTCGCTTTTCGGGGATATCCTGACCGCGCTGGTGGGGGCCTTCCGCTGGATCGTGATCGTGGTGCTGGCGGCGATCCTTTGCTCGGGCATCCGCACGGTGCAGACCGGCGAGGTGGCGATCATCCTGCGCTTCGGCAAGCTGCTGGGCGAGACCCGCGAGGAGCAGGTGCATGATCCGGGGCTGCTGTTTGCCTTCCCGTACATCATTGATGAGGTCGTTACGGTGCCGACTGGCAAGGTCTTTGAGCTGACGGTGGACACCCACAACACGGCGAGCTACATGAGTCCCGACGTGCGCGAGAACGGCTACATCATCACCGGCGACCAGAACATTGCGCTGGTGGGGGCGTCGGTGAAGTATACGATCAGCGATCCAGTGGCCTACGCGCTGACGACGGCGGATGTGGCGACCACGCTGCACGGGATCGTCAGCGGTTCGCTGGCGACGGGCGCGGTTGGCATGGACATCGACGATTTGCTGACGACGGCCAAGGATGCCTACCGTCAGGCGGTGATGACCGACGCGCAGGCGCACATTGATGCGCTGGGGCTTGGTGTGACCATTTCGTCGCTGGAGTTGAAGACGGTGTCGGCGCCGATGGAGGTCAAGTCGATCTTCGAGGCGGTGAACACGGCCAAGATCGAGTCGGAGACGGTCATCAACGAGGCAAAGCAGTATGTTGAGCTGACCATCCCTGCCGCCGAGGCGGAGGCCAATGCCCGGGTGTCCGCCGCGCAGGCCGAGTATGCCTCGGCCGTGGCCGCGGCGAACGACACGCTGGCCGAGTTCCGCGGTCTGCTCGATGAGTATGCCGCCAACCCCGACGTGGTGCTGACCCGTGTTTACACCGAAAAGCTGACCAAGATCCTCTCGTCCATCGGCACTGTCCGCCTGCTCGAGCCGGGCGAGACGACGCCGGGGATCTTATTGCAGTGAGGGTACTGCGGAACGAAAGGAATGGGTACATAACAATTGGAAAATATTGATAATATGGGAAAGAATACGCTGGAGAACCTGTCGGCGCAGAATCTGAGCGTGGAGGGCAAGCGCAAGCTGTCGCGCGAGATCATCTCGGCGCTGATCTCGCTGTCCTGCCTGCTGGCCGGCTGGATCTACTCGCTGGTCTTTCCCGCAAAGCCGACGGTGTCGACGCTGATTTATTTCATCGGTATCGTGGTGGAGAGCACAGGCATCATTGTGGCGGCCGTCAAGGGCGTGCTGCACAAGAACCTGACCAACACGATGGAGATTCTGGTCGCCATCGCGATCATCGCCTGCTTTTTCAACGGCGATTATCAGCTGGCCATTCTGATCCCCGTCATACTCAACATTGCGCACTTCTTTGAGGAGCGCAGCATTATGGGCGGCCGCGAGGTCATCGACGGCTTGCGGAAAATGCAGGCCGACACGGCCATCCTCCTCGGCGAGGACGGCAGCGAGACGGTGGTCGACGCCAAGGCCCTCGAGAAGGGGCAAAAGATCGTCGTTAAGCCGGGTGCGTCGATCCCGATCGACGGCACGGTGGTGCGCGGTGAGTCGAACGTCGACCAGAAGTCGCTGACCGGTGAATCACTGCCGCAGGCGGTGAGCGCGGGCGATTCGGTCTATGCGGGGACGATCAACCTCGACGGCGCGATCGTGGTCGAGGTGGCGTGTGCGTATGTCGACACCTCGTTCTCGAAGATCCTTGACATGCTGGAGAAATCCGAGTCGATCTCGATCCCCGAATCGCGGCTGGTCGACCGGTTTATGCAGTATTACATCCCGCTGATTCTGACCATCGCGGCGGCGGTGGCGCTGATCCAGAACAACATTTCGTCGGCCATCGCGATTCTGGTCGTCAGCTGTCCGTGCGGGCAGATGCTGGTCAGTTCGGCGCCGATGATCGCGGCGCTGGCCGCTTCGACCAAGCGCGGCGTGCTGATCAAAAACTCGAAGTTCATCGAGGAACTGACCGAGATCGACACGGTTGTCTTCGACAAGACCGGTACCATCACGGTGGGCAGCCTGTCGATCTCCCGCTGTGAGCCTGTCGCGGGTGTGGCTGAGGGCGAGGTCATGGCGGCTGCGGCGGCGATGGCCTGTGATTCGCTGCATCCTGTTGCCCGCGCGGTTATCGCGTCGCTGGAGGGCAGGGAGGATGTTGCCGTCGAGCGTGACTGGAACATCCGCGAGATCCCCGGCAAGGGCATGCACGGTGTGCGGGGAGAAGAGGAGATCTGCTTTGGCTCGACCGTCTGGTTCGGCGAGCTGGGCTTTGATCTGCCCGAGCGTGCGCCGCACGGCGGCCCGATCAACTGGGTGGCGAAAAATGGCAGGCTGTTGGGCAGTCTCTGCTTCGACGACAGTCTGCGCCCCGAGGCGCCCGAGGCCATCGAGAGTCTGCGCGCGCTTGGCATCGGCCAGACGGTCATTCTGACCGGCGACCGTGCCGAGGCGGCTGAGCAGATCCGCGCCGCCGCCGGTGTTGACGAGGCCTACGCCCAGCTGCTGCCCGAGGATAAGCTGACCCGCGTCCGCGGTCTGCGCGGCAGCGAGGAGGAGCCGCACCGCGTGCTGGTCGTCGGCGACGGCATCAACGATGCGCCTGCGCTGAAGGAGGCCGACGTCGGCATCGCCATGGGGGCGATGGGCTCGGACACGGCGATCCAGTCGGCGGATATCGCGCTGATGAACAACAATTTGGAGAATATTCCTTTTGTCATTCGTACCGCCCGCCGCACCCGTGCAATCATCTATCAGAATCTGGCGCTGTCCTTCCTCGTCAGCTTCGTGATGATTTTGCTCTCGGCCTTCGGCGTCATCACGGCGCTGATGGGGGCGTTCCTGCATAATATCGGCGCGTTTATTGTGCTGCTCAACAGTGCGCGGATCATGAAGAGCTGAGAAAACCCCGCCTAAACGCAATGTCATGAACTTAAGGTTTGGCAGCAGCGGGATTGCTTCGTGCTAACCGTTTCGCGCTCCCGCCGCCCCCATCTCCTTGGCTGGCGCGCCGGCCCATAGCAAAAATCAGCCCCGAAACATACGTTTCGGGGCAATTTCTTTATGTTACGCAGAAACTTCGGCGTAGCCAAGGAGGGGGAGTCCAGAGACGGCGGCAGAAGTCGGCATAGCCGACTTCGTGACTTGGCTTCGACAAGTCCGGAAACATTCGGCGTCTGAGATGGTTCCCGCCCTCTGGTCGCCCGGGAGGGCGAAAAGGTCTATACAGAGCATTGTTATGGTGAAAACCTTAAGTTCATGACATTACGCCTAAACGGGGTTTTCTTTGTTTATGCCTGCGCGCGCTCGGCCAGGCGGGCGCAGAGGGCGGTGTAGCGCGCATCCTCGCGGAGGCTGTCGAAGCGGGGATTTTGCTCGAGCCGGCGGAGGTAGACGCTGAAGTTGTTCTCGCTGCCGCTGCGGCCAGACTGTGCGATGTCGTAGTGGAGACCGCGCACCAGCAGGGAGGTGTGGTCGATCACGGTGAAATTCTCGAACGCGGTGAAGTGCTCGAACATTTTCTCCAGCTCGGCGAAGGCGCGGTCGGTCTCGCCCAGCTCGGCGGAGGATAGCGCCAGGCCGAAGTAGAGTTCGCCCAAGCGATCGTGCCAGAAGCCGAAGTCGCCGTCCGGGAAGATCATGCGGTAGAAATCGCACATTGTGGTTCTGATCTGATGCCGCTCGGCGGCGGTGTAGCCGGCCTCGGGGCACCCGAGCAGATAGTTCAGGACAAGCTGCATCTGGCCGCAGGCATCCCAGAAGTGCCAGCGGCAGTGCTTCACCAGCTCATCTCCCTCCAGCACGGCCAGCCGCAGATCGGTGCCGGCGGGGATCATGTTCGCGTATTCGAGGGCCTTTTCCTTTTCTCCGATCGCGTTGTAGGTGTAGCAGAGCAGCCTGATCGCCGTGTGGCGTGAGTCGTTGTTGGCGCTGGTCAACAGCCGCTCGCCCAGCGCGATGATCTCTGCACTGCTGCCTTTACGGTCGGCGGTGTAGAGCGCGCCCATCAGATTGCGCAGAACGATCTCCTCGTTCGGATATTCCTTCTGCATGGCGCGTGACAGTTCGAGCCGGCCGGCGGTGTCGCCGCGATTGTGGCAGGCGTGATACTTTTTCTCAAACTCGGCGAGCGCCTCGGCCCGGCGGATATCGTCGCACCCGAGCAGGGCGTCGACCGTCGTGTCGTAGAAGGCCGCAATGCCGGGCAGCAGGGTGATGTCGGGCATCCCCTCGCCGCGCTCCCACTTGGAGACGGCCTGCACGGTGATGCCGAGATGCGCGGCCAGCGCATCCTGTGTCGTGCCGCGCTGATGACGCAGTTCCTTGAGATTTTTCGCAATTTGCAGTTCCATGGTGTTACCTCCGGAATCAAAAGTAACAAGCGCTTGTTCTGGTTTTATTATACCCGATGATGCGCCGCTTGGCAAGAACCGCGTCGTTGAGTGTGCGTTGAATTTTTGAACGCACCGTTTAATCTGGGCAAAAAAGCCCCCGCTGCCGGGGCAGCGGGGACGGGGGGATGGGGGGATGGGGTTACTGGCCGATGGCCTCGTATTTGGCAACGAACTGTTCCAGTGCCTTCTTGAAGATCTTCTGGCGCATCGCCATCGAGGACGAGACGCGGGAGGCGGCGTCGATGCCGTGATCGTTGAGGGTCGAGCGGACGAAGTGGCCGGCGCTCTGCAGGCTGAGGGTGTTGATGGTGGCAAAGTCGAAGGTCAGGCCGTCGCGGAGGTAGTCGATCATCTTACCCGAGTCTTCGTCAGGCATGTATTTGTACTTGAGGGCCTCCTCGTAGTAGAGCGGCACGACTTCCTTGTAGGACTCGGCGCACATTAGCTCGAGGACGGCGGCAATCATGTCGGGATCCTCGGTGTCGCCCATGATCGAGATAAGGTTGAAGGCGTCCTGCGGGATGGTGCGGTACATGTCCTGGGCCTCGTCATACTTGGGCAGTGGGAGCACGCCGTAGGACTGGGTCATGTTGCGGAGGATGTCCTCACCGGCCTTATCGAGGGTGTAGAGGGTGAAGAGGGCCTGGCCGTTGGCAAAGCGGTTGAGTGAGTTGTCAATCGTGTCGAACATGACGGCGTTTTCGTCGGAGTAGTAGAGCTTCGCGATCTTGTCGATGCGGTTGACCAGCGACTCGGTGTCGGCATTGAGGACGAAGTTACCCTCATTGTCGCGGACGATCATCTGGAAGTGGGTCGACGCGGCGAAGCTGTCGAAGGCCTCAGAGGGCTTGGTGGTGACCAGGCCAAAGAAGTCGCCGTCATTCTTGGCGGTGTCACCGTTGAGGTCGGCATAGGAGTCGGCCAGCAGCTCGGTCATGTAGTCCAGCGTCCACTTGCCATCGTTGACGGTGGCGTAAAGGTCAACATTCGGCAGGCGCTTCTCGACCTCTTCCTTGTTGTAGAACAGGGTCAGCATGCGCGAGAGGGCGGTCAGGTTGACATCGCCGACGACGAAATAGAGCTTGTTGTCTACCGTCAGCTCATCCTTGAAGTTCTGGTTCCACCAGACCTTGTCGAGGTTGATATACTTACCAAGGTCGTTGATGTTGTAAAAATAGCCCTGGGTGGCGTACTGTGCGCCGTAGAGCGAGTAGGTGCCGACCATGTCATAGTCATGCGAGCCGGACTGGTAGGCCTTGGTGATCATGTCGGCGTACTGGCTGAAGTTTGTGTAGCTGCCGGGGCCTTCGGTGATGACGAACTTGACGCCGAGGCGCTCCTCAATGCGGGCATTGCGCTCGTAGACGGCGTCCTTGACCATCTCGCCGGTGATCTCGGGAGCGTAGAAGTCGAGCTGCCAGCGGAACTTGGTGTCCTCGCGGGCGAGGATCTTGACCTCTTTGCTCCCGAAGTTGAGGTCGGCCGGGAGGTCGTCGCTGATGATCTCGCGGCCCCACTTGTCGAGTGTGGGGCCTGCGGGCTCGGTGTCGGCGGCGGTGGTGACGGCGTTGCCGCCGTTGGGCGCAGCGGTGGTGTCGGTCGAGCTGCCAGCGCCCGACGAACAGGACGCGAGCGTCATCGCGGCCAGCAGAAATGCCATTGCGGATACAGCAAATTTGCGGATGTTCATGGTAACACTCCTTTTGCATAAAATTTTTACAGGTTAAGTATATCATATCATCCCGTATGATGAACACCGATAAATGATGCACGATTTTGCGATTTGCACGAGAATCAGGGGAATATTTGTTTCACTCTGGCGGGGAATAACCTCAATTTTGCAAAAAGGGGTTGCAATTTTCGTTCAAATGCGCTATCATGAAGGGAAAGAATGATGCATCGGAGGCCGACCATGAAAGAACGCACCAATCACCATGTGATGGAAAAATTTATCCTCAACAACATCAATCCCGATCGGCAGAACGACCTGCTCTACATCGAGCAGGCCGGCATTACCCACCCGGACCCCGAATATTGTATCAGCCGCACCCGCAAGCAGCGCGCGTTTGCCTATCTGTATGTGCTCGAATACGTTGTGTCCGGCAAGGGCTACATCGAGTGTGAGGGGCAGACCTACACCGTGCAGGCGGGCGATTTCTACTTTCTTAACCGCGGCATCGAGCCCTGCTACTACGCCGACCCGGACAAGCCCTTTGAGAAGCTGTGGATCAACATCGCGGGCGGCTTCATGAACCTCATGACTGCTTCCTACCAGCTGACCATGCCGGTGCTGGTCTGCCACTTCGACGCCGATCCGGGCGTGGGGCGGATCCATGATATCCTCAGCCGCACCGATTCGCTGGAGGCCTGCCAGCCCGATGTGATGCGGGCGCTGATCGATCTGTTCGAGCGGATCAAGGAGAACCGCATCGCGCAGGCCAGCGGCGAGAGTCTTTTCGCTGACATCTGCAAAAAAATCGAGCGGGAGCTCTGCTTCCCGCTCAACATCGACCAGCTAGCCCACGATTTCTACATCAGCCGCTCGACCCTCTACCGCCTGTTTATGAGCAACTGCGGCCTCTCGCCGAAGCAATACATTCTCAGCCGCAAGATCGAGCTGGCCAAGCTGCTGCTGACCCGCAACGTGCAGAGCATCGAGGAGATCGCGTCGATCCTGCATTTCGCCGACGCCAAGCACTTCGGGCGGGTCTTCCGGGCGCAGGTTGGGGTTTCGCCGGCCTCCTACCGCTTTGGGCTGACCGAGACCGGCGGCGACAGAGTGGCCCCAAAACCCGGCAGGACACTGCTGTGGCAGTACAGCACCATCGCCTCGCGGGATACGCGGCCCTTTACCTGGCAGGCCGTTGGCATGGGCTATGTCCTGCGCACGGCGGCGGGGCGGTTCATCGTGGTCGACGGCGGCCATGACCGCGACGCGGGGCCGCTGATCTCGCTGATGCAGCGTGAGTCCGGGAAAAGCCGCCCGGAGGTCGCACTGTGGATGATCACGCACCCACACGGCGACCACACCGGTGTGCTGACCCGCCTCGCGGAGGAGTCCTATCTGAAGCGCCAGGTGCGCATTGATACCGTGGCGTACAGCCTTCCCGAGCACTTTGCTGCCAAGGTGTTCAGTGATCACGGCGGCAACTATCTGGCCGCCCTGCGTGCGACGGCGGCCAAGCTGGGCTGCCGCTGCATCTGTCCGCGCACAGGCGACCGGCTGCATGTCGACGAGCTGACCGTCGAGATCTTCTTTACGCAGGAGGATTACCTCGGTGAGGAGATCAATGACCTGTCGATGGTCTTCCGTGTCAGCGGGGGGAAGAAATCGGTCATGTTCTGCGGCGACGCCTATCATCGCTCGCTGCGGGTGGTGATGCAGAAGTACACCGCAGAGCAGCTGCACAGCGACATCGTTCAGGCAGCGCACCACGCGCTTGACGGCGGCGACAGCGCGTTCTATCGCATGGTGGGGGCCGAGACGGTGCTTGCGCCCATGTCGCGCCCGGCCTATGACGCGATGATGACAGGGCAGTACAGCACCGCTGACTATACCCGTCCCAACCGTGAGCTGATGCAGGGAGCCGGGGCGCTTCACCTCTCCGCCGACGGGGATGTGTGTATCCCGCTGGACGAGTAGGCGGCGCGGATCACTCTGCCCGGTCGCCCAGCAGGCGGCGGCAGTCGGCGCAGAGCCAGCTGTCGCGGACGGGCGACAGATCGTCGGCCGCACCGCAGACGGCGCAGACATGGGTGACGCGGCGGACATGGATAACATCCCCCTCCAGCGTCAGCGAGACCGTATCGCCCAAGCCGATGCCGAGCGCGCGGCGGAAGGTCGACGGCAGGGTGACCCGCCCGAGGGAGTCGGTCTTGCGGATGATGATTTCGTTTGGCATGGTGACCTCCTGTGATGTGGATTCTGGTTTATATTTTACTACAGGAACGCGGCGCAAGTCAATGACGGAACCGTTGAATCGGCCGCAACCACCTGTATAGTTGCGCGGGTGAAGGAAAGGTTCGGTGTAAGGATAACATGACAGCCGGCGGGAGAGTCAAGCCCCCGGCTGAAATGTTTCGCCGGAAAATAAAAAAGTGCGCTCAAATGAAGAGCGCACCGAAAAAGTGAATCTCCCCATTGCTGCGACACAATCTCGATTCCATTTAGGGATGAGGAAAGAGAGAAAACACCTTTTGCCAAGATATTTTCCCTAAATAGAATCGTAAATATGAAATTGTGTCGCAGGGATATTATAGCACGTCGCGGAGGAATTTGCAAGCTTTTTTGACTTTTATCAAAAAAATCAAATGAAACATTTGACAGCTGAACGGTTCACCGGTGTCATCCTGAGCGAAGCGAAGGATCTTTTCCTCCGTCAAAGATTCTTCGTCGCGTCGCTCCTCAGAATGACAGACTTGTTTCGCCCGTGCGCAGAAATTTGCAAATGTTTGTGCAAGAAACAAGTCTATATACATCTTTTTCCTCCGGTTTGAATTTCTTTGGTATATATTAAGTGCGATTTTTTTGTGTTTGGTTGCATGATTCGCGAATGTTTTTGAAAAAAGTTTTTGATAATGTATCAATATATATCATGCTTTCGGGGCGTTTTTATGAAAATCTGTAGAGGCTTGAATTGCAAAGAATTATCACAACCCCTTGCGCGGGCGAAGATCAAATTGAAAAAGCTCAGGTAAGGCAATGCTTACCTGAGCCTTTTGCGTGCCGCCTTACCAATAGGCCGGTGGGGTACGCTCGATGGAGAGAATTTCGAGGGTGAAGTCTTCGACATTGGTTACAGTAATACGCATGGTGATTTTGACCTGCGGATCGCCGGACATGTCGCGGTTTTTTTCATTCCATGCGGAAATGGTTAGTTCGCGCACGGTTCCTTTCGGTGCAAAATGACTCGTCCAGCTGATCGTATCGGTGTCGAGCTTTTTACAAAAGAATCCGACTGTGCTGCTGCCGACAAAGCTGTATGTGTCATAGGCTTGTTCGACAGATATTAGAAAATTGTTTTGTACTTCCCCCACTTGGAAGCTGACACCGTTGTCAGACGTAGACAGCATAACATTGCCATTTGATATGATAGTAAAGCTTGGGTGGACATCCTGCCAGTAATCGATAAAGCCGGCACCAAGATGCAAATCACTTGCGTTGTATTCGTATACCACACCCTCTTCTAACTTTGTGTACGAAATATCATCGCCGTTTACAACATGGACATATACGTCAAGCGTTGTCTCGGGAATAACGGTTTCGTTGTTGCAGGCGCAGAGGATGAAGCAAAGGAGTAGGAATACCAGAAATACGTTCTTTCGCATGTTTACCTCCATTCTGTCCGAAGCGTAAAAGCCGATGCAGGGAATAGATCCTGTCATTAGTATACCATGCGTTGATTGGAAGTGTCAATGAAAATATGAAACAAACATGAAATTTGTAGATGCTCACAATTGCTCGACCGTAAGATTATTACATATGACGAAATCCCGGAGCGGGGCTGGGTGCTCATGCAAATTTTATCGGCCGAAAGATGTAAAGAATTATCGCAAACCCTTGCGCAAGCCGCGAATTTTTACTATAATATAAGGAGACACTTTTTTACTACGCCGACCGGAGGTTATCTATGAACAATCCGATTCTTGACCGCATCGCGCAGGGCGAGACGACCGTGCTGGGGCTCGGCATCTCCAACCTGCCGCTGATCGATTTTCTGCTCGCCCGGGGCGCGCGCGTCACGGTGCGGGATAAAAAGCCGCGCGCCGAGATCGCGCAGGCTGACGCCCTTGAGGCCAGGGGCGTGCGCTTCATTACCGGCGAGGGCTATCTCGACGGTGCGTGGGGGGATGTCATCTTCCGCTCGCCCGGCATTCGCCCCGACCTTCCGCAGATCGCGGCGGCTGTCGCCGCCGGGGCGCTGCTCACCTCCGAGATGGAGCTCTTCTTCGCCCTTACCCCGGCCACCGTCATCGGCGTCACGGGCAGCGACGGCAAGACGACCACCACGACGCTGATCTACAAGCTGCTCGAAGCGGAAGCCAAGCGCAGCTACACCGGCGCGAAGGTCTGGGTCGGCGGCAACATCGGCGCGCCGCTGCTGCCGCATGTCGACGAGATGAGCGTTCGCGACTATGCCGTCGTCGAGCTGTCCAGCTTCCAGCTGCAGACCATGCGCCAGTCCCCACACCGCGCTGTCATGACCAACGTCACCCCGAACCACCTCAACTGGCACACCGATATGGATGAGTACGTCGCCGCCAAGTCGAACATCTGCCGCCATGCGCCCATCCGCCAGTTTGTCGCCAACGCCTGCGACCCCGTCACCCTTGAGCTGGCCCGCAACAGCGACGTGGACGTCACCCTCTTCACCGCCAAGCGCGAGCGCTACGGCGAGGTCGTGCCCGAGTACATGCGCACACGAACCCGCGCGATCTATCTGCGGGACGGCATCATCTTCTACGGCGACGCCAAGCGCGAGACGCCGATTCTGTCGACCGCCGACATCCTTCTGCCCGGCATCCACAACGTCGAGAACTACATGGCCGCCATCGCCGCGACCTGGGGGCTGGTCAGCCAGGACGTCATCGTCTCGCTGGCGCGCGAATTCGGCGGTGTTGAGCATCGGCTGGAGTTTGTCCGGGAGTTGGACGGTGTGCGCTATTACAACGGTTCGATCGACTCGTCGCCCACCCGCACTGCCGCCGCGCTGTCGGCCCTGCCCGGCAGGCCGATCTGCATCTGCGGGGGCAGCGACAAGCATGTTTCCTTTGATCCGCTCGCCGAAACGCTGCTCAGCCGCGCCGGAGGCGTGGTACTGACCGGTGAGACGGCGCCCAAGATCAAGGCCGCTCTGCTCGCCCATCCGAAATGGGACGACAGTCTGCCGCTTGTCGAGCGCCCGCTTTTCGCCGACGCTGTCGAGGCCGCGAGAGGGATGGCAAAGCCGGGCGACATCGTGATCCTGTCCCCCGCCTGCGCCAGCTTTGACCAGTTCCGCAACTTCGAGGAGCGAGGGAATACGTTCAAAACCATCGTGAAATCCTGGTGAGATAATCTGGAGAAAAACATGAACCTTAAACAACGCATCATCGACCTCTCGTCGACGATGACCGTTTCGGGCTACGAATCCCGCGCCCACGCGGCGCTGCGAGAGCAGCTTGGCGGCATCTTCGACGAGATTACCACTGACGCCGTCGGCTCGGTCATCTGCACCCGCCGGTGCGGGCGGGCCGGCGCGCCGAAAATCCTCATCGACGCCCACATCGACGAGATCGGCATGATGGTCACCGAGATCCTCGACGGTGGCTTCCTGCGCGTCCTCAACCTCGGCGGCATCGACACCCGCATCATGCCCGCCGCCGAGGTCTGCATCTATGGCGAGGAGACCATCTACGGTGTGGTTGCCTCGACGCCGCCCCACCTGCAGAAGGCGGACGAGGCCAAGACGCTCAAGCCCATCACTGAGCTGCTCATTGACACCGGCTATTCCCGGGACAAGCTCGAGCAGATCGTCAGCCTCGGCACGCCGGTCGGGTTCGTCCCCCGCTATACCGAGCTGCTGGGCGGCAAGATTACCGGCAAGGGCTTCGACAACAAGAGCTGCGCCGCCATCGCCGCCGAGGCGATCGCCTCGGTCGAGCGCGGCGCGCTGGCCGGCGATGTCACCCTCCTGCTCGCTGTGCAGGAGGAGACCACCATGCTGGGCGGCACGACCGGTGCGGCCGGGATCGATCCCGACTATGCGCTGGTAACCGATGTCACCTTCGGCGAGACGCCCGATACCAAGAAGGGCGACGCCTTCCCGCTGGGGGGTGGCGTGGTCATCTCGCTCTCGGCCGTCACCGACCGCCGCCTGACGGCGCGGACGGTTGAGCTGGCGAAGGAGAAGGGGATCGGCTACAGCCGCTCGGTCGAGCCGACCGGAACCGGCACCGACGCCAACGCCACCCAGCTGACGAACTGCGGCATCCCGACTGTCGTGGTCAGCCTGCCCCTGCGCTATATGCACACCTACCACGAGATGCTGTCGCTTGACGATGCCGAGGCGCTGCGCGCTCTGATCGCCGCCTTCATCTGCGACAGCCGGATAGCGGAGGATTTTGCGCGATGAATGAACTGAAGAGAATTGACCTGCTCCGCGCGCTCTGCGCTGAGTTTGGCCCCTCGGGCTGTGAGGGGAATGTGGCCGATTTCATCGAAGGCCAGCTGCGCGGTGTCTGTGAGACGCGGCGCGACCGGATGGGCAATGTGATCGCCCATCTGCCCGGTGAAGGGCCGCGCGTGATGCTCTCGGCCCACATGGACGAGGTCGGGATGATGATCACTGACATCGACGACAAGGGCTATCTCCGCTTCGCCAACGTCGGCAGCATCGACGCCCGCGTGCTCTGCGGGCGCGCCGTGACGGTGGGCAACGAGCAGAACCAGATCTCCGGCGTGATCGGTGCGAAGGCCATCCATCTGCAGTCGGCCGACGAGCGCAAGAAGGCCACGGCGGTGAGCGCGATGTATATCGACATCGGCGCGTCGAGCCGCGAGGAGGCCGAGAAGTACGTCGACCTCGGCGATTTCGCCGCCTTTGCGTCAGAATTCGTCGAATTCGGCGAGGATGGCCAGCGCCTGCGCGGCAAGGCCATCGACGACCGCTGGGGCTGTGCGGTGGCCATTGAAACGCTCCGCGCGCTGGCGGGGAAGCCGCTTGCCGTTGACCTCTACGCCGTCTTCTCGGTGCACGAGGAGATGGGCAAATCGGGCGCGCGGGTGGCGGCTTATGCGATCCGGCCCGATGCCGCCATTGTCCTCGAGGCGACGGCCATTGCCGATCTGCCCGATACCGCGGCCGCCGCCAAGGTGGGCGAGATGGGGAAGGGCGGCCTGCTCTCGTTTGTGGACAAGGGAACCGTCTACGACGCGGGTCTGATCGACTTCGCCCTCGAGACCGCGCGCCGCGCCGATATCCCGGTGCAGCTGAAGCGCTACAGCGCCGGCACCAACGATTCGGCGCAGATCAACCGCGCCGCCGACGGCGCACGCGCCATGGCGCTCTCGGCCCCGACCCGCTATATCCACAGCGGATCATGCGTGGCCGACGCCCGCGACTTCGACGCCATCTGCGCCCTGCTGCAGGCAATGCTGACCGAATGGAAAGACTAAAGGAGATTGAAATAAATGTTGGATTTAGTAAAGAAAATCGTCAAGGCGCCCGCCATCTCGGGCCGCGAGGACGCCATCGCCGACGTCATCCGTGCGCAGATGGAGCCGCTTTGCGACGAGATCACCCGCGACAAGCTGGGCAACCTCATCTGTCTCAAGCGCGGCAGTGCGCCCGACGGCGAGCGCCGCAAGATCATGCTGGCCGCGCACATGGATGAGATCGGTTTCTTCGTGACCTTCATCGAGGACAACGGCTTTATCCGCCTGACCACCATCGGCGGCATCAACTTTGTTGCTGCTGCCTACACCACCGTCGTCTTCGGCAACGGCACGCGGGGCGTGCTTGTCCCCGAGACCGGCACGGCGGCGGGGTCACTGACCTTTGACAAATTCTACGTTGACATCGGCGCCAAGGACAAGAAGGATGCCGAGCGCAAGGTCAAGATCGGCGACTACTTCGTCGTCGAGCCGACCGTCACCCGCCTGATGAGCAAGCGCATCGCTGGCCGTCCGATGGACGACCGCATCGGCTGTGTGGTCATGATCGAAACAGCCCGCCGCGTGCCGGCGCCCCGTGACGATATCTACTACGTCTTTACCGTGCAGGAGGAGGTTGGCTGCCGGGGCGCGAAGACGGCGGCCTTCGCCATCGCGCCCGATGTAGCCATCGCCTATGACGTCACCGGCACCGGTGACTCCATCGGCGCTAAGCCGATGGCCGTCAAGGTGGGCGGCGGCGCGGCGATCAAGCTCAAGGATTCGTCGGTCATCTGTTCGCCTGAACTGGTCGCCGCCCTCACCGCCGCAGCAAAAGCCGGGAAGATCCCGCACCAGCTCGAGATCCTGCCCTATGGCGGCACCGATACCTCGTCGATGCAGATGGCAGGCAGCGGCTGCGTGGCTGGCTGCATCTCGATCCCGACCCGCTATATCCACTCGGGCGTCGAGATGATCGATCTTGGCGATGTCGAGGCCTGTGTGGCCCTGACCGCCGCCTATCTCGAACGGGAGGGCAAGTGAGATGCAGTTTTCTCCCAAGCTGATCGCCCTCGCCGCCGAGGCGGAGCAGGCCCTCGCCGGCCACTTCGCCCGCATCGACGCGACCGCCTTCACCAACTCGTCCCGCGTCCTCGACGCCTTCCGTGAGCACCGCGTCTCGGACGCGCACTTCGCCGGCACCAGCGGCTACGGCTACGACGACCGCGGCCGCGAGACGCTGGATGCCATCTACGCTGACCTCTTCGGTGCCGAGGCGGCCTTTGTACGCCACAGCATTGTCAACGGCACGCAGGCGCTGACCATCGGTCTCTTCGGCCTGCTCCGCCCGGGCGACATCATGCTCTCGGCGGCGGGCAAGCCCTACGACACCCTCGAGGAAGTCATCGGCATCACCGGCACGCCGGGCGACGGCTCGCTGCGCGACTTCGGTGTCGACTACCGCCAGATTGACCTCGCGGGCGGTGACTTCGACTATCCTACCGTCGAAGCCGCACTGGCCGAGCTGGGCGACCGTGTCAAGGTCGTCTTCGTCCAGCGCTCGAAGGGGTATCTGAACCGCTGTACCCTCACCGTTGCGCAGATCGCGAAATTTGCCGAATTCGTCCACGCCCGCTCGAAGGCGTGGGTGGTCGTCGACAACTGCTACGGTGAGTTTACCGAGGAAGCTGAGCCGACTGCCGTCGGCGCCGACCTCTGCATCGGCTCACTTATCAAAAATCCCGGCGGCGGCATGGCCGAGAGCGGCGGCTACATCGCAGGCCGCGCCCGGGCCGTCGAACTGTGCAGCTACCGCCTGACCTCGGTGGGCGTCGGCCTCGAGGTCGGCGCGACGCTGGGGCAGAACAAGAGCCTCTACAAGGGCCTCTTCTATGCGCCCCACACCGTCGCGCAGGCCCTCAAAACGGCGCATCTTGCCGCATACATCTTTGATTGTCTCGGCTACGAGGTCGAGCCGGGATGGGACACCCCCCGCAGTGACATCATCCAGGCCGTGCGCATGCAGACCCCCGAGGGGCTGATCGCTTTCTGCCAGGGGATTCAGGCCGGCTCACCGGTCGATGCCTACGTCTCGCCCGAGCCGTGGGCCATGCCGGGCTATTCGGATCAGGTCATCATGGCCGCCGGTGCCTTTACCCAGGGCGCGTCGATCGAGCTCTCAGCCGACGGCCCGCTGCGTCCTCCCTATACCGCGTTCTTCCAGGGCGGCCTGACCTACGAATCAGGCAAGGTTGGCGTTCTGTCGGCCGCGCAGGCGGTGCTTGACCGCTGTCTCAGTTAATCGAAAGGATTTTATGATGAAAAAGCTTGTTGTTCTTCTCCTCGCCCTCCTGATGCTCGCCGGCTGTGCCAAAGATGACGCCGGCGTCCCCGATAACATGCAGCTGGCCTCCCGTGAGGATGTGGCCTACTGCCTCTACGTCCCCAAGACCTGGAACGTCAACACCGACAGCGGAGTCTCGTCGGCCTACTATTCCTCGACCGATTCGTCCAACGTCAGCGTAATGAGCTATTACCCCGATGCCGAGTCGATGTCCATCGACGACTACTGGAAGTTGACCGAAACTGAGTACCAGACCGCTTTCCAGGGGTACAGCTTCATCTCCAGCGAGACCACCCTCCTCGGCGGCCGGAAGGCGGGCAAGTACACGTTCGATCTCACTGTCGGCACCGAGCAGGTGCGCATGATGCAGGTCATCGCGGCCTACGACTCGATGTTCTACATCTTCACCTATACCTCCGCGCCCGAGACCTTTGACAGCCACATCGAAGAGGTGCAGACCATTGTCGACAACTTTATCTTCCGCTGATCTTGTCTACCTCGACAACAGCGCCACGACCCCCCTCTGCCCCGCCGCCCGCGCGCGCATGCTCGAGGCCATGGACTGTTACGGCAACCCCTCCTCGACCCACGCCGCCGGGCAGGCGGCGCACACCCTGCTCGAGAACGCTCGCCGCGAGGTGGGCCGTGCGCTGGGGGTGAATATGCCCAAGCCCGGCGAGCTGATCTTCACCGCCTGCGGCAGCGAGGCGGACAACCTCGCCATCCTCGGCGGCGCGCATGCCAAGACGCGCCGCACGGCGAACCGCATCCTCACCACCGACAGCGAGCACCCCGCCGTCCGCGAGCCGCTGGCTCAACTGGCGCGGGAGGGCTTCGAGATCGTGACTATCTCCACCCGTGGCGGCGTGCTCGACCTCGCCGCCGCCGAGGCGCTGATGGATGAAAAGCTGTTCATGATTACCATGATGCTGGTCAACAACGAGACCGGCGCGCGCTACCCGCTGGAGCGCGTCTTCGCCGCCGCCCGCCGCCGCGCCCCGCAGGCGCTGCTGCATTGCGACGCTGTGCAGGGCTTTCTCAAGACGCCTTTCGCCGCCCGCTCGCTCAGCGCGGATATGATTACCCTCAGCGCCCACAAGATCGGCGGCCCGAAGGGCGTCGGGGCGCTGTGGGTCGATCCGAAAATCCACACCGCCAAGCGCCTCGTCCCCACCCTGTTGGGCGGCGGGCAGGAGAACGGCTACCGCTCGGGTACCGAGAATACCGTCGGTATCGCCGGCTTCGGCGCGGCTGCAGCTGCCGGCCACGCGACGCTGACCGCCGATCTTGTGCGGATGCGCAGCCTCCGCGACGGCTTTCTCGCCCAACTGGCCGCCATCGCCCCCGAGGTGCGCCCAAACCTCCCCCCCGAGAACGCGCCCCACATCGCCAGCCTGACACTGCCCCGCATCAAAAGCGAAACCATGCTGAACTACCTCTCGCGCGCCGGCATCTGCGTCTCGGCCGGCTCCGCCTGCTCGGCACACGCGAAAAATAAGACCTCGTCAGCCCTGTTGGCCTTCGGCCTGCCCGCAGCTGAGGCTGATTCCACCATCCGCGTGTCGCTCTCACCGGCCAACACCGAGGAAGAGATGGCTCGCGCGGCCGAGGCGATCGCCGAGGGCGTGCGCACACTGGTGCGGTTTTAAGCCAACCGAAAAGGCTCCCTCTTCGAGGGAGCTTTTGCGCAACAAAAAAGAGAAGCCCGCGGGCTTCTCTTTTCCATTTGTGTGCTTACTCAGCGTCAGCCTCTGCCTCGGCAGCGGGCTCAGCAACTTCCTCGCATGCGCACTCGATGCAGTCATCGTCGTCGCAGAAATCACAGTCGCACTCGTCGCAGGCGTCGAGCAAATCGTCACAGCAATCATCGCACAGGCAGGGGCAGTATCTCTCCCACAGCTTGTATGCAGCAACAGCAAGGGCGACAACACCCAGCACGATGGTAGCGGTGATGCCGATGATCTTGCCGTAGTTGACCTTCTCAACTTCCTTTTCCTTAACCCAGAACATGAGCGGAATACCTCCATAATAAAACTTCAATAATAGTATACCACATTTATCGCCAAATGCAAGCGGTTTTACGGGATTTTTTGTGAATTTTTTTCCGCACCGCGCAAAATGCGGGCGGCGAGGGGAATTTCCCAAACTTTTTTGCCTAAATCTCTTTTCTTTGCAGGCTTTTTTTGATATAATGATATACTGAGTAAAGATGGTTTTTCGGAGGTGATGGCATGACGTATGCACAGATCGCGGCGGCGCTGGCGGCGGCGGGGATCGACTCGCCCGAATACGATGCGGCTCGGCTGATCGAGCACTTCTGCGGCGCCGAGCCGTCCCGGCTCCGCTTTACGCCCGACCGCGACTTTCCCGAGCCGGCGCTGGCCGGGGCCGTCGCGCGCCGGGCGGCGCGCGAGCCGCTG
>JAFTOI010000028.1 GCA_017463865.1 Clostridia bacterium | reverse complement strand
GACGCCGGCGGAGAGCATGGCCAGCTTGCGCTCGAGGTCGGCGACACGCTCGAGGAGGGCGTCGGCCGAGGCGTCGAGGCGCGGATCGCAGAGGCGGAGCAGGGCCAGCTCGGCGCACATCCGCTTGATCGAGCCGCTGCGCTGCATGGTGTAGAGCGCGTTCTCGAGGTGGCGGGTGTGGGAGAGGATGGCCTCGCGGTCGAAGCGCGACGCGAGGGCGGAGAGCTGCTCTGTCTCAGCGGCGGTCAGGTCAAGATAACGCGCCGCGTCGGGGGTTGAGAGCATGACCAGCATGTCGCGGTAGAAGGCGATCAGATCCTGCCAGAAGACGGCGATGTCGCGGGACGAGGTGACCACCTCGTCGACGATGGCGAAGAGGGCAGGGCAGTCGCGGTCGGCGATGGCGGCGACGGTGCGGGCAAGCTGCTCGCGGCTCGAGCCGCCGGTGACCTCGCGTACAACCTCCTCGGTGACGGTGCGGTCACCGCCGCCGCAGAGCTCGAGCAGACTCAGTGCGTCGCGCATGCCGCCCTGCGCGATGCGTGCAATGCGGATGGCGGCGTCGTGCTCGAGGGGGATGTCCTCAGCTTCGGCGATCTGCTCCAGCCGCTCGACGATGACCGGCACGGTGATGCGGCGGAAGTCGAAGCGCTGACAGCGCGAGATGATGGTGGCGGGGAGCTTGTGCAACTCGGTGGTGGCGAGGATGAAGATGACGTGCGCGGGCGGCTCCTCGAGGGTTTTCAGCAGCGCGTTGAAGGCGCTGCCCGAGAGCATGTGCACCTCGTCGACGATGTAGACGCGGTAGCGCAGCGACGACGGTGTGTAGACCACCTCGTCGCGGATGTCGCGGATGTTCTCAACGCCATTGTTGGAGGCGGCGTCCATCTCGAGGACGTCGGTCGCCGAGCCGTCGAGGATGCCGCGGCAGGCCTCGCACTCACCGCAGGGGTTGCCGTCGCGGGGCGAGGTGCAGTTGACGGCGCGTGCGAGCAGCTTGGCGCAGGTAGTCTTGCCGGTTCCGCGCGAGCCGCAGAAGAGATAGGCGTGCGAGAACTTAGCGTTTTGTGTCTCGTATTTGAGGATGGAGGTGATGTGCTCCTGCCCGCGAACGTCGTCGAACGTCAGCGGACGCCACTTGCGGTATAGGGCGCGGTGCATGGGGGGCCTCCTTCGGAAGTGAAAAGTGAAGAGTGAAGAGGTAAGGTAGCTTTTCGCCGGAGGCGAAAAGCATAGCCAAGGAAGTGGGGAGGGTGAATGCCCGCCGACGGCGGGCAGAGGGAGGGGCGAAAACTTCGGCGTTTGAGATGGGTTCGCCCCTCCCTGATCGCGCGGGAGCGCGAAAAGGCAAGATAAAGCCTAACGTTTTAGAAAATATGTTTTTGACAAAAACACGGCGCACTCGCCGCAAAATAAGACCATACACCTCGGAATCGAACGCCTCGCCTGCGCGCGGCCCGTGGCTGCTGCTCGGAGAAGGCTTCCTCGCGGCACAACGGGTTGACTGCTTAATGCTGCTTGGTTCCCCACCTGACATGGTTCACAGCTCCCGATTGCGCGAGACCCACTCGTCAACACAGCAGGAACACGGCGCAAGACCGCCTGCGGGACGCCCTCAAACGAGGGATCCACCCCTGCTGTAGCGGATTTCAGGTACAGGGCTCCGCTAAGTCCCCGGCTGGTATGGCCTTATTTCGCGGCGTGTCCGCCGTTCAGACATATATTATACCAGAAATCCGTGCGTTTTGCAAGAGGTAACTGCGAAATTTTTGCGCGCAAATGTGAATGTATCGTGAAATTTTGACCGGGGCGGGTGTTCCCTTGACAAATGGGGGGATTTATGGTATAAATGAATTAAAATAAACGAAAGGAGCCACACGATGAAAAAATGCGGCAATTGCGGCGCGGTGCAGAACGATGCGCGCGCCGTTTGTATTGACTGCGGCGAGCGACTCGGGCGGCCGATGAGCGATGCTGAGGCAGCGCAGCACATGTCCGCACTGGACAAGGCGGTGGAGCATATGACCGACCCCTCCGACGATTTCGCCGTCCCGCGCAGGGACAAGATCATGGGCGCGCTGGCGCTGGTTAGTATTGTCGTGCTGTGCGTTTTGCTCTGTGTCATCGGCGTCGTGGAGGATCGCTATCAGCCCGAATATCCCAAGGGGGCTGCGCTGTCGGCGTCGGGCACCGGCGCGGTCTTTTTTTCGCCGGGCGAGGGCGTTACTTGGGTTGAAAACCCTTATATCGACGAACAGCAGGCGCTTGAGCAGGCGTCGCTGACGGCGTTGTGCGGCGTGTTGATGTTTGCGTTCGCAGCGTTCTTGATGTTCTTCCCACGCGCGGTGTGGTATCTTGACACCAGCCGCATCCGTCGATACATCAGCGGCGAGCTGGCACCCTCCCGTGCGTGGGTCGTGACGCACAAGGTTGTGCAGTACGTGGCCTTTGCCGTCGGCTGGTGCTGCGTAATCGCGGTCATATGGCTGATCCCGTAAATTTGTGCTTGACAAATCTCTGAATCTGTGCTATACTAACGAAAATTTTATCCGGAGGACAATGCTGTGCGCCTGCTTTTGAGCCGCAAACTGCACAACAATAACGCACCCGACGCGAATACCAACAATTGGTATCCCGGCGGGCTTGTTCCTCTGCGCGAAATTTGGGCGAGATAGCACCATTTTCAACCAAGCAGCGGTACAGGCTCCATTGGCAGCCTGTACCGCTTTTTTATTTTCAAGGAGGTGCCAATATGCACATCTACGACTACCTCAATACCTACTACACCACCCACAACGAGCATGCCCGCCTCGGTTCGCGGCACGGCTCGGTGGAGTTCCTCACCACCGTCCGCTACGTCGAGCGCTACCTCACCCCCGACGCGCGCATCTGTGAGATCGGTACGGGGACGGGGCGCTATGCCCACTACTTCGCGCAAAAGGGCTATCCCGTCGACGCGGTTGAGCTGATCGAGCACAATATCGAGGTGTTCAATTCGCTCACCCAGCCCGGCGAGCCGGTCACGGTGCGGCAGGGCGACGCCCGCGACCTCGGTTTCCTCGCCGACAACAGCTACGACATCACCCTCCTGCTGGGGCCGATGTACCACCTTTACACCGAGGCCGACCAGCGCAGGGCGCTGACTGAGGCCATCCGCGTCACCCGCCCGGGCGGCGTGATCTTCACCGCCTACTGCATGAACGACGCGACGGTCGTCTGCTTCCTCTTCCAGCGGGAGGGCATCCATGATCCCCACTTCCGTGCGCTGGTGGATTTCGACACCTTCAAGTGCAGCTCCAACCCCGAAGACCTCTTCGCCCTCTACCGCCGCGAGGAGATCGACGCGCTGATGGACGGTCTGCCGGTCACCCGGCTGCATTTTGTCGGTACTGACATGGCGACCAACTACATGCGCCCCACCGTCGACGCCATGGACGACGCGACATTCGACGAGTATCTGCGCTACCACTTTGCCATCTGCGAGCGGGCAGATATGGTCGGGACGTCGCACCATACGCTGGATATCTTCAGAAAGGACGGCTGACCAATGGAACACAAGGGAGCCGTACAGATCGAGACCGAACGGCTGATTCTGCGGCGCTTCACCCTCGACGACGCCGAGGCGGCTTTCCGCAATTGGGAGAGTGACCCACGGGTCACCGAATTTCTGCGCTGGCAGGCCTACACCGAACTTGACGGCGTGAAAAAGACACTGCAGAGCTGGATCGACCGCTATGCCGATCCAGCCTTCTACCAGTGGGCGATCGTGCCGAAAGTACTGGGCGAGCCCATCGGCACCATCTCGGTGGTGGGGATGAAGGAACGCACCAACACGGTGCACATCGGCTACTGCATCGGCAGCGCGTGGTGGCGGCAGGGCTATACCAGCGAGGCCTTCGCCGCGATCATTCCGTTTCTGTTCGACGAGGTCAAGGCACAGCGCATTGAGGCACAGCACGACCCAGACAATCCCGGCTCGGGGGCTGTTATGCGCAAGTGCGGCCTCACCTATGAAGGCACGCTGCGCCGCGCCGACTGGAGCAACCGCGGCATCGTCGATGCCTGCATGTATGCTCTGTTGGCGGAGGATTATCATCGTGCTAACCCAAATGTCTGAAAGTTTTTGAGGATTCCTAAGGAACTTTTTTTAAAAAGTTCCTTAGGTAGGGGGTTGGGGACAAGGTCCCCAAGGTCTTACAGTGCCCCCAGTACCTGCGCCGCGTCGCCCTGACGGACGCAGACGCCGTGCTCGGCGATGTAGACGCTGAGGCGTCCCGCGTCCTCGGCGTCGCCGAATTCGCAGAGGAAGGCCAGCGGTGCCGGCGGCGCGTCGGTCTCGTCGAGGATGAGGTGCCATGCGCCCTCGTCGTCCCGCCAGACGGTGCTGGGCGGGGGCACCTCGAGGCTGCGCAGGCGGCGGCAGACGGTGAGCAGATCGTCAAGGCTGGCGAAGCGATAGGCGCAGATGCGGGAGCGCAGCACGCCCCGCTTGCTCGAGCCGCCGGGCAGCAGCGCCCGGGAGGCGCGGGTCTCGTCAAAGCCCAGCTTGGTGACGTACATCTCGCACCCGCCCTCCTTGGAGGGGTAGAGCTGGATGAACACACGCTCGGCCGCCGCGTCAAAGCCGGTGCGGTGCTTCGCCTCGTCGAGAATGTTCCAGAAGGCGCGGCGGGTCTCGGTGTTATCGTAATCTATCGTATCACAATTGAGCGCGTACTGCTGCATGTCGTCGCGCGTCAGCATAATCTTCAGCTTGCTTTCACTGATGAGGATCAGTTCCATGTCTATGTACTCCCTTCGTTGCTTGCTGTTATCATTATAAGCGACAGCGGCGAAAAATGCTATCCCAAAGTTTCTGGAAATTCGGGAGAGAAACGCGCGGGGCGGCAATTTCCGGCAGCCGCGTCCGCCTGCCCTTGACAAAGCTACCATAATATTATATAATACCCATGTCAGATTTCGGCACAGGCCTTGATTTGGGGAGGAAGATCATGAAGACCATCTGCTTTTTCGGCGACAGCATCACCCGCCGGGGGCTCTGGCTGGGGGAGATCATTGAGCATGTCTATCCTGCCGGTATTCGCGTCTACAACTGTGGCGTCAGCGGAGACAACGCCACCGCCGCTATCGACCGCCTGTGGTGTGACTGCCTCTCCCGCACGCCCGACACCGTGGTCATGATGTTCGGCATGAACGACGTCGGCCGTGACCTCTACGCCGACACCGCTGTCGGCAAGGAGGCTGAGCGTATCCGCCGAATCGAGCGCTACAAGGCCTCAATCCGCACCCTCGCCGGGCACATCCGCACCGTGGGAGCTGAGTTGATCCTCTGCACCCCGACGCCGTACAACGATGCCGCCCCCTGTGCGGGCGGCGAAAATCACACCAACAACGGCCTCGCCGCCTGTGCCGACTTCATCCGCGCCTACGCCGTCGAGATCGGCGTCAAGTGCGTCGATTTCTTCGCCGCTATGCGTCCCATGCTCGGCCGCGACGCCTTTCACTACCCCGATCTCGTCCACCCCGACCCGCACGGCCAGCACATCATGGCGCAGATCTTCATGCGCGAAATGGGCTGGATCGACACCATCGACCTCGTCGGCACATATACCTTTACTGCGCCCAATCAGGCCCGCTTCACCGTTGAGCAGAAGCTGCGTGAGATCTATTTCATCGAGTGGAACCTCATGTACGGCGAGCGCAAAAAGCGCAAGCTTACCCACGCCGACAAGCTCGCCCTCGCCGAAGCCCGCCTCGCCGCCGCCCGCGAAAAGGGGAGCGAACGCGAGATCGGGTGGTACGCGGGTTATTTGGCCGAGGTTGAAAATAAGGAAGAATACGAATCCGAACTCGTTCGCTTGACGCTCACTATGTGACGCACCTCGGCACAGCCGCCAGCCAAGGAAGGTGGGGGTGGAGGGGGCGAAAAACTTCAGCGTTTTAGATGGTTTCCGCCCCCTCCTCGCGCGGGAGCGCGAAAAAATCGCAACCACAAAAATTCAGAAAGGAGGCCCTCACCATGCACTTCGACCGCAATTCCAAGCTCATCACCGCCACCGTCACCGAGCTGGCGAGCCGCCTCCGCCGCCCCGCCGATATCGGCACCCGCGCCGCCCCCCGCGTCACCGCGGAGCAGGGCGCCCGCATCCACCGCCGACTCGCCGATGAAGCCGGCCCCGGCTTCACCCCCGAGGTCGATGTCGCCCACCGCTGTCAGCTCGGCGATCTCGACTTCCGCATCACCGGCCGCGCCGACGGCATCATCACCGACGAAGCCGGCATCACTGTCGTCGAACTCAAGGTCCTGCGCACCCGCGACTACTATACCCAGCAGCCCGCCCACACCGCGCAGCTGATCTGTTACGCTTATTTCTACGCCGACGCCCACGACATGCCCTTCATCAACACCCAACTTACCTACTACAACCTCGACCGCGACGAGCTGCGCCACATGATGCGCACCTATTCGCGCGAACAGCTGCGGGAGGCGTTTCTGGATATCCTCAGCCAGTTCTCGCGCTGGGCGGCACTGGCGATCGACCGGGAGACCAAACGTCTGCCTGCCATCCGCGAGGCCGCCTTCCCCTATGGCAAGTTCCGCCCCGGGCAGGATGAGCTCGCCCTCGCCGTCTTCCGCGCCATCCGCCGCGGCGAGCGGCTCTTCGCGCAGGCTCCCACCGGCATCGGCAAGACCATGTCCACCCTCTATCCCGCCGTCAAAGCCCTCGGGGAAGAGAAGTGCGAGCGCATCTTCTACCTCACCGCTAAGGGAAGCACCGCCCGCGAAGCGTGGGCGGCCGCCCGCCGGCTGGCACAGGCGGGCGCGCCGGTGCGGACAGTCATGATCTCAGCCAAGGCGCAGATGTGCCTCTGCGAGCAGGCCAAGGCCGACTATCACCACCTTCAATCCCACTGCAACCCCGCCGACTGCCCCTACGCCGCCGGCTATCACAACCGCGCGCCCGATGCCGTTTACGCGCTGCTGACAAGCGGCCTCGGCGCAACCGCCGCGATGATTCGTGAGAAAGGGGAGGAATACTGCGTATGCCCCTACGAGCTGTCGCTCGACCTCGCCGAGCACTGCGAGCTCATCATCTGCGACTACAACTACCTCTTTGATCCGCACGCCTACCTCCGCCGCTTCTTCGAGGAAGGAAAAGCCTCGAGCGAGCGCTACGTCTTCCTCGTCGATGAGGCGCACAACCTGCCCGACCGCGCCCGATCGATGTATTCGGCTGACCTGCGCTGCCGCGATTTCGAGCGACTCTACGCCCACGTCCCGGTCGAGGAGCAGGCGCTCGACGCCCTGCTGGCCGACGCCATCCGCGCTATCCGGCGCCTGCGCCGGCAGTGTCGAAGTGATCTCAACTACGACAGTGAAGGCCGCGAGGTCGGGGGTGTCATCTGGTCGAGTCTCGACAAGCGTCTGCGCGATGCCCTCGCTGTCTTCACCGACCGCGCTGACGACTGGCAGCGCGAGCACCGCGGCCATCCGCTGGGGCGCGAGCTGGATGATCTCTGCGAAAAGGTGCGCGATCTGCTGGCGCTGGGCGAGCTGGCCGACGAGCATTTCCGCTATTGCATCGAGTTCGAGCCGGAGGATATCCGCCTGCGCCTGCTCTGTCTCGATCCCGCGCCCTTGCTGGCCGTTCGGCTGGCGCTGGGGCGGGCGGCGGTCTTCTTCTCGGCGACGCTGACCCCGACCGAGTATTTCGCCGATCTGTTGGGCGGCGGTTCGTCCGATGTGACGCTGTCGCTCCCCTCGCCGTACCCGCCCGAAAACCTCTGCCTCGCCGCCGTGGACGGCATCTCCACCCGCTACGCCGACCGCGAGGAGAGCATCCCCCGCATCGTCCGCTGCATTGCAGCCACCGTTTCGGTGAGGGCGGGGCATTATATGGTGTATTTTCCTTCCTATTCCTATATGGAGGCCGTCTTCGCCCGCTTCACGGCGAAGTATCCGCAGGTGCCGGTGCGCGCGCAGAAGCGGGGGATGGATGCCGAGGCGAGGGAGAAATTTATCTCGGCCTTTGCCGTGCCAGACGGGCGCTTGTTGGTCGGCTTCTGCGTTCTCGGCGGCTCTTTCTCGGAGGGCGTTGACCTGCCCGGCCGCGCGCTGATCGGTACCATCATCGTCGGCGTCGGTATGCCCCAGCTGAGTGTTGAGCGGGGCCTGCTGGCCGAGTACTATCAGGAGAAGTGCGAGCAGGGTCACGCCTATGCCTACACCTACCCCGGCATGAACAAAATCCTGCAGGCGGCCGGCCGCGTCATCCGCCGCGAGGATGACCGGGGCATCGTGGTACTGATCGACGACCGCTATGCCGAGCCCACCTACGCCCGCCTCTTCCCGCCCCACTGGCGTCACCTCCGCTTTGTCGGCGACGAGACCGCCCTGCGCGAGCTCGCCCGCCGCTTCTGGACAGGTGAGCAGCTGGGCGGCTCTCAGCCAAGGAAGAGGGGGGCGTCGGGGGGAGAAAACTTCGGCGTTTGAGATGGTGTCTCCCCCCGACTCGCGCGGGAGCGCGAAAAAAATTTTTACTCAGCAAAAAAATTATAGAGAAATTTGCGATTTTTTGAAATACATCTTGCTTTTTTGCCCGAAATCGGGTATAATAGAGCCATTATGGCAACAGAGAAATGCAATTTTCGCCCGCGCGAATTGCGCTGAGCGCAAAATGCATGTACTATCCATGGAGGAAGATTATGGAACGCACGACAATTAAGTCCCTCTTTGCTGATCCGGCCGCCTACGCCGGCCAGCAGATCACCGTCGCCGGCTGGGCACGCACCATCCGCGCCAGCAACGCTTTCGGCTTCATTGAGCTCAACGACGGTTCTTATTTCACCAACCTGCAGATCGTCTTCGAGGACAGCATCCTCGAGAACTACCGCGAGATCGCCCGCCAGAACGTCGGCTGTGCCTTCGTTGTCCGCGGCGAGTTCGTTCTCACCCCCGACGCCAAGCAGCCTTTCGAGGTCAAGGCCCGCGAGATCGAGATCGAGGGCACCTCGACTGCCGATTTCCCGCTTCAGAAGAAGAAGCACAGCATGGAGTTCCTGCGCTCCATCGCTCATCTGCGTCCCCGCGCCAATACCTTCAACGCTGTCTTCCGCGTCCGCTCGGTCGCCGCTTATGCCATCCATCGCTTCTTCCAGGAGAAGGGCTTCGTCTACGTCAACACCCCGCTGATTACCGCCTCCGACTGTGAGGGCGCCGGCGAGATGTTCCGCGTCACCACCCTCGATCCCAAGGATCCCCCGCTGACCGAGGACGGACAGGTCGACTTCACCCAGGACTTCTTTGGCAAGCCGGCCAACCTGACCGTGTCCGGTCAGCTGAACGCCGAGTGCTTCGCGATGGCCTTTGCCAATGTCTATACCTTCGGCCCGACCTTCCGCGCCGAAAAGTCGAACACCCAGCGCCACGCCGCCGAGTTCTGGATGGTGGAGCCCGAGATGGCCTTCGCCGACCTTGCCGACGACATGCGCACGGCTGAGGAAATGATTAAGTACATCCTCCGCTACGTGATGCAGGAGTGCCCGGCTGAGCTGGCCTTCTTCAACAAATTCTTCGACAACACCCTGCTCGAGCGCATGCAGGCCCTCGTCGACAGCGAGTTCGGCCACGTCACCTACACCGAGGCCATCCGCCTGCTTGAGGAGAGCGGTCACCAGTTCGAGTACCCCGTTTCCTGGGGCATCGACCTGCAGACCGAGCACGAGCGCTACCTCACCGAGCAGATCTTCCACAAGCCGGTCTTCGTCACCGACTATCCCCGCGAGATCAAGGCCTTCTATATGCGTCTCAACGACGACGGCAAGACGGTCGCCGCCATGGATATGCTGGTGCCCGGCGTCGGCGAGCTGATCGGCGGCTCGCAGCGTGAAGAGCGCATGGACTACCTCATGGCCGCCCTCGATAAGTTTGGCCTGGATGAGAAGGACTACTGGTGGTATCTCGATCTGCGCAAGTACGGCGGCACCAAGCACGCCGGCTTCGGCCTTGGGTTCGAGCGTCTCATCATGTATATCACCGGCATCCCGAACATCCGCGACGTCGAGGCCTTCCCGCGCACGACCGGCAGCGCTGAGTTCTGATTTTTGCACGAACGGGCGGCGCGTCCTGCAAGAGGACGCGCCCGACCCACCATTTCCCGCCGCCTGACATATACTGCCAGAGGAGGCGGGATACCTTTGACCAAATTTTCAACCAGGAGGAGGGTTTGACGGCAGAAAAGGCGCCGTCAGCCCGATCATACCACTATGCAGTACGCATCCGCTTGCAAGTCTGAGCTGCTTGCATTGCAAAATGAACTGAACGCGCGTTATGCCGAGTATGCGGCGGCGGGGCTGTCGCTTGACCTCTCCCGCGGCAAGCCCGCACCAAACCAGATCGACCTTGTCTCCGACATGCTGACCGTCCTGTCCTCGACCGAGGACTGCTTTGCCGAGAGCGGCATGGACTGCCGCAACTACGGTCTGCTCGACGGTCTGCCCGAGGCCAAGCGCCTGTTTGCGGACCTGCTGGGCATCCCGGCCGAGTACATCATCGTCGCCGGCAACTCCAGCCTGAACCTGATGTACGACACCGTCGCCCGCGCGATGATCTACGGCGTTGCCGGCAGCGAGAAGCCGTGGTGCAAGTACGAGAAGATCAAGTTCCTCTGCCCCGCGCCCGGCTATGACCGCCACTTCGGCGTCACCGAGTCGCTTGGCGTCGAGCTGGTCACCGTCCCCATGACTCCCGCAGGCCCCGATATGGATCTGGTCGAGCAGTACATCGCCGACCCGACCGTTAAGGGCATCTGGTGCTGCCCCAAGTATTCCAACCCCGAGGGTATCACTTACTCCGACGACACCGTCCGCCGCCTGGTCGCCATGCAGCCGGCCGCATCTGATTTCCGTATCTTTTGGGACAACGCCTACGCTGTCCACGACCTCTACGATGACCATGACGAGCTGCTTGACATCTTCGCCGAGGCTGAGAAGGCCGGCTGTCTTGACCGCATCTTCTACTTTGCCTCCACCTCGAAGATCTCCTTCCCCGGCGCTGGCGTGGCCATGTTCGCTGCGTCGCCCGCCAACCTCGCGCAGATCAAGCCGATCATGGGCATGCAGACCATCGGCTACGACAAGCTGAACCAGCTGCGCCATGTCAAATACTTCGGCAGTGCCGACCGCATCATGGCCCACATGAAGACGCTGGCTGACCTCATCCGCCCCAAGTTCGAGATCACGCTGAACATCCTCGACGAGGAGCTGGCGGGCACCGGCGTTGCCAGCTGGACCAAGCCGCGCGGCGGCTACTTCATCAGCCTCGACGTCATGGACGGCACCGCCAAGCGTGTCTATGCGCTCTGCAAAAATGCGGGCGTGACCCTGACCACCGTCGGCGCGACCTTCCCCTACGGCGTCGACCCGCGCGACCGCAACATCCGCCTTGCCCCCACCTTCCCGTGCGAGAAAGACCTTGAGCAGGCGATGCGCGTGCTGGCCTGCTGTGTCAAGCTGGCCGCTGTCGAGAAGCTGCTGGCCGACTGAGTGAAAGTATAAAGGAGAATTATCATGCTTCCAACGCCTGCCAACTATTCTGTCTATCCGTCAGTCGTCCCCGCCGATACCGCAGTCGAGCTGACTATCGCCCCCAATGAGAAATCCTTCCTTCTTTTCCCGGATGTGACCTATGTCCTGACACTGATCCAGGTGAACGGTGACGAGGACTGGTACCATGCGCCGCGTAACCACACGACGCTCACTGCCAAGGCCGAGGACGGTATCCTGCGCTTTACCTACACCTTCTCCGGTGAGCAGGAGCATGTGATCCTGCTGGCACGGGAGGGCGAAAAGCCGATGGCTGAGTTGTCGGTCTACTCGCTTTACCCCGACCTGCTTCACCTGCGACCCCTGCGGGGAGACTTCCATACCCACAGCTATCGCTCTGACGCCAAGCGTGATCCGTCGGCGCTGGCCGGGCATTTCCGCGAGCAGGGTTATGATTTCTTCGCGCTGACCGACCACAACCGCTTCTATCCCGGCGCCGAGATCGACGAGACCTATGCCGGGCTGAAAATGGGGCTGGCGCGGGTCACGGGCGAGGAGGTTCACGCCCCCGAGAGCATCCTGCATATTATCCATGTCGGCGGCAGATCCAGTGTCGCCGGCCGCTATGTGGCCGATCCCGAGGCCTATGCACAGGAAGTCGCTGCCTGCGCAGAACGGGTGCCGGCGGATGTTCCCACGGCCTATCGCGACCGCTATGCCCGCGCCATGTGGACGACTGAAAAGATCCATGCGGCGGGCGGACTGGCCATTTACCCCCATCCATACTGGAAGCCGGGCAAATCCCGCGCTTTCCATGCTCAGGATGATTTTGCCCGACTGATGCTGAAAAGCGGCATGTTTGATGCCTACGAGCTGGTTGGCGGCATGGGCCAGGAAGGGATCAACCGCTCCATCGCTCTCTGGGGTGAGCTGCGCGCTGAGGGCGTGAATATCCCTGTCGTCGGCTCGAGCGACGTGCACGGCCTTGAAAAGGCGGAGACCTTCCCCTATCTTTACACCATCTGCTTCGCCGAAGCAAACGCGAACGACGCCATCATCGACGCCGTCCGCGCCGGCAGAAGCGTCGCTGTCGAGGCGACTGGCATCGACTATGCTTGCCAGAACCGCTGCTACGGCAGCCTGCGCCTGGTCGGCTACGCGCACTTCCTGCTGCGCAGATACTTTCCGCAGATGCAGCGCATCTGCCAGGGTGAGGGCGTCGCGATGCGCGCCTACGCGATCGGCGAAGCCGACCGCGCGCTCATCGAGCTGCAGGCTGAGCAGGCCGAGAACTTCTACCTGCGCTTCTTCGGCAAGCTGGCACCTGTTCTGCCCACGACAGCCATGCGTGAGCAGGTTGCGCGCTGGCGCGAGATCCAGAAGGCCGGCCCGAGCGGGAAGGGAAGTCTGGTCAGCGGGACCAATATGCAGCTTTGATTTGGTCAAAAGCGGGATGCTGCGCTCTGCGGCACCCCGCTTTTGCATAGAAGGAGGAGCTTCTCCATGACACAAGCCGAGCGCAATCCTTTCCCCTACTCCGACACCAATAAGCGCTACCACACCTATGACTACTACCTCCGTCACCGCTACGGGGGCAAGGTGGCCAAGATCCCGCTCGACGCCGGCATGACCTGCCCCAACATCGACGGGCGCTGCAGCGTGGGCGGATGCATCTACTGTTCGGGGAGAGGAAGCGGCGACTTCGCCGCGCCGCCCCAGCTCAGCTTCGCTGAACAGGATGCCATCGTCCGCGCCCAGCTGAGCCGCAAGTGGCCGGTCGAGCGCTGTATCCCCTATCTGCAGGCGCACACCAACACCTACGCACCGGTCGATGTCCTGCGGGCACGCTACGAGGAGGCGCTGGCGCTGCCCGGCGCGGTCGGGCTGAACATCGCCACCCGTGCCGACTGTCTGCCGGATGACGTCGTCACCCTGCTGGCCGAGGTGGCAGAGCGCACCGACCTGACGGTCGAGCTGGGGCTGCAGTCGGCGCACGACGAGACGGCCGCCCGCATCAACCGCGGGCACACCTGGGCGCAGTTTGTCGACGGATACACCCGCCTGCGCGCGGCGTCGCCGCGCATCATGCTCTGCGTGCACCTCATCTTCGGCCTCCCGGGCGAGGATCGGGCGATGATGCTCGACTCGGTGCGCCGTCTGGCTGCACTGCGGCCGGACGGAGTTAAGCTGCACCTGCTCCACATCCTGCGCGGGACAGCGCTGGCCGATGACTATCTTGCCGGGCGCTGCGCGCCGATGGAGCGCGATGCCTATATCGAGACGGTCTGTGACGCCCTCGAGCTGCTGCCGCCCGAGACGGTCATCTGCCGCCTGACCGGTGACGGCATGGCCGACGCCCTGCTCGCGCCAGACTGGAGCCGGCGCAAGGTGAGCGTCATCAACGACATCGACAAGCTGATGTACGCGCGGGGAAGTGTGCAGGGCTGTCGATTTGCGCAGATTTCACAAGCGCCATCGGCGCTTTGACCAAGCTGAAAATGCTTTCAAATCAACCTTTTTTGCGCGCCCGTTGTGCGTGCCTGCCGTTTTTCGTCCGGCAAGCCGCAGATCGGGCGCGTTATTTCGTGAATTTGCCCATGCCGGATGAACATATTGCCGAAATCCCGCCGAAATGCCGCCCAAACGCACAAAACGCTTGACTTTTCGGGGCAGTTGTGGTATATTTTTCATAATTAAAGGTGAAACGAGGTGACATCTGATCAAACAATTGTCCAAACCCCTGCGGTGGATCAGCGCCGCCGCGATTTTTTTGTTGCTGTTTTGTGCCTGTCAGGCAGCCGATGCCGCACCGCGCACCGTCCCGGTGATGCTGGCTGAGGCGGAGGGGCTGACGCTGACGGGAAATTCCCGATATATGGCCGCGGCTGGCGAGTCGGTCGCTTTCCCGGTGACGTTGGCGGAGGGATATGTCATCGACTCGGTCAGCGGCGGCGGGCAGTATGCCGACGGGCAGATCGTGCTTGAGGATGCGCGCTATCCCACCACCCTCGTGGCCCACACCCGCCAGGTCGAGGACTATCTCTTCGACCTGACCAACGACAAGACGGCGGGCAGCATTACCTCGACCCACACCGGCGGGCTCTATTATGAGGGCACCGCGATCACCGTCACGGTGACGCCGAAGCCGGGCAAGATCTTCCTCGGCTTTTCAATGGAGCGGCCGCTGCGCAGCGGCGGTGAGATCATCGCCCGCGATACGACCTACACCTTTACCCTGACTGATCACACCGAGCTTTACACCAACTACGCAAGCGAAGACAGCGCGACCCTCATCTATCACGCGGGCGGCGGCCGCTTCGCTGAGACCAACGCCGATACGCTGAACCTTGAGCTGGCCGATTCCTACTACCTTTGCCCCAATGTCAACATCGCTGACGAGTTCCTCACCCGCGACGGCTATACCCTCCTCGGTTACACGACCGACGCGGCGGGGGAGGGAAAGCTGCTCACCCCCGGCGCGAATATCGTGATGCCGGAGGCGCGCATGGTGCACCTCTGGCCGGTCTGGGCCGAGTGGACGCCAGCTGAGCAGTTCACCTACGAGGACAGGGGCGATTCGATCGCGATCACCGGCTACACCGGCAGCGGCGAGACGCTGGTCATTCCGGCAGTCATCAACGGCAAGCCGGTCACCCGCATCGAGCGGAGCGCCATCTCGGGCCGCTTCACCACGCTGGTGCTGCATGCCAATCTTCTGCGCATAGCGGTCGGTGCCATCCACGATTGCCCGAACTTCACCACCCTTTTCTTCTATGACACGGTGAAATATGTCGCCGATCAGTCCTTCCAGAACTGTCCCGAGTTCCAGACCCTCCACCTCTGCGCCGCGCAGGCGCCCCGCTACACCAACCACCGCCATGGCACCTACGCCAAGAAGTTCGAGCGGCTCATCACGGCCGAGGGCAAGAAGCTGATCGTCGCCTCCGGCTCATCGACCGTCTACGGCCTCGATTCCGAGACACTGCAGAAGGCGCTGGGCGGCGAATACGCCGTCGTCAACTACGGTACCCACTGGGCCTCACCGGTCTGCTTCTACCTCGAGCTGATCTCCAACTTCGTCGGTGAGGGCGACCTTGTCGTCCACGCCCCCGAGACCCGCGAGTCGCAGCTGGGCGGCAATGCCTTCGAGTTCAACATCTGGCAGATGCAGGAGGGCGTCCCTGAGGTCTTCGCCTATGTCGATATCCGTAACTACACGAATGTCTTCGCCAGCTTTGCCGACTACAACTCCACGCGCTCCAAGCTGAAGGAACGCACCTATGAGGACTACGCCGACTGCGTCAACGATTACGGCGACTATTTCACCTACAAGGCGGCGAAGGGCATCGACTATGTCAAGAGCCCCGGCTCGGTCAACTTTTCGCTTTCCTACATCAAGAAGGCCAACACCGACCGCCTCAACGCCATCGCCGCAAAGGTCCGCGCGCGGGGCGGGCAGATGCTCCTTTCCTTCGCACCCTCCAACCGAAACGCGCTGACCGGCGACTCGCTGCGCCAGTCGACCAGGCAGGCTTATGTCGACCGCCTCACCGCGCTGCTCGATTACCCCTGCATCACCGATGTTGAGCGCATGCTGCTGCCCGGCAACTGGTTCTTCGACTCCGACTATCACCTGTCCACCGAAAAAGCCATCACGCGGGCCGAAATGCTCGCCGAAGATGTGGCAGCTTATCTCAAATCCACCTCCGGAGGTACGCAATGAAACGATTGATCCGGCCGCTTTCCCTCGGCCTGCTGCTCCTCGCTCTGACCGCCTGTGGTGAGACAGAGCAGAGCTATACCCTCCCGGTCCTGCTCAGCCTGCCGAACGGCATCAAGCTGACTGAGGCGGCGCAGAATCCTGTCATGGTCGAGCCGGGCGGAAACGCGGTCTTTCCCGTCGCACTCGATATCGGTTTCGATGTCCGCGAGAGCGATGCCTACACCTATGCCGACGGTGTGCTGACCGTCCACGATGTGCGCTATCCCGCGACGGTGCCGGTCGGCGTCTCCTTCGACTCGACCATGTGGGCGGGCCTGAGCCCCGACCAGATCCCCACCTCGGGTGAGTTCCTCTATGAAATGGCAAACGAGAATCCTGAGCTTGGCAGTGTCTCAAGCTCAGTTGCCGCCGGCATGCAGCAGGCCGCGACCGAGATCACCGTCACCGCGACCCCGAATGAGGGCGGACGCTTCGTCTGCTGGTCGCTGGGCGCACCGGTCGCCAAGGGCGGCATGCCGCTGGCCTACACAAACGAGTACACCTTCCGCATCGGCACCACGATGAACATCTACGCCAACTTCGGCACGTCGATCACCGCGTCGCTGCTCTATGATGCCAACGGCGGCCGGACGGCCGACGGCAACAGCTATATGCGGCACGATACCAAGGTCAATAACTACATCATGCCCCACGCGTTGGCCTCGCAGGGCCAGATGGTGCGGGACGGCTATGTTCTCTATGCCTACAATACCGCCGCTGACGGCAGCGGCACCGAGTATCTCTTCGGCGGCAATGTTCCCGTGCCCGAGAACGGCACGATGCTGCTCTACGCCCAGTGGCTGAAGGCCGACGAATCGGCCTTCACCTACAGGAAGGCGAACGGCGCGGTCACCATCACCGGCTGTACCTCTGCCGAGGCGACCGTCGTCCTGCCCGAGACCATCGACGGTCTGCCGGTCACCACCGTCGCGGCCGGCGCGCTGAGCAATCTCGAAAACATGACCACGCTCGTTACCAACCGCAATATCAAGACCTTCGAGAGCTTTGCCGTCAAGAGCTGCCCGAATTTCACCACCCTCTACCTCTGCGACAGCATTGACACGATCCCCGACAACTTCTTCACCGCCTGCCCCGAGTTCCAGACGCTCCGCCTCGGCGCAGTGCGCAATCCCACCTACATGTCCAGCCGAAACGGCACCTATGCGATGAAGTTCCAGCGCCTGCTGCAGGTTAAGGGACAGAAGAAGATCATCGTTGTCGCTGGCTCGTCGACGGCCTACGGCGTCGATTCGCCGCTGTTTGAGGAGCTGATGGGCGGCGAGTACGCACTTGTCAACTACGGCACCAACCAGGGCACCCCGGCGGCCTTCTACCTCGAGTTCATCTCGCACTTCATTGAGGCGGGCGACATCGTCATCCAGGCGCCTGAGCCCCATAAGTACCAGCTCGGCTACAACGAGATGAACGTCACCACCTGGCAGATCATCGAGGGCGCGCTCGACTGCGTGCAGTATGTCGACCTGCGCAATTACCAGAAGTTCTTTTCCTCGCTGACCTCCTTCAACACTTCCCGCGCCAAGATGAAGGAGCAGACCTACGAATACTTCACCTCCCAGACGGTCAACCGCTGGGGTGACTACAGCGAGTTCAAGAAGCGCCAGGCCACGCGCTATGTGGTCAACTACAAGAAGATCAGCTTCAACCCCGATCTGATCAATGACACCTATGCGGCCCTGCTGAACAAGCAGACGGCAGCCATCCGCGCAGCCGGCGGCGAGGTTTACCTGTCCTTCTCGCCCTATAACCTCAACGCCCTGACCGATACCGCGCGCACGGCGGCGCATCAGCAGACCTATCAGGACGCCGTCTCGTCGAAGCTGGATGCCATCCGCATCAGCAACGTCAGTGATTACATCATCGAGGGCACCTACTTCTACAACTCCGACCTGCACCTCGGCACCGAGGGGGCGCAGATCCGCACCCAGAAGCTGGCTGCTGACCTCAAAGCCGCGCTCGGCAAATAACCGCCCGTATCCCACACAGAAAGGATAACCGACTATGGACGCAATTCTGGCCCACCCGCTTCCGGTCATCGCTCTGCTTATCGCCATCTTCGCCACACACATCCTCGAGGCCCGCGCCGCCCAAAAGGGAAACTGGGCGGCCCTCGGCTTCGTGCTGCATCTGGTGATGATCGTCTTCTTCGTCTTCATCGGCGCCACGCTGGAGGAGCTTCTGCTCGTCCTGCTGCTCTCCGCCGTTGTTGCACTGGCATAAGGGGGGATAGAGTATGATCTTTAACTCACTTGAATTTCTCATCTTTTATCCCATGGTTCTGCTGCTCTATTTCACCCTGCCGAAAAAGTACCGCTGGATGATGCTCCTCGCGGCGTCGGCCTTCTTCTACCTCTACTGGTCGGTAAAGCTGATCTTCCTCATCCTCTTCACCATCGTGATCTCCTACACCGCCGCCATCCTGATCGAGAAGTACAAGGATAATCTCGTCCTCAAGCGCACATGCCTTGTCGTGACGCTGGTCGCCTGCTTCGGCGTGCTCTTCTTCTTCAAGTATTTCAACTTTCTCGCCGATTCGGTCGTCAGCGTGGCCAACCTCTTCGGCGCTGGATGGGATGACTTCTCGCTCAACCTCATCCTGCCGGTGGGTATCTCTTTCTATACCTTCCAGACGCTCTCCTTCGTCATCGACGTCTACCGCGGCAATGTCCCGGCTGAGCGTCACTTCGGCTACTACGCCCTCTACGTCACCTTCTTCCCGCAGCTGGTCGCCGGCCCCATCGAGCGCCCCGAGAACCTCATCCCCCAGCTTCACGCTGACCATGATTTTTCCTGGGATAACGCCATTCCCGGCCTGCGCAAGATGATCATCGGCTTCTTCAAGAAGGTGGTCGTCGCCGACCTCATCGCGACCTACGTCAACGCTGTCTATAACTCTCCCGACACCGCGCGCGGCCTGAGCGTGCTGATCGCCACTATGCTTTTTGCCGTGCAGATCTACTGCGACTTCGCCGGCTATACCGACATTGCCATCGGCTGTGCCCAGATCATGGGCATCAAGCTGATGCAGAACTTCGACCGTCCCTACATCTCCACCTCCATCAAGGAGTTCTGGCGCCGCTGGCATATCTCGCTGTCCTCCTGGTTCATGGATTACCTCTATTTCCCGCTGGGCGGCAGCCGCTGCTCGCGCCCGCGCCATCTCTTCAACCTTTGCGTGGTCTTCCTCGTCAGCGGTCTGTGGCACGGCGCGGCGTGGACCTTCGTCATCTGGGGCGCGCTCCACGCCTTCTATCAGGTGGTGGGCATCCTGCTCAAAAAGCCGAAGGCGCAGCTCTACGCCAAGCTGGGCATTGATGAGAGCGCGCCGTGGGTACAGACCATGCGCCGCGTCATTACCTTCATCCTGGTCGACTTTGCCTGGATCTTCTTCCGCGCCAACAGCTTCTCCGATCTCGCCAAGCTGATGAAGAGACTCTTCACCGACTGGGAGTTCACCTACGCCTATATCGCCGACTCCTTCGCCGCGATGGATCTCACCGTCGTCGCCGTCGGCATCATCCTGGCTGCGATCTTTATCATGAACCGCATGGACATCACCGACCTTACCCCTGCGCCGTCCGACGGCACGCCTGAGGATCGCTCGGCGGTCGCCTCGATCCGGTACACTTATCTGATCTGGATTATCGCCGTGGCCTGGCTGCTGCTCCTCATCGGGGACGGCGCAAGCTCGTTCATCTATTTCCAATTCTGACGGGAGGAAGCGAACATGAAATCATTCAACGCACAAAAATTTCTGGCGCTTCTGCTCGCCGCTATCATTCCTGCGATCGCCCTCCTTTCGGTGGGACTGATCGCGCCCGCCCAGTATGGGCTGACCTTCCTCGGTGCACTGGCGCCGAAATATGAGCGCCTGACCACCATCGAGGAGCCCAAGATCATCCTTGTCGGCGGCTCGTCGACGGCCTTCGGCCTCGACTCGGCCCTGCTCGAGGAGACGGTCGGCATGCCGGTCGTCAACTTCGGCCTGTACGCGACCCTCGGCACCAAGCTGATGCTCGACCTCTCCCGCGCGGGAATCAATGAGGGCGATATCATCGTGCTCGCGCCCGAGGTGGAGGCGCAGACCCTCTCCCTCTACTTCAACCCCGAAAGCACCTGGCAGGCCGTCGAGGCCAAGCCCTCGATGCTCATGCGGATCGGCTTCGATAACTGGGGCGCGATGCTCGGCGCCTACTTCGGCTATGTCGGCGACAAGATCAGCTTCTGGCAGAACGGCACGCCCGACCCTGCCGGTGTCTACAACAGCCGCAATTTCAACGAATACGGCGACATCAGCTACGACCGCCCCTACAACACCATGCTGCTCGGCTATGACCCCAACATGACCATCGACCTCTCGGCCGATATCGTCGACGCCGCGTTCATCGACTACGTCAACGACTACGTCGCCGACGCGGAAAAGAAGGGCGCGACCGTCTACTACAGCTTCCCGCCCATGAACGCCGACGCCCTCGCCGAGGATACCGACGACGAGAGTATCTACGCCTTCTATGACTACCTCGCGCGGAACCTCGACTGCCCGGTCATCAGCAACCCGCACGACTACATCTACGAGGCCGACTACTTCTATGACACCAACTTCCACCTCAACGACAGCGGCATCATCCTCCGCACGGCCGCCCTCGCGGCTGACCTGCGCCGCATGATGGGCAACGCCGCGCCGGTCGAGATCGAGATCCCCGCCGCCCCCGAGCGCCCGGCCATCGAAACACCTGCCGTCACCCCCGGCACCGTCGCCGACACCTCGGCCTACTTCACCTACGAAGACATGGCCGGCGGCCTGATGATCACCGGCGTCACCGATGCAGGCAAGGCCCTGACCGAGCTGACCGTCCCCGCTACTGCCAACGGCAAGGCCGTCGTCGCCATCGGCGCCAACGCCTTCTCGGGCTGCACGGCGGTCAAGGACATCATCGTCTACCCGAACATCATTCAGTTCTTCGATGGCTGCTTCAGCGGCGCGTCGAGCCTCCAGCGGGTCATCATGCACTACACCGTTGCGGAGGGCGTCGCCGTCGGCGAAGGCCTCTTCAACGGCGCACCCGACGGGGCGAAGCTCTACTACCCCACACAGGACGCCTTCTCGAACTACGTTGCCGACTATTACTGGAGCCTCTACGCCCCCAGAATGGATATTCTCGGCTAAACGCAAGCCGCCCGGCCATGGCCGGGCGGCTTTTCCTTCGTGGACAGAATTATTTTTCCGCATACCTTGCATTTATCGCGTTAATGTGATATAATAAATTATTCCACCCTATGGAGGTAAATCATTATGCATGTCGTTATCGGTATCGACGTCGGCGGAAGCACGACGAAAATCGTCGGATTCAGAGAGGACGGGGGCAAGCGTGAGCTGCTGGAGCCCATGTTCGTCCGCGCGACCGACCCGATCACCTCCATTTACGGCGCTTTCGGCAAGTTCACGTCGCTGGGCGGTCTCTCGCTGGCCGACATCGACCGCGTCATGGTCACCGGCGTCGGCTCGACCTACATCACTACTCCCCTCTACGGCCTGCGCTGCCTGCGCGTGCCCGAGTTTTCCTGCGTCGGCAAGGGCGGCATCTATCTCTCCGGCCTCGATGATACCATCGTCGTCAGCATGGGCACCGGCACAGCCTTCATCCATGCTACCCGGGAAGGTCTCTGTGACTATCTCGGCGGCACCGGCGTCGGCGGCGGCACCCTGCTGGGGCTCTCGAAAAAGCTGCTGGGCATGGACAACATCGCCCACATCGAGCAGCTCTGCGAGAAGGGCGACCTCGGCAAGGTCGACCTGCGCGTCGGCGACATGTCGGACAACCGCCTCTTCCCCGAGATCAACCATGACCTCACCGCCTCCAACTTCGGCAAGGTCAGCGACCTCGCCAACCGCCACGACCTGGCTCTCGGCATCGCGAACATGGTTGCCGAGACCATCGCCATGATCGCCATCTTTGCCGCCCGCAGCTTCACCATCAAGAATATTGTCCTCACCGGCAACCTCACCACCATGAAGCCGGTGCGCGAGGTCTTCAACGGCCTCGAGGATCACTTCGGCGTCCGCTTCATCATCCCCGAGAACGCGCAGTTCGGCACCGTCATCGGCGCGGCGCTGAGCAGCGTCGAGGAAGGGAGCGCGATCGAATGAGCGCCGTGCACATCCGCCGCGCCGCCGAGCGGGACATCCCTGACCTCGTCCGCCTGCTCGAGCAGGTCGAGCTCGTCCACCATCATGGCCGCCCCGACCTTTTCAAGTGCGGCGGCCGCAAGTACACCGACGAGCAGCTCTGTGCCATCCTCGCCGATCCGCATACCCCCATCCTCGTCGCCTGCGGCGACGACGACCGCGTCCGTGGCTACGCCTTCTGCATCTTTAAGCAGTTCCTCAACGACAACATCCTGACCGATGTCAAGACCCTCTACATCGACGACCTCTGCGTCGACGAGACCTGCCGCGGCCAGCACATCGGCCGCACGCTCTATGATGCCGTCCTCGCCTTCGCCCGCGAGAACGGGTGCTACAACGTGACCCTCAACGTCTGGAGCTGCAACGAATCGGCCATGCGCTTCTACGAAAGGTGCGGCCTCAAGCCCCAGAAGGTCGGGATGGAGGTCATTCTCTGAAGGAGGTTCCCATGAAACTCGTTTTTCTGTTCGGCGATGCTGCCGTCGGCAAAATGACGGTCGGGCAGGCGCTGATGAAGGTCACCGACCTGCGCCTCTTCCACAACCACATGACCATCGAGCCCGTCCTCGAGGTCTTCGGCCGTTACGACAGCAAAACCATCACCCGCCTGCGCGATGTGGTTTTCGAGGAGTTCGCTCAGTCGGACAATTACGGCATGATCTTCACCTTCATGTGGGCCTTCGATTCGCCCGCCGACTGGGACTATATCGAGCATATCAAGACCATCTTTGCGCCCTACGGCACCGAATTCTACTACGTCGAGCTGATTGCCCCGCAGGCGGTTCGCCTCGCGCGCAACGCGACCGAGAATCGCCTTGCGCACAAGCCCTCGAAACGCGACATCGAGGCCTCGAACAAGCGCCTGCTGAACGATGCGGCCAAGCACCGCCTTGTCAGCGAAGAGGGGGAGATCCCCTTCGACAATTATCTGCGCATCGACAATACCAACCTCGATCCCGATTCTGTTGCCGGGATCATCAAAGAGAAATTCTCGTTCTGAACAGAAGGCAGCACACACCGTGTGCTGCCTTCTTTGTTGAATTTTGCCAAATCACACGCTGTGGTTTTGATAAATACAACGAAATCCATGGACGAATATTGACAATCAAGCGAACGTATGATAAAATAAGAACAACAAACCAAAAGGAGAAACGACCACCATGGAACAGAACCATTTTTCCGGCTACCCCAACGCTACCCCGGCACTGCACGCTGCCGTGCAGCGGAAGATCGCCCTGCGCATCACCGGTGCCGCCGCTTGGTTCGCCTTCTGGGTGATCTCCTGCACCCTGTGGGGAAGGGACAACCAATACATGTCGCCGCTGAACTGGACGATCCTCGGTATCCTCATCGGCCTGCTGGCCTGGAAGCTCTTCAAGCTGGGCGTCATGCTCCGCGATAAGCCCTTCGAGGGAATCATCACCTCGATGAAGGTGAAATATGTCTGGCACTCGGACACCCCGTGGACGCGCGGCGGTATGAAAAAGGAGCCGCTCGTCACCGCCACCATCGACATCGGCGGGGAAGTGCCCATCAAGTTCAAGTTCCCGGTCAAGGACATCTACCCGAAGGACTACTACGCCGTCGGCGACCGCGTTCGGCACTACCGCTGCCTACCCTACCTCGAGAAGGAGCACAAGCCGGAGGACGTGGTCATCTGCGTGGCCTGCGGGAAGTACAGCTATATCGCCGATGAGAAGTGCGAATTTTGCAAGAAGATGCTGTTGAAGTGAAACTTGAAGGAGGAATCATCATGCCGGTTGAAAATATCGTATGGAATTGGATCGTATTCTTAGGTGAGTGCATACTGCTTATTCTCGCCGTTATCCTGCTTGGCCATGCATTGCGCTGGCTGCGGGCACTGCTCAAGCGCTGCATGGCAGTCGGCAAGCTGAAAAAAGCGGCCCATGCGGGCAGCTATGTGATCGAGCGGCATGGCCTGCATTGGCTGGCACTGAGCAAGCGCCGCGCCGAAACCGCGTTTGTGCTGTCGCGAGGCGAACAGATATATCACGTCCACTTCGTGCCGACCGTGGGCAGGAGCCGAGCCCTGCGTTTCCTCGCGCATGATGCGTATATCAGCGAAAAGGAGTTCGGCTTTCTGCTGCTCAACACCAATAAGTCGATGTCTCTGTCGGCTGCGCAGATGTTCAAGCCAGCGGATGTCTCGTCCGGGGGAAGCCTGCAGTGGGCGCATACGGAAACCACGGCGTTCCCAAGCGGAACCATCCATTTGACCGGGCTCGAGCGGGTGGCGGAAAACCGTGCGCAGGGCATACAGGATGTTGTGATCCTCAATCCCGCACCGATGAAAGCATTCGCGGCGAGCGGCAACGGCGTGGTGCCCATCGTCGGCGGCGAAGTCATGTTCGGTGTAGCCTATCACGATATCGGCAGCTTTTGTACACTGCTGCGGCGCAATTGAAAAACAGGCGGTGAGCACAGCTCACCGCCTGTTGCTTATACAATTGATTTACGCCATCGCCTCAGCCAGACGCTTGCCAACCTCGCAGAGGAAGGTCTCTGTATCGACCGTCTGCTTGTTCTCGAGCGTCGACAGCGCCGCAAGGTCGCCGGTCATGACGCCCTCTTCGATGGTGCGGATGGTCGCAGCCTCCAGCTTGTCGGCGAAGGCGCAGAGGTCGGCGGTGCCGTCCATCTCACCGCGTTTGCGGAGCGCGCCCGACCACGCGAAGATGGTGGCAACACTGTTGGTCGAGGTCTTCTCGCCGCGCAGGTGCTTGTAGTAGTGGCGCTGGACGGTGCCGTGTGCGGCCTCGTACTCGTAAACGCCGTCGGGCGAGACGAGGACAGAGGTCATCATGGCCAGGCTGCCGTAGGCGGTGGCGACCATGTCGCTCATGACGTCGCCGTCGTAGTTTTTGCAGGCCCAGATGTAGCCGCCGTGCGAGCGGATGACGCGGGCAACCGCGTCGTCGATGAGGGTGTAGAAGTATTCGATGCCGGCTGCCTCGAACTTTTCCTTGTACTCAGCCGCGTAGACCTCGGCGAAAATGTCCTTGAAGCGGTGATCGTACTGCTTGGAGATGGTGTCCTTCGACGCGAACCAGACGTCCTGATGGGTGTCGAGAGCATAGTTGAAGCAGCTGCGGGCGAAGCTGGTAATCGACTTGTCCACGTTGTGCATGCCCTGAATGATGCCGGCTGACTCGCCGAACTGATGGATCAGCTGGCGCTTCTCGGTGCCATCGGGCGCGGTGCAGACGATCTCGCACTTCGAGCCTGCGGGAACCTGCATCTCGGTGTTCTTATAAACATCGCCATAAGCGTGACGGGCGATGGTGATGGGCTGGGTCCAGGTGGGGATGAAGGGGGTGATGCCCTTAACCAGAATGGGGGCGCGGAAGACGGTGCCGTCGAGGATGGCACGGATGGTGCCGTTGGGCGACTTCCACATCTGGGTGAGGTTGTACTCCTTGACGCGGTCAGCGTTGGGGGTGATGGTGGCGCACTTGACGGCGACGCCGTATTTTTTGGTCGCCTCGGCGCTCTCTACGGTCACGCGATCCTCGGTTGCATTGCGGTTGGCCAGGCCAAGGTCGTAGTATTCGGTGTTGAGGTCGATGTAGGGGGTCAGCAGAATGTCCTTGATCTTCTGCCAGATGATGCGGGTCATTTCGTCGCCGTCCATTTCGACGAGCGGCGTTTTCATTTGAATCTTTGCCATAGCTTGTCTCCCGAAAAGAAAGAATTTGGATTTATTATAGCATACTTTCGCTGCGATTGCAAGCACTTTCCCGCTTTTGCGCGTTAAAAAGCTGCCGCACGGTGTGCGGCAGCTTTTGGCGATAAAGGTTATGCTTCTTCCGTCAGCTGCACCGCAGTGGTAATGCCTTCGGGGTAGAGGTTGTACTCGTACGTCCAGCTGTCGCCGCCCGAGCGCCAGGAGTTCGGGCCGATCCAGGTGACGCGCATGTCGGACAGGTGGAGCGGGCCGAAGGCGTTCTGGCGGGAGATGTAGGCAGTGATCTCCAGCTTGTGCGCGCCGGCGGCCAGTTTGCCGAGCGACAGGCTGTAGGGCGGGTAGGCGAGGGTAGCGACCTTCTTGCCGTCGACAGCGACGGCGAGGACGGCGGCCTTGTAGTGCGGGACGCGCAGGTTGATCTTGCCGCCGTTCGAGGTGAAGTCAATGCGGTAGGTCACCTCACCGCCGTAGAAGGGCAGGCCCTGCGGGACGATGTCGCCGAAGGCCAGTGTCTCGGCGGGTGCGACGATGGTCACATCGGTGCCGCGCACCTCGACGCCGAAGTCGCCGAGCAGATAGCACCACTCCACATTGGTGCGGCGGCCGAAGGGCAGGATGACCTCCAGCTTGTGCTCGCCGGCCGCGATGGGCGGCAGGGCGACCTTTTTGATCGATTTGTCGGTGTAGAAGCCGATGACGGTCGAGGGCACGACGGTGCCGTCGATCATGATCTTGGCGGACTCTGCGTCCTCGAGGGCGAGGACGGCGTTACGGAGCGCGATCTCGGTCTTGACGGTGAAGCGCAGGCGGATGCTGTGCTCGATGGTCTCGGGCTCGATTGTCCAGGGCTGGACGACGTGCCCTGCGCGCTTCGGCCAGCCGAGGCGCAGGCGGCAGACGTTGTCGGCGCGCAGCAGCTCCTCTGCGGGGGCGTAGTCCTCGTTGTCGAGGGCGTACTCGGCCACGTCAAGCACAACCACATTGGGCTCGCTGAGGGTGTAGGGCAAGGCGTTCGGCACGGCGATGGCGCGTGCGTTCACCTTGGCGGCGGCGGGAGCGGCGTAGGACGCGCCCTCGGCGGCGGGGCTGAGCTTCAGCAGGAGGCTGTCGTAGTCGTACAGGCCGGTTTCGATAACCGTCTTACCGTTGGCCGTCTTGTAGGGGATGGGCTTGATCTCGCCGGTGGTGGTGTCGTAGAGGGTGGGCGTCCAGGTGCCGGTCAGGGTGATGCGGATGCCCTGGCGGCTCGAAACGTCCTTGTTGTAGGGCTCGGTGCCGTGGGCGACGAAGAGCCAGCGGTCGTCGCCGTCCTGGCGCAGCTGGTGGAGCAGGTTTCCCGACAGTGCGCCGGAGTTGTTGCGGATCTCGACCTCGCGGACGCCCTCCACGGCGGCGAGGACGGCGGAGCGGCTGAACGGAACGAGCTCAGCGCGGGCGGCGAGGGCTGCACCGCGGTCGTCAGGCTTGGCGTCGATCAGTGTCGGGGCAGAGCCGAGAAAGACCAGCTTGCCGCCGGCCGCCGCAAAGGCCTCGAGGCGCTGGAGGGTCGATTCGCGCAGGGTCTCGCAGGCGGGGACGAGGATGACGTCATAGGCCATCTGGCCGACCTGCAGGGGGGCGGAGGCTTTCGGGCACTGATCGGGCAGCAGCGACTCAGCGATGAAGTCGAAGTCCACTGAACCGAAGAGCAGCCACTTGGTGATGTTCTGGAAGCTCTCATCCATCTGGTCGCGCTCGAGCGCCGTCTGCTCGGACGGGCCCCAGTGCAGCCAGTAGCTCTCGACGGGGTGGATGACGCCGACGCGGACGACCGGCTTGCCGCGGGTCATGGCGGTGTTGACGCGGGCGAAGTGATCCTCGACGTAGGCATACTCGCCGTACCACGGGGACTGGTAGTGGATCGACGCCGGGTAGTCGCGCTTGGCCTCGCCGGCCATCGAGACCCACGAGAGGTGCGGCACGCGGACGGTGACGCCCAGCGCCGCCTGCCAGTCGCCGTGCAGCTTGTGGCCGCGGAAGTCGAAGTCCCAGCCGGTGACGCCGTAGAGCTCGCTCATGACGCCGGGATAGCCGTACTGGTGGGTGGCCGACTGGGCCTGCTTGGCGGTGGTGTACTCGAATCGGGCGCAGAGCATGTCGATGCCGGGCAGGTCGAAGGAGCGGTAGGAGCGCATGGCCTCGCCGAGGGCGCCGGTCTGCGACATCAGGGTGGGCTCCTGCATCATGTGGCCGGTCAGCATGATGCCGTTCTCGCGGCACCAGCCGCCGACGGTGTCGGCGAAGGCCGACGCGAAGCGCTCGGCAACATGGTCATGGTAGTGGTAGCGGGTCAGCGAGCGCACCTGATCGGGCAGATCCCAGATCAGCTCGGGGATGTGGTCGACCAGCGAGTCGCCGTAGGCGGCGACGTAGGTGTCCTCGAGGTCGTCCGACCAGGGCAGGATGACGTCCTTCTTGCTTTCGGCGAAGGGCAGGGTGTCCTTGCGCGAGAACTGGGGCTCATCGGTGAAGATGGCGGGAATGACGCCGCCGAAATCCTTGGCAAAGCGCTGGCGGTAACGCTCGTGGGTGACCTCGACGAAGCGCTGGATGGCCTCGCGGCTGAGGGTGTTGACGTAGGTCTGGTTGTTGTACCACGGGTTCGGCGAAGGGGTTTCGACGTAGGCGTACCACGCCACGCCCTCAGCCTCTTCATCTTCGGCAAGGCGCCGGTAGGAGGCCAGCGTGCCGTCGAGGTTCAGCTTGACATCGAACTTTGCCAGCAGGTAGCCGCGGTTGGAGCGGCCGACGCGGGCCGACATATCGCTGTTTTCGCCAAGACGGCCATCGACCTCGTACGGGGAGGCGGTAAACATCAGCGAGCGCTGGCGGTACTTCTCGTCCTTGGTGACGATGCCGCCGGCGGCACCCGAGGGCCAGCGGTCCTCGTCGTAGAGCCAGGCCAGCATCTCTTTGCCGCGGGCGTGTTCGACACAGTCCTCAACGCGGTCCATGTATTCGTCGGTCAGATATGGTGTGTCCATACCGGTGCGAACGTGCATATGGAAGCCGCCGAAGCCCATTTGATTCAGCACGTCGATCTGCCACTTCAGCTCCTCACCCTCCAGCTTGCAGTTCCAAGCCCAGAAGGGGGTGCCGCGGTATTCGCTGGTGGGGGCTTTGAAGAGCGCTTCATCCAGCTTGGGCGTTTGATTCTTGGGGTAAAGCATGGTGTGTCCTCCTGATGTAATCGTTTTTATGCAGTGCAAAAATGACTCCTTCCGTCACGGCTTGCACCGTGCCACCTCCCTCGGAGAGGGAGGCTTTATGCGTGCCAAGGCTCCCTCCCTGAGGGAGTTTGGTTTTGATTTTCAGCCTCGCTTGGCCAGAACATCCTTCTCGTAAGCGAGCACCTCGGCCATCCACTCGCTGTCGGTGGGAACCCCGGAGCGGCGGCAGTATTCGGACCAGACAGCGCCCCACGGTGCCGCCTTCAGATCTTCCTGTGCGGCCAGCAGGGCGGTGCCGTCGCCGGCCTCCTGCAGAGCGGCCAGCTTTTTGTTGGGCGTCAGCAGCGCGATGAGCAGTGCCTTCTCCATGTTGCGCATGCCGATGACCCAGGCGGCGACGCGGTTGATGCTGGCATCGAAGAAGTCGAGGCCGATCAGCGTGCGGTCGAGGGCGTTGCAGCGCACGATCTCGCGGGCGATCTCCATCGTTTCGTCGTCGAGACGCACCACATGGTCACTGTCCCAGCGGACGCCGCGAGTGACGTGCAGGGCGACGGTCGGGTAGAAGAGATACATCGAGGGCAGCTTGTCGGAGACGACCTCGGTGGGGTGATAGTGGCCGTTGTCCATCAGCGGAACGAGGCCGCGCGATGCGGAATAGGACAGGCAGAACTCAGCCGAGCCGACGGTGTAGGATTCGAGGCCGATGCCGAAGACCTTCGACTCGAGCGAGACGTACACCTTCGACTTGTCGTAGCCGCAGGCGAGGATCTCGTCCAGCGACGCCGCGAAGCGGGCGCGGGGTGCGTAGCGGTCGGCGGGGGTGTCCTTCATGCCGTCGGGGATCCAGATGTTGACCAGCGACGGGGTGCCCAGCTCGTCAGCAAAATACTCGGCGATGCGGATGCAGGCGATGCAGTGGTCGATCCAGAAGCGGCGGATGGACTCATCGTTGCTCGACAGAGTCGCGCCGGATGCCTTCGGGTGGGAGAAGCAGGTGGGGTTAAAGTCGATGCCCATTCCGCGCGCGCGGGCAAACTCGACCCACGGGGCGAAGTGCTTGGGCTCGATCTTGTCCCGGTCGACCTGCTCGCCATCGGCAAAGATGGCGTAGCTGGCGTGCAGGTTCAGGCGGTGCTTGCCGGGGATGAGGGAGAGGGCTTTGTCAATGTCGGCCATCAGCTCGTCCGGGGTGCGGGCGGCGCCGGGGTAGTTGCCGGTTGTCTGGATGCCGCCGTCGAGCGAGCCGGTGCCCTCGAAGCCGCGGACATCATCGCCTTGCCAGCAGTGCATCGAGATGGCCTTGGACGAGAGCGCGGCCAGTGCCGCCTCGGTGTCGACGCCCAGCGCCGCGTAATCGGCGCGTGCGTTTTCGTAGCGGGTGTTCATGTGGGTGTCCTCCTTGAATTGATTTTCTGAAGCGTGTGCGGTGAGACGCCTCATCCGTCTTGGCCGCTTTGCGGCCAATCCAGCCTTCGAGCTGAGCTTCTCTCAGCTCGAGGGGAAGGCTTATCAAGATATGCTGTATTTGGCAGCCTTCCCCTTGAGGGGAAGGTGTCACCGTAGGTGACGGATGAGGTGGAGCTCTCATGATGTAAATTATTCGTGCGAATTCTTCCAACCTCAGTATAACGCATCCGGAAAGACAAAAAAAGGACGCAAATTGCTTTAATTTTGCGTCCTTATTTGTTCGCGGTATTCCTTTGGCGTACACCCGTATCGCGCGCGGAAAATGCGGTGGAAGTAGCTGGAATTGTCGTAGCCGAGCATCGGGAGGATATCGGCCAGCGGCAGAGCGGTGGCGGTCAGCAGCTCGGCGGCGCGCTCAAGCCGGCGTGCGCGAAGCAGCTCCTTGAAGGTCGAGCCGGTCTGGGCGTGGATGGTGCGGCTGAGGTAGGACAGCGACACGGCGTAGCGGTCGGCCAGTGCGGCAAGGCTGGCGTCGCGGTAGTGGTGGTGGATCTCCTGCAGCGCTGCCTCCACCAGCGCGTTGCCCCGCGCGGTGGGGTCGCCCTCGGTGACGAGTTCGGCGTGCTCCTCCAGCATCAGCAGGATCAGCCCCATCGTCAGCCGCTCACTGCGGCGGATCTTGCCGCCGCCCAAGCGGGACGCGATCAGGTTTTCGAGCAGATTCTGCATGGCGGCAAGCCCGCCCACCTGCGCGTGCAGGTAGGGGATAGATGGCCGGTCGTTCTGCATACAGCCCAGCAGGAACCGTCCCGGTACGCTCTCGCGGCCGACCATGCCAAGCGCCTCCTCAAGAAAGACGGGCAGCAGCATCAGGTTGACCGCCACGTCTCCCTCGCCCGCGCAGGCGATGGCGTGGGTCGTCTGCGGCGCCAGCAGCAGCAGGTCGCCTGCCTCGAGCACGATCTCGGTGGCACCGTCCAGCCGGTGACGCGTCGAGCCGGCGCACATGTACATGATCTCGATGAAATCGTGACGGTGATCGGGAAAATCGACGAATCGCGTGTGTGGCCGCATGGCGATGGGCACATCGCCCAGCATCTGCGCCCGTCCGACGACGAACGCACCGTCCCGCGAATACAGCCGCCGGTCGATACCTGCCCCGCCGAGCAGCGCGCGCTCCTCATCGGTGATGGCCGAGAGGGCGGTGAGGATGTCGTCGCGCATGTGGTGCCTCCTTTCGTGGGTCAAATCAACAATCCCAGCAGTTCGCCCAGCCCGTCCACCGTCGCGTCGGGCTGCTCGTCCGCGCCGCGCGGCGACTGCATGCCGCCGAAGCCTTGTCGGATCCAGATCGTCTGCATGCCGATCGTCTTCGCCGGGGCGATGTCGTTATCGAGCCGGTCGCCGATCATGACGGCATCTCCCGGCTCAACGCCGGCTTGCGCGCAGGCGATGGCGAAGAGACGCGGGTCAGGTTTCATCACTTGCCAGTCCCAGGACGAGATGACAGCTCGCGGGTCGAAGTAGCCGAGGATCCCGAATACCGCCAGCCGATCGCGCAGGCCATCGGTCTGGTTGGCGATGATGCCGAGGCGGCAGTGCCGGGCGAGCGCGGCCAGCACCGCCGGCGTGTCGGGATAGAGCGTCTCCAGCTCATGACGATAGGGCGCAGGGGCGGTGAAGCCGAACTTCTCCACCACCGTTCGATACTGCGGCAGGTGTGCGAGGCTGGCGTCGACGATGGCGCGGTAGATATCGTCGGCAGAGAGGCCGAGCGCCTTCGCCTCGTCTCCCTCAGCCTGCTCGCGGCAGCGCGCCGCCCAGACGGCGTCCTCGCAGACCAGCGTGCAGCCGACGTCAAAAAAGATGATCCTGCTCCCCTTCATCGTGTCCTCCGGTGATTTTTCCTTCATTATACCAAATTTCTGCCCCGATTTCAAGTCCGCTCACCGAAAGTTCATACACTTTCCTTGATTTTTCGCCGCCGGCATGGTATACTATAGAGAGATTTCATCGAAAGGAGCCGCCCGCATGCGACGTCGTGTCATTTTTCTTGTCCTTGCCCTGCTTGCCTGCCTCTGCTTTTGCCTCCCGGCGTCGGCGGACGGCACAGCCGTCCACGGCAGCATCACGGTTGACCGCGGTGTCGATCCCGCTTCCGCGCTGGAGGACAGCGTTCCGCTCAATGCCGACTACAATTGCTGGCAGGACGAGCACGGCCAGCCAATCCAGCGTGTCCCCGCCGAATACGACGGCATGACCGACTACACGCTGCCCACCTACCTGCTGGAGAGCGAGTCGGCGCAGGTCGACTTTGCCTCCCCGCGCGATTTCGGCCGCAATGAGACGGTGCGCATCATTTGCCGGGCCAACGCCGCGCTGGGCAGCACCGCGCAGTTTGCGCTGGAGCTCACCCTCTTTGCCGGCGAGGAGAAGATGACCGCCTCGGCAGCGCTGCCGATCAACCTCTGGTGCGCGGTCGATCTTGACATCGGCTCGTGGCAGGCGCGCGACGCGATGACCCGGATCGAGATGCGCCTGGTCTGCACCAACGGCGAGGAGACGGCTGACCTGCAGTTCGCCCACCTCCGCGTCGACGAGCCGATGGACGCCGAGCTGCGCGAGCGCTTCCTGACCGATTCCTTCGAGGCGCGCGGCGGCAAGGTCTTCCTCTCCCCCGGCGCGGAGATGGGCTATCTCGTCGCCACCGACAGCTCGCCCATGCTGACCGCGACCGTCCTGGTCCCCCGCAGTGAGACCGAGACCAACGCCCTGCGCTTCGTCTTCGACAACGAGACGGCCTGCCGCTCGATCACCCTCCAGTACGCCTACAGCCCCGACGGCGCCAACGCTCGCTCGCTCAGCCACGAGGTCGGCGAGGGGAGGCAGATCTGCCTCTTCGAGGTGCCCGACGCTGCCCGGGTGCGCTACATCCGCATCATGTTCACCGGGGCGAAGGAGGGGCTGATCACCCTCCGCGCCCTCAACGCCGTCTCTACCTATGAAAACGGCATCGAGCACCTCGGCACTGTCACCGCGTGCGCCGTCAGCGATGACGGCCGCGAGATCCACGTGCGGGGCACCGTCGCCCACGATATCATGATCGCCAACCGCGAGAATCGCCTCGCTCTCTTCGTTCTCAACGCCTGGGAGACGGTGGACGGCGTGCTGACCGACGGCCGCGCCCCCGACGCGACGGCTGATATCTCGATCCGCTTCGCCTTCACGCTTCCCTTTGCCGAGGGGGATTACGCCGCGCTGGGGGCCAGCTATCTTGTCGCCATCCAGAGCGGCAGTGAGGCGGAGGGCTATACCTACATCCCCATCGCCGACCCCAGCAGTCTTGCTGTGCCCGCTGACGATGCGTCAGCGGCGGCGGGCGGTGCCATCAAGGGCGTGCAGACCGAGCTGGTCTCGACCGCCGGTCAGGCCGGGGCGTCGATCTACCTCGTTGACGTTTACCTCGACCGCCTCTGCGACGGCAGTGCGGCGGGCTATCGCTACACCGGCGGCGCCGACAACCTCTACCTCGACCGCGAAGTGCTTGATGCTCTCGACGAGGCCGTCCGCCTGCGCAGCGCGGCCGGGGAGGCCGTGTACCTGCGCCTCCTGCTCTCGGATGACGGCACGGCGGTCAACTACGCCATCGCGCCCGATGCCGCCGCGCAGGGTGCCGCGCGGGGCATCCTGCTCGCCAACGACGCCGCACGGGATACTATCGGCGCCATCACCGAATTCCTGACCAGCCGCTACACCGGCGGCGATGCCGGGCGCATCGCGGGCTTCATCGTCGGCCGTCAGGTCGACGACGCTGCGGCCCACAACGATATCGGCCAGTATTCGCTGGCCGACTACGTCGACCATTACGCCGATCTGCTCACCCTGATCGCCAACACCGCGCGGCGGCAGAACGCCGCCCTGCAGGTCATCGTGCCCATCTCCGACCGACGCCCTGCCGAGTGCATCACGGCCGACCTGCTCGAGAACAGCTACGACAGCGAGCTCTTCCTGCGCTCGCTCTTCAAGCGACTCGACGACCTGAACGGCCCCGCCGTTTCGCTGATGCTCGAGAGCGCGCACAATCCCTTTTCGCTGGTCGACGGTGTCCTCGCTGAGCTGGAGGAGGACGAGCCCGACGAGCCGGACACCGCCGATGAGACTGCCCGCGACTACTACAACGCCGATGACCTCGGCGACTTCTCGGCGCTGGTCGACAGCATGTCGAGCATCTATGCCAGCATGCCCTCCACCTTCCTCTATTGCTGGACGCCCGCCGCCGACACCGGCGACGCGCTTTCGGCCGCCTACGCCTACCTCTACTACCGCCTGCGCTTCAGCACCCACGCCGACGCCTTCATCGTCTCCTTCGCCGAGGCTGAAGCGGCGGGGAATATGGGCGGCATGACCCAGCTCCGTCACCTGATGCGCTATATCGACACCGACCGTAGCCTGGAGGTCAGCGAGCTTGCCCTCGCTGTCTTCGGCGTCGACAGCTGGCAGACCCTCATCGACGAGTTCGACCCGGCCAAGCTGGCCGGCCGCACCCTCTACGAGGGCGAGCTGATCGCCTCGCCGGGCACGGCGCATGGGCGCTACGTTTACTGGGACTTCACCACCTCGTACAGCACGCGGGGCTGGTACGCCGGCACGCACATGGGCAGCCTCAGCGTGCGGGGGAGCGGCGCTTCGCGCGCGCTTGCGGCCGAGTTCGACCGCGCCGCCGCTGAAACGGGCGCCTACAGCGAGATCATCTACCACTTTGAAGCCGCCGAGCCGCTGGCGCTGCTCGACCGCATGGCCTTCGATCTCTGCGTCGAGGGCGACGGCGTGTGGGAGATCAGCATTACCGCCGGCTTTGGCCAGAATACCCGCCTCGAGCAGAAGCAGGTCGTCGAGGCCGGCCAGCGGATGACACTCTGCCTGACCACCAGCGCGCTGGGGATCGAGAAGGCCGACTATCTCAAGCTCTGCGCCAAGCCGGTTTCGGGCAGCGGTGAAGGGAAGCTCTGTCTCTACACCGTCACCGGCGAGAGCGACAGCCTGAGCGACGACGCCCTCGCTGCCCGCCTGCACGATCTGCGCAGTCTCGCCGCCGCTGAGATAGACGACGGTGCATCGTCCTCCAGCCTGGCGTGGGTCTTCATTGTCTGCGCCGTGGTGATCTTCACCCTCACCATTGCCGTCATCCTCGGCCGCCGCCAGGATGAGGAGCTGGCGCGGGAGAAGCAAGCGAAAAAATAATTCCCCGAACCAAAACCGGGCAGCGAATTGCTTCGCTGTCCGGTTTTCTTATTGGATCGCCCTCTCCCCGATCAGGTCGGCCAGAAGCGCGGAGTTGATCCCCGCCATGTTCAGGAGCGGGTGCGCCGCACGGTGAAAGCTGAAAAAGTAGACCAGCGCCAGAAACATCACCCAGCTCATCGGCTGCCGCCCCGATTCGATGCAGTAGATCGTCTTTCCCGTCACCCCCACCGCCGCGCCAAGCTCGGCCTGTGTCAGGTGCAGCTGTGCGCGCAGAGCGGGCAGCGCCGCGGTGAGTGCCGCAATCAGCGCGGCCTGCATTTCTCCATTCATGTCATCCCTCCCCCAAATATCCCGTTTTGTGTATTATACCACGCGAAATGACTTGTGTCAATAGTCAAATGACTTGTATCACAAGGTTTATTACTTGCGTGAAATGTCGTACAATATATAGGGGTGGTTGAATGGACAAAACCTATCAGAATCAATATAAACAGCTGGGCCTGAATGTGTCCTACTATCGCAAAAGCCGGGGGTACACGCAGATGCAGCTTGCCGAGCTGCTCAAAATCGACCGAAGCCACATGAGCGCGATCGAGCTCGCAACGGTCGGGGCATCGCTTGATGTCATTTTCCGTCTCTGCGAGGTGCTTGACGTCACGCCGAAGGAGCTGTTCGACTTCCGCTGATGCCCGCACAAACGAAAAACGCATGACCATACGGTCATGCGTTTTTGCATCAAAGCCCCAGCTCGGCCCGGATGGCCTTGATCTCCTCCATCCACACCGTTGACGCCGCGTCGCTCGGCATGCGCCAGTCGCCGCGGGGCGAGACGGCCACCGAGCCGACCTTCGGCCCGTCGGGCAGGCAGGAGCGCTTGAACTGCTGGCTCATGAAGCGGCGGTGGAAGGTTTCGAGCCAGCGGATGAGCGTCGCGTCATTGTAGACGCCCGCGAAGGCGATCCGCGCAAGGCGGAGCATCTTGCGCGGCGCAAAGCCGTGGCGCAGAAGCAGATAAAGGTAAAAATCGTGCAGCTCGTAGGGACCCACCAGATCCTCGGTCTTCTGCGCGATCTCGCCGTCCTTCGGCGGCAGCAGCTCGGGGCTGACCGGCGTGGCGAGGATATCGCGCAGACAGCCGGCCAGCGCCGGCCGGCCGCTCGCCTCGGCATCGTCCGCGCACCAGCCGACGATGTGCCGCACAAGGGTCTTCGGCACACTGCCATTGACGCCGTAGTTGGACATGTGGTCGCCGTTGTAGGTCGCCCAGCCGAGGGCAAGCTCGGAGAGGTCGCCGGTGCCGATGACCAGACCGTTCTCGGCGTTGGCGATGTCCATGATGATCTGCGTCCGCTCGCGCGCCTGGCTGTTCTCGTAGACCACATTGTGATTGTCGGGATCGTGGCCGATGTCGCGGAAATGCTGCTTGACGGCGTCCATGATATCGATGGTGCGCAGAGTGACGCCCAGCTCGGCGCAGAGCAGCTCGGCGTTGGATTTTGTGCGGGATGTGGTGCCGAAGCAGGGCATGGTGACGGCGATGATGTCGGTGCGGGGACGGTTCAGCAGATCCATGGCCCGGACGGTGACAAGCAGGGCCAGGCAGGAGTCAAGTCCGCCCGAGATCGCGATGACGCAGGTGCGCGCGAAGGCGCGCTCGATGCGCTGGCGCAGACCGTGCGCCTGAATGGTGAGGATCTGCGCACAGCGGCGGGCGCGCTCAGTGTCGTCGGCCGGGATGAAGGGGTGCGGGTCGATAAAGCGGGTGAGCTTCGTCTCCTCCAGGGGCAGGGTGAAGGGGATGCGAAGGTAGCCGGCACCGTCCGTCTTCCAAGTGTTGACGCGCGCACGCTCGCGGACAAGGCGGGCAACGTCGATCTCGCTGGCGACATAGTCGCCGATCGCGTAATCGAAGGGTGCGCGCTCCGCCAGCACCGCGCCATTTTCGGCGATCAGGCTGTGGCCGGAGAAAACAACGTCGGTCGTTGACTCGCCCAGCCCCGCGTCGGCGTAAACATAGCCGCAGATCAGCCGTGCCGACTGCATGCTTACCAACTGGCGGCGGTAGGCGTCCTTGCCCACCGTCTCATTGCTGGCCGACAGGTTGGCGATCACCGTCGCGCCCGCCGCCGCATGGCGGCAGGACGGGGGCACCGCTCCCCACAGATCCTCGCAGATCTCGACCGCGACCCGCAGCTCGGGCATCGAATCGCAGCAGAAGAGCAGGTTGGTGGAGAAGGGGACAGCTTCACCGCAGAGAGTGACACGAACCAGTGTGTCAGGCGCAGGCGTGAAGTGGCGGGGCTCGTAAAACTCGCTGTAGCCGGGGATAGCCGACTTCGGCACAACGCCCAGCAGCCGGCCGCCCGCACAGACGGCGGCGCAGTTGTAGAGCTTGTCCTCGTGCATCAGGGGCAGGCCGACGATCGAGAGCAGCGGCAGCTCGGCCGTGGCGGCCAGATAGGCGGCGAGGCCCGCCTCCGACGCCTCAAGCAGCGGGCGGGAGAAGAAGAGATCCTCGCAGGTGTAGGCCGTGATGCAGAGCTCGGGGAAGACGAGCAGGCGCACGCCGTCGGCGGCGGCCGCGCGCGCGATGCGGATCAGCTCGGCGGTATTGTATGGACAGTCGGCGACGCGGACGGAAGGGGTCGCGGCTGCGGTACGGATGAATCCATCTTTCATGATGATGCTTCCTTTCGGAGAGATTGCGGTAGCTGGGACAATACCTATATTATACCTTGAATGGGACGAAATTACAACAGGATTTCGCAAAAAAGCGCAGAAAAAAGCCCTGACCTTGCGGTCAGGGCTTGGCGGCTTTAGGCGATCGCTTCGAGCTTGGTGACAATCTTCTTCATCATGCTGCCCAGTACCTTCTCGTACTTGCTTGCCATGGAAGACCACGGATTGCCGGCCTCGATGGCCTTGGAGGGCATCTCACTCATGTAGTTGAGGTCGTTGGAGAAGACGCGGCCGAGGTCGAAGTCGATGGTGTCGTGGATGATGTCGAACATCTGGGCGTTGATGTCATCCTCAGAGTACTTGACCTTCATGTTGTTTTCGAAGAGGGCGGGGGTGGTCAGGCGGTAAGCTGCGCTGCCCCAGGCCTCAATGACAGCCGCTGCGCGCTCGGGATCGTCGCAGTCAGCCATGATGCAGTAGTTGGTGTAGGGGTTGCCGACGACCGAGATGTAGCTCTCCTGTGCCTCGTCATAAAGCGGGGTGGGCAGAACGCCGTAGGAGAAATCAACATCGCGGAGGTACTTGGAAGCCATGTAGAGACGGTTCTGGCAGAAGAGGGTGTTGCCGTTGTAGAAGGCAGCCTGATAGATGGAGGCAGAATCAAGCAGCACGTCGTCGGTTTTGGCCCACGCGCCCAGCTTGTCGACCATGTTGATGATCTTCTCACCGGTGAAGTCGGGCGAGATGATGAGCAGATTATCCGCGCTGCCCTCGACCAGACGGAGCTCGGAACCGGTGTAGAAGGCGTCGAGACCGTAGTAGATGCCGGAGAAGCCGAAGCGGTCCTCCCCGTCAACTGCACCGTTGCCGTTGAGGTCCTGATACATGCCGGTGGTCATCTCGATCAGCTTATCCTGGGTCCATTTGTGGTTAAGAACCAGCTGCTGCGGATCCTCGAGCTGATACTGCTCCAGCATGTCCTTGTTGTAGTACATGCCGTAGGTCAGATGGATGAGGTTGGTGGAGGCGTCGCCCGAGATGAAGTAGAGCTTATCGCCGATGGTCTGGGTCTCGAGCATGCGCTGCGGCCACCAGGGCTTCTCGAAATCGAGGTAAGGCAGCTCAGCGAGGTTGTAGCAGAGGCCGTTGATGGCCATCATGCCTGCGGTGCGGGAGTAGGTGGGGACGATGTCGTAAGCTTTTTCGCCTGCCTGATAGGACTTCTGGACGAAGGTCAGGAAAGCGGCACGGTTGCCGTTGTCACCCTTCTGCTCAGTGAAGGTGAACTTGACATTCAGACGATTCTCTACCGTTTCGTTGCGCTTGTAGATGGCGTCATTGACGATGTCGCCGGTGATCTCCTCGATCTCAAACTCGGGCTCCTCAGAGTTCCAGTGGAGGACGCCGATCTCCTCTCCGTTGTAGTTGAGGTCGCTGGGCAGGCTGTCGAGCAGATAGCCGTTGGCGTCAACGGTGGGGTCAGCCGTCTCGGTCGGGGCAGTCGTATCATTCACGTTAGGTGCGGCAGTGGTGTCATTGGAGGTGCCGCCTTCGTTCGAGCAGGCCAGCAGGGCGGAGCTCAGCATGAGGGCAGCCAGAATCATCGCAAGTGTTCTTTTCATGGTTAACATGATTCAAGTCAGGACTTGAATCAAACTCCTTTCTTGTACATTTTGCTATACTTTATTATACAATATTTGCCCCCTTGCTGTCAACCATACAGACTGACGATTTATTTTGCAAAAATTTGGGCATTTTGCCCAAATACCGCATCAAAAAACTCCCCGGCCATGGGCCGGGGAGTGGGGGAGGGCGCTTATTCGATCGCTTCGAGCTTGTCGACGATCTTTCCGAGCTGGGTGCCCAGCACCTTGGTGTAGGGCTTGACAGCGGTCGCCCAGGACTTGTTCTGCCAGATGACGTTGGACGGCATCTCGGACATCAGGTTCAGGTTTGCGCCGAAGATACGGCCGAGGTCAAAGTCCACACCCTCACGGATGATGTCGAACATCTGCGCGTTGACGTTGTCGGCGGAGTACTTGACCTTCATGTTGGTCTCGAAGATGGCGGGCGTGGTCATGCGGTAGCCTGCGCTGCCCATGGCTTCGAGCACGGCGGCCGCCATGTCGGGATCCTCGCAGTCAGAGGCGATCATGTAGAGGGTGAAGGGGTTGCCCATAACGGTGATGTGCTTCTCCTGGGACTCATCGTACTTCGGAACGGGAACGATGCCGTAGGTGAAGGTGACCTCACGCAGCTTGCGGTCAGCCAGATACATGCGGTTCAGGCACAAGAGGGCGTTGTCCTCGACGAAGGACTTCTCATAAGTACCGTCGTTGACGCCGTAGAGGAAGTCATCGGTAGCAGCCCAGGGGCCGAGCTTGTCGACGAGGTTGACTGTCTTCTCGCTGGAGAAGTCGTCCGAGATCTTGAGGGTATCGGTCTCGTCGATCTCGACCAGGCGCAGGCCGGAGCCGGTGTAGAAGGCGTCCATATGGAAACTGAGGGTGGTCATGCCGAAGCGATCATCATAGTCGACAGAGGCGTTGTTGTTGAGATCCTGATAGATGCCGGTGGTCATCTCAATCATCTTGTCCAGCGTCCAGGTGCCGTTCAGCACATATTCGGTCGGGTCGGTCAGCTGGTAGTCGGTGATCATGTCCTTGTTGTAGTAGATGCCGTACATGAAGTGCAGTACGTTGGTGGAGATATCACCCGAGATGAAGTAAAGGTCGCCGTTGATGTCGAAGGCGTTGAGCATGCGTTCGGGCCACCAGGGCTTCTCAAAGTCGAGGTACTGGACCTGATTGAGGTTGTAGCAGAGGCCGTTGATAGCGACAGTGCCAGCTGTGCGGGAGTAGGCGGCGTAGATGTCGTAGATCTTCTCGCCCGCGTTGAAGCTGTTCTGCGCGGCCTTGAGGTAGTTGGCACCGTTGCTGGCATTGCCCTTGGTCTCGTACCACTCGAAATTCACGCCGAGCCGGTTTGCGACCGTTTCGTTGCGCTTGTAGATGGCGTCGTTGACGATGTCGCCGGTGATCTCCTCCACCTCGAATTCGGGCATCTCGACATCCTCCCAAGTGAGGATACCGATGCTCTCACCGTCAAATTTGAGGTCAGCGGGCAGAGAGTCAAGCATGAAGCCGTCCGCATCCTTGGTAGGATCGGCGGTCTCGCCAGCGGGGACGGTGGTGTCGGCCGCGGAGGGCGCGGCAGTGGTGTCCGTGCTGTCTCCACCCGACGAGCAGGCAGCAAGCGTACCGCACAGCATCAGCGCAGCAAGAACCATGGTAAGTGTTCGTTTCATGGGAAACTCCTTTCTTTTCTTTGAAATAAATACAAAAACATTATACGATATCTCGTCCGTTTTGTCAACAGTTTTACAGATGAACCAAAAAATCACATCCCCCCGACCGTGCGGTCGGGGGGATGTGATCACGGCGTAATGGCAGCCGGCTGATAGGAACGGGTGGTGGGGGCGGTGACGGTGCCCTCGTCGCGGAGGTAGTCACGCTCGTATTTGCCCGAATCGGTGTAGTATGCGCCGTGCTGCACGACGTTGATGGTGCGCCCGGTCAGGCTGTCGGCGGGAATCTCAACAGTCTGCAGATAGAAGCGGGTCGAGAGCAGCTGCTCGGTCGTGCGGGAGGGCACGATGTCCCGGATGTGGACATAGAGCGCGCCTGCATCGGCGCGGACGTCGAAGACCTCGACCGGCGACGCCGTCGAGTAGCGGCTGCCCTGCGGGACGAGCAGGAGAGCCTTGCCGGCGAAGAAGGCGTCGTCATAGGCCGCGCAGGCGGCGGTGATGGCGGCGCAGACCGCATTTTTGCAGTCAGCAGGATGTGCCTCGAGCAGGCGGCTCAGTTCAGCCGTGCTGCGCACCAGCGTCACACTGCCAAAATGGCTGGCATTGCGGTCAACAAAGACAGTCGACTTGAAGAGCAGCGGCTCGCCCTGCTCGGTGATGGGCGTTTCAACCGGCGCCGGGGCTGCGGTCGTCTCGGGCGCGGCCGTGGTGACGGGCGCAGCCGTTGTTTCAGGCTGGGCGGCCGGCTTGCTCTGCTGGCCGATGTGAATGGTGCCGCCGCAGGTGAGGTTGTCGATCTTGATCCCCGAATATGTACCGATGAAGGGCCAGGAGACCGAGATATCGACCGTCGCTGTGCCGTCGGCCCCCAGCGGGACATCGACGGTGGCCGTGGTCAGGGTGACGGTCTGCTTGCCCTTGCCGTCGTAGGTGATGGCCTCGGTCGAGAAGCTCTGGCTCGATTTGCCGATGGTCAGCTTGCCGCCGTGGCGGGCGCTGACCCAGATCTCGTAGTGGGTGATGTAGGCCTCAGCGCGCACCGTGACAGCCGTGTCGGTCTGGCCGATGACCGACCACTCAAGGTGGATCTCGAGGTTGCTGCCCGTCTCGGACGAGAATTTGCCCGACGCCGTGATGGGGGCGGCGGTGGTGACCGGCGCAGGGACGGTCGTCTCAGCCGGGGGGGCGGTGGTGACGGCGGGGGCGAGGGCGGTCGTGCCGCCCGGCGTCGTGGCCGGATCGACGACCGGCGCGGGGGTGGTCTGTGCCGGCTTGTCGCCGGTGCCCGTCCCGTCGTCGGGGCCGGACTCAGCCGGGCCGCAGGCGGTCAGCGCGAGCAGCGTCAGCAGCAGTGCGCCGACGCGGCGGAGAGAAGATTGCATCAGATCAGATCCTTTCTTTTATCGTGCGTCCGGGCAGAGCAGCATGAATTTCTCCAGCTGTGCCACAGGGCGGTAGGCGAGCTTGGAGCGGCGGAGACCGGGGTTCCCGTCGTCCTCTTCGCGGTTGATGAAGCCGACACCGCCGCCCGCCATGCGGGCAAATTCGCGCACCAGCATGGGATAGACGCCGGTAAAGGCGGTGTTTCCTTTTTCAATGTGGACATAGAGCGTGTCATCCACCACTTCGCCGATCGAAAAGCCGGCGATCTCTCCGCCCACCCGCAGTACGCCGCCGCAGAGGGGCGCCCCCGCGTCGAGCAGGGCAGGATAGAGAGCAAGCATATCTGCCGCCGCATCGGCCTCGGCCGCAGCGGACGCCGTGCCGTCATCGGCCGCGACCCGCTGGCGGGCGAAGAATTCGCACACCGCGTCAAGGTCGGTGAGTGTGAGCGGGGAGTAGCTGTAGTTGGGATAGGTCGCGCAGAAGCGGTTGACATGGTTGCGCGGGCCGTGATAGGCGCGCCCGGCCAGCGTGGTCAACGGCTCGGCGGCGTAGAGATAGTCGTACCAGCCGTCGTCGGTGATCCGCTCGCTGCCCCCGAAATGGGCAGCGATGCGGTCGGTTTCGCCGGCCGTCAGCGAGGCGAAGGCGAGGGACTCGCCCAGCGCACGGGCATCGGCAGCCGCAGCATCAAGCGCGGCGGAAAAATCCCCTGTTCCTGCCGGCGCGGAATAGACCAGCCGCCCATCCCAGCGGGAGCGAAGCAGCAGACAGCCACACACACAGGCAAAATGGGTGTCAAGCTGGTGCGCCCACATGGCGAGATTGCCCGGTGTCTTGTCGCAGAAGCGGCAGTCGGGGGCGTGCGTTTCCAGAATCAGGGATGTCTGTGCGGGGGTCAGCGGTTGAAAATCGGGCATAAAAATGAGCGAGGCTCCTTTAAGCTTTGAATTGATCGGCGCAGGCGGTGGCAAGGGCGTCGCAGCGCTCGTTGTAGGGGTGACCGGCGTGGCCCTTCACCCAGACCAGGGTGACCTCGTGCCGCTCGAGCAGCTCGAGCAGGGTCTCCCACAGGTCGGCGTTGAGCGCCGGCGACTTGTCAGCCTTGCGCCAGCCCCGCGCCCGCCAGCCCTTCGCCCAGCCGAGGTTGATGGCGTCGCAGAGGTACTTCGAGTCGGAGGTGAGGGTTACGGTACAGGGACGGTTGAGCGCCTCGAGCGCGCGGATGGCGGCGGTTAGCTCCATGCGGTTGTTGGTGGTCGAGGGCTCGCCCCCCGACAGCTCGCGCTCATGCGCGCCGCAGACGAGGACAGCCCCCCATCCGCCCGGCCCGGGGTTGCCGCGACAGGCGCCGTCGGTGTAAATTTGTACTTGGGTCATGATTCTTTCCTATTATTTCTTCCGTTTGCACAGGGCGGCAGCCAGTACGGCAATTGCAGCAACGGCTGCAGCGCTGACACAGAGCAGTGGGCCAACCGGGACGGGATCATTCTGTTCGGGTTCGGCAGTGGTTGTTGAGGGAATAGAGGGGGCGGTTGTTTCGGGGGCTGCGGTCGTAATAGGCGCGGCTGTTGTTTCAGGCGCGGCGGTTGTGACGGGTGCATCAGTCGTGATAGGCGCAGCGGTTGTGACGGGTGCATCAGTCGTGATAGGCGCGGCAGTTGTGACGGGCGCGGTAGGTGTTTCAGGCATAGCAGTTGTTTCGGGTGCAGCGATTGTGACAGGCGCAGCGGTTGTGACAGGCGCAGCAGTGGTGACGGGCGCAGCGGTTGTAACCGGTGCAGCAGTGGTGACGGGCGCAGTGGTTGTAACGGGTGCAGCAGTGGTGACGGGCGCAGTGGTTGTAACGGGTGCAGCAGTGGTGACGGGCGCAGTGGTTGTAACGGGTGCAGCAGTGGTGACGGGCGCAGTGGTTGTAACGGGCGCAGCAGTGGTGACGGGCGCAGCGGTTGTAACCGGTGCAGCAGTCGTAACAGGTGCTGCGGTAGTTTCCAGCTCGGTTGGTGCGGAGGTGACCGTGATTCGATCGCCTTCGACAACGGCGCGGTAGCGCAGTTCGGTTGTTGTCGCGGCGCAGGTAATGGTGACAGTCAGACGATTATCCGCCTTCAGCGCGCTGCGCGGGATGATACAGGTATACGGTGCGGCTTGCTCGGCGCTCTGCGTTGTAGCATTAAGGGAGTAGCTGACTGTGACCGGTGCATCGGTAGGATAGGAAGCGTAGGTGTAGAGCGTCAGTGAGGATGCAGCCTCGGAGAAGGTGTCGATGGGACGGTAGCTTGCCGGCTTTCCGCCGGGAAGGCTGGCCTGCATCGGGGCATTTTGCACCGTTGCTTTCTGATAGGCGTCGCGGAGCACGCGGCTGCCCGACAGCGAGAAATGATTCCCGTCCATATCGTTATTAAAATATAGAACCGCTTTGATCTGCGGATAGAGCATATTCACATAGGTATAGAACTCGTGCAGCTTTTCGGCGGCGTAGGCTTCGTTCTGCAGGCCGCTGCTGTCGCGGTAGCAATAGCCGCATTCACCGATAAGCATGGGCTTGCGGTCACCAAAGGCTTCAACGAAGGGAGCAATTTTTGTCAGCTGGTCGTCATAGAGCCCCAGGGCGTAATAAGCATCTGTGCCGCTGTTGATCGTCCCCACGGTGCTTGCGGAGAGATTCTGGTAGCTTGTGACACTGACCCAGTCGACAACATCATCACCGGGATAGAAATCGAGGGGAGAGACATACCAGTTCGAGATATCGAGCGGCGCATAGACCATGGCGACATTCGGGGCGTATTGGTCGGCTAGCTTGGCCACATGCCGGAAGGCGGCGATGTAGGCGTCCATATATTGCTGACGCTGCGCATCAGCTCCCTTCTCGCCGGAAAGCTCTGTCCAGCAGTTGACCTCGGCACTGAAGCGAAGGAGAACGGGGACATTCAGGGTGGAGAGGTATTTGAGGTTGCGCACGATGTAATCGCGGCTGCTGTCGGCAATGACGCCGGTGAGGTCGGCCAGGGATTCGTGCGGCATGTTCCAGGCAAGCTCAAGCAGATAATCGCTGCCCTGGGGCATCAGATGAGCAAAGTCGGCAATGTTTTCATCATAGAAGCGGGTGTACAGCAGATATGCCGACTGTGCGCCTTCGACAAATTCTCCGCAACCGCCGAAGTAGGTGCCGCTTGCCGGCTCGTGTAGGGCGCCGTAGCTGACAACAGGCTCGGACGAGAGGGCATAAACCTGCGTCGGGCGGGAATTGTGCCGTGCCAGCGCTTCGGTGATGACGATCAGATCATAGTAATCCTGCCCGTTATCGTTGAGCCAGCGGAGCGAGTCGAGGGATTTTTGGTAGCATTCGGCGGCGCGGGCAAATTCGCCACGCTTTTCGTAGATTTTTGCTGCCTCTTGTAGTGGGAAGGCCAGCTGGCTGTGCTGAACTGCATCAGCGGGGGGTTGATAGAGTACCTTCAGCCGTTCGACAGCAGCGAGCAGGGCGTCGTCGTCTCCGGCGGCGACCGCAGCATTATACGCGGCCTGGATCGGCCAGTAACCCGACGGAATGGCCGCATTGGCCGGTACAATCAGCGAGAGAACGATGCAGATGAGCAGACAACTTGAGGTGAGCTTGCGCAAAGCAGACATAATGATACCTCCAGAGATGATTATTACACATGAAATCTCCGCGCCAGATCGGAGCGGATCTGCTTGCCGTGGAAGGTGAAGATGGTGACAAGCGCGATGATGCTGACGGCGACGCAGGAGAGGCTGAGGTAGACGAACTGCGAGACACCGGTGAGGTAGAAGATCAGCGGTACGATGCCGAAAACGGCATCGGCGAGGATGCAGCCGAGGTAATCGCTGGGGGGCAGGTGCAAGACCTTGCCCAGGACCCCCAGGGCGAGGATGGCGATCATGCAGGTACAGGGGATGACGAAGTCGATCGACCAGCTGTGCCAGGCGGTGAGGGCGTCCCAGATACCCGAGAAGACGCATATCCAGAAGACTTGGTTGACGATGCCTCGCGGAATGCTGGTGCGGCGGCGGATAGCGGTGATGAGCAGGATCCAAAAGCAGATCACGCCCAGTACGACGTAGTGGCACCACAGGCCGCTCTCGGGCAGCATGAGGTTGATGGCCACCGAGGCGATGGCCCCCGAGATGGTGGCGGTCAGCAGAATCTTGAAGAATAGGATGAATTGGTTGTAGACTGACTTAATCTCGGGGAAGAGGTGCTCGCTCTCGCCCTTGAGGGGGGCCTGGCAGAGCGGGCAGGTTTCGCGGCCGGTACGCACCGAGACGCGGCAGTTTTCACAGTATTTCATGGCTTATCTCCCTTTATGCGTCGTCATCGAGCAGGTTGGTCTCGATGACAAGGTCGCTGTCCAGCTCGCGCAGGCGGCGGAAGAGGCGGCGCTGCACGGCGGTATCGGTGAAGCAGGAGGTGACCGAGATGCTCAGCCGGTCGCCGAAGGAGCAGACACAGGCCTGCAGCTTGTTGGTGGCGTTGCAGACATGGAAGCTGCGGATATAGGGCGCGAAGGCGGCGGGCATGCGCACGATGCCGATGTTGGAGAGGGTGGCGGAGTAGCCCTTGATGGTATTGTGGTAGACGGTGCGCATGACGATGTCCTTGAGGTGGAGGGGGGTGATGCGGGCGATGGGATTCTCCTCGAGGGCGAGGAAGGCGCAGAAGTGTTCGGCCAGCTTGTCCCGGTCAAGCTCACGGGCAAAGGTCTCGGTCACGACGGCGAGGATATCGTCAAGTGTGCCGTCACGGCGGGAAAAGTCGTAGCTGACGTAGATGGGGGTAAAGAAATTGCGCACTGAGTCGGACGCGAAGTAGTTGCGCAGGTTGACCGGGATGTCGAGCACCACCGGCTTCTTGCGGGCGCGCAGGGGCATGTCCTCGCCGATGGCGGCGATGATGCAGGCGGAGAGGTAGGCCGTGAGGGTCACCTTCTTCTCATGCGCCGCGTCCAGCAGGGCGCGGCTGCTCATTGTGCCCCGGATCAGGCCTGTCCGCGACTCGGACAGCTTCGCGCCGCGCAGCTGGTAGGCGTTGGGTCGCTCGGTGCGCTTGATGGGGGCGCGGTGCGAGTAGCGCCGGAAGCTGTCGTCGGCCATGCTGGTGTGGGCGGTCTCGTAGCCGAGGTTTTCCTCGGGGATATCGTATGCGCGGGCGAGATATTTCATCACCAGCGTCCGCAGAAAATGCATGGCGCCGGTGCCGTCGGTCAGCACATGGTAGACCTCGAGGTTGATGGTGCAGCCGTAGTAGCTGACGGCGTAGAGCAGGGTCTTGGCGCGGGGACGGTAGAGGCGGGCGCAGAGGGGGCGCTGTTCGGGCATCACCTCGGGGTGCAGGCGGGATTCCTCCAGATAATACCAGAAAACGCCCCGGCGCAGCACATAGCCGAAGGTGGGGAAGCAGCGGGCGGTCTCGTCAAGCGCCGCCTGCAGACGCTCGGGCTCGATGGGCTCGGTGAGCTCACAGGAGAAGCGGAAGACATGCGTCTCAGCCCGCGTGCTGGCCGTCGGGAAGAGCTTCGCGGCGTTGTCCAGCTTATTCCATTTGGTTCTGATCTGATTCATGTCGTCCGGTGTCCTTTTCAGCGGGGGGCGGATCGCCCAGAAATGCGCCCAGATGGGCGTAGGCCTGCCGCACCACGTCGAAGACGGGGGGCAGGGAGAAGAAGCCGTGGAGTGCGTCGGGGATGCGGTGCAGGGTTACAGCGACGCCGGCCTCGCGCAGGCGGGCGGCGTAGGCCTCGCCCTCGTCGCGCAGCGGGTCGTATTCGGCGGTGATGACCAGTGTCTCGGGCTGGTTGGTTAGGTCCTTAGCCAACAGGGGGGAGAAGTAGGGGTTCTGCCGGTCGCGCTCGTCCCGCATGTAGAGGGCGAGGTAGTCGGCGATCATCTTGGCGGTGAGCAGATAGCCCTGTCCGTTCTCGCGCACCGAGGCGAAGGGGGAGGTCTCGCTGAAATCGCTCTGCACGGCGGGGTAGAGCAGTACCTGACGGCGGGGCATGAACACGCCGCGGTCGGCCGCCATCAGCGACACGGCCGCCGCGAGGTTGCCGCCGGCGCTGTCCCCGATGAGGATGATGTCCTCCTGCGCGATGCCGAGCGTTTCGCAGTCGGCGAAGAGCAGCTGTGCGACGGCGTAGCAGTCCTCGAGGCCGCAGGGAAAGCGGTGCTCGGGGGCGAGGCGGTAGTCGACCGACAGCACGCGCCGGCCGGTCTGGGCGGCGAGGTGGCCGCAGAGCTGGGTGTAGCTGTCGATGTCGCCCGACACCCAGCCGCCGCCGTGGAAGAAGAGGAAGACCTCGGGCGAGCGCTGGTTTTCTGGCCGGAAGACCCGCACCGGGATGTTGCGGCCGTCGAGGGTGACGGTGCGGTCCCAGTGATCCCAGAGAAATTTGACGCTGGGGTGGAGCAGTTTTTTCGCGGCGCGGTCGAGCCGGTAGTTTTTCCTGATATCGGGGTCGGGGTAGGACAGCGCGCGCAGGGCGGCGGTGGTCAGGCGATTGATGGCCATTCGCTTCGCTCCATTCCATAAGGATTCAACTTATAGTATAACATAAAATCTCATGTATTTCAACCGCATAACCGAAAAATTTTCCGTGCGGACATGATTCACCGCAGTTTCAGGGGTAAAATCGTGTCAAACCGACATATACCCTTTGACAAGCGCGCGATTTTGTGCTATACTATCTTTACTATTGCTTCAACGAAAAGAGGACAAAACGATGATCGACCTTCGCATCAAACAGCTTGCCGACTACGCCCTGCGAGAGGGGCTGATCGAGCAGGCCGACTATACATACAGCATCAACCGCCTCATCCATGCGCTGCGGCTCGACGCCTACAACCCGCCCGCCGATGCCGACGGCACCATTCCGCCCCTCTGCGAGATTCTCGGCGACATCTGCGACTATGCCGTCGATGAGGGCATCATCGAGATGGACAGCGTTGTCCACCGCGATCTGTTCGACACCGAGATCATGGGCCTGCTCACGCCCCGGCCGAGCACCGTCATTGACGAGTTCAACCGCCTCTACGAAATCTCGCCCGAGGCCGCAACCAACTACTATTACGATCTCAGCCGCGCCACCAACTACATCCGCACCGACCGCATCGCGCGCGACCGCAAGTGGACGGTGGATTCCCCCTACGGCGAGATCGATATCACCATCAACCTCTCCAAGCCCGAGAAGGATCCCCGCGCTATCGCTGCGGCAAAGCTGGTCAAGGCGTCGGGCTATCCCCTCTGTGCGCTCTGCCCCGAGAATGAGGGTTACGCCGGCACGCTTCAGGCCGCGCCCCGCGCCAATCATCGCATTATCCCCATCACGCTGGCCGATCAGCAGTGGTATTTGCAGTATTCGCCCTACGTCTACTACAACGAGCACTGCATCGCCCTCTCGGGTGAGCACACGCCCATGAAGATCTGCCGCGACAGCTTTGTCAAGCTGCTCGACTTCGTCTCGGTCTTCCCGCATTACTTCATCGGCTCGAACGCCGATCTGCCCATCGTCGGCGGCTCGATCCTCAGCCATGACCACATGCAGGGCGGTCACTACACCTTCGCCATGGCCCGCGCGGGCATCGAGAAGCCGGTCACCTTTACCGGTTTTGAGGACATTGAGGCGGGTATCGTCCGCTGGCCGATGTCGGTCATCCGTCTCGCCGGCACTGACCGCGACCGCATCGTTGAGCTGTCCGACAAGATCCTCACTGCGTGGCGCGCCTACAGCGATCCCGACGCAATGATCTTCGCCGAGACCGACGGTGAGCCGCACAACACCATCACGCCTATCGCGCGTATGCGCGACGGTCGCTTCGAGATGGATCTCGTCCTGCGCAACAACCTCACCACCGACGAGTATCCCTTCGGGCTTTACCATCCGCATGAGGAGCTGCACAACATCAAGAAGGAGAACATCGGTCTGATCGAGGTCATGGGCCTTGCTGTTCTGCCCGCCCGCCTCAAGGGCGAGATGGAGAAGCTGGCCGAGTGTATCCTTGCCGGCCGCGACCCGGCCGCTGACGAGGCGATCAAGCACCACGCCGATTGGTACAATGCCTTCAAGGACAGCTACACCTTCACCGCGGAGAATGTCGACGGCATCCTGCAGAAGGAGATCGGTAAGACCTTTGTCAAGGTGCTCGAGCAGTCGGGCGTTTATAGCTGCGACGAGGCAGGCCGCGCCGCCTTCGCGCGCTTCATCGATTCGATCAACTAAGGAAAAAGAAGGGTACGGCGAATGCCGTACCCTTCTGTGTATGGGGGATTAACCGAAGAAGTCGTAGATGTCGTATTCCGGGACGATGTCGTTGTAGCCGTGGTTGGGGGAGAACTCGTTGATGAGGTCCTCCACGAGGCCGGTCGAGTTCATAAAGAGGCCTGCGATCACGCTGATGAGCGCGATGCCGCCGCCGATGATGCCGCAGATCATGCCGCCGAGGGCCATGCCCGACATCTTGGGGGAACCCTTTTTGGACATGACGGCGAAGATGACCGCGCCGACGCCGAGGGCAATCGACAGCCAGCCGCAGCAGCAGCAGATCAGCGACAGGATGCCGCAGACCAGCGCGCCGATGGAGAGACCGTCGGTCTTTTCCTTAGCCGGCTCGGGTTGGGGCTGGGTGTAGGGGGGCTGGGTATAAGGCTGGCCCTGCTGCGGGGGCACATAGCCGGGGCCGGGCTGAGTATCAAGCCGCTGGGGCTGAGGCTCGGGCTGGGGCGGCACGTGCGGCTGCTCGAGCGGGCGGCCGGTCTCGGGATCGAAACGGGGCTTTGGCTGCTCGGCCTGGCCGGGCTGCTCGGGCTGAGGATTCAGCGGACGGCCGGTTTCGGGGTCAAACTTCGGCGCGGGCTGTTCTGCGGGCTGCGGCCCCAGCGGGCGGCCGGTTTCGGGATCGAATTTCGGTTGCTGGTTGTTGTCCATCGGATAACCTCCTTATGTCATTTTTCTTTATCATATCATAAAATTGGACAGATTGCAAGAAAAAACTTTCAATTGTAAGGAAACGGTAATATGATGCCAAACGAACTTGATCGGGAGCGGGCGCTGCGCGGCCTGCGGATGATGATCGCGCTGACAGTCGCGGCGGCGGCCGGGGTAGGGGCGTGCTATCTTTATTTCTGGCTGGCGCCGCGGTTTCCCATTCTGTCACCTGGCTGCACGCTGAGCCGGGTGACGCATCTCTATTGCCCCGGGTGCGGCGGTACGCGGGCGGTGGCAGCGCTTTTGCGGGGGGATCTGCTGACCTCGCTGCGGGCGAATCCCATTGTGCTGTGGATGGTGGGCGTTGCCCTATATCTGTATGTGCGGGGCTGGGCGGCGGTTATCCGCCGTGCGCCTGAGCGGATGCGGGTGCCGAGCTGGACGTGGGTTGGGCTGATCGTGCTGGCGCTGGGAGTGTTTGTGGTACGGAATCTGCTGCTGGTGTTTGGCGGGTATGATTATTTGGGGGATAATCTGGCGTTTTGGGTGGCGGTGATCGGATGATGACACTTGAAAATACGCGATTTCGTGTAAAAATTGAAATAGAGGAGACTTATACTGTTGGTTCCGCTGACAATCGGCTGCGTTGTGACGTGATTCATAACCCACTTGGTTTTTCTCGTGGCAGTATGGTTAAAGCGTACGATATCCATGTTCGCAGTGCGGAGGGGGAACGTGAAACGATTGTGGTTGGCTCGTCGTATTATATACCGAATTTTCTACTTGTGGATGATTTGCTGGCCATGACAATTGTGGATAAACTCGTAATTCTACGCCTGGAAGATTGCGAGATCGTGCAAGTAATTGAATTTGAGCCGAATTACCTTCTTGACATTTTTCCTTGGTTGGATGGGTATATTTTGTGGGGTGAACTTGATGTGGTAAAACTGGATGCCGCATTTGCCCCGGTATGGTCTTTTAGTGCTCGAGATATGCTGGTTGATGTCAATGTACCTGTTGGAGAATCTTTGATTTTGCAAGATGATCGTATCATTGTCCGCGATTTTTTGGAGTATCGTTACGAGGTGGATCGTAACGGCAAACTGATTGCCGAGTATGCTCCCGATAAAACAAGCCGCGAATTGTAAACTTTACGATTCGCGCGCTTTTTTTGTCTGGCCCCCTTTTTTTTTGCGGGGAAATGTGGTATCATATATAATAGGATAGCATTGTCTGCGGGGAGGTGTTGGCGTGGAGCTGGTGATCGACGAGGGTCGGGCGGGGAAGAGTGTGTATGACATCCTGCGGCGAGAGCTGGGGGTGTCCAACCGGATGCTTACCCGCCTAAAACAGGACGAGCGCGGCATTCTCGTCGACGGCGACCGGGTGACGGTGCGGTATCGGCTTTCTGCCGGCCAGTGTCTCACGCTGGCGGTCGATGACCGAGAGCGTGCCGAGCACATTCTGCCGGTTGAACTGCCGTTGGATATCCTGTGCGATGATCCCGACTTTTTTGCCGTCAACAAGCCGCCGAACATGCCGACGCACCCCTCGCACGGGCACTACGACGACACGCTGGCCAATGCGCTGGCTTACCATTGTGCGGCGGCGGGGGAGCCCTTCGTTTTCCGCCCGGTCAACCGGCTTGACCGCAACACCTCAGGCATTGTGCTGGTGGCGCGCAGCCAGCTGGCCGCCGCGCGGCTGTCGGCGTCGATGCAGGCGGGCGAGATCGAGAAGCGCTATCTGGCGCTGCTCGACGGCGTGCTGACGCCCGATGAGGGTGAGCTCTGTGCACCCATCCGCCGCACGGCCGAGAGCATCATCACCCGCGAAGTCTGCGCCGAGGGGGAAGGGGACTATGCCCTCACCCGCTGGCGCGTGCTGGCGCGCGGTGCCGCGCACACGCTGGTCGAGACGTCGCCTGTCACCGGGCGGACGCACCAGCTGCGCGTGCATTTTGCCCACCTCGGTTGTCCCATCCACGGCGACGATCTGTACGGTACTGCCGCCGATGACCTCGAGCGGCAGGCACTGCATGCCGTGTCGCTCGACTTCCCCCATCCTGCCGACCGCCGGCCGGTGCGGCTGACCGCGCCGGCCCCTGACGATCTGCGCGCCTGCATCACTGCCCATTTTGGAAAGGATATTCTGTCATGACCACCCCCATTCCCGAAGAACATATTCCGGCGCCTGCGCCGCAGCCGCGCAAGCGGCTCTCACCTGTGATCTGGGCCGTCTACGGCCTTGCGGTGCTGACCGGTGTCATTCATCTTGCTGCCGTGTTCTCGCCCGCTTTTGCCGACTGGTTCAACCGTTATATCGGTGCGGCCGTGCGCGCGGCGATGGCTTATCTCACCGGCTGGATCCCCTTTTCCTTTGCCGAGATGCTGATCTTTTCGCTGCCGCTGATCTTCGTCCTGCTGCTGCGGGTGGCGGTCACGCGCTACAGCGGCTCGTGGCGGGAGGTACTGCGCTACTGCGCGGGGCTTGCGGCGCTGCTGCTCTGCTTCTACATTCTTTTTGTCTGGGGCTTCGGCACCGGCTATCACGCCTCGACGGTCGAGGAAAAGCTCGGCCTTGACCGCCAGCCCGTTTCGGCCGAGGAGCTGGAGCAGACCGCGCGCTATCTCGTCGAGCGCATCGAGATCGAGCGGGATGACATCACCTACCGCCCCGACGGCTTCTCGGTGATGCCCTACTCGCACAGCGAGATGAACGATCTGCTGCTCGACGCCTACGACGTCATCTGCGACCGCTGCCCCTTTGTTCAGCGGCTGCGGAGCAACATCAAGCAGGTCATCCTCAGCGAGCCATGGACCTACACGCACATCGCCGGCGTCTACACCTACTTTACCGGTGAGTCGAATCTGAACATGAACTTCCCCGACTACACGCTGCCCTACACCGCTGCCCATGAGCTGGCGCACCAGCGGGGCATCGCGCGGGAGGATGAGGCCAACTTCATGGCCTTCCTCGTCTGCATCGAGTCGGCTGATCCCTATATCCGCTACAGCGGCTATCTCAATCTTTACGAATACGTTGCCTCGGCGCTCTACAGCGCCGATCCCAACCGCTATTATGCGGTGCTGGCCACCATCAGCGATGACATGCGGGGCGAGCTGATCGCCTACAGTGCCTTCTTTGACCAGTACCGCGAGACGGTGGTCAGCGAGGTCAGCGGGGCCATCAACGACACCTACCTCAAACTGCAGGGGACCGAAGGCGAGAAGAGTTACGGCCGGGTCGTCGATCTGGCAGTGGCGTGGTATCAGACGCTGGACTAAAGGAGGGCAGATATGACCAAATCGACGCGAGCCGCCGCGGCGGCTTTGCTGGCGGCGATCCTCTTCTGCGGCTTTTTCGCTGTCTTCACCGTTGGCAGCCGCGCGGACAACAGCGCACCTACCCTCTATGTCAACGACGAGGTGTGGTACAAGACCGGCCTCTACCCGCTGAAGGTCTACAACTCAATCTGTGTGCCCATCTCGATCTTCGAGCAGTTCAAAGGGATCACTGTCACTTTTTACGACAACAACACGGCGATGATTTACCGCAGTGAGAACTGCTTCATTTCCTTCGACTTCAACCGCAACTCGGCCATGTCGCCCAACAATGAGCGCTTCTACTTCAAGACCTATCTCGAGGGCAGCGAGCGCTATGTGCCGATGCTGACCGTCTGCACTCATCTGAATCTGCAGTACGATACCTACACCAGCGAGATCGACAAGTCGGTCTCGGTGCGCATCTGCGACGGAACGCAGACTAAGACCTTCCGCGAGCTGCTCGAGCGCTACAATCCCGGCGCGGTCAGCGTGGCGACGACTGCGCCGCCGACCACCGAAACGACCACCTTTCTTGACCCAGTGGAGAATGCGGTTTTCCTCTCGATCGACGGCCTTGGCGGGGGGACGCGCATCCCGGCGCTGCTCGATCTGTGTGAGGAATACGCCGTCACGGCGGCCTTCTTCATCACCCCGGCTGAGCTGGAGGCGCACACCGATCTGGTGCTCTCGATCATCGCGGGCGGGCATTCGCTGGGCTTCCTCGTGGAACTGGAGGGGGCGCTTGAGACGCTTTCTGCCGCCAATGCCGCGCTGATGGAGCGGTTCAAGATGACGACGCGCCTCGTACGCATCGCCGACGAGGAGAATGTGACGGTGGCGGACGACAACCGCCTCGCTGTGGCCGGCTACAGCCGCTGGGGCAGCAGCATCGACCTCGGCCTCACCGAGGCCGAGGTGAGGGCCGCGCTGATCGCTTTCCGCCGCTCACTTGGCGAGGAGGGGCATATCGTCCTGCGCGCTCAGCCCGACGGCTTCAACACTGTCGGATATCTGCGTGAATTCTTCAATTCCGCCCAGAGCAAGCGCCTCTTTTTCCCCATCACCCCGGCTTATTTCGCACCGGTAAAATGACGTTTTTTAAGGAGAGATGAATCCCATGGAGACCAAAAAGAAGATCCTCATCGTCGAGGACGAGAAAAATATTGCGGATGTGCTGGCCGTCAACCTGATGCTGGCCGGGTATGCGTATGACGTCGCCTATGACGGCGAGGCGGGGCTGGAGAAGGCGCTGAGCGGGGCGTATGACCTGATCCTGCTCGACATCATGCTGCCGAAAATGAACGGCTTCGAGGTTTGTACCCGCGTCCGCCGCAAGCTGTCGACGCCGATCATCATGGTCACCGCCCGCGAGGACGAGAAGGACAAGATCCTCGGCCTGGACACCGGCGCTGACGACTATGTGACCAAGCCATTTTCCTTCAATGAGCTGCTGGCCCGCATCAAGTCGAACATCCGCCGCTCGTCGGGCGAGCTGGTCGCGCCCGAGCGTCCCGCCGAGGCCAGCACCATGCTGACCGTGCGCGGGCTGACCATCGACACCGAGCGCTATGCCGTCGAACGCGACGGCAATGCGGTCGAGCTGTCCAAGAAGGAGTACGACCTCCTTGTTTTCCTTGCCTCCAACCTCGGCCGGCCCTTCTCGCGGGAGGAGCTGCTTGAACAGGTCTGGGGCTATGAGGGCTTCTACGGCGATATTCGCACGGTCGACGTTACCGTCAAGCGCCTGCGCGACAAGCTGGAGGCTGATCCGTCAAAGCCCGAGTATCTCTTCACCAAGCGCGGCGTCGGGTACTACCTGCGATGATGTCCCGCAGTCTGTATGCCAAGATCATCCTGATCCTGGTCATCTTCATCATCACCGTCATGAGCGTGGTGGGCACGGTGCTGCTCAACTCGGTCAATCACTTCTACACCGACGATTTTGTGACCCAGATGGAGCAGAATTTCGCCGTCGACGGCCAGCTTTATGCCGCCATCGAGGGCGCGCTGGGGGAGGCGGACTATGTTGTCTCGCTCAAGGCGGTGCTCCAGTCCTTCAGTGCGCGGCTGGGAATCGACTCCTACCGCAACTATTATATTCTCGACGAGGACGGCACCATGCTTGACGGCTCGGACGAAACACTGGGGCAGGAGCTGCTCAAGACGCCGAACATGTTGGCCGCGATGAACGGCACCAGCGGCAGTGCGCAGTCGAGCGGAACCGATTACACCGACTACGCCATCCCCGTCTCGGGGAGCGGGAACAGCTGTATCATCTACATCAAGGACTCGCAGGAGGATATGCAGCAGCTGAGCTGGATCCTCTTCTCGATCATTCTGCAGGCCCTGCTGATCGGGCTCATCATCGCGCTGCTGCTGGCTTTCTTCCTTTCGAAGGCCATCACCCAGCCTATCCAGTCGCTGACGCAGGGTGCCAAGCTGATCGCGGCCGGTGAGTTCTCGCACGAGCTGGACGTACACTCCTCCGACGAGATCGGCACGCTGACCGACACCTTTAATCATATGAAGGAAGTGCTCAAAAATACCCTCGACGAGGTCGAGGGCGAGCGCGCGAAGCTTGAGACGGTCTTCTCCTACCTCAAGGACGGCGTCATCACCTTCAACGAGGAGGGGCGGCTGCTCAACATCAACGACTCGGCCTGTGAACTGCTGGCTGAGGGCGCCGAGCTGGGCGAGACCGACAACTTTACCCTCGAGCGGCTGCTCGACCTGTTCTCGGTCAGCTACGCCAACGGCCGCTTCGCCAAGCTGGACGGCGAGGAGGCCGGCGAAGCCGAGCCCGAGGAGGATGCCACCTTCGGCAACGTCGTCTTCGCCGGGCGGGTACTGGAGGTCAGCTTCGGCCGCATCCGCTACAACGACAACGGCCAGATGCGCAGCGGCGTCATCACCGTCATCCACGACATCACCGGCCGCTATGAGCTGGAGAAGGCGCGCCGCGAGTTTGTTGCCAACGTCTCGCATGAGCTGCGCACGCCGCTGACCTCGATCAAGGGCGCCTGCGAGACGCTGCATGAGCATCCCGAGCTGCCCGATGAGATCCAGACCCGCTTTCTTGAGATGGCTATCTCGGAGAGCGACCGCATGACCTCGATCGTGCGTGATCTGCTGGTGCTCTCCCGTCTCGACGACAACCGCACCCGCTGGAAGATCAGCCGCTTTGATCTCAATGCCTCGCTGCGCCGCATGTGCGACGTCATGCAGGTCGAGGCGACCAACCGCCGCCAGACCCTGGAGATACAGCCAGCCGAGGGCGAGATGATGATCACCGCCGACGCCGAGCGCATCGAGCAGGTTATCATCAATATCATCTCCAACGCCGTCAAGTACACCCCCGAGGGCGGGCGCATCCTCGTCCGCTCGGGCTATTCGGGGGCCGACCGGGTCTTTGTTTCGGTGCGCGACAACGGCATCGGCATCCCTGAGGAGGATCAGCCCCGCCTGTTCGAGCGTTTCTACCGCGTCGAGAAGGCGCGCACTTCCGAAACGGGCGGCACCGGCCTTGGTCTTGCCATCGCCAAGGAGCTGGTCGAGGCGCACGGCGGCCGGATCGTCCTGCGCAGTAAGCTGGACGTCGGCACGCTGATGGTGATCGAGCTGCCCATCGAGACCAAACTGAAAAGCAGTGATGAGGGTTAAATGAAACTGATCGAACACATCAAAACCGTTCTCTTCATCGGGCTCTTTGTCAGCGCGGTGACGATGGCGGCGATCTATATCGCCGGCCAGCCCCGCGCCGAAGCGGTGAGCGGCCTGCCGGCCGATGTCCTCTCCGCCCTGCGGGGCGGAACGGGTACTGCGGCCGCCCGGCTCGAGCAGGATCAGCTGCTGCCCGATTTCCTCGGTATCAAGCAGGAGGGCGAGCAGGCGGTAGGTCTGCTGAGCAGTGCGGCCATGCTGCGCGACCTGGACGAGGCACTGGCTCCCTGGGGAGCGTTTGCCCTCGGTGAGGGGGCGCGGGCCGAAACCCTGCCCGCCGATGAAGCCGACGCCTATTGGCGCGGCTGCCTGACGAGTGACGCATATTTTTACTTCAGCTGGCGCTTCGCGGTGCCGGCTGCCGTCCTGCGCGCGCACAGCCTGCCCGAGGACGCTGCCGCCATGCTGGAGACAGCTGACGGCACGCTGCCGCGGGTGGCGGAGATCTTCTTCTTCCCCGGCCTGCGTGACGGTGATGTCTGCGCCGTCAGCCGGGACGGCGACGGGCAGGTCACCCTTTGGCACCGGACGCCGGGTGAGGAGGACATCCTGCCCGGCCTGGCCGACTTCAAGATCTACCTTGAGCGCGGCGTTCTGCAGGCGTATACCTTCGCCGGGGAAGGGCGGGACGACTGCCCCTCCGGCCTACTGACTTTGCCAGTCCCTGCAATCCCGCTGACCCTGCCCGAGCTGGCGCTCGAGCAGCCCTTTGCCGGGACAGGGGAGAATGACCGTGTGTCAGAGATCCTGCTGACCCTGTTTTCCTACAATCCCAACAAAGCCAGCAGCTATTTTGAGGCCGACACCGACACGGTCGTTTTCGTCGAGACCCACGGCACCCTGCGCGCCTCGGCCGACAGCCTTGTTTATGAGGCGGCTGAGCAAGGGGGGCTTGCGGTGGCAGATCTTGTCCGAAAATCGAGCAGTGCGCTGAATCTGCGAGACGACATCATCGCCTGCGAGGCGCTGGTGAATCAGCTGAGGCAGGCCGATACGGCCTGTATCGGCGGCGACGCCGCCCCGCAGCTGATTGCGGTCGGCACCGAGGGGGATGTGCTGGTGCTCGAATATGCGTATGCCTACAACAATGTCACCATTGTACAGGCGGCACCCGCGCTGCGGCTGACGGTGCGCGCGCACCGCATTGTTGGTGTGACGCTGTCGGTCAGCTGCTATCGTGCCGCCGAGACGAACAGCCGGGCCGGCAGCCAGCAGTGGATGCTGAATCTGGCCGATTATCTGCGCCGGCGGGATGACACCGCCTGCCGCATCAGCCTGCGTTACGCAGCTGATGCCGATCCTGCCCGCCTGCGTGCCGACTGGACGCTGGACTATCTTGCCTGAGGAGGAGAACGATGCGCTGGAAATCCATTAAAACGGTGATGATCGTCATCCTGCTCGGGGTCAACCTGTGGCTGATCTATCTGCTGGTCGGCCGGTACACGGCTCAGACCTATTTCGGCCATGACGTCCTGCAGAACACCATCGAGATCCTCGCCCGCGACGGCATTCTGATGACCGTTGAGCAGATCGACCCCAAGAAGCGGGATGCCGATGTTTACGAGGCGGAGATGGGGGCCGATTATTCCGACAGTGTCGCGGCTGTTTTTTCTGCTTCCCCCATCCACGAGGTCTTCCCGACGCCGACCGGCGTGCGCATGATCGCCGACAACGGGGACACCATCAGCTTCAGCGGCGCCTTCGGCATCAATTTCCTGGCCGGCGGGCAGGAGCGTGAGACGATGTCGGCCATCGCCGAATGGGCGGTGCGCGCGGGGGAGCCGCTTGCGCCCGGGCAGTACGCCCTGCGGGATCTGCGTGAGATGCTGGAGGCGCGGCTGGACACGGATACGGCCGGCGGAACGGTCGCCTCGGTGCATGCCAAGCTCTCGTTTGATGCGGCCTGGCGCTTCGGGGATTATGTCCTGTTCCGCTGCAGCCAGGCGCTGGACGGCAAGAAGATCAGCGGCCACACGGTCGACTGCCTGTTTGACGAGGCCGGGAACCTGCTCTGGCTTGACGGCACCTGGGGCTTTTTGTCGCTGGTGCGCAATTATTCTGCACAGCTTTACGATCAGATCAATATACTGTTTAACGAGAAGGCCGCATTGCGTGAGCAGCGGGAGGCTGACGCCGATGGCACGCCCGATTCGCTGACCCTCTCGTCGATGCAGCTTTGCTACATCATCAACACCGCCGCCGACGGCGCCACCGGCGGCAGCCGCGTCTATTTTTCGCCCGCCTGGCAGATCAGCTACACCGACGGCACCACCCGCACCTACAGCGCCGTTACCGGGGAGCTGGCTGAGGCGCCGTAAAAAAGTGAAAATTCCTGCAAGAAAAATGCAAATACCCCTTTTATTTTCCGCGCATTTATGGTATACTATTAAAAATAGTCTGCATTCTGCTCCGGTGCGCGTGAAAAACGGTGTTTTTTCTGCGCACCTGTTATCCGAATACGAGAAAAAGGTAGTTTATATATATGGAAAAAATCATCATTGAGGGAGGCACGCCGCTCTACGGCGAAATTGAGATCAACGGCATGAAGAATGCCGCGCTCCCCATTATACTGGCCAGTATCCTGACCGAAGATAAATGTGTCATCGAGCACCTGCCCGCCATCAGCGACGTGTCGCTTGCGCTGGAGATCCTGCGCAGCATGGGCGCGGGGGTCAAGATGCTCAACCGCACCACCGTTGAAATCGATACCACGCACATCCGCGGGGGCAACTCGCCCTACGACCTCGTCAGCAAGATGCGCGGCTCGACCTACCTCATCGGGGCTGAGCTGGGGCGCTTCGGCGCGGCTCGTGTCGGCTGGCCGGGCGGCTGTGATTTCGGCGTCCGTCCCATCGACCAGCACATCAAGGGCTTCGAGGCCCTCGGCGCTGAGGTCGATATCGAGAACGGATACATCGTGGCCAATGCTCCCGACGGTCTGCGCGGCGGGCAGGTCTATTTCGACTGCGTCACCGTCGGCGCGACTGTCAACGTGATGATCGCCGCCGTGCTGGCGAAGGGCAACACCGTCATCGACAACGCCGCTCGTGAGCCGCATATCGTCGACCTGGCCAACTTTCTCAACACCTGCGGCGCCAAGATCACCGGCGCCGGCACCAGTGTTATCCGTATCAGCGGCGTCGAGAAGCTGCACGGTTGTACCTATACCATCATCCCCGACATGATCGAGGCCGGCACCTACATGGCCGCCGTCGCCGCGACCGGCGGGCGCGTCCGCATTACTAACGTCATCCCGAAGCATCTTGAGATCATCTCCGCGAAGCTGGAGGAGATGGGGGCCACCATCGAGGAGGATGGCGATTCGATTACCATCAGCCGCCTGGGCGATCTGCGCCGGGCAAATATCAAGACTCTGCCGTACCCCGGCTTCCCGACCGACATGCACCCTCAGATGAGCGCCGTCCTCTGCTGTGCCAAGGGCACCAGCATCGTCTCGGAGGGCATCTGGGAGAACCGCTTCCGCTACGTTGACGAGCTGCTCAAAATGGGGGCAGACATCACCGTCGATGGCCGCACAGCCACCATCCAGGGCGTCGAGCGGCTGAGCGGCGCACCCGTCCGCGCCGTCGACCTGCGTGCCGGCGCGGCGATGCTCATCGCCGGCCTGGCCGCCGAGGGGCGCACCGAGGTATCCGGCATCGGCAGCATCGAGCGCGGCTACGACGACATTGTCGGCAAGCTCACTCGCCTCGGCGCGAACGTCAAAAAGGTCTACTGCAGCGACGAAAACGAGCTGCGCGAAGCACAATAACGTCACTTTCATCGAGCATTTTGAGAAAACCTGCGGCATGCCTCTGTCCGCAGGTTTTCTTGGATAATAAAGGAAACAACATGACCATGAACCCTATCCGTCCGCGCAGGCTGGCGGCGGTGGCCCTCTTCGTGTGCCTTTGGGCCGCGATGCTGACGGTCAGCGCGTCGGCGGCTTTCTCGGACGTTGAACCGAACACCTGGTTCTACGACGATATCACCACGCTGCACCAGGCCGGCATCATCGACGGTTATCCCGATGGCAGCTTCCGGCCGGGCGCGGCGGTCAATTACGCCGAGGCGATGAAGATGATCCTCGGCGCGGCCGGCTGCACGGTCGATGATGCTGGGACCGACCCATGGTATCAGCCCTACCTCGACTATGCGCTGACCCGCGGTATCTCCGATCCCGACACCGGGATCGCGCCGGGCGATCCCATTACCCGCGACCGCGCGGCTGAGCTGATCGTCCGCGCCATGGGGCTTCCCCTCGACGTGGACACCGTCACGCGGCCCTTCGCCGACAGCGAGAATATCTACGCCATCACCCTGCATTCGGCGGGGATCATCCGGGGCGAGATGTCGGGCGGGCTCTTCTATTACCGCGGCGAGCGCTCGCTCAACCGCGCCGAGCTGGCCACAATCGTTGCGCGCATGATGCGCTATGTCGAGGCGAAGCCCGAGCCGCTGGATGCGCATCCGCTCCTTCCGACCGGCTGCACGCTGCCCGAGACCCCGAAGACGGTCGAGGACTTCGTCAACATGCTCATCTACCTCTCGGTCAACGGCATCGACGAGCAGACCTTCATCTACCGCGGCGTCGATGTGGACACCGTCAAGAACGACTATCTGCCCAACCTCACCGCCGCTTACCCCATCGCGACCGACCTCTGCCGTGAGTCGGTGGTTTATTACCATTATTATAATATCAACCTTGCCTACGCGAAGAATTACGTTGCCATGACCGTCAAGCTGCGCGGGCGCGACTATACCGCCGACGAGTGCCGCGCGATGTTCGATTTCACCATGGCTGCTGCCGAAAAGGCCGCGGCCGAGATCCGCGCCGCACTGCCGGCAGACAGCGCGGCGCCTCAGACCGACTACGCCCGTGCCTGCCTTGCGTGGATCGTGACCCATTGCCGCTATGAGAGTGGGGAAGGGATGCTCGATCAGTACGCCTACTCGGTCTTCAGGGACGGCGCGTCGGTTTGCTCGGGCTACACGGCAGCGTATAATTTGCTGCTCAAGCTGGGCGGTGTCAAGTGCATGTCGATGACCGGCTACGCCACCACCGACGGCAAGACTGCGCCGCATGCGTGGACGATCGCCGAGCTGGACGGCCGGCGGGTCTGGATCGACGCCACCTGGTGCGACCCGGTCGGGCAGGCTGACGACGCGGTGACGTATACATATTTCGCCCTCGACGAGGCGGCCTTCGCGAAGGATCATGCCCCCGAGTGGGATTACACCGAATACTGGCATCTGCTGGATTGAAAAAAGCCCCTTATTGGGGCTTTTTTTGCCGCTGCCGGATATACTCCCGCGGCGTGATCCCGGACTGCTTTTTGAAGAACTCATAAAAGTAATATTCATTCTCAAAGCCGCATTGCTGCGCGATCTCACGGATGCTCAGCGGTTCCTTTTTCCGCAGCAGCTCCTTGGCGTGCTCGAAGCGGAGGTTGACGATGAATTGGTGCAGGGTCGTGTTGGTGAACTGCTTGAAGTCGGCCGAGAGCTTGTTTCGGCTGATGTAGAACGCGGCGGCGATGGAGGAGCCGGTGAGCGGCTGGTCGAGATTCGCCACGATGTAGCGCATGACGTCCTGAATGTAGCTGTTCGCCTGGCCGATGTAGTGCCGCTCGCCCTCCGGACAGAGCGCACACAGACGATGGAAGAAGACGGCGAAAAGCAGCTTCTGTTCGATGGCCGGCGCAGAACGGATCTGTTCCGAGAGCTGCATCAGCGCTTCGGCCTGCGCCACGCTTGGCAGAAAGAAGCAGGCCGAGGATTGGGCAAAGGCCGCAAGAGAGAAGTAACGCTCGCCCAGCTCGGACAGAAAATCCTCACCGAAATAGAAAACATCGTGGTAGAAGGGGCGTACGCTTGGATCAACTGAGGTGCCATGGTGGGTGAAGGGCGTGCAGAGAATCCCCAACGGCTGGGTATAGGTGATGGTCTGCCCGTTGATGAAGGTGATCTGCTCGATGGGGCTTGGGCAGAAATACAGCTCCCAATGGGGATGGACATGATAGACCACATGCGCATAGCCGCGGGGGCTGCGCATGAAGTGTGCATACAGGTCGGAGCCGTAATCCTCATAAAAGGGCATGGTGTGACCTCCTTGGGCAATAACTGAGTATATTCCCGACTATCTTGGTGGAATGTTGATTTTCTTTGCACAAAATCTGTGTTAAACTATACCCACAGGTTGATTATATCAGCTGAGTTTGATTTTGTCAAGTACAAGAAAGCGAGGCCACATGAAAAAACGTATTTTTTCCCTTTTGCTCGCCGCGCTGATGCTTTGCCCGCTCGCCGCATGTGCCGTTGATGAAGGCGCAGGCGATCCCGCAACGACGACTGCTGCACCCTCCGTCGGCCAGGCCGACACGACCACCGAAGCGCCCGAGACCGAGCCGAAATACCTCGACAACATCCCCGAGGATCTCCGCTACGACGGGCAGACCATCAACATCCTCCAGCGCACCGCCCACGTCAAGGAGATGAAGGCCGACGAGATCACCGGTGAGATCGTCAACGATGCCATCTACGAGCGCAACCGCGCCGTGGAGGATCGCTTCGGCATTACCTTCGCTTTCCACGACGCCGAGGGTACCAATACCTCCCACAATATCTACGCCGGTGTCATCACCAACAGCATCAACGCCCAGGACAACGCCTTCCAGATCATCGCGAACTACGCCTATTACGGCATCTCACTCTGCCAGCAGGGCATCTACCTCAATCTGCACAGCATCGAGAACCTCGACCTTGAGCAGCCCTGGTGGAATCAGGACTACATCGAAGAAGCCACGGTGAAAAACAAGATGTACTACGTCGTCGGCGACGCCACGCCCTCGGCCATCGAGCGTCTGGTCGTCACCTTCGTCAACCGTGACCTGGCCAAGCAGTACTACCCCGATCTTGACCTGTACCAGCTCGCCCGCGAAGGCAAGTGGACGGTTGACAAACAGATGGAGCTGGCCAAGACGGCCTATCAGGACCTCGACGGCAACGCGGCTGTTGACGCCACCGACTTCTTCGGCCTGGTGGTTGCCCGCAAGTCGGTGCCGATCGACGCGCTGATGGCCTCCTGGGAGATTACTGCGACCAAGAAGAATGCGGCCGGTGACGTCGAGATGGCGCTGAACACCGAGCACAACATTGCCGCCACCGAAAAGATGCTGGATCTCTTCTTCCATTCGGACGGCGTATACGGCAAGGGCAGCAACGGTGATGCCCGCAGCAAGTTTGCCTCGGGCGAGGCTATCTTCACTTATGACATGATGAATCAGGCTTCCACCACCCTGCGTGAGGTCACCTTCGATTACGGCATCATGCCGCTGCCCAAGTACACCGAGGCGCAGGAGGCCTACCACACCACCTCCCACGATGAGTACAGCGCCCTGTCGGTTCCCGTGACGGTGCCCGACGCTGAGATGGTCGGTGCAGTGCTCGAGGTTATGGGCGCCGAGTCCTACCGCAAGGTGCGCCCCGTCATCTTTGAGACGGCCTACAAGACCAAGTATCTCAATGATGAGGCATCCGCCCAGATGTTTGACTATATCGTCGACGGCGCTGTCTACGACTTCGGTTACATCTATTCCAACCTCATCAACAACCCCGTTCACCAGATCCGGTATCAGCTCTATAATTTTGAGGATAACACCGGCCTGAGCGCAAAGCTCAAGATGAATGACAAGCTTTGTGTAAAAACGCTTGCAGCCCTCGTGGAAAAATTCGACGAGCTGCCGTAAATACAGCAAAAGTCCTGTGCGCACCGCGCACGGGGCTTTTTGCACAAAATACAGATTTATCTATAGATTCTGCCGGTAAATGATTGACTTTGCTTGAAAAATGTGTTATTATACTGATATACCCGTGAACAATTTTGGAATTCACAGAAAGGAAATTGTTATGAAAAAGATCACAGCGCTTATTCTCACCGTTGTCATGGTGATATCCATGATGACATTCGTTCAGTTCGGCGCCGCTGCCGCCGAAGGAACAGCCATTACCACAGCGGACCAGTTCGCCGCAATGGATGTCGATGGCAAGTACTACCTGGCCAATGACATCACGGTCAGCACCACTTATCCGGTTACTTTTACCGGAACCATTGACGGCAACGGCAAGACGATTACCACCTCCGTCCCGCTGTTCGCTGATTTCAGCGGCACCCTTAAGAACCTCACCATCAACGGCGACATCGCCCTCTCCGGCACCAGCAACAGCGCCATTTCCCAGCAGACCACCGGTACCATGCTGGTGGATAATGTCGTCATCAATGCCAATCTGACCGGCGGTACGGCAGTCGGCGCAGTCGTCGGCACTGGTAAGAATGGTGCGAACATCACCATTACCAACGTCACGATGAACGGCAACATCACCGACGGCGCAAATCAGGTCGGCAGCATGGTCGGCTACTGCGAAGGTACGACCCTGACCATCGACAGCTGCGTCAACAACGGCACCATCGGCGTGTCCGATCCGACCAGCGATGCCTTCAAGAATAACTACGGCGGCGGTATCGTCGGCCGCTTCGGCAACGACAACGCGACCACCGATCACGTCTGCAAGATCACCAACTGCGTCAACAACGGCAATTTCACCGGTGTCAAGGACCAGTGTGCCGGTATCATCGGCTACAACGTTGGTATCCTGGAGATTGACGGCTGTGTCAACCGCGGCGATGTGACCAACATCAAGCGCTATGCCGGCGGTATTTTCGGCAGCGCGCCCAGCAAGGTTGTCGGCATTACCATCACCAATTCGTATAACTACGGAACGATCACCGGTATCCGCCGCGCCGGCGGTATCGCCGCCTGCCTCGGCACCGGTGCCGCAACGACCTCCTATCAGATTCGCAACTGCGGTAACTTCGGCAGCGTTGTCTGCACGACCGATACCTCCAACGACCTCAACGTCGCAGGTATCGCCGCTTATATGTACGGCGGCAGCACCGACAACGGCGTCATCGACTGCTTCAATGTCGGCGACATCACCGCCAAGGACCCCAATGCTTCTACCAAGATCGTTTATGCGGCCGGCATCATCGGTTACTTCAATACCTCCACCGCCTACGTCAAGAACTGCTTCAATGCCGGTAAGATCACCGCTGATCCTGCCGCAAACCTGCAGGTCAATCAGGTCTACTACAACAAGAACGCAGACGGCGCGTCGCCTGACTATGTTTCCAACAACTACGCCCTCGCAGTTGAAGGTGCGTCCTACGAGGTCAACGGCATTCAGGCTGCAAGTGTGACCACCGCAACGGCAGACGAGTTCGCAAGCGGCGCAGTCGCGTATGCCCTCAACAATGCCGCTGGCAAGACCATCTACTACCAGACGATCGGAACCGACGCCGCTCCGACCAACCAGAGCACCGCCAAGGAAGTCATTAAGACTGCGGCCGGCTTCGGCAACGAGGGCGCAGCCGCCGCCACGACGACGGCTCCCGCCACGACGACCGCTCCCGTTACAACGACGGCGCCCACCACGACTCCGTCCACCGGCGACGCTGTCTGGGTATATGTCGCTGCTGCGATCATCGCACTTGCAAGCACGGCATTCATCGCCAGAAAGCGCGAGAACTGATCATCACCGAAACGGGCATGACAATTGTCATGCCCGTTTTTTTGTCTGCAGCGAGGCTTTGGGGGCGAATTTGCCCACTGCTCTTGTAAAAGCGGGCAAAATGTGATAAAATAGATAAAATCCCATCATTTCGCAAAGGAGGACACAGCATGAAACAGGGCGCACGGATGGCGCGGACGGCGATCTTCATGGTCGCGGCGGTGCTCGCGTCGAAAATTCTCGGGATGCTGCGCGACGTGCTGGTCGCCCGCGCGTACGGCACCACAGGGGCGGCGGTGGCCTATGAGACAGCTTCGCGGCTGCCCATTCTGGTGTTCGATCTGGTCATCGGCGGCGTCGTTGCGGCGTCGTTCATCCCGGTTTTCAACGAGATTCTGGTCAAGGAAGGGAAGCGCGCGGCGTTCGATTACGCCAATCGGTACATCAACCTGCTCTTCGTTCTGACTGCCGGGCTGTCGCTCTGCGGTGTGCTCTTCTCGTCGCCCTTGGTCGACCTGCTCGCGCCCGAGCTTGCCGCCGAGACGCATGACCTCGCGGTGCTGCTCAACCGCATCATGTTCCCGATGATGCTCTTCATGGCGCTGGCCTATGCGCTGGTCGGCCTGCTTCAGTCGCTGGGTGAGTTCAACATCCCAGCGCTGATGAGTCTGGCCTCGAACGCAATCATGGTGCTGTATCTGCTGGTGTTCGACGCATCCTTCGGCATTGTCGGGCTTGCCGTCGCCATGCTGCTCGGCTGGGCGGTGCAGGCGATGATGCAGATGCCCCGCGCGCATCAGCTTGGCTATCGCTGGCTGCCGACGCCGCTGACGCTCACCCCGGCCATCCGCCGGTCGCTGAAGATGGCGCTGCCCATCCTGGTCAGCACCTGGATGCAGCCGGTCTGCAACCTCATCAATACCCGTTTCGCTTCGGGCATTGCCAATGGTCGCGCCATCACGGCCATCGGCTACGCGAATCGCCTTTATGTCATCATCGTCGGCGTCTTCTCCTTCGTGGCGACGAATCTGCTCTTCCCCTACCTCTCGCGCGCGACAGCCGAGGGCGAGAACGAGGAGGCCGAGCGGCTGACAGGGCTGTCGCTGAAGCTCCTGGGGCTGATCATTCTTCCCATCGCCTTCGGCGCCGCCGTGCTGGCCGAGCCGATCATCGGCATCATCTTCGAGCGGGGCGCGTTTACCGACGCCGACACGGCGCTGACCGCCGACGCGCTGCGCTGCTTCGCCATCGGCATGCCGTTCATGGCGTTCAACGAGGTCTACACCAAGCTGCTCTTCTCGCGCCAACAGCCGAAGCCCGCGATGGTTACGTCGATGGTCGCCATGTCCGTCAACTTCGCGCTGGTCTCGCTCCTCGCCGACCGCTTCGGTGTCGGCGGAATCGCCGCCGCGTCGGCGATCGCAGTCGCGGCCAATGCCATCCTCAACCACCTCTGGCTTCGCCGCACCGGCACCCGCCTGCTCTCGGGCGCGGACTGGCTCGATTTTGCCAAGATGCTGGCCGCTGCCGTCGCGATGAGCGTCGTCGTGCGGCTGGTCTGGACGAGCCTCGACCTTGGCCGCATTGCAAGAACGGTTGTCGCCGTCGCTGCCGGCGTCGCCGTTTACGCTGTCGTGATCCTGCTTCTGCGCGAGCGGGAAGTCTGGGCGGTGGTCGGGAAGGTGCTCGGAAAATGCAAGAAATCTACATGAAATAAAGGAACCCATCATGATCAAACTCTACCACGTTATCAGCGACACCAACATCGGCGGCGCGGGGACGCTGCTGCTCAACTACCTCGCCAACGCCGACCGCGGCGCATTCGACATCACCGTTGTCCTGCCCCGCGGCAGTGCGCTCAAAGCCCGCGTCGAGGCGCTGGGCGTCCCCGTTATCGAGACCGAATACGGCCGCGACCGCTCCTATGAGCGGGGCGCGACGGCCGAGTTCCGCCGCATCTTCCGCGACGCCAAGCCCGACATCGTCCACACGCACTCCTCCTTCTCGGCCAAGTTGGCCGCCTGGCAGATCGGGGTCAGCGTGCGGGTCTACACCCGCCACAGCGTCTTCCCCCCCCCGCGCAAGCTGACCACCTTCCCGGGCAAGCAGGTCTCGGGGCTGGTCAACAACACCCTCTCGACGCATATCATCGCCGTGGCGCAGGCGGCGGCCGACAATCTCACTGACACCGGCGTCGACCCGCGCAAGATCGAGGTCATCGTCAACGGCGTCGAGCCGATGACGCCGCCTACCGCTGAGGCGCGCCGCGCTCTGCGCGCCTCGATTGGCTGGGATGACAGCCACTTCGTCGTCGGCATGTCGGCACGGTTGGAGGAGGTCAAGGGCCACCGCTACTTCCTCGATGCCGCCGCGGCGCTGGCCGCCGAGGAGCCGAATATGCGCTTCCTCATCATTGGCACCGGCGCATGCGAGGCCGATCTGCGCGCGCAGGCCGCCCGCCTCGGCATCGCCGACCGCGTCTGCTTCGCGGGATTTGTGACCAATGTGGCCGATTATGTCGGCAGCATGGATCTTGTTGTCAACTGCTCCTTCGGCACCGAGGCGACCAGTCTCGCCCTGGCCGAGGCCATGAGTCTCTCACGCCCCATCGTCGCCACCACCTATGGCGGCAACCCCTACATGGTCGAAGATGGTGTCAACGGCTATCTGGTGCCCATTAAGGACGCACCCGCCCTCGCCGACGCCATCCTGCGCGTCCGCCGCGATCCTGATAATTATGCGCGCCTCTGTGAAGGTGCGTATGCCCGCTACCACGAGCGCTTCACCGCCGCCGCCATGACGCGGCGGATGGAGGAGCTCTACCGCCGCGCGCTGGCGCGATGAAGAAAACCAAACTTTCTGAGGTGAAACATGAACATCAAATGGGATGCCCAGGGCTACACCGCCAACTTTTCTTTCGTCCACCAGTACGGCGGCGACCTGCTGAATCTGCTCCGCATCGAGCCAGGCATGACCTGCCTCGACCTCGGCTGCGGCAACGGTGCGCTCACCGCAAAGCTGGCTGAAGCCGGCCTGCGGACGATCGGCCTCGATGCTTCGCCCGAGCTGCTCGCCATCGCGCGGGAGCAACATCCGGATATCCGCTTTATCGAGGGTGACGCCACTGACTTCCGCCTCGACGAGCCGGTCGATATCATCTTCTCCAACGCCGTGTTCCACTGGATCGACGCCGCGCGGCAATCTGCACTGCTCGACTGCATCAACGCCGCGCTCAAGCCGGGCGGGCAGTTTGTCTTCGAGTTCGGCGGCAAGGGGAACAACGCGCTGATCCACGCGGCGCTGGCCCGCGCTTTCGCCGCGCGGCGAAGGGCATACGTCATGCCCTTCTACTTTCCGTCGGTCGGCGAGTATGCCCCGATGCTCGAGCGCGCCGGCTTCCGTGTCGAGTATACCGCGCTCTTCGACCGTCCCACCCTGCTCAAAGGAGACGACGGCTTGGCCGACTGGATTCGAATGTTCGTCAAAACGCCCTTTTCCGGCGTCCCGGCTGACGAGGCCGACGCCATTATCCGCGAAGCCGCGGCAAGCCTTGCACCCGACCTGCGCCGGGACGGCGACTGGTACGCCGACTATGTGCGCATCCGCTGCAAAGCGAGCAAGATCAACTGAGCTTTCGCTCGAAAGGAGACCACCATGGAAACACGCCATATCACCCTCGACCTGCGCGGCGTCAGCACGGTTGCCGAGCTGCACAGCCTGCTGCAGGATGCCTTCGCTTTTCCCGCTTATTACGGCCGCAACTGGGACGCCCTCTGGGACTGCCTCGGCGACCTCGATGACGTGCCGATGCAGATTGATGTCGTTGGATGGCTCGACGCCTGCCGTCGCGTTGGCTGGCGGATGAACATTTTCCTGCAGGTGCTGACCGACTTCCGTGCCCGGCGCGAAGGGCGGGTCAGGGTAAATATCTGCCGGTGTGAAGGATAACAAAAGGCTTGACGCATTGCGTCAAGCCTTTTCTTCATCCAGAAACGCCTCCACCGCGTGGTTGAAGGCCTCGCTTGCCTCCGCCGCGATGAAGTGCGTGCCGTCGAGCCGCACCAGCCGCCCATTCGACAGGGCATCAGCGATCATCACGCTGTGCGCGTCGCGGATCATGTCCCGCGTGCCGATCAGCACCAGCGTCGGCATGGTCAGCGTCGCCAGCTGTGCCGTCGTGATGTTTGGCTGGGTCACCATTAGACCGAGGATCTCCTTTTTCGGGATGGCTTTCTTGTCGAACAGCGCGATGAGCGATACCAGCGCATACCCGAGCACGATGGGTGCCTGTACCGACAGCTTCACGCCGCGCGGGTTGAGGTTTGCGCCGTTGAGGATCAGCCGCCCGACCCGCGCAGGATAGCGCAAGGCGAACTCCATCGCGATGCTGGCGCCGTCCGAGAAGCCGAGGATGTGCGCTCGCTCGATGCCCCGCGCGTCAAGGAAGGCGGCAAGGTCTTCGGCGAACTGCCCGAAGGTGAAGGGCGCAGTTCCGCGCGGCGACCGCCCGTGTCCGCGTGTGTCGACGGCAATGACGCGATAGCGCGCAGAGAAATATGCAAGCTGTGCGGCGAAATAGTCGCCGCTCTCGCCGTTGCCGTGGAGCAGGATCAGCGGCTCACCCGCGCCGGCTTCGCGGGCGTGGAGTTGGATGTCGGTCATGGTTATCCCTCGCTTTCCCCTCTATTGTACCGCAGATCGCGCGGAAAATCAACTGTTATTCGGGAATTCCGGCTTGCATCTCGTCTGCGGCGGGCGTCGTGTCAATCCACGTTCCGGCCTCGCGGGCGTAGGCAAGCAGATCGTCGACGAGATCGGGCGAGGTCGCAAAGTAATTGCCCGAGGCAAGCAGGTTTGTCCACAGCCAGCCCTCGTCCTCATCCGAGAGCATGATAGAGATGTCGTTGAAGCCCAGCTTGGGCAAGCTGATGCCGATGCTGATGTCGTTGACCATCATGCGGTCGACGATATACTGCCCCGACGGGTCATAGGGGGGCGTGACCACCTCGCCGTTCGCCGTGGCCTCCTCCACGATCTTCTTGGGATCAAGCTTGACCTTCAGCGCCTGCGATGCGCTGTCGGGCTTGGCAAAGAGCAACGCCCAGAGCCGGTCGGTATCGAGCCCTTCGACTCGCCAGGCGTGATATTCACCGCCGACGAAGCCGCTGTAGAAGAGCGCGCCGAACTCGAGCGTTTCGGCAAGGTTCAGGTCGGCGATGAGGCCGCCCAGCGTGACGGGGCGGTAGTCGTAGTTGACGTAGCCCCAATAGCCCTCTTTTTTGCAGAGGATAAAGTAATCGGTCGAGACGCCCCTCAGCGCCCACAGTCCACCGCCGAGGTCGTTGCCGAGGTCGTCGGTTGTGATGGGCAGCGGCTCGGCGGTGCGGGTGAGGGAATAGTGCTGTCCGTTCCAGACCTGCTCCCACGGGACGGGTAGGGGCGTGGTGTCAACGGGGAAATAGACCTCGGGAACACCCGTCTCGGCGTGGCCGATGGCGGGGGCGGTGTCATGTTCACCAAGCTCGGTCGAGGGACGGCTGAGCACGACCGCACCAGTCACTGCCGCGCAGGCGAGTACAGCCATCGTGGCGGCGATCAGCACTGCCTTGGGGGCGGCCGCGCGCCGTTTCGGCGCGGCGTCCAGCCTTGCTTCGACTAAACGGATAAATTCAGCTTCGGTTCGCATAATCGTTTTGTCTCCTTTCAATCGTCCACGCCGGTGATGCCGCGCGCCGCAAGGGCACGACGCAGGGCTTCCTTGGCGCGGTAGGTGAGGTTGCCCATCTGCTTGGGCGTTTTGCCCAGTACCTGCCCGGCCTCGGCCGGCGACAGATCGGCGAAATAGAGCAGATGCAGCACAGCGCAGTAGTCGGGCGAGATGTCGCCCATCGCGGCGTGGATAGCGCGGCTGCGCTCGTCTCGGATGAGCAGGGCGTCGAGGTCATCGTCAGGCGCTGGCAGATCGACCGGCATCTCCTCAAACGAGGTGATGCGCCCTTGCCGGCGCAGATAATTGCGGGCAAGATTGCGCCCGGCGGCGTAGAGATAGGCGCGGAGGTTGTCATCCCGCAGGCGGGGCAGGCGCTTCCACAGCGCCGCAAAAGCATCGGCGGCCAGCTCCTCGGCCGTTCCCGTGTCGACATAGCGGGAGAGGTAGCCGACCAGGCCCACGCGATGCGCACGCACGAGGGCGGTGAAGCGTTCATCCATGATGATCGTCCTTTCGTAAAACGTCTTACACCATTATAACACATTTGGCGGGCGATTTTCTCACCTTTTCCGCAAAAAAATCCCCCTGTCCACAGACAGGGGGAAATTGTGCGGGGTCAGACCTCGGTCACGAAGATCGGTTCGTCGGCCTCCGGGCAGTTGTAGGGCAGCGGGAAGACCATCGTCCGCTTCTGCGCGTTGGCGTAGCCCTTGAGATGCAGATCGTACACCATATGCGAGTTGTACGGCCGCGAGATGTAGACCGGCAGCAGCTCATCCGAGGTGGTGAAGAAGGCGAACTCGGCGTCGATGCACTCGTAGATGCCGCAGGTGCCGCCGTCGCCGCCATGATGTGCGACCTGCACAAGATCGGACTTGAGATAGCCGCCGTACATATCACACAAGATCGCGTTCGAGATGTTATGCGTGTCGGCCAGCATCATGATCTTCTGGCCGCCCAGCGTGATGCGCACCACCAACGAGGTGTCGTTCCAGTAATGGCAGCCGCGGCGGGCACGCTGCGGGGTGTAGAAGTCCTCCTGCGTGAAGAGCGTCTCGATCTGTGCGTCACGGAGCATAAAGCAGTCACCGTTGTGCAGCTTGGTGATCTTGACGCCCGGGAAGGCCTCGGCGGCCAGCGCCAACGTAGTGTGCGGGTAGGCGGCGATGACGCCCTGCTCGTCCGCATGGTCTGCGTCTTCATCGTTGGTGAAGTTGTGGAAGATCTGGCGCAGCTCGACCGAGCCGGGGTACTTGCGGCTGAATTTGCGCAGGCCGCCGAGGTGGTCACCGTGGCTGTGCGAGAGGATCCAGCCCGCGATGACGATATGCTCCGGGTCGGGTGCCTGGCTCTTCAGCGCATCCATGATGCCGTCGGCGAAGGGATCGACCTCGACGCCGCCGTCATAGATGAGGAAAGAGCCGTCGCCAAGGCGGAAGACGAAGCAGGTCAGCCCCATGCTCGAATCCTTGCCGAGGTAGGTGCTCTGCTCGCAGAATTTTCGGCCGATCATGGTCAGCTGGGGCTGGCAGATCGGTTCGCCCTCCAGCGGCTCGGCGATGTAGCGGTTGGCCTTCGGCTCGACGAAAACGCGGACGGTGCGGGTATAGACGGTATAGTACATGGTGACGGCCAGCTCATCGCGGACGAGCGAAGCAAAGCGGTTCGCCGCCGCCTCACGGCCGTAGACGACCTTGAAGCCGTCATCGCGCAGAGCCATGAGATAGTCGAGATAGACCGTCTCGTCGGCGTTCACCAGCTGCGTCATGGTACAGCCGTTGCCGCAGTCGCGGCAGAGCACCATCTCCCCGCCGTTGAAGAGAGGAAGCGCCATATTGATGAGGTGTTGCTGCATAGTTATTCTCCTTTGATTTTTGCCGTGCCGACCGTGTAGGGCAGGTCAAAATACGTGATGCGGTCGGCGGCGTTGATCCATTCCTTGAGGTTGGTCTTGCCGACCAGATGTGCATTGTGATTGTCGGCGAGGTAGATGGGCATCAGCTCATCCGAGGTGGTGAAGAGGGCCGTCGCGGCGTTGATGAGGGTGTAGATTTGCGCCGTGCCGCCCTCGCCGCCGTGGTGCGCCACCTGCACGATGTCCGATTTGAGGTAATCGCCGTACATGTTCGACGTGATGGTGTTCGAGTCGACCTGTGCGTCGCCCAAGAACATCAGTGCCTGTCCGGCGATGTTAATACGGAAGATCAGCGAGGTGTTGTTCCAGAGGCGGGTGTCGGCCAGCGTGCGGGCCGAGGTGATGTAGTCCTCGTGGGTGTAGAGCACCTCGATCTCGGCGCCGCCGATGGTGCGGTTGTAGCCGTTGTGCAGCTTGACGACCTGTCCCTTCGGATAGGCAGTCTGGTAGGCAGAGAAGGTGTTCGACACTGCCGCCTTGCCGCTGGCACCGCTGTCGTTCTCGGCAGCTGCTTCGGAGGGCAGATTGGTCATCAGCATCGAGATATTGACGACATTCTTGTACTTCTCGCAGAAGAGCATGAAGCCGCCGTTGTGGTCGCCGTGCGAGTGGGTGATGATCCAGGCCGCGACCTCGATCTTAGCCGGATCGGGCGCCTGATCGCGCAGGGTCTGGTAGATCGCGTCGGCGAAGGCGTCGATGCGTGTGCCGCCGTCGATGATGATGAACCGCCCGTCCGCAAGGCGCAGAACATAGCACATGTAGCCCGTGTCGGCCGCCGCACCGCGGAAGGTGTTGCCCGAGCTGAACTTGCGGCCGATCATGGTCAGTTTGGGCTCAGTGACTGCGGGGCCTGCCGCATCCTCCTCCGCCGGGCCGAGATTGGCGATCGGCTCAATGATGGTGCGGGCGGTCTTGTTGAAGGGAGTGAAGTAAGTGGTCACGCCGTACTTGCTGCCGCGGTAGATGGCGAACCGGTTGCCCGCCGCCTCGCGGGTCGAGTCGGCGGCAAAGCCGGCATCAGCCAGCGTCTGACAGTAGGCTTC
>JAFTOI010000045.1 GCA_017463865.1 Clostridia bacterium | reverse complement strand
TCGATGACGTCTGCGCCGTCGCGGCCGAGGCCGCGCACTGCTTCGCCGAGACGGCCCGCTGGACCGCCGCGCTGGTCGGCCTGGCCGTCGAGGTCGACGCCGACGACATACCCTACCTCCGCGCAGCCGGCGACCTTGCCTCTGCTCGGCTGCAGTTCGACGTGTACGAGCCGGCGCACTATCTGGCGCTCGAGGAGACGACTGCCGCTGAGGAAACGCCGGCGGAGCCGGCCGCGCCCGATCTGGTGGTCAACGTCACCGCCGCCCCTCTCCGGGCCTCCGGCGACGGGACGGTCATCGCCGTCATCGACAGCGGTTTCGACGCCGACGCGGCCTGGCTGACCCTCCCCGAGGGCGTCTCGCCTGCCCTGACCGGCGACGCGCTGGCCGCCCGCCTCGCCCTGACCGGCCGCACCGTGCCCGACGAGGGCCAGGACGCGGCGAAGGTGCCCTTTCTCTGCAACTACACCGCGCCGGGTGAGTCAGTCGCGGCCCTCGCCTCCCATGGAACGCGGGTGGCGGCGCTGGCCGGTGCCAACCACGGCGACGAATACGACGGCACCGCACCTGGCGCACAGCTGCTTCTGATGAAGGTCTTCGGCGAGTCGCTGGAGGCCGGGGCCGACGAGGATGTCATCCTCTCGGCCATCGACGATGCTCTCCTGCTCGGCGCTGACGTCATCAACCTTTCGCTCGGCTTTCCCGCCGGGGACAGCGGGGAGGGCGCGGGCCTCGCCGAGGCTGTCGCGGCGGCACAGGGCGTCGGAGTCGGCATTGTGGCCGCCGCCGGAAACAGCGGCGAGACGGGCGCGGGCAGCTTCTTCTACGCCCGCACGAACAGCGAGACCTACCCGACCGATCATCCCGACCGCGGCACCATCGCCGCCCCCGCCTCTCTGCCCGGCGTCATCGCCGTCGGTGCGGCCACCGGCAGTTACGGCAAGACAACCGTCCTGCTCGACGAGGCCGGAAACCGCATCAGCTACTCCGACACCTGCGCCGAGTACATCGTCCAGCACGAGATCGGCGGCCGCAGCTTCGCCGATCTGCTGGGCGGTGCGCCCTTCTCCTATGTCGCCGTGCCCGGCGTCGGTGCGGCGGCTGATTATGCTGAGCTGAACGTCGTCGGCCGGGTCGCGCTGGTCGAGCGGGGCGAAATCAGCTTTGTCGAGAAGACCCGGCACGCCGCCGACGCGGGTGCGATCGGTGTCATCGTCTATGACAACGATCCCGAGACCGACGGCGCGGTCAACATGCAGCTTGACGATGCCGTGCTGCCCGCCATCTTCATCAATATCGAGGACGGTCAGCGCCTCGCCGAGACCAGCTCGGGTACCCTTTCCTTCCCCGATCGAGACCCCTCCACCCGCGGCATGCGGGTGAAGGGCGTCGCCGACTTCTCGTCGCGTGGCTTACGGGACGACTTTACCTTCGCCCCCTCCCTCGTCGCGCTGGGCGACAGCTTCGTCGGCCTCTCGGCCGATGACAGCATCGCTGTCCTCGAGGGCAGCTCCTATGCCGCCCCGCAGGTCGCCGGCGCGCTGGCCGCGCTGATGAGCGAGCTCCGCGACGACGGCACGCCCGAGGCCAACGTCCTGGCAACGGCCAAGACTCTGCTGCAGAACACCGCCGCACCCCTGACCGATCCCGACACCGGCAACACGCCCACCTCGGTGCGCGCGCAGGGCGCAGGCGTGCTCGACCTCGCGGCGGCGCCGGATGCACCGCTGATGCTGACCGGCAGTGATGCTGGCACCATCACCACCGCTGGCGCAGGTGAGACCTTCACCCTTACCTTCACGGCAAAGAACCGCACCGCTGCCGACCTCGACGTCACCCTGACCCCCACCATTTTCGCCGACGCCTACCGCGACCCGCTGGCTGAGGAGGATCCCGACACCCTGACCGAGGCCGCCGAGGCCTACCTCGCGCTCTGTGCCTACGACCGTGCCAACGCCTATTTCTGCGTCGACGGCAGTCTCACCTCCATTGATGCCGAGATCACCCTCGACGGTACCCCCATCCGGGCGACCGGCGCACACATCACCCTCGCCCCCGGCGAGACGCGGGAGATTACTCTCACCGTCACCCTCGCCCCCGATACCTACGCCGCTTACACCACCGCCTTTCCAAACGGCTTCACCGTCGAGGGCCGCGTCAAGGCCGAGACCAGCACCGCTTCGCTGACCCTGCCCTGGGCCGTCTTCTGCGGCGACTGGTCGGCCGCACCGCTCATCTCCCCCACCGCCTACGACGCCGATGCACAGCTGTACATCGGCCAGACCATCACCGCGCGGCTGATCAGCGGCTACGAGATCGCGCTGGGCGAGATGCAGGGCGGCGACCCGGTGCAGAACGGCGTGCAGTACATGGCCGAGCTGGCCGCCATCAACCCGCATGGCCTGGCGGAGCCCCTGACGCTGGACGCCTGCCTGCTGCGCAATGTCGCGCGCTATATCGTCGCCGTCACCAATGCAGCCGGCGAGACGGTCTACACCGCCGAGGGCGGCGGCTTGCGCAAAGCCTACCGCTACAACAGCGCCGCCGTGGCCGAGCGCATCCCGCTCTGGGACGGCAGCGTGACCGACAACCCGAAGTTTATCTGCCCCGACGGCATCTACACCATCACGCTGACCCTGTACGGCGAATCCGGCGGCGAGCAGACGCTGACCCTGCCGGTGCGCATTGATACAACGGTGCCGGTGCTCGAGTCGGCGGCCTTCCGCCGTACCGACGGCGCACTGATGCTCGACCTGACCTTCAGCGATGCCGAGTATGTGCGCGATCTCTACCTCGCAGACCGGCGGGGCATGGTGGAGTACGACTACAGCTTCTTTGAGACGACGAAGATCCTGCCCGCCGGCCGGGGCGCGTCCCTGACCCTGTCGGTGAACGCGACCGGGCTCTATCAGAAGTATATCTATCTCACCCTGACCGACTACGCGTACAACACCGTCACCCTCCGCCTCGACCGTGAGCTGCTGTTCACGCAATCCGGGGTGAATTGAGCAGGAAAGCAGCGCCATCGCGATGGCGCTGCTTTTTGATTTAACATTGCGTTTGTATTTTCCAATCAAATAATGGCACCAATCGTTACCATCGTCATCGGCTGTCAGCTTTACACCACTTATATAGGTAACTGGTTCCCTGATCAGGTTGAGCTGTCCCCAACAATTCCCTTGTGCGCCGCGCCGGCAGCAAAGTATAAAACTCCCTTGATTGTATAGACTATTTTCGCACGCAATTTTATGACAACTGATACAATTACAAAGGAGTTTATCATATGAAAGCCACCGGAATTGTCCGCCGCATCGACGACCTTGGGCGGGTCGTCATCCCCAAGGAGATCAGGCGCACCATGCGTATCCGCGAGGGCGACCCGTCGCTGATGACATTGACATGGTGCGAGGCGATGATGGAGGTGGGAAGACGGTGCGGATCATGAGCACAGGCTATATTTTCATCAGATATTTTTACACAAATACTTGACATTGTGTCGGTGTACCGATATAATAATCATAGGTGATGAATATGACAATCAATGAAGCGATACGGAAAAGCGGTATGACAAAATACCGTATTGCCAAAATCAGCGGTGTACCGCACACCACGCTGAATGATCTCTGCAGCGGGAAGAGCCGGATCGAAAAATGTTCCGCTGAAACACTGTACCGTCTCGCAAAAGCATTGCAGCTTCCGATGGAAGCTCTTTTGGAAGACGCCATGCATACACAGCGGGGACTGGCTGACGCCAAAACAGCACGGGAGCGTTCTTATGAATATGGTTTGCCCGAATATTTGCAGAGTGACCTGGATGCCTATAAGGACGGGTTGAAAAACGGTTCTGATCTGCTGGATTGCCTGTGGGGAGAATTGTACGGCAGCATCAATGCCGCAGAGATCACAGACGGAACGATCACGCCGGAACACGCCGACTATTTGCGGCAGAAGTATCTGTGGAGGTGACTGAACATTGATCGATTTCACCGCGTGCAGACGCGTACTGGGAAAAGCCTATAACGGCGCAAATGGAAAGAAGATCGCTGTTCAGTATAATGACCGTCAGTATATGCTGAAATTCCCGCCGTCTGCTCAGAACAAGCCGACTGACTTGTCTTATACCAACAGCTGTTTTAGCGAACATATTGCCAGCAGCATTTTTCAGATGCTGGGGATATCCGCCCAGCAAACCATGCTGGGAACCTTTGCGGTGAACGGCAAAACGAAGATCGTGTGTGCCTGCCGTGATTTTACATCGAATGGAAAGCAGCTTTTTGACTTTTGCTCGATCAAGAATACGATCATCGATTCTGATCATAACGGAAACGGAACCGAACTGTGCGATATTCTTGAAACCATCGAAAAACAGCAGTTTGTGGATCCTGCATTGTTGTTAGAGCATTTTTGGAACATGTTTGTGGTGGATGCCCTGCTCGGTAATTTTGACCGGCACAACGGAAACTGGGGCTTCCTCTTCGATCCTGCGACGGAAACGGCCAGCATTGCGCCAGTCTATGACTGCGGCAGTTGTCTGCTTCCTCAGGCGGATGAGAAGGTCATGGAGAATGTTCTTGAAAATGAGGATGCACTGAATGCAAGGATCTATCAGTTCCCTACGTCGGCAATCAAGCAGAATAACAGGAAGATCAATTATTATGATTTTTTGATGAAAGCCGAGTATCCGGAATGCAATGCTGCTGTATGCAGAATTGTTCCGCGGATCGACTTGAATGCAATCGTAGAATTTATCGCGAAGGTACCGTGTATAACCGATCTGCAGAAGAGATTTTACTGCAAATACATCTCTGCGCGATATGAGAAAATTATGCTATCGGTTTATGAAGAAGTACGGCCTTCTGTAAAAGATAAGTAATCCCAAATCAAATTTGATTTTGAAAGGGATACCACTTGTTCTTGAAACGACAAATGAAATTTTGAAACTTTTTTCGAAGTCACAAGAAAGAATTTTAAAAACCGCAAATTGCAATAGCAAATTGCAATAGTTATCCAAAATGTAACAAACTGTAGCGAAACGCAGTTGAGAAACGGAATGAGGGGCGTAGCCCCGAGTGGAGAGAATCAACTGCGGCGCGCGGGGTCATGCCGCATAGATACGATCGAGCTGGGATTCAAACAGCTCTTCCGGTGTACTGTATCCCAGAATTTTTCTCGGTAAACCGTTGATACAGTCGGCGAAGAAACAGATTTCATCGGCAGTGTAATCG
>JAFTOI010000027.1 GCA_017463865.1 Clostridia bacterium | reverse complement strand
GTATCTATGCGGCATAACCCCGCGCGCCGCAGTTGATTCTCTCCACTCGGGGCTACGCCCCTCATTCCGTTTCTCAACTGCGTTTCGCTACAGTTTGTTACATTTTGGATAACTATTGCAATTTGCTATTGCAATTTGCGGAAATATCTTATCTCCATAAACATCCGGATTGCGCCCGACATGAATCGACACCAAGCAATAAATAATCCAGACGATCAACATTCCGCCGAAAACTAACACAATATCCAGCCCCTGGGGCTGCTGTACGGCTCGAATCGCTAAATAAATGGTCAAGCTGGCCAAAATGAGCGTCAAAATACAATACATGACGACGATTCCGCCGCTGTCCTGCACGTTGCCGTGGAAAATATCCATTTTTTCTCGCTTCTGTTTCGGTATAGCGACTCCATCGGACGCTTTTCTGTATGCTACCTTCACAGCGGCCAAAAATTCACGCCGGCCCGACGCGATGCTTTCAACCACAACCATTCGACGACCGACATAAAGCTTAACATCACGGTTATTTTCGTTAATGCCGGTGATCTCCTTATACGCATACCGTCGACTGAATCCAAGCCAGTTCCGATAGGTGAAGCCGTCTACATTATACAGAATGCGATAATTGAAATATGCAATCATCAAAACGATAGCAAGCAGGACAAACACACTGCTCAACGCAACCATCCCCCAGCCTTCGCCGGTTAGCCAGAGCACTGCTGTCAGTCCCCCGGATCCTGCCCCAACTGTAATCCCAAGGTAGAGCACGAATTTCGGCAGAACAACAAGATTTTTCTGTTTCACACTCCGCGGCCGACGCAGCCATGCCAGCAGAAGATTGGTTATTGCCACAGTTAGTGCGATGATGATCGCCTGCTTCATCGACATTCCCCCTTCTATGTACTAAGCTGATTATACCATATTCGATGATGAATTGCAACAAAAAATCCCTGCCGCTCGGCAGGGATTTTTTATTACACTCAGTCCATCGGCACAACCGAGCCCTGGTAGGTCTCGGTAATATAATTGCGAATGGTCTCGCTCTTCAGCACTTCGATCAGCGCCTGGATGCGGGGATCGTTCTCGTTGCCTTCCTTGACGCAGATGATGTTGGCGTAGGTACCGCCAGCGCCGGTCTGGTCTTCGATGGCGATGGCGTCGGTCAGCGGGTTGAGGTTGGCCTGAAGTGCATAGTTGCCGTTGATGACGGCCATGTCAACGTCCTGCAGCGAACGGGCAAGCTGGGCGGCGTCGACTTCTTTGATGGTGAGATTCTTCGGGTTCTCGGCGATGTCGAGAACGGTGGCGGTGAAGCCGGCGTTCTCCTTGAGCTTGATGAGGCCCTGAGCCTCGAGGAGCATCAGTGCGCGGGCCTCGTTGGTGCCGTCGTTGGGGACGATGATGGTCGCGCCGCTGGCGAGGTCGTCGAGCTTGCTGACCTTACCGGGATAGAGGCCGAAGGGCTCATAATGGATAAAGGCGGCGGCCACGAGGTGGGTGCCGTTTTCTTCATTGAAATTGTCCATATAGGGCTTATGCTGGAAGTAATTGGCATCGAGCTCACCCGACTCGAGAGCGGTGTTCGGGATTACGTAGTCCTCGAACTCCCGGATCTCGAGGGTGTAGCCCTTCTCGGCCATCAGCGGGACGGCCTGCTTGAGGATGTCCGCGTGGGGGGTGATGCTGGCGCCGACCAGCAGGGTGTTTTCGTCGCGCTCACCGCCGCCGCAGCCGCACAGAGGCAGGACGCAGAGGATGAGGGCGAGGGCAAAGGTAAGAATACGTTTCATAGTAGTTTCCTCCAATAAAATTTATCATTAGCTGATTGCTCAGCGAATGCGCTTGTCAAATCGGCGCGAGACGCGCATGCCGACTTCCTGGAAGATCTGGACAATGATGACCAGGATAATGACGATGACCAGCATGACGTCCGACTGGTAGCGGTAGTAGCCGTAGTTGGTCGCAACCGCGCCAAGACCACCGCCGCCGACAAAGCCGGCCATGGCGCTGTAGCCGAGGATGGTAGTGATCGAGATGGCCGCGCCCACCGTCAGCGAGGGGCGCGCCTCGGGGAGCAGCACCTTCCAGACAATCTGAAAGGGAGAGCAGCCGATGGAGGTGGCAGCCTCGATAACGCCGTGGTCGACCTCCTTGAGGGATGACTCGACCATGCGCGCGATGAAAGGCGATGCTCCGACAACCAGCGGGACGATGGTCGCGGTGGAGCCGAGCACGGTGCCGACGATGGCTCGTGTGAGGGGCTGGATGGTCATCATCAGGATGAGAAAAGGCACCGAGCGCAGGACGTTGATAATGAAGCCAAGCACGGTGTAGAGGGGCGCGCAGGGGGTGATGCCGTCCTTATCGGTGATGGCAAGCAGGACGCCGAGGGGGAGGCCTATCACATAGGACGCAAAGGTCGACACCAACACCATATAGAAGGTTTCGAGGATACTGCGGCCGATCAGGCCCCAGATTTCAGGCTCAAGCATGGATCGATTCCTCCTTGTACGAGATGCCGACGCGGCTGAGATAGTTGAAGACCCGCTTCTGCGCGATCTCGTCGTCGGGGAGCTGGATCAGCATTTGCCCAAAAGCCCGGCCGTCGATGTCCTTGGTGTCGGCGAAGAGGATGTTGACCGCCGTGCCGCACTCGAGGACGAGGTTGGCGACCACCGGCTCGAAGGACGAATTGCCGTCGAAGACGATGCGCACACAGCGCTCGCTGCCGAGGCGCTCGACCGGCATGCCGCCCGGAAAAATGAGTCGCCGCGCGATATCAGACTGCGGGTTGACGAAGATCTCCTCGACCTCGCCGACCTCGGCGATGCGGCTCTGGTCGATGATGGCGACATGGCGGCAGATCTCCTCGATGACGCTCATTTCGTGGGTGATGACAACGATGGTGATGCCCAGCTTCTGGTTAATCTCCTTCAGCAGGGCGAGGATAGAGCGGGTGGTAGTGGGGTCGAGGGCCGAGGTGGCCTCGTCGCAGAGGAGCACCTTCGGGTTGGTCGCCAGCGCACGCGCGATGGCGACGCGCTGCTTCTGGCCGCCCGAGAGCTGGGCGGGATAGGCGTCGGCGCGGTCGGGCAGGCCGACCAGCTCCAGCAGCTCCTGTGCGCGCTCGACTGCCTTCTTGCGGGGCACGCCCGCGATCTCGAGGGGGAGGCAGATGTTGCCCAGCGCGGTGCGCTGCATGAGCAGGTTGAACTGCTGGAAGATCATGCCCATCGACCGGCGCGCCTCGCGCAGCTCGGCCGGCTTGAGGGTGCCCAGCACCCTCCCGTCAAAGCGGATAGTGCCCTCGGTCGGCGACTCGAGATAGTTGATACAGCGGACGAGGGTGCTCTTCCCCGCGCCCGAGAGGCCGATGATGCCGAAGATGTCGCCCGCGCCGATGGAGAGGTCGATGCCGTCGAGGGCGGTGAAATCGCCCTGCTTGGTGTGGAAGACCTTGCGCAGGCCGGATATTTCAATAATAGGATTCGCTGCTTGCTGCATGGGAAACCTCATTTCTCCGCCGTCCTGGCGGCGGGTCGTAGCACAAAAACGCTCGCGGCGATGCTTAGCTTTGCCCGAACGCCCCTTTATTTTGCTTTTTCCTGCTTTAATCGCAGATCCTGCCGTCGCGGATAAAGCGGAAGCTGCCCTCGCGCAGGACCTTCACCAGCTGCTCATTCGAGGTGATGGCGAATTCAGTGGCGATGCCGCCGACAGGAGCGTGATGCGCGTGGTGGTAGTCGCTGCCGGAGGAGGCAAGGAAGCCAAACTTCTTCGCCCAAATTTCGGCAATATCATTGCGCGATTCCTGGCCGGGGTGGCCGTTGTAGATCTCGATGCCGTCGAGCAGATCGGGTTTGGTGACCTTCATCCCGTTGCGGAAGGGATGGGCCTGGAGGAAGAGCATGCCGGCCTCGCGCACAGCGGGGACGAGCTCCTTGAGGGGCATATCCATCATGGTGGGGTGGGCGCGCATGAAGTCCTCAGTCATACCGTAGATGAGATAGTCATTGTCGTTGGTGTTGGAGCGCAGCTCCATACCGAAGAGGACGTTGAAGCGGCCGGCGGCGGCCTCGACCATGGTATGGTAGCCGTTCATGTAGTAGTCACACTTGACGTCCCACGGATCGTCGGAATGATCAAAGCGCTTGTTTTTGTAGGTGAATTTGCTCATGTGGTTGGTCACCACGACAGTCGAGTAGCCGGCGGCGGCGTAGACATCGGCCGAATCCCTGGCGGGAACGGTAGCGCAGTCGCTGACTTCGGCGGTATGGATGTGGAGCTCGGTCTTGTAGGTCATGATAACTTCCTTGCTTTCTGATATTCTGATATATACATGATACACCTTTTTTCGTCCGAGTGCAAGAGAAAACCGCCATTCCGGGAACAAATTCAGCCATCTAAACAAAAGAAGCCACCGCGGCGGTGGCTTCTTTGGCGATTCGGCAGGCGCTCAGGCCTTTCCCTGCCCGGCTGTATGGGCGCGGATGAGGGCGAGGATATCCTTGCCCCATCGGTCGCATTTGGTCTGGCCGATGCCGTTGATCATAAGCAGCGCCTCACGGGTGGTCGGCTTGCGCACAGCCAACTCCAGCAGGGTCGCGTTGGTGAAGACAGCATAGGCGGGGACGCTTGCCTTGTCGGCCAGCTGGGACCGCAGGCGGCGGAGCGCTTCGTAGAGGGCTTCATCGGGCGGTCCTGCGTCGGCGAGGGGCGTTTTCGAGAGCTTCTGCGGCTTCTCGGCTTTTTTGGCAGGCGTGCGCAGGCGAGCGGTAACCCGGCGGCTGCCGGTGAGCAGCTCGTCCGAGCGGGAGCCCAGCTGCAGGACGGGGTATTCCCCTGCGGTGCGGGTGAGGAAGCCGGCCGAGACCAGCAAGGCGATCAGTTCGCGGATGCGGGCGGCATCGGTATCGTGCAGCTTGCCCATGACAGGCAGGTCGACATCGTCGAAGCGGGCGGTGCGCTCGTCACGGGTGCCGCGCAGGAGATTGACGATCATCCCCGCGCCGTAGCGCTCCCCGGTCTGGGCGACGCAGCGCAGGATCAGCCGCGCCTCATCGGTGACGTCGCTCTCCTCACCAACATTCAGGCAGTTGGAGCAGTTCTCACAGCGCACAGGGGCGCGCTCACCGAAATAGCGCAGGATGAAGCCGCGCAGGCAGTCGGGGGTGGTGGCATAGAAGGTCATCTGGCGCAGGCGCTCCTCCTCGCGCTCGCGCAGGATGGCGCGGGTGCCGGGGGAGATGTCCTCGTTCGGCTCGCTGCGCTCGATCAGGAACTGATTCAGCCGCACATCGGCAGGAGCGTAGAGCAGAACACAGCGCGCGTCGCTGCCGTCACGCCCGGCGCGGCCGGCCTCCTGATAGTAGCTCTCCATGTCCTTGGGCATGTTATAGTGGATGACGAAGGAGACGTTCGACTTGTCGATACCCATGCCGAAGGCGTTGGTGGCGACCATGACCGGCGCGCGGTCGTAGAGGAAATCGTCCTGGTTGCGGTGGCGCTCGGTCTCGTCCAGCCCGGCGTGATAGCGGGTGGCGGGGATGCCACCCGCGCAGAGGGCGGCGCATACCTCCTCGACATTCTTGCGGGTGGCGCAGTAGACGATGCCGCTCTGACCGCTCAGCTCGCCAAGGAGGGCGAGCAGCTGGGTGAGCTTCGCCTTCCCTGCGGCGTGGATGACCTCGAAGCGCAGGTTCGGCCGGTCAAAGCCGGTCGAGACGATCAGCGGGTCGCGCAACTGCAGCAGGCGCAGGATGTCCTCGCGGACAGCGGCGGTGGCGGTAGCGGTATAGGCGCCGATGACCGGCCGCCGGGGCAGGCGGGCGGCAAACTCGGCGATGTCGAGGTAGCCGGGGCGGAAGTCCTGTCCCCACTGCGAGACGCAGTGGGCCTCGTCGATGGCCAGCAGAGAAATGTTGACCGAGCAGGCGAAGTCGAGGAAGGATTCGGTCAGCAGGCGCTCGGGCGCGACGTAGACCAGCTTGTACATGCCGCAGCGGGCGTTGTAGAGGGCACGGTCGATCTGCGCGGGGGTAAGCGAGCTGTTGATGTAGGCGGCGCGGACGCCGTTCTGGATGAGCGCGCCGACCTGATCCTTCATCAGCGAAATCAGCGGCGAGACGACGATGGTGACGCCATCCTGCATGAGCGCGGGGACTTGGAAGCAGAGCGATTTGCCCGCGCCAGTGGGCATGACGGCGAGGACATCCCGCCCGGCGACGACGGCGTCAACCAGCGGCTCCTGCCCGCCGCGAAAACTGCGATAGCCGAAGACCTCGTGAAGGACTTCAGCTTTGGTGCGCAGCATCAGTTGGCGCTGCCCAACCCGAGAAAACGGGCGGCATTGTCATAGAGGATGGCGGTTCGCTCGGCCTTGGTGAGGTCGAGGGCGAAGAAGCGGGCCAGCTCGCTCTCGTAGAGCTTGACCGGGTAGTCGGTGCCGAACATGACGCGGTCGGTGCCGAGGGTGTGGATCAGATCGCTGGCAAAACCCGGCGTCGTCGCCCAGAGGACAGAGGAAGTGTCAAACCAGACACGGGGATATTTGGCCAGCGCCGGCGCGTCCATCCATGCCTGATAGCCGCCGAGGTGAGCGGCGACAACGACGAGCTCGGGATAGCGCTCGAGGACATTGCGCAGGCGGCGGGCGGTCGAGAAGCGGTACTCGAGACGGTTGTCACCCATGTGCATGTACAGCGGCAGCTTCTCGCGCTCGAGGATGGCGTAAAGCGGCATCAGGCGGGGATCGTCGATGTTGATGGCTTGGATATCGGGGTGCAGCTTGACGCCGCGCAGGCCGAGCTCACGCGCCCGCAGGACCTCGCCCTCGAAGTCAGGGAAATCCTGGTGCATGCCGGCAAAGCCGACCGTATCAAAGCCATTTGCGCGCGACAGCGCGACCTGGTCGGCGATGCAGTCGTTGACCTTCGCCACCTGGTGCGCGTTGGTCGCGACCGAGAAGAGGAGGAACCCGCAGACCTGCGCCTGGGCGCCGGCCTGCTCGAGCTCGGCGTATGTTCCCTTCCCTTCGGGGGTAAAATTGTAAAATCGCCCCAGCGCCGTGACTGCCTTTTCCGCAATGGCCTCGGGGTAGGTGTGCGTGTGAATATCAAAAATTTTATACATTGATGCACTCCGAATTGACTTTGAGGGGATTTTGTGATAGAATAGTAACAAAAGCAAGGTCACACCTCATCCGTCACCTACGGTGACACCTTCCCCTCAAGGGGAAGGCTTTCGGATCAGCGCATTTCTCACGCCTTCCCCTCGAGGGGAAGGTGGCTTTGCCGCAAGGCAAAGACGGATGAGGTGTCCTGCATCATTTTATTTATTGTGCTAAACATCAATCGAAAGCGAGGAATTACCATGGACTGCTTATTCTGCAAGATCATCGCCGGGGAGATCCCGTCGAGCAAGGTATACGAGGACGAGCGTGTGTATGCCTTCCGCGACATCAACCCGCAGGCGCCGGTGCATGTACTGGTGGTACCGAAGGCACACATCGCGTCGGCCGATGAGATCACCTCTGACAACAGCGCGGCTGTCGCCGCTATTTTCGAGGCGATCCCGAAGATCGCCGCGGCCGAGGGGCTGGCAAACGGCTACCGCGTCATCACCAACATCGGCGAGGACGGATGCCAGAGCGTGCGCCACATGCATTTCCACATTCTCGGCGGAAAGAAGCTGCCCGAGAGCATGGGCTGATCGCACTTAATGCACAGGGGAGGCCAATGGCCTCCCCTGTTTGTTTCGCATGCGTCCCAGGCTGGGGATGCGCTTATTTGACGAACTCGGCGTAAATGGCGTTCATGGCACGCTCGAAGTCGTGGTCGTCGACGCCAAGGATGATGTTCAGCTCGCAGGAGCCCTGGTCGATCATACGGATGTTGACCGAGGCGTCAGCGACAGCGCGGAAGACGCGGGCAGCGGTGCCCTTTGCCTTGACCATGCCGCGTCCAACCACCGCGATGAGGGCGAGACCGTCCTCGACCGAGATGCTGTCGGGGTTGACCTTGGTGCAGATGCGGTTGAGCATGTGGTCGCGGTGCTCCTCCAGCGCTTGCGTGCTGAGGACAACGCTCATGGTGTCGATACCGGAGGGCAGGTGCTCGAAGCTGACACCCTCCTCCTCGAGAACCTCGAGGACGCGGCGGCCGAAGCCAATCTCGGCGTTCATCATATCCTTTTCGATGGTGATGACCGAGAAGCCCTTCTTGCCGGCGATACCGGTGATGACGTGCTCGGAGTCGTATTTGTCGGTCTGGGCGACGATCATGGTGCCTTCGTCACCGGGCTGGTTGGTGTTGCGGATGTTGATCGGGATACCGGCGAAGCGGACGGGGAAGATCGCGTCCTCGTGGAGGACGCCGGCGCCCATGTAGGACAGCTCACGCAGCTCGCGGTAGGTGATGGTCTCGATGGGCTGTGCGCCCTTGACCACACGAGGATCGGCCATCAGGAAGCCGGACACGTCGGTCCAGTTCTCGTAGAGGTCGGCCTGTGCTGCGCGGGCGACGATGGAGCCGGTGATATCCGAGCCGCCGCGGGAGAAGGTCTTGATGGTGCCGTTGGGCATCGAGCCGTAGAAGCCGGGGATAACGGCGCGGGGATGGCGCTGGAGCACCTCGCTGAGGATAGCGTTGGTATGCTCGGCGTCGAAGGAGCCGTCGTCACAGAAGAAAATGACGTTGGCGGCATCGATAAAATCGAAGCCGAGGTACTTGGCGAGGACAATGCCGTTGAGGTACTCGCCGCGGCTGGCGGCGTAGTCACGGCCCGAATTGTGCAGCAGCGCGCCGCGCACAAAGGTGAGCTCATCCTCGAGGATGGAGCAGTCGAGGCCCAGCTCCTCGATAATGCCGTTGTAGCGGGCGCGGATCTGCTCGAAAACAGGAGTCATATCCTCCCCGCGGCGCACCATTTCGTAGCAGGTGTAAAGCAAATCGGTCACCTTGGTGTCCTCGGGGAAACGCTTGCCCGGTGCCGAGGGAACGACGTATCTGCGCGCCTCGTCAGCACGAATGATGGATGCGACCTGTCTGAAATGTTCTGCATCGGCCAGCGAACTGCCGCCGAACTTGACTACTTTGACCTGCACGGGTGGAATCTCCTTTGATTTTTGAATTAATACCTTGGGACTTTATCCCAAACCCTGCCGGAGGGAATTTTTGAAAACTTCACACATGACCCCGGGTTTGGGCAAAACGTATTTTGAATAAATAAAACAAAAGGCAAGTTAAACTTACCTTCTGTTATTATATGAAAAAAATCGAATTATGTCAAGAGGGTGGGCACAAATTCGGAATTGCGTACAGCAATCTTTGCACGCAGGAACGGTTTTTGTGCATAATTATTCATGGATTTCCGCATGCTCACGCGGGCCTCGGGGGCCGCGCGGTCCGCGCGGGGGACGCGGAGCGTCTGCGGCAGGCTCCTCGGGGCGCTCGGCGCTGCCCTCGACATAGCGCTTGGCCTGGGTCGAGAAGAGCTCGTAATAGCGTCCCTGCTTCTGCATGAGGTCGTAGTGGTTGCCCTCCTCGATGATGCGGCCATACTCGAGAACGACGACCTTTGAGGCAACGGTGGCGCTGGAAAGGCGGTGGGAAACGAAGATGGTGGTCTTGCCGCGGCGGAGGGTATCGAACTGGTTGAAGATCTCCTGCTCGGCAAGGGGGTCGAGGGAAGCGGTGGGCTCGTCGAGGATGAGGACATCCGAATCGGCATAGAAGGCGCGGGCGATGGCAAGCTTCTGCCACTGGCCGCCGGACAGCTCGATGCCGGTCTGCTCAAAGATGCGCATCAGGGGCGTTTCGTAGCCCTCGGGCAGGTTCTGGATGTACTCGTCGGCCTTGGCCTGTACGGCGGCGGCGCGGACAGCCTGCTCGTCCATCTCGCGGCGGATGTTGCCGAAGGCAACATTCTCGGAGACCGTGACGGCATAGCGGCCGAAGTCCTGGAAGATGATGCCGAACATCGAGTAGAGATCCTTGACGTCATAGTCGCGCAGGTCGCGGCCGTCGAGGAGGATCTGCCCCTCGGTGGGATCGTAGAGGCGGGTGAGCAGCTTGATCAGCGTCGTCTTGCCGGCGCCGTTGAGGCCGACAATGACGACCGTCTCGCCGGGATTGATGGTGAGGTTGAGGTGCTGGATAACATCCCGCTCGGTACCGGGATAGCGGAAGCTGACGTCGCGGAATTCGATGGTATGGGGCGCACCGTGATCGACATGAATGGGGGCTTCGAGGCGTGGGAGGATGGTCTGCTCCTCCTTCATAAAGGCGATGAGGTTATCGATGAAGAGGGTGCCCTCATAGATGGTGGCGCTGATCGAGATGAGGGAGGCAACGCCCGACGAGATCGAAGTCAGTGCGCCGGTGTAGAAGGAATAGTCGCCGATGAGCAGCTCGCCCGTGAAGACGCGCTGGGCGATCATCAGGAAGAAGACGCAGTTCACGACGGCGTGCAGCACCGAGGTGGCGACGTGCCAGGCGTGCTCAGTGACGATCAGCTTGCGCAGGCCGGCGAAATAGTGCTTGAACACCGCCTTGTAGCGGCCGATGAAGGTATCCGACAGGTCAAGCAGGCGGATCTCCTTGACAATGTCCTTGTTGACCAGCAGGCCGGAGTAGTAGTTCATCTGACGGCGATCCTTAGAGCGGAAGCGCATGTAATTGTAGTGCTTGCGGCGGTAGATGAAGTTGATGATGGCCGACGGCACCGAGACAGCGATCATGACGACCGGCGCGATGGGACTGATGGCACCAAGAACGATAATGTAGCTGATGACGCTGACGGTGTGGCTGATGATCTCGAAGGTGGAGGACAGCACCTGAATGGGGCGGTTGCCGGCCTCGCGGTTGGCGTTCTCGAGCCGCTCGTAGAAGGCGGGCATGTCAAAGCTGGCCATGTCGAGGGTCTTGGCCTTCTCCATGATCATGACCTTGATGTGGTTGACCACGACTTCCCCCGAGATGCGGGTGACAGCGGTATTGACGCGGGTGACGATCTGGTTGGCAATGCGATAGGTGAAGAGCCAGATGAGGGTCATCATGATGGGGCGGAAGTCGGGCGTATTGCCGCCGAGGCGCTCCTCAAGGGCAAGCTGCAGGCCGTTGATGACGTCCTTCGACAGATACGAGCCGACCAGCGGCATGATGCCGTTGAAGAGCGACATGAACATCATGATGAAGAGGATCCAGGGCGCCGACTCCCAGACCAGCTTGAAAACGTAGAGCATGCGGCTGAAAAAGCCACCGAGCAGCTCGCGCAGGTAGCGCGGCACGTCGCGCAGTGAGGTCGGTTTCGAAACCTTTTCGTGTTCGTAGTGTTTGCCGGGCGGGCCGAATCCCATACCGGGTCCCATAGCATGTACCCTTCCCCGCCGCAGCGGGGCCTTTCTCTGTTTTTTGACGCGATCATTATAGCACAGATTCGTTGCGATTGCAACCATTTGGGCGAAATTTATGCATTTTTTGAAAGAAAAATACGCCAGCATCCGAAGATACTGGCGCATGGAGTTCGATTCCTACTCTGCAACAATACTCATGATCATCAGCACGATCCCAACGATGGGAGAAATAATCGTCAGCAATTCCAATATGTTGCTCAAAATGAGAATACGCGGCAGAATATCACATAATAACCAGCAGGATATTCCGCAAAGATAAAACGCAATTGAAAGCAGGATGGTTTTTACTGATTTGTTATTCATTGCATCAATCTCCTAATAATTTATCCACACATAAACCATAAACAATCACGCGAATGCAAATCGAACACAAGATAGACAATCTTCTTTATTCCTTCAACCTGTATTATAGACTATTTTTACTATTTTGTCAAGTGCCCAAGGAATATTTATAAAAATAATGCACAAAACATTTTTGCCAAACAAATTTTCATGTTGCAATATCGCAGATTTTATGGTATAGTGTAAACAATCATTTGCCGAAAGGATATGCCTATGAAACCCTGCTTCTTCCCTGCCGACATTCATCTCCCCGATTTCACCCGCACCGACGGCCGCCGCTGGTCGGTCGTCGCCTGCGATCAGTTCACGAGCGAGCCCGAATACTGGGCCAAGGCCGTCGCCGAGGTGGGCGACGCCCCATCGACCCTGCGCCTGACCCTGCCCGAGGTGTGGCTGGGCGAGGCTGAGACCCGCATCCCGGCCATCAACGCGGCCATGCACGATGCCCTGCGCGATGTGCTGGTCTGCCATCCCGGCAAGATGCTCTTCCTCGACCGCACGCAATCGGACGGCACGCACCGCCTCGGCATCATCGGCGCGGTCGACCTCGAAGCCTACGACTACACCCGCGGCGCGCAAACCCCCATCCGCGCCACTGAGGGCACGGTGCTTGAGCGCATCCCGCCCCGCGTCGCCATTCGCCGCGACGCACCGCTGGAGCTGCCCCATGTGATGCTGCTCATCGACGACCCAGCCCGGACGGTGATCGAGCCGGTCGCAGCCCGCGCCAGCGAGCTGGAGCAGGCATATGACTTTGATCTCATGCTGGGCGGCGGCCACGTCTGCGGGCGCTGGCTGGATGAAGCGGCGGTCGCAGGGATAAACGCAGCCCTCGCCGGCCTCTCGACGCCCGAGACGATGGAGGCAAAGTACGGTGCGGCGGTCGAGCCCCTGCTCTTTGCCGTCGGCGACGGCAATCATTCGCTGGCCTCGGCCAAGGCGACCTACGAGGAGATCAAAGCCAAGCTCGGTGACGCAGCCCTCGAGCACCCGTCGCGCTATGCCCTCTGCGAGGTAGTCAACCTCCACGACGAGGGGCTGGGCTTTGAGCCGATCTACCGCGTGGTCTTCGGCGTCGAGCCGGAGGCGCTGTTAGACGAACTTGAGGCCTACGCCGCCGGCCTCGGCGGCAATGTCGAGGGTCAGCAGGTCGAGGCAATCTGGGCGAGCGGCAGCCGCACCGTCGCGCTCCCGCACGCTGTGCAGCAGCTGACGGTCGGCACCCTGCAGGCCTTCCTCGACGGCTATCTCCGGGCGCACCCCGGCGCTGAGGTCGACTATATCCACGGCGAAGGCTCGCTCCGCGCACTGGCCGCGCAGCCGGGCGCCATCGGCTTTCTCTTCGACGGCATGGAGAAGGGCCAGCTGTTCAAGACAGTGCTCTTCGACGGCGCGCTGCCCCGCAAGACCTTTTCCATGGGGCATGCCGAGGATAAGCGGTATTATCTTGAGGCGAGAAAGATCAAGTGACGAAGGAGAGCCTTTGCGCAAATGATTGCGCAGAGGCTCTCTTTTTCATATACATTTCGCGGCATGATCAGACAAAATAACAGTTGATCCGCCAAAATAATGCTTGACCGCAGGGGAAAAATGGTGTATAATATAAGATGTATACCTACACACACCTTTTTCGAGCAAAGGAGTTTGCCTATGAACGTGAAAAAGTTAATCATATCCATCCTCTGCGTCGTCGCTCTGTTCATCCCGACCTATCTGGCCATCGGCAGCTATGCCCTGAACAAGGACGCGCCGGTCAGCAGCAAAAGCGTTGACCGCATGGAGATCGCCGACCCAAATGGCGATGTCTTCAAGCTCGCAGCCTCTGAGGCGGGAAATGATATCGTTTCGCTCTTCTCCGAGATAAACAAGGACGCGGTCAAGCGTGACGAGCTGCCCGCACAGCTGGTCGGCACGCCTTTCTACAAAGTAACCTACATCACTGGCAAAAAGTCGGTCGACTACAAGTATTACTTCTCAGCCGACGCGCAGAATTGCTACTACGTCGACGATATGGGCGCGGTCTATCAGATCCGCTCCGAGCAGGCGGCGAAGTTTGTCTCGACCCCCTACGCCATGGCACTTTATGCTGACTCTACAGTCCCTGCTCTAACGACCATGAGCGGCGAGGCCATCTCGCCCGCGTCGATCGCGTGGAATTACCGCGCGGCAGACGGCAAGTTCATCGCCCGCTCCGGCCTGGAAACGGTGTCCGATGTGCGCGCCTATGCGATGGACGGCGGCATTTCGTTTGCGTTTTCGATCGTCCCCGACGCGCTGGCCGTCAAGGTCTACGACGGCGGCACACTGATCTACGACGGCAGCTACGACCAGATCGGCACCATCGACGTCAGCGAGTCGAAGACCCTCTCCTTTGAGCTTGACGCAAACTGGTACGAGGACAACGCCCGCGGCTACTACGGTCAGGCCAGTTACGCCTTCAAGGCCGATGTGGTCGCCCCCGCCGAGTTCTATCTCGGCCGCAGCGAGGTCGAGCCCGGCGACTTTGTGGTGCTCTCGGGTATCAATGTGGCCGACATCAGCAAGATCAGCTTTTCCAGCGAGCCGGCCATCAACTACACCCCCGTCTTCTACGCCGACGGCAAGTATGTCCACGCGCTGATCCCGATCTCGTATGACCTCGAGTACAGCCCCGCCTACACCTTCACGGTCTCCTATGGCATCACCAAGCAGACCATCAACCTCTCGGTCAAGGAAAAGACCTTCGGCACGCACAGCTACGACATTTCGGCCACGCTGGTCAACGCGCACCGCAATCAGGCGTCGCTGGACGAGTTCAACAAGTTGGCCGCCGAGCTCTGCAAAACCGGCGACGCGACCCGCTATTTCGAGGGCAAGTTCATTGATTACGAAGATCTGAAGTGGTCGATCATCACCGGTATTGGCCGCTACCGCACCATCAACGCCACCGGCGAGGTCTACCGCCATCAGGGTGTCGACTTCTACACACACACCGGCGTTGACGTGGGCGCCATCAACAACGGCCGCGTCATCTACACCGGCACCACCAGCCTGACCGGCAAGCTGGTCGTCATCGAGCACGGCTACGGGCTCAAGACCTGGTACGCCCACCTCAGCGAGGTCAGCGTCAATGTCGGCGACACCGTTACCACCGGACAGGCCATCGGCAAGACCGGTACCACCGGCTTCGCGATGTACAGCGGCGTCCACCTCGGCATGACGGTCGGCAATGTCCCCGTTTCGCCCTATAAGACGTGGGAGAGCGGTGTGGAGATCTATTTTGAGAAGTAAGTGCATAAAAGCAAAGGGAACGATCGCAGGATCGTTCCCTTTTTTCGTGTTCGAATCGGCATGTACACTACATCCGATTGGCGATAAAAAACAACATAATCACACCGACCGTCATATTGCATCCCACAGCAAATGCCATGCGTCGTACTGTATACTTTTTCTGCAAAACAAAAATTGCAGCAATTAGAATGGCAATTGCCAAGTAAATAACCCAATAATTAAGATAAAATGGCATTTGGGGATCAAACCATATCTTCAGCAACGACGTCATTTCCGTCATCTCAACTATCTTTATGATTAACAGATTTACAACTGTCAATGCCGGAAGAATAAACGGTATATTTTTTACAGTTTTGCGCAAGGCTTTCTGCCCCCCAATCATACAAACAGCCGGAACGCGCTCGGCAGTGCGTACACGCTCGCAAGCTCGTCCTCGCTTGCCCAGACGAAGGGCGGCATGGCGGCGGCGCAGTCGATGGGGTAGGCGCGCATCTGCCACTCGACGTGGGTGAAGATGTGCGTTTTCTCGATCGGCTCGCTGACGGCAAGGGGGGCGCAGCCCCATTCGTCGGCCTGGCGCATGGCCTCGTCGGCGGTGAGGTGCGGCATACAGTTAGGCAGCTCCCAAAGGCCAGCCAAAAGCCCTGTCGGTGGGCGGCGCAGGAGAGCGAGGCGGCCCTCACAGCGGAGCAGGAAGACGGTGCGCTGCTCGACGCGGCGGGCGCGCTTGGCGGCGCGGACGGGGTAATCGTCGGGATTTCCGTTCAAATGCGCGGCGCAGAAGGCGGCGCAGGGACAGTCTGCACAGCGCGGCTCGCCGCGCGGGATACAGACGGTGGCACCCAGTTCCATCAGCGCCTGCGTGAAATCGCCGCAGCGGCCGTCCGGGTAGACAGCCGCGAGGGCGTCGCGGTAGGCGGCCTTGGTGGCGGGCAGATCGATGCAAGCATCATCGGCGCAGATGCGGCTGACAACGCGCAGAACATTGCCGTCGACAGCGGGGGTCGGCTGGCCGAAGCAGATCGACGCGACAGCGCCGGCGGTGTAGTCGCCGATGCCCGGCAGGGCGCGGATGGCATCATAATCGCACGGGAAAACGCCGCCGTGCTTCGCCATGATCTCCCGCGCGGCCCGACCGAGCTGGCGGACGCGGCTGTAGTAGCCGAGCCCCTCCCACAGCTTCAGCAGCTGCTCCTCGGGCGCGGCGGCCAGCGCCGCGATGTCATGCAGGGCGTCGAGAAAGCGGGCGTAGTAGCCCCGCACGGCCTCGACGCGGGTCTGCTGGAGCATGATCTCGCTCAGCCAGACGTGGTATGGCTCGCGGTCGGCGCGCCAGGGGAGATCGCGGGCAGAGACGGCGTACCACGGCAGCAGCGCGCCAGGCAGGCGGGCGAGAATATCGTGATTCATGCGAGGGTAACGCCGAGCGAAGCGGCAAGGGCAAGCGCGTCAGCGTCACCGGTGAGGGCGACGGACGTCTGCGGGAATGCCGTCATAGCGGCGCGCAGCGCAGCCTCGGCCAGCGAAGCGCTCGTGCCCTCGGGAAGGATGAGGCGGGGCGTGCCGACAACCTCGCCGGCGGCCGCAAAGCGGTCGCGGAGTGCGGTGTAGGCCTCGTCGACAGCGCCGCTGTCGTATTTGGCAACGGCGTAGCGGGTAGCAGTCGGGCAGGCGGCGGGCATGGGCTGGGGTGCCTCGGCGAGGAGGGCGGCCTCAAGCTCGGAGAGGCGGGTCAGTTCACCGCTGGCGGGGTCCCAGAGGTAGGTGCGGCGGCGAAGGGGGATGGGAATAAGCATATTGACCTCCTGAAATTGCGGCACTTCCCCGCCCCCTTCGGCTCGGTCAGCGCCGCTGACGGCGGCGGCCGAGATAAGCGCCCGCGACCGCCAGCGGGAGCAGGGCGGCGTGGAGCGCAAGCGAAACGGCGGGCGTGGCCGGGGATGGATCGTGCACGGGAATAAGGGTAAGGGCTGCGAAAATGAGCAGCAGGCAGGCGGCGCTGAAGAGGCCGCAAAGCAGGACAGCACGGCGGTTCCGGCGAGAGGCGAGAAAGCCGGCGGTGAGCGCCACCAGCGCCGCGACGGCATAGCCGAAGGTGGCGGTGAGCTGATCGGGGTCGTCCTGGGCATAAGCGATGGCGGTAACGGCGAGGAGCAGCAGCGCGCCGACGAGGCAGGCAATGAGCGTCCCGCGGACAGCGCCCAGCATCAGCGGGACGATGCCGCCGGGGGCGGTCTGCTCGGTGCGGGCAGGGTGTGGTTTATGTTTGTTCGGCATGGCAAAAATCTCCCTTCACGGTGTTGCTACAAGCTATGCGCCGTGCGGGAGATTTATGCGGGCTTATTTGTCAGCGTCGTCAGCGTGGACATCGACCTGGCGGACTGCCCACTTGTGGATGCGGATCTTGGTGCGGTCACGGGTGGTCTCGATGACGAGGGTCTGGGACTCCTCATGGATGGAGACGATAGCGCCGATGACACCGCCGATGGTGGTGATCTCATCACCGACCTTGAGGGCGTTGCGCATCTCGTTGGTCTCTTTCTCCTGCTTTTTCTGGGGGCGGATCATGAAAAAGTACATCACAACGAGCATGACGACGATCATGATAATCATGCTGAGGGAGCCTGCGGCACCGCCGGTTCCGTCTGCGGTAAGGGCGAAGATGGACATGGTAAACCTCCGTTGTTTTCTTTACAATAGTATATTATACAGAAGTTTTGCGGGAATTGCAAGGGGTAATTGTAAATTTGCCGTAATTATTCCGTATTTTCATCATCCAGCGGCTTGAGCCGCGGCGCTTTCTTTGGCTTGACGGCCGAAAGCGGGTTTTGATCCATGGCGTGCTCCATTTGTGCGTCGCTGATGTGGGTGTAGATCTGGGTCGTGTTGAGCTGGGCGTGGCCGAGGATGTCTTTGAGGACGCGGACGTCGACCTGACCGGATTGATACATGAGGGTGGCGGCGGTGTGGCGAAGCTTATGGACCGAGTAGTGGCGGCTCTCAAGGCCGGCCAGATCGAGGTACTTATAGACCACCCACTGGACGGTCTTGACGCTGATGCGCTGGTGGCGGCTGGAGAGGAAGAGAGCTGGCGTCGGCTTGGCGGTGCAGTCGGGGGGAAGGCGGTGGGGCAGGTAGTCGTTGAGGGCGGCGCGGCAGGCGTCATTGAGGTAGACGATACGCTCCTTGTTGCCCTTACCGAGGACGCGCAGTGAGCGAAGCTCGCGGTCAACGTCGTTGACGTTGATACCGACCAGCTCGGAGAGACGCATGCCGCAGTTGAGGAAAAGGGTGACGATGGCGTAGTCGCGCTCGCGGGTCTTTGACTCGGTATCGGCGGCGATGGTCTGCAGGAGGGTGAGGCTTTCGTCGAGGGAGAGCACCTTGGGCAGGGTCTTCTTGGGCCTTGGCGACTCGATGTCAATGACGGGGTTCTTCTCGAGCAGGCCGCGCTTAGTGGTCAGGAACTTGAAGAAAGCCTTGAGGGCCGACAGCTTGCGCGCCTTGGCGGCCCAGAGGTTGGCGCGGACGTCGGAGGTGTACATCAGAAACTCATACACCTGCTCGGTGGTGATGGCGGCGATGTCGTCGATATCGATGTCGCTGATGTCGAGCTCGACGAAGGCGTCCGACGCAGGATCGATGCCCTGCTCCTTCGCGCGCATGTAGCGGAAGAAGGTGCGCAGGTCGAGGACGTATTCGTTGACGGTCTTGGGCGAGCAGCCCTGGATGACCGACTTATAGCGCGCGAACTCGGCAACGAGCGGCGGCATTTGAGCAAGCTCTACGGTGTTGGGCATGGGTCGGCCTCCTTTGCGCGGGTTTGGTTCAGATCAACGCAATGACCTGCTCCAGCGACGTCACGTTGTGCTCGGCGCCGACAGCGGCAGAATCATAGAAATTGTCGGGATCGTACAGGCACCCCGCCATGCCGGCGTTGTGGCCGACCGCGATGTCGATGTCGCGGTCGCCGACCATCAGCGACTCGGCAAGCTCAAGGCCATTGCGCGTGCAGAGGGCAAGCAGTGCGGTGGGGTCGGGCTTGCGGGGGAAATTCTCGGAGGCGGTCATGAGGTCGGCAAAATAGGCGCGGATCCCCAGCTTTGCGAGATAGTCCTCGACCTCCTTGCCCGAGTGGGTGTAGATGTAGCAGCGCACGCCGCGCGCGGCGGCCGCCTCGAGCAGCTCGCGCATGCCGGGGCAGAGCGAACAGCGGTCGAGAACAATGCGGTAGTAATGGTCATACATCTCGCGGTTGAGCTGTTTCGGGTCGACGCGGTCGCCGTACTGCCGCGCGGCGTAGCCGACCGAGATCTTGAGCTCGCGCATGGTCTGCGCAGGATCGGCCTCGATCCCGTGGAGGGCGAGAGCGTGCTGAAACGATTCGTTGAAGAGGGGGTAGGAGTCGGCTACCGTGCCGTCGTAGTCAAAAATGAGGTTCTTGTACACAGTCGTATCCTTTCTTTTTCTGCACAAACACAAGACGCCTGCCCAGCGGCAGCGTCGGCGCTGACGTTTGAGCAGACGTCATTGAGTTGATTATACCATAAAACGCGCGGGTTGTAAAGGAATTTGCGCACTTTCGCGGCAAAAATCACTTCTTCGGCTTATGCGAATCGGCGGGGCCGGTGAGCGTATAGTTGAGGCCGAAGAGACCCATGATCCGGAAATCATGCAGGCCGGCGAGATAGCTGAGCATCGAGGTGAGCAGAGCCGGCAGGGTGATGACCAGATACATCCAGGGGAGCGCATTCAGCTGCGTACCGCCGACCTCCAGCGACAGCAGGCCGGTGTACATGCCCTCAAGGAGCAGCGCAATAAACTTGGAGATGGCGCAGGTATTGCCCGCCCACTCCTGCGTCGCCGCAAAGGGGTAGGATACGCAGATCAGCACAGCGAGGATGAAGTTGGGGATGTTGGCAATGAGCGACATGTAGAGGCCGCGCAGGGGGGAAGCCTTGGCGCGTCCCGCGTCCACGCGCACCTTGTCGGTGGCGCCGACATCCCAGGTCATGGTGTAGATCAGGAACAGGTAGAAAAGCACAGCAAAGATGCTGCAGATCAGCTCGAGCTTGGCGTTGCCGCTCTTGCCGGTCGCGATAGCCAGCGTCAGGCCGAACATGGCGATGGCAAATTGATTGATGAACATCTTGACGATGTTGTAGGAATAGCCCTTCCAGAAGGCTTTGAACGATCCGTTCATGCAAAAATGACTCCTTCCGCAAAAACAAAGCGGTTACGTTTGACCGGGCCGCTTTCTCTGACCGTATTATACCGAATTTCGCCGGTAAATGCAAGCGGGTACGGGCAAAATTTTCATTTTGTTCAAGATATATCGCAAGCAATTTCATGCCTTCCCCCGGTAAACGGGTAAAAGACGGGGTGCGATGCGTCCGGCCAGCGTGAGCGCGAGGACGACCGACACGGCGTCCTTGACCGCATAGGGCAGCGAAACAGCGGCGGCCGCCGCGCCCAGCGGCAGGCCGGCCACGACGGCATACTGCACGCTTCCCGCCAGGTGGCAGAGGACAAGGCCGACGGCTGGCAGCACACAGCGGGCAGCCCTCCCCTTCCCCACGCCCGAGCAGGCGGCCAGCGCAAGAAAGCCCCACAAAAAGCCTCCGCTCGGCCCCGCCAGCACGGCGAAGCCGCCCCGCAGGCCGGCAAAAACGGGCAGTCCCGCGCAGCCGACCGCGACATAGACTGCGGCGGCCAGCGTCCCCTGCCGCGCACCGAGCAGGCGTCCGACCAGCGCCACAGCAAAGGTCTGCAGGGTCAGGGCAACGCCGCTGGGCAGCGGGACGGCGATCTGCGCCAGCAGAGCGATCACAGCGGCCGACAGGCCGACGCGGGTAAGGCCGGTCAGCGAATGTCTCATAAGCATACGCTGCACTCCCCGGTCGAGACCGCGCGGCGATGCCCAGATTCATCCCGCACAAGCAGGCGGCAGGCGTCATCGATCCCCTCGACGGTGACGCGCTCGCCGGTGTTTGAGAGGATGACCGCGCGGCCGATGAGGATCGAGCGGCGGCGGTATTCGTCAAGATGCGCCGGCTCGGGCAGACGGGCAAAATACGCACCGCAGCGGGCGAGAATCTCAGCGGCGAGGCGCGGGCGCGTGTCGGGCGCGTCGGCCGGCAGCAGC
>JAFTOI010000044.1 GCA_017463865.1 Clostridia bacterium | reverse complement strand
GCACTGCTCTCGGGCTCCGATTCGGCCGCCTCACCGCACCACCCTTCCGGCCCGCCGCCGGGGCAGGGCCCGGCCATCGCCGGCTTCTTGCGCCGCATGAAGGCCTTCGCGTCGGCGGCATAGTTGCACCGCAGATCGACGCCCCGCGCGTTGGCCCGCCAGCCTGAGAAATCGCCGCTGCCCCGGTTCATAGCCACCAGCCGCCCCCGCAGAAGATGATCGGCCGGCACGCCCTCGAGTGCGTAACCGATCCCGTCGGGGTTGAGCATCGGCACGGCGTGGATGCTGCGCAGCTCGGCCAGATAGGGAATGCTGACGCCGTAGAGCCGTCCCCGGCGGGCGAGCTGCTCGCTGTATTCGTTGACGAAACGAGTCAGCACCGCCGACGCGGCGGCATCGCCGCCGCTCTGGCCGCTCAGATAGACCGCGCACGGCGTGCCGCGGCCGAGCTGCAGCCGGTGGATCGGCCGGTCGAGCATGCTGCGCCCCAGCTCCCCGCAGCCAAGGGCAGGGTAGCGCGCGGCAAAGCAGTCGACCGCCTGCGCAAGCAGGCCGGGCGAGAGGGCGGTGGGGAGGTCGAGAATACGTTTTTCGGTGTCAAGTTGGGGCATATCGGTCGTCCTTTCCGGCTGTGTGGCCGTTTTTTTGTTCCAGTCTATGCGGCGCAGGCCGAGAAAATGAAATATTTACAAATTCCGCTGGCAATCGCGGCGGGAGTGTGGTACAATAATCAAAATATCACCGACAATTCAACCGCTGTGAGGAGACCTTCATGAAAAAATCCACCGCCTGGCGCCGCCCGCTGCTGCTCTGCGCGATCATCGCCTTCGGCATGCACGCCCTGCGCGCCTTTGTCCTCTGCCCTCTCAATGTCCAGGTCAATACCAACGTCATCTACGCTTCGACCGCCCTGCCCGCTGTCCTCGATATCCTCGTCGACCTTACGCTGATGGCCGTCATCTACATCAGCTATGCCTTCATCCTCGAGACCGTCTTCCGCGAGGGCTTCCGCCGCGCGCTGCCGCTGGCGCTGCTCTATCTCGGCGCGACAGCCTTCGGCGCGGCGGCCAATCTGGTCATGGATCTGACCGTCGGCGGCGCGGCCGAGGAGATCTTCGATTACCTTTTGATCTCGACGGTTTGGGGGGCTTTCATGGAATTTGCCCAGCTGGCGCTCGTCCTGCTCTGCGCCTGCCTGCTCGCGCATGGATATACCGGCCCGCTGGCCCCCACCGGCCTCTTCTCCCGCCGCAACCGGCTTCAGCTCTCGGCGCTTGTTGCCGCCGGGATCACCGTCCTCTTCCGCGTCGGCGCACGGCTGATCTACGACATCGACCTCGGCTTGCCGACCACCTCGGTCGAGATCGTCGACATGGTCGCCGGCTACGGCTCTGACCTGCTGATCCCCTTCCTCGGCTACCTCGGCATGGTGCTGCTCATGATGCGCCACCCCGACCACACCGAGCCCGCGCAAATCGAAGAAACCTGACCGAGGGGGAGCCATGGGCTCCCCCTGTGTTTTCGTGAAAATCATCCTACGGCAGCAGCGTTTACTTTTTGCAAAAATCAAACGAAAATCTTGATCGCTAAACGATTCACCGTGTCATCCTGAGCGAAGCGAAGGATCTTTTCCTCCGTAAAGATTCTTCGTCGCTTCGCTCCTCAGAATGACAGGGGTGTTTCGTTTGTGCGCAAAAGTTTGCGTATGTTTCAATATTTGCGTATGTTTCAATAAAATCTATACGGATTTTAGTTGAACAGGGTATCCGCGCGTCCGCGCGGGACACCTCATCCGTCACCTGCGGTGTCAGCCTTCCAGCTGAGCTTCGCTCAGCCCAAGGGGAAGGCTTATCGAGGGACGCTGCGTATAGTGAGCCTTCCCCTTGAGGGGAAGGTGGCAGCCCGTAGGGCTGACGGATGAGGTGTCCCATTTGCTTTTGTAACATTTTATGAAAAACTTTTTCAAACAATAAGCTTCTGCGCAAAAGTAAATGCTGTTGCCCGGAAACTCACCCGCCGACCACTTGACGTACCCGCAATTTTGTGGTATACTTTTATATTGGTATATTATATCAAGTGAGGAAACCCATGATTATACTCGGCATCGACCCCGGCATCGCCATTGTGGGCTGGGGCGTCATCGAATACAGCGGCAATAAATTTCGCACGCTGGGCTACGGCTCGATCCAGACCCCGAAGACTGACACCACCTCCCGTCGGCTGGCTGACATCTACGCCGCCCTCGGTGAGATCATCGACCGCTACCACCCCGAGCAGATCGCCGTCGAGGAGCTGTTCTGGAACACGAACGTCACCACCGGCATCCGCGTTGCCGAGGCGCGCGGCGTGATCCTGCTCTGCGCCGAGCAGAAGGGTCTCCGCATGCAGGAGTACACGCCGATGCAGGTCAAGCAGGCAGTCGTCGGCTACGGCAAGGCCGAGAAGAAGCAGGTTATCGCCATGGTGACCATGCTGCTGGGGCTGTCCAAACCGCCCAAGCCTGACGACACTGCCGACGCACTGGCCATCGCCGTCTGCCACGCGCACAGCGCCGGGAGCGCGCTGGCGCAGTATTATAACAAACCGTAAACAGGAGACAACCTATGTGGTGTGCTGACCAATGGAAAGACTACCGCCTGCTCGACGCGTCGTCGGGCGAGCGCTTGGAAAAATGGGGGAACTACACCCTCATCCGCCCCGACCCGCAGATCATCTGGGAGAGCGACAAGACCCACCCCGGATGGAAGAAGGCTGACGCCATCTACCACCGCTCGCAGAAGGGCGGGGGAGGCTGGGTCAAAAATAAGCTGCCCGAGAGCTGGAACATCGGCTACGGCGAGCTGACCTTCATGCTCAAGCCGATGGGCTTCAAGCATACCGGCCTCTTCCCCGAGCAGGCCGCTAATTGGGACTGGTTCGGCGAGCTGATCCGCCGCGCAAATCGGCCGATCAAAGTGCTCAACCTCTTCGCCTACACCGGCGGCGCCACCGTCGCCGCAGCCAAGGCCGGCGCGTCGGTCTGCCACGTCGACGCCGCCAAGGGCATGGTCGCCCAGGCCAAGGAGAATGCTCGCCTGTCCGGCCTCGCCGATGCGCCGATCCGTTACATCGTCGATGACTGCCGCAAGTTCATCGAGCGCGAGATTCGCCGCGGCAACCGCTACGACGCCATCATCATGGACCCGCCCTCCTACGGCCGCGGACCGTCGGGTGAGGTCTGGAAGTTAGAGGAATGCATCGACGACTTCGTCGCCCTCGCGGCGCAGGTGCTGTCCGACAAGCCCCTCTTCTTC
>JAFTOI010000026.1 GCA_017463865.1 Clostridia bacterium | reverse complement strand
TCTGATCCTGGCCGGCAGACCCTCACGGGCGGCGGTCTGATTCAGTGCGCTTTGGGGAGCGATGTCAGGGGATGGAGTTGGGTTTTCGCTGTGCTGTTCTTGGTGGCAAGCTTCATTTGCCAATTTATGCGGTGTTGCCCTTATCTGTCCCACTCATTCTCGATGGAGAAGAGACCGGTGTTCATATCGGTGCGGTTGGTCCACGCGCCGCGGGTGAAATCGGGAATGTCCACCGGCGCACCGCCCCGGGCGATGGACGCCTCGGACAGCGGGGTGATGGCCATCCACGCGGCCATGTCGTAGGTGTCGATGGGCGGGTTGTCCCCCCGGCGGATGGCGTCGAAGAAGGCCTCGTACTCCAGCCAGTCCATGCCGTCGTGACTGCCCTGCACGCCCTCCTCGAGGTAGCGCCGCCAGATGGGGTGCTCGTACTTCTCCAGATAGGCGTCCCGGTTGTTCCAGCCCTCGTTGCCCCCCTCGCCCAGCGAATCGAGGAACACGGTGCGCGTCCATTCGCTGTACGCGCCCTTGGTGCCGCGGACGGTGAAGCCGCGGTTATAGTGGCGGGGGAGCGTCGTGTCGAGGGTGAGGGTAATGAGCTCGCCGCCGGCGCATTTGATGGTGGTCTTGACGATGTCGCCCTGGGCAAAGCGGTAGTCGCGGAGGGCGGGGTTGACCTTCTCATGCGTCTGCGCGTACTCGTTGAGCCCCCACGCGCCCGAGGCCATCGAGGTCAGCGTCACCATGCGGTTGCCGCGGTTGATGCCCAGCACCTTGGCGATGGGGCCGAGCTCGTGGGTGGGGTAGTTCTCGCAGCAGCGGTTCTGGTAGTTGCGCAGGCGGTAGTGGCGGTTCTCCTCGCCGAAGAGGATCTCGTCGCGCAAGTCGTGGTGGTAGCCGCCCTCGCAGGCGACGATCTTGCCGAACAGGCCCTGCTTGACCATGTTCAGCACCATCAGCTCCCACCGGCCGTAGCAGCAGTTTTCCATCATCATGGCGTGGCGGCCGGTCTCCTCGTAGGCGCGGACGAGCGCCCAGCAGTCGTCGAGCGAGTACGCTCCGCCCACCTCACAGCCGACGTATTTGCCGGCGCGCATGGCGGCGGTGGTGGCGGCGACGTGGTTTTCCCAGGCCGAGTTGATGATGACGACATCGACCTCCGGATCTTCGATGACGCGGCGGTAGTCGGTCGAGCATTTCGGCGTGTGGCCCTGCTTTTCGATGACCGAGCGGACGCCATCCTCGGCGCGGTTGGGGTAGCTGTCGCAGACGTGGGTAATCTGAATGCCCGGCATGGGACAGAGGATGTGGCGCAGGATGCCGCGCCCCCGCGCGCCGAGGCCGATGACGCCGATGCGGAGAGTTTCCATGGCTTGGACTCCTTTCTGTGTATCTGTGTTGGGGGATGATCTATAAATGAAATTTTCAATAATCAAACAGCATCACATCCCGCCTCCTGCTGTGCGGGGAGCCTTGGATAGGTTTCTGTTCAACCGATGCAGGATATAGAAGTAGAACGGCAGCAGCAGGAAGGCGTCAGCGGCGATCCAGGCGGCCGGGTGCGCCATCATGACGGCGGTGAAGCCGATGACGGGCGTGAGGCAGATGGCGACAGCCGAGCGGGCGATGAGCTCCAGTACCCCGGCCAGCATGGCGGGGGTGGCATAGCCGAGCCCCTGGATGGCGTTGCGGAAAACCAGCACGACGCCGAGGAAGACGTAGAAAATGCAGTTGAAATTGAGGAAGCGCTGGGCCTCGCCAAGGATGAAGGTCTCGGACGAGTCGAGGAAAAGCAGGAGGATATACCGGCCGCCGAAAAAGGCGATGGCCGAGCCGAGGAGGGAAAGGCCAACCATGAACAGCGTGATCTGCCGCATGCCCGATTTGACGCGGTCGATGCGGCCGGCGCCGAGATTCTGCGAGCAGTAGGTCGCGACGGTGACCCCCAGCGACTCGAGGGGCTGATTGACGAGGTTCTGCACCTTGTTGCCGGCCGTGACGGCGGCGACGATGTCGGTGCCGAGCGAGTTGACGGCGGCCTGCACCACGATGGTGCCGATGGCCGTGATCGAGAACTGGAAGCCCATCGGCAGGCCGACGCCAAGCAGCTGGCGGCAGACCGACGCGCGGGGCATCCACTCGCGGCCGCGGGGATGGAGCAGATCAAGGTGCCGCACGATCTGCCAAAGGCAGAGTACGCCTGAGAGCACCTGCGCGATGACCGTAGCCAGCGCCGCGCCGACGACGCCCATGTCGAAGGCGAGGATGAAGAAGAGGTCGAGGGCGATGTTGCACAGCGACGAGATGATGAGGCAGATCAGCGGCGTGCGGCTGTCGCCGACGGCGCGCAGCAGGCCCGCTGTGTAGTTGTAGAAGGTGGTGGCAGGGATGCCCCAGAAGAGCAGGGAAATGTAGGCCTGCGCGTCGGCGAAGATGTCGGCGGGCGTATCCATGATCGTCAGCAGCCAGCCGCAGCCGAGGGCGGTCACCACGGCGATGACGACCGAGATTCCGCTCGAGAGCACCGTCCCCGCCGCGACCGCGCGGCGCATTCCCTCGCCGTCTCCCGCACCGAAGGTGCGCGAGACCGGGATGCAGAAGCCGGTGCACAGGCCGGAGATCAGCCCGATGACGAGAAAGTGCAGTGACCCGGTCGACCCGACCGCCGCCAGCGCGCCGGTGCCGACGAACCGCCCGACGATCATCATATCGACCATGTTGTAAAGCTGTTGGAACAGATTCCCCGCCAGCAGGGGGAAGAAGAACGCAATGATCAGCGGCATCGGCCGCCCGACGGTCATATCCTTTGTCATGGGGCACCTCGCGGGAAAATATTCATTTTAATTATACAGGCACATGCGCAAAAAAGCAAGAGGACATTTTGCCGATATCCTCTTGCTTTTCACTGTTCAATTTATGGATTTTTTCACTGCGCCGTCAAAGGCGGCGATCCCGCTGTAGCCAAACGTCAAGTTCAAGCCACACCCAGACATTCAGCGCATTTTCCCCGCGCCACGCTCGACCTCAATCGGACATTGACCCAACCCGAATCAGCGCCACGCTGCGGTCATCCGGCCGGGCATTGTTGGCCGCGGCGCCGGCGAGGATTTTTTCGGCTACCGTCGTCAGGTCGTCAGCCTCATCCCAGCCGCAGGAGAGGAGGTCGAGCAGCCAGACGCTTTCCTCAAAGCTCTGCGCGATGCCGTCGCTGAGCATGATGATGATGTCCCCCGGCTCGATGTCGAAGCAGAGCTGCTCGGCGTCCAGCGCCCGCATGATGCCGATGGGCACCGTCTTCGACTGGAGCTTGAAGAGGTTGCCGTCGCGGCGGACGTAGGAGGGTGCGGCGCCGCTCTTGATGAAGGAGGCGCGGCCCGAGATGAGGTCGAGCTCCATGAGGTCGATGGTGGCCGAGCACTCGATGCCCTTGGCGCGGACGAAGGCGTTGAGCAGGCGCAGTGCCGTCTCGCGGCGGTTGCCCGAGGCGAGCATTTTCTCGAGAAACATCGTGCAGATACGGGCGGTCAGCGCCGCCTCGCGGCCGCTGCCCATGCCGTCCGAGATGAGGGCGTAGAAGCAGTCGTTTCCGCTGCTCTCGAAGGTGAGGATGCTGTCACCGCAGGCCTCCGCCGCGTCGGCCGAGGCGGTGCATTTGACCGATTCGACGGTGTAGTGCCGCGCGGTGCAGAGCCGCATCGAGACGAGGTCGTCCCGGATCTCGAAGACGGGGGTGGTGAGCGAAAAGCCGCAGCACTCGGCAAAGGCGGCGCGGAGATCGTCCACCCCCATGCCGCTCCGGCGCAGATCGAGCCCCTCAGCGATGATCTGCTTGCGCCGCCCGCCGTAGGCGAGAATGCCCCGCGCCCCCAGATCGAGCCGCGCGGCAAGAGCGCGGACGCGCTCAGTCAGCGCTTCGTCGACGGCGTAGTCGGCCTGCTCGGCGGCAAGGGTCTCGGCGAGGATGGCGGACACGGCCTCGTAGTCGACGGCGAAGACCTCGGTGCGGTCGCCCCGCGCGACCTCGGCCCAGAGACGGGCACAGCCGTCGTTGATGTCGTCGAGGATGGCCGCCATGCTGGGGCAGCGGCGGCGGAGGTAGTCGGGGACGGTCGCCTCGCTGGCCTTGCCCGCCCCGTGGAGTTCGATGGTCAGCTTGCCGAGGACGTCGACCGTCGAGCCGTACTCCCGCTCCCAGCAGAGGTCGCGGTTGGTGCAGGTGCGGCAGTAGCGGTCGCAGGCCTCGTCGCAGACCCGGCGCAGTTCGATCACCCCCGGCCGCCGCAGGCGGTCGGAGAGGTTATAGCAGACCTGCGACAGGGCAGAGAAGGTGTCGGACAGCGCCTGCATGCGCGCCTCGGCCGACTCCGCCCGTTGGGCGGCGATAGCGGCGGTCGCCGCATCGGGCGCGGCAGCCCGACGGCGCAGGAGGATGGGCACATGCCCGCCCTCGCCGGGGAGAAGCCCCAGCCGGTCGGCCGACAGGACGAAGATCGCCCCGCAGACCAGTGCCGGTACCAGCTTGATCAGCGCCGTCAGCCCGTCGACATACCCGCCCCACACCATGCCGAGGAGCGCCGACAGGGTCACCGCCGCCGTCGCCGACTTTGCCCAGAGCAGACCCGATATCCCCGCCGCGATGCAGAACAGCGGCGCATAGAGCGGCGCGACGCACAGCCCACACCCAAGGCCGATCAGCGCCCCTCGCCCCAGCCCCAGCTGGCGGGTCACCACCAGCGTCAGCACAAAGGCGAGAAAGGCCGACACCGAGATGCCGAACAGATCGGTCTCCCGCATCGCAAAGCAGATCGAGACCAGCAGCAGCCCCGCCGCGATCTCCCAGTGCACCGACGGCTTCTGCCGCTCGGCCGGGTCAAAGAAGGGCGCGACAGCAAGGCAGAAGAGGGGGGCGACGGTCATGGCAAGAAAGCCGCCGAAGAGGTCGTGGTAGCGGTACTCCCCCGCCACGATGGCCCAGACGCTCATCAGAAACGCCGCCGCGCAGGCCGTCGCCATGCGCAGCATCAGGCTCTCGCCGAAGAGAGCGGCACGTCCGGAGGGCGTCGCCAGCGCACGCACCCGCTCGAGAAAGGGAACCGTTTCCTCGCGTGCCGGCGGATCAAGGGTCAGCCGCACGAGGATGCGTACCCCCGCCGCAAAGATCGACGCTGCCAGCCGCACCCACGGGCTCACCCCCGCCCCGGCCGCGAAGGCCGACGCGCAGAGCCCGCAGAGCATCCACCCCACCCGCTGCCGCGCCGCGCAGAGCAGCGCGATCCCCAGCGGATAGGTGTCAAAGGGCAGCCGGGCCTGCCCCAGCAGAAAGGCGATCAGCGCCCACACGCAGCCCGACGCCGCCTCGCGCAGGGAAACCTCCCCCAGTTTCGGGAACGTCCGTTTTGTCGCTTGCTTGTCCATGGTTATGTACTTCCTTTCGATTTACTGCGTCCAGTATACCGCATTTCCCGCGCGCGCCCTGTCGAAGGCCGGGCGGGGAAAAAAGAAGTTTGTGGCGGGGGGTGTCAGCGGATAAGGGATTAGTTCCGAAAAATGATAGGTTTTATCTAATTTTTTCACGCTCCTCCATCCCCACTCTCCTTGGGTAACACTGACGTATACTGTCAGCAATATGCTGGAACTTCGGCGGAGCCAAGGAAGAGGAGTGGGTGAATTTCCGCCGGTAGGCGGAAAGAGGGCGAGGAGGAAACCGGAGACCGGCGAAGCCGGGCTCTGCTGTTTGGCAAAGCCAAACAGGCTCGGTCGTTTGAGATGGTTCCTCCTCGCCCTCCTCGCGCGGGAGCGCAATGAAAATGCGCATTATCCATACAACCCATGCAAAACATTCATCAAAAATGCAAAAATCCACTTGACAAATGAAGATTTTTGAAGTATAATAAAACACATCACACCAAAGTATGAAGGAGAACTACACCCATGGCACAGAGAATTGGCAACCTCATGAGCGTCCGGGACGACATCAAGGTCCTCGACGCAACCCTGCGTGACGGAGGTCTGTGCAACGACTTCCGCTTCAGCGACGATTTTGTCCGCTCGCTCTACAAGACCAACATCAAGAGCGGCGTTGATTATATGGAATTCGGCTACAAGGCCGACCCCGATCTCTTCGACGTCAGCGAGTACGGCCCCTGGAAGTTCTGCCGCGAGGAGGACATCCGCGCCATCGTCGGCGACAACGTCTCCGACATGAAGATCTCCGTCATGGCCGACGTCGGCCGCTGCAACTTCCGCCGCGACTTCGTCCCGAAGTCTGAGTCGGTCATCGACATGGTCCGCGTCGCCTGCTACATCCACCAGATTCCCGCCGCCATCGAGATGATCGAGCACTTCCATGAGCTCGGCTACGAGACCACCTGCAACATCATGGCCATCTCGCAGGTCAGCGGCAACCAGATCGAGGAGGCGCTGACCATGCTGGCTGCATCCCCGGTCGATGTCATCTACCTCGTCGACAGCTACGGCTCGCTCTACCCCGAGAATGCGTCTGCCTTGGCCAAGACCTACCTTGACGCGGCTGAGAAGGCCGGCAAAAAGGTCGGTTTCCACGCACACAACAACCAGAACCTCGCCTTCGCCAACACCATCGACACCCTCTCCCGCGGCGTCAGCTTCCTCGACGCCACCGTGCAGGGTATGGGCCGCGGCGCCGGCAACTGCGCCATGGAGCTGCTGCTCGGTTTCCTCAAGAACCCGAAGTACAACCTCTACAGCCTGCTGGCCTTCATCGAGCAGTACATGATCCCGCTGCGCGCATCGGGCGTTGTCTGGGGCTATGACCTGCAGTACATGTTCACCGGCCAGCTCAACCGCCACCCGCGCGAGGCCATGAGCTTCACTGCGAAGGGGCGGGGCGACTACTGCGAGTTTTATAAGGAATTGTTGGAGAACGAATGATTTGTCAAAAAATGCACCGCGGCATGTGCCGCGGTGCATTTTTGATTGACAGCCGCTTCGACTTATGGTAAAATAAACTCCCAATTTATATGAAGGAGGCTCTCCATGAACAACACTTGGTCAACCGCCATCCAGCGCCCCGGTACGCTCTATTGCTCGCGCCGTCTTCGCTTCGCCGATTCCCTCGCCGACCGCTGGTGCGCCGCTTTCGCCATCCCGGCGGGGAGCGCCATTCTCGAGCTCGGCTGCGGGCCGGGCGCGCTGGCGCAGTCGCTGGCGCGCTGGTACCCCAACTGCACCGTCACCGCCATCGACCGCGACAGCGGCTTTCTGCAGTTTGCCGCCGAGACCGTCGGCAGCCTGTCCAACCTCCGTTTCGCTGAGGCCGACGCGACTGCTCTCCCCTACGCTGACGGCAGCTTCGATGTGACCATCTCGAACACCGTGCAGGAACACGTCGCGCCCGACCGCTTCTTCGGCGAGCAGCACCGTGTCCTGCGGCCAGGCGGGGTCTGCCTCGTGCTCTCCTCCCGGCGCGGGATCAGCCGCACCGCGCCCGTGCTGGCCGAAGCCTCCCCCTTCGAGCGCGAGATCTGGCAGCGCATCGAGCCCTACGCCCGCGCCGCTGACGAGGCCAACGCCGTCTGCGCCTACCCCATGACCGAGCAGGAGCTGCCCCGCGCCATGACCGCCCACGGCTTTGGCGCCGTCTCGACCGACTACATCACCGTCAACCTTACCCCCGACAGCGCCGAAACCGACGAAGCCGCCGCCCTCGCCATGCTCGACGCCAACCGTCAGACCGCCCTCGACGGCATCGACACCATCCCGCACATCGCCCCCGGCGTGGTCAGCGCAACCGAGCTCGCGCAGCTGCGGGCGGAGGTCGAGGCGAAGCACGACCGCCGCCTCGCGCAGTACTGCCGCGGCGAGCCGCAGTGGGACGCGATCGTGAATGTGATCATGGTGGTGCGCGGGATACGGTGAAGGATTTGTCGCGAAAATTTCCGCACACGTCTTGCAATCCGTGCCAAAGCATGCTATAATGTCGGTAAGCAAGCCCCCATTTCACCGAAAACACGAGGTACATACCCATGAACACGACCAAGATCAATAAGAAGAACGTCCTGATGGTTGCGCACCGCGGCTGCAGCGGTCTGGAGCGCGAGAACACCAACGCCGCCTTTGTTGCCGCCGGCAACCGCTCCTACTACGGCATCGAGACCGACATTCATGTCACGGTAGACGGCAAGTACATCCTCTTCCACGATGACACCACCACCCGTCTCTGCATCGACGAGATGACCATCGAGAAGACCACCTTCGACACCCTCCGCAGCCTGACCCTCATCGACAAGGACGGCGTCAAGGGCCGCTCCGACCTGCGCATGCCCACTCTCGAGGAGTACATCGGCATCTGCAAGAAGTACGACAAGGTGGCTGTCCTCGAGCTGAAGAACGCCTTCGAGAAGGAGCAGGTCTACGAGATCTGCGAAAAGATCGAGGCGCTGGAGTATCTGGACAAGGTCATCTTCATCTCGTTCTGCTACGACAACCTCGTTTATCTGCGTGAGAAGTACCCGACGCAGGCTGCGCAGTTCCTGACCTCGAAGTACACCGACGATCTGATCGAGAAGCTGAAGGCTTACAACCTCGACCTCGACATCCGCCACACCGCCCTGACCGAGGAGAACGTCAAGGAGCTGAAGGCCGCCGGCATCGTGATCAACTGCTGGACGGTCGACAACCCCGAGGACGGCGAGCGCCTCGTCGAGTGGGGCGTCGACTACATCACGACGAATATTCTGGAGTAAAAGACCTTGGGGGGAAGGGAGCTTTTTGAAAAAGCTCCCTTCCCCCCAAACCCCCTATCCCGCAAAAACTTTCGAGCAAAATGGAGTTTATTCTGCTATGCACAGACCTGTTTACATCTTCGACCTCGACGGCACCCTCATCGACTCGATGCCCAGCTTCACCTGGGGTATACTGTCCATCCTCGACGACGAGGGCATCCCCTACCCGCCCGAGCTGATCAAGAAGCTGACCGCCCTCGGCTACGTCAAGAGCGCCGAGTATTACGTCGCGCACATGGGCGTCAAGGATACCGTCGAGAACATCGTCGCGCGCATCAAGGCACGCATGGTCGACCTCTACGCCAACAAGATCAAGCTCAAGCCCGGCGTCGAGGCTTATCTGCGCCGGCTCCACGCCGAGGGCGCGCGGCTCTTCGTGCTGACCGCCAGCCCCCACCTCGTGACCGACATCAACCTCAAAAACAACGGCGTCTACGACCTCTTCGAGCAGGTCTGGTCGGTCGAGGACTTCGGCCTGGACAAGTCGGACACCCGCATCTTCCACCGCGTCGCCGAGATCGTCGGCTGCCCCGAGGCTGAGATCCACTACTTCGACGACAACGTCATCGCCATCGAAAACTCGACCAAGGCCGGCTACGACACCTATGCCGTCCTCGATCGGCAGGAGGAGAGCGACATTGCCATTCTCCGCGCGACGGGCAAGCATTTTGTCGAGACGTTCGAGGCGATGTGAGGCGGGAGCGGACACCTCATCCGTCACGGCTGACGCCGTGCCACCTTCCCCTCAAGGGGAAGGCTCAAAAGTAACCGCCGAACCGGAATAAGCCTTCCCCTCGGGCTGAGCGAAGCTCAGCTGGAAGGCTGGCAGCCCATCGGGCTGACGGATGAGGTGGAGTTTTCGCGATGTATCTATCTTCATACAAAAGGAGCCCAACCATGACTCTCCCCAAATACGTCCGCATCCAGGGCCGCGAGATGGCCTGGCGCACCAAAAAGCCGGTGGGCGTCTTCATCCTCAACTGGCGCCGCATCCGCGACGGCGTCTATGCGCCCGAGGATGTGCGCCTCTACGACGAGACCCACCAGTGGTTCCTCGACCACCTGCCCCAGCCGCCCTTCTACGGCGAGGACAACGACAACCCGCAGGGGGCCATCACCTACTTCAAGACCGCCGCCTGCGCCGAGATGCTTGAGCACATCCAGCCCATGATCGACCTGCTGGACAAGTACAACATCCCCTACGACATCGTCTACACCAACCACGTCGGAAAGATCATCTACGAGGACGACTATCAGGTCGGGGTTATCGACGAAAAATAACCCCAAGGCTCCCTCGGGGAGGGAGGCTTTATGTAACAGAAACAACACAGGAGCCGCCATGCAGATTCAACCCAATATTCTTCACCACCTCTTCCGCGAGGTCTACTTCATCACCGGCACAGCCTACGCCGGGAAATCGACCGCTGTTCGCCTGCTGGCCGAGCGCCACGGCGGCATTTGCTGCGGCGAGAACTACCACGATGTTCTGATGGATGCCATCGACCCAGTGCATCAGCCCAGCCTCGGCTACTTCTCCACCATGTCGGGCTGGCAGGAATTTATCTCCCGCACGCCGGATGAATACGAGGCCTGGGTCAACGGCAACGCGGCCGAGATCACCCAGCTGGAGATCATCTGCCTGCTGCGCGCGGTGGAGGCCGGCCGCCCTGTTTTCGTCGACACCAACATCCCCCTCGATACCCTGCGCGAGATTTCGGATCACCGCCGCGTTGCCGTCATGCTCTCCCCCCAGTCCATGTCGGTAGAGCGCTTCTTCGACCGCCCTGACCCCGACAAGCAGTTTCTTCTGCGTCAGATCGAGCAGGCACCCGATCCCGACGCCACCATGCGCAACTTCTGCGCCTGCATCGCCCGGGTCAACAGCCCCGAATGCTATCGCGCCTACGCCGAATCGGGCTTTTTCACCTACACACGCACCGAGCAAAGCACCATCGAGGAAGCGCTGGCCGCCCTCGAGACACATTTCGGACTGCGCTGACAGCTCCCTCGGGGAGGAAGGCCTTATGTAACAAAGGAGAAACACCATGCCTTTCACGTACGCCCCCGACACCCGCACCATCTTCGCTGACGGCACGCCCGTCGTCGAATTTCTCGCTCCCCTCTACCGCGAATCCGCCGCTGACGGCGATGGTATCCCCGTCACCGCCGACTCGCCTTATGCCGTCTCCCTCACCGTTGAGCCGCAGAGCGGCACCCGTTTCCTCTGCCGCATGACGTGGACCAACCGCACCGACGCCCCCCGCCGCTGGCAGGGCGCCGTCACCGTCCGCGCCGCTTTCGACGCTGAGCGCTATCTCATCCCCTGCGTCAGCATGGACGGCAACCGCTGGGGCGCGGGGCTCGAGCCCAAGGGGCTGACCCGCGACGGCGCGCGCTGGATCTTCGCCTACGACCGCGAGGCCATCCCAGCCTGCACCGTCGTCGAGAACGCCGACTTCGCCTCCTCCCTCTTCGCCGCCGACTGCGATGAGGCGTCGCTGGCCGCTTCCTGCTGTGTCTACGTCGAGGACGGGCACTATCACCAGCAGCTGTGGTATCCCGTCCGCGAGGCTCCCGTCACCTACTCGGGCCGCGACAAATACGCCGAGGGCTGCGAGACCTGGCGCACCCTCGCCCCCGGCGGGACGGTGACCCTCACCTTCCACCTCGTTGTCTCCCGCCCGCGCTGGGCCAACTACGGCATCTGCGATACCCTCGACGCCGCGCTTTCGCTCTTCACCGCCAAGCCGGCCCCCGCGCCCGACGAGGCGCGCCTCTGGCGCGACTCGATCAGCTTCGCGCGATCGCTCATCACCCATTACACCTGTGCCGACGGGACGAAGAAGAAGGGCTTCATCATTGGCTTTTCCCCCATTGAGGGCGGCTTCGCCTACCGCGGCGACAACTGCTTCGAGCTCGGCTGGTGCGGGCAGAATGTACTCTTCTCCCGTATGCTGATCGAGGACTACCGCCGCACCGGCAACCGGCAGAACCTCGACGACGCCCTCGAGATCCTCGACACCCGCGTCGCCTCCTGCACCGCGCCGTCCGGTCTGCTGGCCGCCCAGCTGAAGCACTGCGAAAATCTCACCGAAGCCACCGCCGACACCTGCAACATGGGCTACGGCGCGTATGAGCTGATCCGCGTTTGGCGGGCGCTGCGCGAGCTCGGCATCGACCGCCCGGCTTACCTCGCCGCCGCGCAGGGACTCTGCGACTTCTTCGTCGAGCACTACTCGCCCGACTTCGCCTTCGGTAAGCAGTGGCGGCTTGACGGCACTTGTCTCGACGAGGGCGGCACCATCGGCGCGTTCGTGATCCTGCCGCTCTGCGAGATGTACCGCGAGACGGGGGACAAGCGATACCTCGACACCGCGAAAAAGGCGCTCGACCTCTACGCTTCCCGCGACCTCGACCAATTCGTCTGCACCGCCGGGGCGCTCGACACCTGCTGCGTCGACAAGGAAACCGCCACGCCCCTGCTCATCGCCGGCCTGCAGCTGTTCGAGCTGACGCGCGAGCAGCACTGGCTCACCATCGCCGAGAAGGCAGCCTACTATTTCACCGCGTGGATGTACCACTACCAGCCCCTCTACCCCGCTGACTGCGACATCAGCCGCCTCGGCGTCAGCGTCAAGGGCATGACCGCCGTCTCGGCCCAGCATCACCACCTCGACGAATACGGCCTGCTGCTCGTCCCCTATCTGCGCCGTCTCGCGGCGCTGACCGGCGACAGCCGCTGGAACGTGCGCGCTGACTGGATGTGGCGGGGCGCAAACCAGTACGTCAGCGATGGTACGCTGGAGATGCACGGCCGTCTGCGCGCCCCCGGCGCACAGAACGAAGCCCTCTTCCACTGCCGCTGGATCTTCTCAAAGGACTGCGGCCGCGGCGACCTTAACGACTGGCTCGTCGCCTGGCCCTGCGCGTACCGCCTGTCGGTCATGGCGGAGAAGCAGGGATAACGAAAAAAGCCATCCGAATGTTCGGATGGCTTTTGGCTTACTTTGGGGCGTCAGATCTCCACCACGCGGTAGCTGTTCTCCTCCCCCTCGCACATGGCGCGGAGGGTGATGTAGGGGATGCCGTCCACCACAGCCTCGTGGCCGTGGTGGTAGTGCCCCTGATAGACCGCGCGCACCTTGCCGCTCGCGGCGATGATCGCCCGGGCGTCGGCGGCGTTGCGGATGATGTGGTCAACCTGCACCCCGGGGTCGAGGTTCTGGTGAACGAAGACGTAAGCATCCCGCACGCCCGGATCAGCCAGCACTTCGCGCAGCTGCTCCAGCTCGGCCGGAGGCAGATAGCAGTTCTTCCAGTCGATCTTGCCCGGCTCGTACCGACTGCCGTCGTCGCTGTAGCCGGCGTCGAGGAAGATCAGTGCCGTTTCACCGTTACGCAGAACGAAGGGAGGCACCGCGCCGCCGGTGAGACGGTCAAATTCAGCGCGGGTGAAGGCGTGGCAGTCGTGGTTGCCCATCAGTGTGCAGAAGGGCAGCCCCGCCTCGCGGATGCGGGTCATCAGCGCCTCGGTGTGGGCGACGTTGGCCGCATGATCGCCGCCGTCGTCGATGAAGTCGCCCAGACACAGGAGCATATCGGCGTGGGGGCAGGCGGTCAGCATGGCGTCGACCTTGCCGTAGGAGAGCAGCGGACGGCGGGTCCTGCAGGCCACCTCCTTGCTGCAATAATGGGAGTCGGTGAAAATCAGAAGTTTCATGGCGTGTCTCCGCTTACCCGGCGTAATACTTGTTGTTGTTCTGCACGGTGTAGGGCAGGGTCAGCGTGATGGCGTCATCACCGGCGATGTAGAGGTCGCGGGAGATCTTGATGACATGCGCGTTCTCGGTGCGGGCGCTGAGCTTGTCAAAGTTGCGCACGCCGCCGGGCCAGATGGCCGTGTCGGCGTTGATAAGGTTGTAGACCTGCACCGTACCGCCCTGATAGCCGTGGTGGGTGACCTGCACGATGTCCGACTTGAGGTAGTCCCCATACATGGACGACATGATGTTGTTCGAAAGGGTGTAGGCGTCGCCGAGCACCATCACGGTCTGGCCGCCCATCGAGATGCGGAAGACCAGCGAGGTGGTGTTGTGATAGGGCAGTGCCTCGGGCTCGAAGTCTTCGAAGGTATAGAGGATCTCCATGGTTGCGCCGCCGAAGTGATAGATCTGGCCGTTATGCGCCTTGATGACCTCCTTTGCGAGCGTGGCGGCAGCCGTGCGGGCCTGGTCGTCGCGGCCGTAGTCGTTGACGAGCGCGTACTGTGCTTTGGTGGTAAAGTTGCAGATCACACGCTCGACCGTGACCTTGGTGCCGTAGGCGTTGGCGAATTTGATGAAGCCGCCGGTGTGGTCGCCGTGGGCATGAGTCAGCATCCAGGCCGCGATGGTGATGTTGTCCTTGTCGGGCGCCATCTCCTGCAGATTCTGCATGATGAGGGAGGTGTTCTTATCATAGTAGCCGCCGCCGTCGACGACGATCAGACGGCCGTCAGGCAGGCGGAAGATGAGGAACAGACCGATCTGGTTGTAGTCGTCGCCGCTGTAGTTGTACTCAAGACCGACCATGCGGACAGCAGGCTCGTACTTGTCGCCCGCGGTGGTGGTATCCTCAGCGCGCGGAGGCAGGGCAGAGGCCGGCTCGATGATGATGCGGGTCTCGCCGTCGCAGGCTGTGTAGTAGGCGGTCACGGTATTCTGGGCATTGGTGTAGGTTGCGAAGAGATTCTTCTCGACCTTGCGCTCGGTGTAGAGGGTGTAGCCGGCCGTCTCAAGCTGCTTGCGGTAGGCGGTGTACTCCTCTGCCGTCGTGTCGGTGATGTAGACCATCTGGTTGTCGTCGGCTACATCGACGATGGCGCCGATCTCGCCGCCGGCGTAGAGGGGCAGCAGATTGACCATCTTGTTCGACGTCCCCGAGAGGGCAAAGTCGGCGGGCAGCGCCAGCGAGCCAGCGGCGCTGTGCTCCTTGAGGGAGCTCTTGAAGTAGTGGGCGGCAGCGGTGACGCCTTGATCGCCCCATGCGGTGACGACCAGCTTGTTGCCGCAGGGCTTGACGGCGTAGTCGCCGTAGCCGATGGTGCTGCGCACCTCGGCGACCTCGGGCTGGCCGCAGCCGCCGACGAGGATCTCGAGGGTGGACGAGTCGTATTCCTGGCCGCGCTTGATCCAGTCGGTGGTCAGCGTCGGCGCGACGCCGGTCAGCGACTCGATCTCCGTACGGATGGCGATGGCCGCGTCGATCTCAGCCTGGGTGGCACTCTCGGGGCGGACGATGACGTACTTTGCCTCGCCTCCGGCAACAAGATCAATGGTGGCGGGCGCAGGTACCGTGGTCTCGGCAGCCGCAGTCGTATCGGTGGTGTCAGTGGTGTTGGGCGTCTCCTGCTTCTGGCAGGCACAGAAGAGTGTCGATGCCGCCAGCAGGGCGATCAGCCATTTCAGGTTTTTCATGGGCGTGCTCCTTTGGGGATATATTTATGGCGGATGGGATCATCCGGCATATTTGGGGTTGTTGCCGACCGGCGTGTAGGGCAGGGTCAGCGTGACCACATCGTCGCCGGCGATATACAGATCGCGGGCGTTCTTGACGACGTAGGTATTTTCATCGCGGATGCTGAGCTTGTCAAAATTGCGCAAGCCGCCCGGCCAGATGGCCGTGTCGGCGTCGATAAGGGAATAGACCTCGACGGTACCGCCCACATAGCCGTGGTGGGACACCTGCACGATGTCCGACTTGAGGTAGCTGCCGTACATTTTCGACACGATACCATTCGAGAGGGTGTAGGCGTCACCCAGTACCATCACGGTCTGGCCGCCCATCGAGATGCGGAAGATCAGCGAGGTCGTGTTGTGGAAGGGCAGGGCCTCGGGCTCGAAGTCCTCGAAGGTGTAGAGGATCTCCATCGTCGCGCCGCCAAAGTGGTAGAGCTGGCCGTTGTGCGCCTTGATGACGGCGTCGGCCAGCTTTTCGGCCGTTTCGCGGGACTGGTCGTCCCGGCCGTAGTCGTTGACCAGCGCGTACTGTGCCTTGGTGGTGAAGTTGTGGATCACCCGCTCGACCTTGATCCGGCCGGCGTAGACCTCGGCAAACTGGTTGTAGCCGCCGGTGTGGTCGCCGTGCGCATGGGTCAGCACCCAGGCGGCGATGACGATGTTGTCCTTGTCGGGCGCCAGCTCGCGCATGTTCTTGTACAGGAGCGCGGCATTTTTGGCCACATAGCTGCCGCCGTCGACGACGATCAGCCGTCCGTCGGGCAGGCGGAAGAGCAGCATCAGGCCGATCTGGTTGTAGCCGTCGCCGTTGTAGTTGTACTCAAGGCCGACCATGCGGACGGCGGGCTCGTACTTGTCATTCGTGGTGGTGGTGTCCTCAGCACGCGGAGGCAGAGCGGAGGCCGGCTCGATGATGACGCGGGCCTCGGCGTCGCAGGCGGTGTAATAGGCCGTGACGGTATGCTTTTCGCTGGTGTAGGTGGCGAACAGATTTCCCGCCGCCTCCCGCTCGGTGTACAGGGTAAAACCGGCTGCCTCAAGCTGCTTGCAGTAGGCGCGATATTCGTCGGCGGTGGTGTTGGTGATGTACAGCATCCGGTTGTCGTCGGCGCAGTCGACCACATTGCTCACTCTGCCGCCGGTGTAGCGGGGAAGCAGGTCGATCATGTTGTCGGTGCCGCCGGTCAGGCTGTAGTCGGAGGAGAGCGTCACGGTGCCGCCCGTGATCTGCAGGTCGCCAAGCAGGAGGGAGGCGGCGCGGGAGAGCGCGTCATCGCTCCATGCCGTCACCACCAGCTTGCTGCCGCAGAAGCGAACTGCGTATTCGCTGTAGCGCATGTCGCTGCGCACCGTTTCGACCTCGGACTGGGCGCAGCCGCCAATCAGGATCTCGCGGGCCGCGGCGTCATATGTTCCGCCTGCCTTGATCCAGTCGTTTTTGATGGAGAGCACCTCTCCGGTCTGTTTGAAGATGCCGTCCCGGATCGCGGCGGCTGCCTTGCGCTCCGCGTCGGTGGCGTGCTCGGGGCAGACGATGACATAGTCTGCCTTGCCGTCCGTGACCAGATTGATCGGCGTTGGGGCCGGCGCGGTGGTCTCGGGGGCCGTCGTCTCGGGAACGGTGGTTTCGACGGTCGTCTCCGGTTTCGCGATGGATTCTGTCGCAGCCGGTGCCGCTGTGGTGTCGGGCAGGGCGGACGCATCCTGCCTGCTGCAGGCGCACAGAAGCGCAGCAGCCGCCAGCAGGGCGATCAGCCGTTTGGTGTGTTTCATGGCTGCCTGCTCCATCAGATGTACTTCTGCAGCTCGCGCACGAGATTTTCGGCGAAGTAGCTGAACCCGACGTCATTCGGATGCAGCCAGCCGTCGGCCATCATCTCGGGCATGGCGGGGACGAGCCGGAGACCGTCGATGTGGACGAAGCCGCGCTTCTCCGCCTCCTCGGCGATCACGCGGCGGCAGTCGGCGAAGCTGCCCATCGTCTTGCCCTCCCGCTGGCCGCGCCAGATGGGGGAGAGGATGAAGATCTGCTTGCCGGCGTAGGTCTGCGCCAGCGGGTCAAGGTAGCCGGCGATCAGCGCGCGGAACTGCTCCAGCGTCTTCTTGTGGCCGAAGTCGTTGGTGCCGTAGGCGACGAGGACGATGTCGGGGTCATAGTCGATGATGTCGAAGGTGGAGGGGTGGTAGTAGGCCCCGCCGATGCCCTGGATGATGCTGTCGGCGTTGAAAAAGTTCGACACCCGCCACGCGTAGGCGGCGGTGTCGTAGTGCGACTGCCAGCCCTGGGTGATTGAGTCGCCGATGAAGAGCATCTTCCGGTCGAAGACGTGGGGCTCGAGCGCCGCGCCGTCGTCGAGTTCGACCGAGCCGAGGACACCGACGGTGTGGCTGGGGAAGGCGAGGGTGACGCGGTGGCTGCCGCCGAACTCGCCCAGCTCGTCGCAGAGGTCGGCCTCGATGGGGGCGTTGACATCGCGGTCGCCGGGGCAGGCGAGGCGCAGCAGGCCGTCAATGAGCAGCTCAAACTTGCCGCCGGCGGGCGCCATGACGCGGATGCGGCGAGAGTCGGTGTGGAAGTCGAGGCGGACGCCGGAGGTTGTCTGGGCGCGAAGGCCGAGATCCTTGTTGAGCGCACCCCAGGCCGCGACCTGCGCGTCGGTGCACTTGGCGAAGTGGATGCCGTCGGCCTCGCGGCGCACCGCCGTCGCGCCGACCGTGACCGATCTGATCTGATCAAGGGTGAGGGTCATGGGGGGTCCTCCTTATGCTGGCATAGTTGTTCGGTTTGATCAAAGTTTTCCGCGCTTCCGCGCGGTAGGGCGGGGAAGGACCATCTCAAACGCCGAAGTTCCTTCCCCGCCCTCGGAGGTCGCTGCGGCGCCCTCCTCACCCACCCCATCCCCTTGGCTCCGCCGGAATTCCAGCGTGCAGCTGACGTTCAACTTCGGCGTCAGCCAAGGAGAGGGTGGTGCCGGAGGGGGGAACTTCGGCGTTTGAGATGGTCCCCCCTCCGGCTCGCCCGAGAGGGCGAAAAAGTTTGCGGAAACGCTTATCTGTGCAGCTCCGCTTCAATCCACAAAATAAGCATTGGTAAACGCCATCCTGCCGCCGGCATCGACCACCGTGAGGCGGAAATACTTCTCCTCGCCGCTGAGGGTAAAGTTCGCCTCAGTCAGGAGCGCGTCCTCGGCCAGCGCGATGCACGCGCGGCGGAAGTCGGTGGTCAGCGTGATCCTGTCGGCCGGCGAGCAGGTGATGTGCACCGTGTTGTCCTCAAGCCACAGCTCGCCGATCGTCGGCCCCTCGGAGGCGTAGAAATTGCCGGCGAAAAGGGCGTCGGTGATCGTGCGGTACTCGAGTTTGTCGGCGCGAATCATCGTGAAGCCGCCGAAGGAGTCGCAGTGGCGGCTGTCCAGCGGGTGCTTGTTGTGGTTGTCGTCGGTGGCGACGCAGTAGATGCGCTCGCCGGCGCGGAGCATGTCGTCATACACGCGGCTGTTGGTGTCGTCGTAGCCGACGATCTTGCAGCCGAAGTTGACCATTTCCATGGCGTGCATGCCGTGGTAGGCGGTGTACTCGGGGTAGCGTTCCTGCGACCAGGAGGGGTGGTTGTAGGTGACAAAGAAGCCGGCGTCGCGGCCGGTCTGCATCATCGACGAGATGCAGGCGGGGGTGTAGTGCTTCGCAAAGGGGGCCTCGGTGCCCTCGGGCAGGTAGCGCGACGGGTAGACGCACTCCTGCTTGAAGTTATCGGGATCGCGGGCGATGAAGCAGAAGTGGCAGGTGCGCCCCACGGTGTCGTTCTTGTCGCTGACGGCCAGCTCGTAGCCGTTGAGGGGGAGAAAGTCGGCCTCGGCGAGGTCATTGTGGGGGATGAGGACGTCGTGGTCGGTGTAGGCGACGATGGCGTAGCCGCGGGCACGGTAGGCGTCCTTGATCTCCTCGGGGGTGAGCTTGCCGTCCGAGAGGGTCGAGTGGCAGTGGAGGTTGGCTTTGTAGTCGGTGCCCGTTTCGGGGAGAAGATAGCGTTTCATGGCAGTCATCCTTTCAAAATGGTAATATGTGGCCAATTTCTGTGTGAACAAACTGTAAATTCGTGCGTTGAACAATCATTTTGTCGCTTCCAATTTGCGAATAAACGCAGTGATCTCTGCGCTGACGCGCAGGATCTCTTCGTGAAACTCCCGCGCTGAGAGACGGAGCACGCCGGCGTGGACGGCGGAGAGCTGGATGAGGCGGTCGGAGGTAACGACGCGGAGGTTGTGCTTCGGCTCAAGCTCATGCATCAGCCGCTCGATGTAGGCGTCGGCAGTCTCGTCCTGTGCGGTGTAGATGACGCGGTAGCCGTTGCGGGGCTCCTCGCGGCCGTCATTGCGCTCGACGTTGTAAGCGTCGAAGACGAGGGTGACATCGGCCTTGGTGTAGGCGACGTAGTTGTCGAGGATGCCCATCAACGTCTCCCGCGCGCCCTCGAGGCTGGCTTCGGCCATGGATTTGAGGAAATCCCAGGCGAAGATGACGTTGTAGCCGTCGATGATGAGGGCGTCGGCCTTGGGCTTGGGGGCACGGTCGGGCTTCGTGCCGCCGACCACGCGGGGGGGTGTGTACTGCCGCCGCTTGACCGGGCCGAAGGTGCGGAGCATAATGGCCTCGAGCTCGTCGTCGTTCAGGCTGTAGCTGCGTGCGATGGTGCGCACCGAGGGAAGCAGGGGCTCGTCGACGGCCTGCGTTCGCAGGATGCCGCTGTCGAGGTGCATATAGTCGCGGACCTTGTCCCACGGGACGGTGAAGCCCGCACCGTGGTCGCAGAAGACCGAGTGGGGCGGGTTATCGAGGTCATTTTCGGGCGAGTAGCCGGCCTCGGCGATAATCTCGGCAGCGTTGGCACAGGGCGCATAGCCGTCGAAGGTACACCACAGCCGTCCAAGGCCGTGGGTGTAGGCCATCATCTCACGCAGATAGTCCCGCATGCCGGCGACCGGGACGCGGCCGGTGAGGACTGCTTCTTCCCCGTTGCCGTCCTCGACGGCGACGGTGGCCGAGCGTGCCTGCATGTCGTTGATCGCGCGGCCGACACAGGCGGCGGGCAGCTCGAGGCGGTAGCGGTAGAAGGGCTCGAGCAGCACCGACTCGGCCTGCATCAGCCCTTGCCGCACGGCGCGGCCGGTGGCCTCGCGGAAGTCGCCGCCGTCGGTGTGCTTAAGGTGGGCGCGGCCGCAGAGGAGAGTGATCTTGACGTCGGTCAGCGGCGCGCCGGTGAGGACGCCGCGATGGACGCGCTCACCGAGGTGGGTGAGGATCAGCCGCTGCCAGTTGCGGTCGAGCGCATCCTCGGGGCAGCGGGTGTCGAAGATGAGGCCGCTCCCCTCGGGCAGGGGCTCGAGCCAGAGGTGTACCTCGGCGTAGTGGCGCAGGGGCTCGAAGTGGCCGACCCCCTCGACGGGTGCGGCGATGGTCTCCTTGTAGAGGATGCGCCCGGCGTCGACGGTGATGTCGATATCGAAGCGCTCCTTGACGCGCCGGGTGAGCACCTCGATCTGCACCTCGCCCATCAGGCCTGCGTAGATGTCGCCGAGGTGCTCATCCCAGCGCAGATGGAGGGCGGGGTCCTCCTCCTCCAGCTGCTTGAGCCGAGGGTAGTAGAGGACGGGATCGCACCCGTCGGGCAGACGAAGGCGGTAGGTCAGCACCGGCTCGAGGACGGGGCGAGCGGCGTCGGGCTCGGCGCCGAGGCCCATGCCCACCCAGGTGGCCGACAGGCCGATGACGGTGCAGATGTCCCCCGCCTCGACGCGGTCGACCTGCGTAAACTTGTCGCCCGAGTAGAGCCGGATCTGCGCGACCTTTTCGCGCACCGGCGTGCCGTCGGCGGCGAGATAGGTCAGCTCGTCCCGCACCGAGAGCGAGCCGCCGGTCAGCTTGAGATAGGTCATGCGGGCGCTTGCCCCGGTGCCGTCGTAGGCGATTTTGTAGACCCGCGCGCCGAACTCGTCGGGATAGAGGGGGGCGAGGGTGAGCTGATCGAGGGCGGTCAGGAATTCTGCTACGCCGTCGAGGCGCAGGGCTGAGCCGAAGAAGCAGGGGAAGACGCGGCGGGCGGCAACAAGGCCGGCAAATGCGGCCATGTCGAGACTGCCGGTCTCGAGGTAGAGCTCCATCAGCACCTCGTCGGCCATGGCCAGCCGCTCGTCGCGCACATCGGGCTTTTCGCCGGTGAAGAAGGGCATGCAGCCGGGATCGAGCTTGGCGGCAAGCTCGGCGGCGAGGGCTTCCTCCCCGCGGGTGGGGAGGTCCATTTTATTGATGAAAAGGAAGGTGGGCACGCGGTAGGTGCGCAGGAGCTGCCAGAGGGTGAGCGTGTGGTTCTGGACGCCGTCGGTGCCGCTGATGACGAGGATGGCGTAGTCAAGCACCTGCAGCGACCGCTCAGCCTCGGCCGAGAAGTCAGTATGGCCGGGGGTGTCGAGCAGGACAAAGTCGGTATCCCCCACCGTCATGCGGGCCTGCTTGGAGAAGATGGTGATGCCCCGCTCCCGCTCCATCGGATTGGTGTCGAGGTAGGTGTCGCGGTGATCGACCCGCCCCAGCCGCCGGATCCTGCCCGACAGGTAGAGCATGGCCTCGGACAGCGTGGTCTTTCCCGCGTCAACGTGCGCAAGGATGCCGACGACCTGGCGTTTCATCTTCTCACTCCTTTTGTATGTTTGTTTGGTAGGGGCACCTCATCTGTCTTGGCCTTGCGGCCAAGCCACCTTCCCCTCAAGGGGAAGGCTTACCAAGGTTTGCTGTATATTGCAGCCTTCCCCTTGGGCTGAGCGAAGCTCAGCTGGAAGGCTGTCACCGCAGGTGACGGATGAGGTGTCCCCTCCCGATAGGGCGGGGCGCAACCGACCTGCTTACGCCTCGTCGTAAAGCTTAATACAGTACATCCCCACCTCATACGCGAACTTCGCCGCGCGAGGCCGCATGGCATCCGGCACCCCGGCCATGAACCCGTGGCACTCGTAGGTGAAGTCGCCCTCGTAGCCGATCTCCTTCAGCAGGGGCATCAGCTTCTCCCAGGGCGTCGTGCCTCGCACGAAGGGGATGTAGTGGTCGTCGTGCGCCTTGTCGTTCTCCTGCACATGCGTCGCCTTCAGCCGCTTGCCCAGCTTGCGCAGCGGCTCCACCTGGTCGCGGTAGACCAGCTCCGCGTGGCCGAAGTCCCACGCGCCGCCGCAGGACGGATCATGGATGGTGTCGATGATCGCGATTTGCTCCTCGACCGTCGCCGTGAAGCGGCGCTTGGTTTTGCCGGGATTGAACTCCGCCATGTTCTCGATGGCGATGCCCGCGCCGTACTGCTTCGCCAGCTCGATCTGCCAGCCGAAAAAGTCGACGTTGGCGCGGATGTTCGCGTCCATGTTCATCACATCCTCGACCGTCGCCGTCTGCGCGTGGTTGACGATCCACTTCACGCCAAGCGTGCCCGAGGCGACGATGGCGCGGCGGGTCGCTTCGCGGAACCAGGTGCGGTATTCGTCGGTGAGGGCGGGGGAGACGTCGTTGCGGTAGAGGTTGGAGTCGAAGGGGGCGTGCGACTGGGTAAAGACGATGCCCAGCTGCGCCGCACGGTTGCCGATGGCGTCAATCTTCGCCTCCCAGTCGTCGGCGCAGAGCTCGCTGCCGCCGCGGATGTTGCCGGCCCCGCCGAAGTTGAGATCGAGGTGACGGAATCCGGCATCGTAACAGAGGTCAATGGCCTCAAGGATGGACGTTCGCCCGCCCTGCCGGCGGCCGGGGAAAAGACAGGTGGAAGTGGAAAGATGCATAGCGCTGCCTCCAATGCAAAAGTTATCCTTATTATACAATATCACGCCGATATTATCAAGGGGAAACGAAAAGTTTTCACATTTTTCCGGCGCATTGTCCAAACGATCTGCCCCAACTTTGGTTACCTTTGGAATTGACAACCCCGACTGCGCGTGATATAATTTCCCCAGAGCCCCATATCAACAAAAGGAGAACCGCCCATGAAACCGCTGAACAAATACATTGACCACACCAACCTCAAGCCTTTCGCCACCCACGCCGACATCGAAAAGCTTTGCGCCGAGGCCCGGCAATACGACTTTGCATCGGTCTGCGTCAATCCCTGCAATATCGCGCTGGCGCGTGAGCTGCTCGCCGGCAGCGACGTCAAGGTATGCACCGTCATCGGCTTCCCGCTCGGCCAGAACACCATGGCCACCAAGGTTGCCGAGACCAAGGACGCCTACGCGCTGGGCTGTGAGGAGTTCGACATGGTCATCAACGTCGGCCGCCTCAAGGACGGCGACGCCGACTATGTCCGCGCCGAGATCGCGGCTGTTGTGGCCGCCGCGGGCAAGCGCACGGTGAAGGTCATCATCGAGACGGGCCTGCTGACCGACGACGAAAAGGCCCTCGCCACCCGCCTCGCCTGCGAGGCCGGCGCGCACTTCGTCAAGACCTGCACTGGCGTCTCGGCCGGCGCCGCCACCGTCGAGGATATCACGCTGATGAAGGCCAATCTCTCGAACGGCGCCCAACTCAAAGCCTCCGCCGGCATCAAGACCTACGCCCAGACCAAGGCGCTCATCGAAGCCGGCGCCGACCGCATCGGCACCTCAGCCGGCGCAGCGATCATCGCCGACGCGCAGGCCTGACGCACAACAACAGCCCGCCATCCCACGATGACGGGCTGTTTAGCTTTCGTTATTTGGCCAGATAGGCCAGTACCTGCTCCTTGATCTCGCCCATGCCCTGGATCGTCGGATGCCCGTGCTGCTTGTCGATGTCGTGCAGCTCGAGCACCTCCACGCCATTGTGCGCACAGGCGGCGCGGATCCCATCCGCGATCTCGGGCTTCAGCCCTGTGTTGAGGATGAAGATCAGCCGCGCTTCGGGCAGTGTCTCGGCCAAACGGTGCGTCAGATAGCCCACCGCGGGCAGAACCTTGTACAGATCGGCCTTCACCCAGCCCTCGTCCATCGGCTCGCCCACCGGCGAGCCGGCCCACGAGTCGTTGGTCGCGCCGAACACAAACAGCGTGTCGATGCGGTTCGCGGCAAACCAGCCCTCCCCGATCAGCTTGTCCAGACGCGCAACGAAGGACTTCGCCGCGCAGTCCTCCCCCTTGTAGCCAGTGTGGCAGATGGTCGTCCCCGACCAGCTGCAGTTGAGTACCAGCTCCGACTGCGTCTCGGCGATGAGCTGATGCCACCAGGTCTGCTCCACGCGGTCAACGTCGGTCTCCGGCCGGCCGGCGCTCGTGTAATACGGGTGATACCCCGCGGGGATGTGCCCCTCGAAGGTGGAATAGCTGTCGCATAAAATGAATACGTTTCCGATGTCGATCATGATGCCGCTCCTTTGCGTGTTGTTGGGTCTATGATAGCACAGCCGGGGCGAAATGTCAAGAGATCGGTACGGGCAGATTTGCCAAAAAAATGCCGGCTGCGCCCGCCACTTTTTTCCTTTACCACATTGAAATCCCGGCCGATTTGTGGTACAATATTACCACCCAAACGGCCGCACGGCCGACACTCTTACGAATATGGAGCAAACTATGAGCATTCGCATTGGTATTTTCGGTTACGGCAACCTCGGCCGCGGCGTCGAGGCCGCCATCCGCCAGAACCCTGACCTTGAGCTGGCCGCTGTCTTCACCCGCCGTGACCCCGTCGCGCTGAAGATCGCCACCCCCGGCGTGCCGGTCGCCTCAGCTGACGACGTCTCCGCCTGGACCGACCGCATCGACGTCATGGTCATCTGCGGCGGCAGCGCCACCGACCTCCCCACCCAGACCCCCGCGCTGGCGTCGATGTTCAACGTCATCGACAGCTTCGACACCCACGCCAAGATCCCCGAGCATTTCGCCGCCGTTGACGCCGCCGCGCAGGCGTCGGGCAAGGTGGGCATCATCTCGGTGGGCTGGGACCCCGGTATGTTCTCGCTCAACCGCCTGTATGCGTCGTCCATCCTCGTCGACGGCCGCGACTACACCTTCTGGGGCAAGGGCGTGAGCCAGGGACACTCCGACGCCATCCGCCGCGTCAAGGGCGTGCGCGACGGCAAGCAGTACACCATCCCGGTCGAGGCTGCGCTCGACGCCGTCCGCAGCGGCACCAACCCCGACCTGACCACCCGTGAGAAGCACACCCGCGAGTGCTTCGTCGTCGCCGAGGAGGGCGCCGACCGCGCGAAGATAGAGGAAGAGATCAAGTCGATGCCCAACTACTTCGCCGACTACGATACCACCGTCCACTTCATCACCGAGGCTGAGCTGCGCGAGAAGCACAGCGGCATCCCGCACGGCGGCTTCGTCATCCGCACCGGCAAGACCGGCCTTTCCGGTGAGCATAAGCACGTCATCGAGTACAGCCTCAAGCTGGATTCAAACCCCGAGTTCACCGCGTCGGTGCTGGTCGCCTACGCCCGCGCCGCCTACCGCATGGCGCAGGCCGGCGATAAGGGCTGCAAGACCGTCTTCGACGTCGCGCCGGCCCTGCTGAGCGCAAAATCGGGTGAAGAGCTGAGAAAGACCATGCTGTAAACCAGCAAAAAGACGCACATGTGCGCTGTCACATGTGCGTCTTTTTTATTCTTTCTTTGGTGTGTGCCCGTACTTTTTCTTGTACAGCCGGATGAAGAAGGAGAGATTGGTGAAGCCCGACATCTCGGCCGCCTCCGAGACATTGTATTCGCCGCTCTGCAGCTTGATCTTCGCCCGGCTCAGCCGCAGGTGGTTGCGGTATTCGACGGGAGAGAGCCCCGTGTACGCGCGGAAAAGCCGGCGGAAGCCGGTCTCGCTCATGCCGCACAGCGCGGCATAGTGCGCGATCTTCTCGTTTTCCGCGTAATGCTCGGCCATCTCGTCCAGCGCCCGCTGCAGCTTCTGATACTTCGACGGCCGGCGTGCCTGTGCGTCGTCGATCTGCCACAGAAGGGCATAGAGGCAGGAGAGCAGATAGAACGGATGCCGGTCTGCCAGCGGGTCGAAAAAGGCGTCGATCGCCTCGTCCGCGCGGTGCAGCTCGAGCTTCTGCGGGGACGTCAGATAGGCCGGCAGTGCGCCGGCCGAGAGGTCGAATTGGATGATTTTGACCTCGGTCGCGTCGGCCAGATAGGTGCTGAAATGTGCGCATTTCTGCGGAATGAAGACCAGCTCCCCGGCCGCGGCCGAGATGCTGTCGGTCTCGCCCGAGAGAAAAGTATAGCGCATGCAGCCGGTGTTGGTGTAGATAAAGCTGTGCCGGCTTCGGCCGTGGCTCTGCGAATTGGTGTAGTTGCGGTTGCGTGTGACCTTCAGCACGTCGATGCTGTCGGCCGCAAAGGTGACCGATCTGCCGCTCGGTTCATGCTCCATGGTATCACCCCCGCTTCATGATAGCACAGTCGGCGCACTTTGTCAACCGTCTGGTCGAATTGTGCTATTTTTCGCCGAATCTGCAATTGCGGCCGCAGGGGTGAATGTGGTATAATGGCAAAACAAACCGCATGAGAAGAGGTGTTTCGCTATGCTGCTCTTTGACCGATCCTGTACCATCGGCATCCTGGTCGACGCCGCCGCGCCCGAGCCCGTCCGGCTGGCCGCC
>JAFTOI010000025.1 GCA_017463865.1 Clostridia bacterium | reverse complement strand
CTTATTTTATCACAAAACTGTTTACAATGTCCTTGCACTACCTGTATACTATCTTACTACACTATACACCTGTGTGGCCGCCCGTTCCAAACACATCATGCCGGATGAAACGACCTGTTATTATTTGTGGCGGGCGGCCACACAGGGCCGCCCCTATAGAATCAATTTTACGTCACATGTTATTGTATTGCAGATTTCACGTTGCATCTATGTTACGTAAGCCATAAAAAACAATAGGTTTTATCACAACTTGAGCCAATATTTGACCAGCGCGGCGCACTCCCGCAGGCCGTTGGGGAGGATCATGTACCACGGTGTCGGGGCGTGGGCATGGGTGGCGTCGGCGAAGCCGCAGTCGGCGGCGATGAGGCCGGCGCGGAAGAGATGAAAGTCGCTCGAGATCACGGCGATGCGGTATTCGTCCGCGAAGTGCGCGTCGAGCAGAGGGAGAGTCAGGCGGAAATTCTCGGTTGTGCTGGACGAGACCGTTTCGCGGATGATCTTCTCGGGCGGGATGCCCTGCTCCAGCAGATAGCGCTCCATGGCCACCCCTTCGGGGATGTCCTCCTGCGGGCCCTGCCCGCCGCTGACCGCGATGAGCGCGTCGGGGTTTCGGGTGTGATAGGCGACTGCGCGGTCGAGCCGGTTTTGCAGGCTGTCGCTCAGTTCGCTCCCGCGGATACCGGTGCCCAGCACGATCACCGCGTCCTCACGGTAGTCGACCGTGTCGATCGCACCGTAAAGATAGAAGGCCATCACCCAGACCGCCGCCGCTGTCACCCCCACCGTGAGGATGGCGCGCAGCCACTGCGGCAGCCAGGAGCGCAGCAGTCCCCAGAGCAGCAGGAGCCCGCCCAGCGCGCAGGTGAACCAGATCCCTGCGTGGATGTTCGCCCGCAGCGCGGCGACTGCGGCGGTGGCCAATACGGCGGCGCCGGACAGCATCAGCCCGATCCGGCTGATGCGATTGCGGTGATCTGTGTGCATGGCGGGCTCCCCTTTGCTTGTGCGGTCGGTTTCCTTTATGATAGCACAGATTCGGCGAAATGTCCAGTTTTCTTGCGAAAGTCAAAAAAAAATATCCAAAAGTGCTTGACAAAATCATATCTTGTGTTACAATTGAAGAAAACACACAGGAGGATCAACCATGGATCTGAAAGGAAGCAAAACCGAGGCCAATCTCGCCGCCGCTTTCGCCGGCGAATCGCAGGCGCGCAACAAGTATACCTACTACGCCTCCAAGGCAAAGAAGGAAGGCTATGAGCAGATCGCGGCGCTCTTCACCGAGACTGCAGAGAATGAGAAGGAGCACGCCAAGATGTGGTTCAAGCTGCTCCACGACGGTGAGGTGCCGGACACCATGACCAACCTTGCCGACGCCGCCGACGGTGAGAACTACGAGTGGACCGACATGTACGCCACCTTCGCCCGTGAGGCCCGTGAGGAGGGCTTCACCAAGATCGCGTTCCTCTTTGAGCAGGTCGCGAAGATCGAGAAAGAGCACGAGGAGCGCTACCGCCGTCTGCTGGCCAACATCGAGGAGGGCATCGTCTTCTCCCGCGACGGCGACACCATCTGGAAGTGCCGCAACTGCGGCCACATCATGGTCGGCAAGAAGGCTCCCGAGGTATGTCCGGTATGTGCCCATCCGAAGGCGTACTTCGAGATCAAGGCGGAGAATTATTGATGCGGAAAAGAACCGACGCGAAAGCGTCGGTTCTTTTCTCGATGCGGTCATTCCCACCGCCTGCGGTACCAGCCGACCACGCCGTTCTTCTTCACAATCGCGGCGTCGGGCATGGCTTTGACCAGCGAGAGGGTGTCACCCGGTTGGACAGGGAGGGCGTAGTCGGTCATCTCGCGGCAGTAGAGACGGCCTTCGTCGTCGGTGTAGAAGTCGTCGTCGGGGATCCACAGGCGGCGGGCGGTACGGATGTGCTCGATCAGGGCATAGCCCGGGCGGGCTTCGGCGCTGTCGTCGAGGCGGCGCACCTCGTTGTCGCCCCAGTTGATGCTGATGGAGTCGGCTGAGGCCGCCTGCGCGTCGAGGGCGCGGACGGTGGGGAGGTCGTCGACGCTGTCCCACGCGAGCCCGCCGTCGTCGGGGGTGAGGATCAGCGCGTTGAGCTGGCCGTCCCGCTTGAGGCCGCAGCCGCCGTCGATGCTGATGACGTTGAAGCGATCGTCGACCAGTGGGTTGTGTTCGGGGATCGTCCGGCGATAGAGGGCGACGGGCCAGTGGCCGACGATGACCGGGCGGGAGAAGCGGGGCGCCTGCCGCGCGGCGAGGTCACCGCGGAAGTCGTCGTATTTGAGGCAGTCGTAGGCGTTGCGGGTGGTGAGGGTGTCGAGCTCGTCCTCGGGGCAGGGGAGACCGCCGTGGACGAAGGTGTACTGCGGGGCGGCGAGGACGGTCGGGAGCCCGGCGAGAAAGTCGAGCTCGGCGGCAAAGCGGCGCGCGATCTGCTCCCGCGCGGCAGGCAGATCGGCAAGGGAGGTGTAGGTCACGCCGGCCTCGCGGCACATCTCGTAGAAAAGCGAGCCGCCCCAGCGATTTGCAAAGTAGGCGGTGGAGCCGAACAGGATCTCATCCCGCTTGAGCGTCGGTTCGCGCAGCTGTTCGAGCCGCCAGAGGTCGTTGTTGCCCATCATGACCGTCACGCGGTGGGACTCGGCGGCGAGGCGCATGGCCTCGCGCACGACGCCGAGGCTGTCGCGGCCCTTTTCGATGAGGTCGCCGACGATGATGAGGTAGTCCTCGCCCGGGCGGTAGCCGGTCTTGGCCAGCAGGCGGCAGAGCCAGTCGGCGTGGCCGTGGATGTCGCTGACGACGATGACCCGGCTGCCGGGGGCGAATTCGGTGCGGCGGATGGTGGCGTTCATGGGTGGCTCCTTGGGGAAGTATTTGATGAAAAAGTCCAATGCGGCGCATTGGACTTTTTGGTACGGGTAGTGGGGGTCGAACCCACATGGTTGCCCACTGGATCCTAAATCCAGCGCGTCTGCCAATTCCGCCATACCCGCGTACCTAATAATGATACCACAAATCGCGGCAATTGTCAAGTGCGGGGTTTGACGTGGATGGGTTTGTGGGAAATGTCAAAAAATTCGAAAATATTTCACAAAACCTATGGCTTTTTGCCTCGGTTTCGTGTATAATGAAATTATAACCCGGGCCGCGCGGCGGCACGGGACAAAATCCAGGCAACAAAAGGAGGCGACCGGCGCGTGCTGCCGGTCGGAGAGGCTATGAAAATTCAAACCATTGTCGACCTGCTGCACGCTGACGTGCTTTGCGGCGGTGACCGCCTTGAGAGCGAGGTCCACTCGGCCTGCGGAAGCGATATGATGAGCGATGTGCTGGCTTACGTCAAGGAGCAGGCTGTACTGCTGACGGGACTGGTCAATCCGCAGGTCATCCGCACGGCGATGATGATGGACATGCGCTGCATCGTCTTTGTGCGGGGCAAGACGCCCAGCGACGAGATGATCGCGCTGGCCGACGAGGGCGGCATCGTGCTGCTGTCCTCCGAGGAGCGCATGTATGTGGCCTGCGGCAAGCTCTATGCCGGGGGGCTGGCGGGGGACGGTGAGGACGTATGAGCGAAGCGCTGAAGTATCATTTCACCGTGGTGGGCGGCGATTTCACCTCGGCGGGCAAGGCGTCGGTCAACGTCAAGAAGCTGCTGCGCCAGCTGGGGATCGCGCCTGACGTCATCCGCCGCATCGCCATCGCGATGTATGAGGGCGAGATCAACATGGTCATCCACGCCAACGGCGGCACGGCCGATCTCGAGATCTATGACGACCGCATCGTCATCATCCTGGCCGACACCGGCCCCGGCATCCCCGATGTTGGGCTGGCGATGCAGGAGGGCTACTCGACTGCGCCCGACAACATCCGCTCGCTGGGCTTCGGCGCCGGCATGGGCCTGCCCAACATGAAGCGCTACACCGACGAGATGAAGATCGACACCGAGGTGGGTGTGGGCACGACGGTCACGATGACCATCAACCTTTGACAGCGCGGCTGTCGGAAAGAAGGTGACGAACCGTGGCAGAACAAAACCGATACCGACATTCGGTATCGCTGGATCTGGACAAGTGCAAGGGCTGCACCAACTGTCTCAAGCGCTGTCCGACCGAGGCGATCCGCATCCGGGGCGGGCACGCGGTCATCAAGAGCGAGCGCTGCATCGACTGCGGCGAGTGCATCCGCGTCTGTCCCTACCGGGCGAAGATCGCGAAGTGCGACAAATTTGAGGATTTCGCGCAGTATAAATGGAAGATCGCCATCCCCGCGCCGGCGCTGTACGGGCAGATCGACAAGCTGGACGATCTCGACTACATCCTGACCGGGCTGGTGGAGATCGGGTTTGACGACGTCTTCGAGGTGGCGCGGGCGGCCGAGATCGTGTCCGAGTACACGCGGCGCTATCTGCACCGGGACGATATTGTCAAGCCGGTCATCTCGTCGGCCTGCCCTGCTGTGGTGCGGCTGATCAGCGTGCGCTTCCCGTACCTCCTCGACAATGTGCTGCCCATTCTGCCGCCGGTCGAGCTGGCGGCGCGGATGGCGAAGGAGGAGGCTCTGCGCCGCCATCCGGAGCTGGAGGAGAAGGACATCTGCGCGCTTTTCATCTCGCCCTGTCCGGCGAAGGTGAGCTACGCGCGCAACCCCATCGGCGTCGAGCGGAGCGCGGTTGACGGTGTGCTGTCGATCAGCGACATTTACTTCCGCCTTGTGCCGGCGATGAAGAAGATCAACGATCCCTATGTGGCCTCGCGGTCGGGCATCATCGGCATCAGCTGGGCGGGGTCGGGCGGTGAGTCGGCGGCGCTGCTCAATGACAAATATCTGGCGGCCGACGGGATCGAGAACATCATCAAGGTGTTGGACGAGATTGAGAAAGAGAACTTTTCGGGGCTCGAGTTCATCGAGCTCAACGCCTGTAATGGCGGCTGTGTGGGCGGGGCGATGAACATGGAAAATCCCTTCATCGCCAAGGCCAGACTTCAGAATCTGCGACGCTTCCTGCCCGTTTCGCAGAACCGGGCGAAGGAGAGCCTGGGCCGGGGTGACGAGATCCCCGACGACGTGTGCTGGAGCTTGGGAATGGATTATCAGCCTATCCTGCAGCTTGACGAGGACCGCGCCGAGGCGATGCGCAAGGTCAAGCTGATGCAGGAGATCGGCGAGCGGCTGCCCAATCTCGACTGCGGCTCCTGCGGTGCGCCCAGCTGCATGGCGCTGGCCGAGGACATCGTCCGCGGCGAGGCGAGTGACAACGACTGCGTCATCCGCATGCGGCAGGAGATCGAAAATATCTGGCGTGCCATGGGCCGGATGGTCCATGACGGCGAATAATGGAGGGGGAAAGAGGATGCAGGTGCGAGAGATCATTGACCGGCTCGGGCTTGAGGTGCTGAATCTCAGCGACGGCGAGCGGGAGGTGACGGGCGGCTACACGGGGGATCTGCTCAGCTGGGTCATGGGGCGGGCTGAGAGCCGCATGCTGTGGGTGACCATCATGACCAACGTCAACATTCTGGCTGTGGCGTCGCTGCGCGACCTGCCGGCGGTGCTGATCGCCGAGGGGGCGGAGATCGCGCCCGAGGTGGTGGCGAAGGCGGCTGAGCAGGAGATCACCCTGCTGCGCAGTCCGAAGGCGGCCTACACGCTCTGTGTGGAGCTTGGCCGGCTGCTTGACTGACATGGCTTGCTTCTACGATTTCCACATCCATTCCTGCCTGTCCCCCTGCGCCGACAACGAGATGACGCCCGCGACCATCGCGGGCGTCGCGGCACTGAACGGCCTGCGGATGGCGGCGCTGACCGACCACAACTCGGCGGGCAATCTACCGGTCTTCTTCGATGCCTGTCACGCCTACGGCGTGCTGCCGGTGGCGGGGATCGAGGTCGAGTCGGCTGAGGCGGTGCATGTCGTCTGCCTCTTCCCGCGGCTGGAGCAGGCGATGGACTTCTGGCGGGGCGTGGTGCAGCCGGCGATGATGCCGGTCAAAAACAAGCCCGCTATCTTCGGCGAGCAGAATTACGTCGACGAGGACGACAACGTCATCGCGACCGAGCCGATTCTGCTCATCACCTCCACCGCGCTGTCGCTGGAGGAGATCGCGGCGGCGGCGCGGGCGGCGGGGGGCGTGCCCTTTCCGGCGCATGTCGACCGGCCGTCGAATGGGCTGATCGAGATCCTGGGCAGTGTACCGCCCGAGCCGGGCTTCCGCTGTGTCGAGTTCAACGACGCGGCCAATATCGATCGCCTGCGCGGCGCGCATCCGGCTCTGGCTTCGATGGTGACGCTGACCAATTCCGACGCGCACACGCCAGACCGCATCAACGAGGCGGTCAACGCCCTGCCGCTTGGCGAACCGGAGGAGGACGCGGTGCTGCTTGAGCGGCTGTTCCGCTGCCTGACGGATGAATGAATTGGATTAAACAGGATGATGTTATGGTTTATGACAACATAAGCTAATTTTTTCGCCATTGGGACGAGGTTTTGTGTAAATTTTTTTGAGAAAATCGCAATTTGCTATAGATTTTTTCGCGAATTTGTTGTATAATTGTACAGATGTGTTGCGCAGATGTGTTCTGTGCCCCCGCATATCACTTCTGACTTTGATCCGTATTTGAAATTACAACAGGAGGTAATTCAACAACCATGAAAAAGAAATTGACTACGGTCCAATTTCGCGGCACCAAGGAGCAGGAAGATAAGCTGCTCGAGGTGATCGCAAAGTATCAGGGCACCAAGGGTGCCATGATGCCGATCCTGCAGGAGGCGCAGGGTATTTATGGCTATCTGCCCATTGAGGTGCAGAAGATCATTGCCGAGAAGACCGATACGCCGCTGGAGGAAATCTTCGGCATCGTGTCCTTCTATGCGCAGTTCGCGCTGAATCCGAAGGGCGATGTGGCCATCGCCGTATGTCTCGGTACCGCCTGCTACGTCAAGGGCTCGGGCGACCTGATCAACAAGATCCAGGAAAAGCTGAATGTCGAGCCGGGCAGCACCACGTCTGACGGCAAGTTTACCCTCGACGCGACCCGCTGCATCGGCGCATGCGGTCTGGCTCCCGTTCTGACCATCAACAATGATGTCTACGGCCGCCTGACCCCCGCTGATCTCGACGGCATTCTCGAGAAGTACATGTAATGAAAGAGCTTTCGCTCAATATACTGGATATCACGCAGAATTCGATCACGGCCGGGGCGAGCGAGATTACCATCGCGCTCGACGAGGACGCGGCCGGCTGGCTGACCCTGACCATTGCCGACAACGGCTGCGGGATGACCGAGGAGACTCTGCGCCGCGTGCGCGATCCCTTCTACACCACCCGCACGACCCGCAAGGTGGGGATGGGGATCTCGCTGCTCCAGCTGGCGGCGGAGCAGACCGGCGGCTCGCTGACCATTGAGTCGGTGCATGAGTCGGTTGATCCGGTGGGGCATGGGACGACCCTGTCTGCTGTCTTTGACACCACGAGCATCGACTTTCCGCCGCTGGGGGACATCATCGAAACCCTGTGCGTCACCATTCAGGGGCACCCCGAGATCGACTATGTCTTCACCCACACGACGCCGTCCTGCACGGCGCGGCTGGCAACGGCCGAGCTGCGTCAGGTGCTGGGGGATGTCTCGCTTGGCGAGTTTGAGGTGATCGAATGGATCCGCGGATATCTGACTGAGCAATACGAAGCCAAAGACGAAACACACACGAATTTATAATCGGAGGTTTGCGCACAATGAAAAGCTTAGCTGAACTTGCTGCGATCAAGGAAAGAATGAAGGATAAGGTTGCCATCCGCGAGGGCTCGGGCGCGATGCGCGTCGTCGTGGGCATGGCGACTTGCGGTATCGCTGCCGGCGCACGTCCTGTGCTTGGCGCGTTTGTTGAGGAAGTCAACAAGGCTGGCCTGGCTGAGAAGGTTACCGTGACCCAGACCGGCTGCATCGGCATCTGCCAGTATGAGCCCGTCGTCGAGATCTTCGAGGACGGCAAGGACAAGGTTACCTACGTCAAGATGACGGCCGAGAAGGCTGCCCGCGTTGTCGCCGAGCACATCAAGGGCGGCAAGATCGTCGAAGAGTACACCATCGGCAACAAATAAGCAGGAGGAAGAATGACTATGATTCGCTCACATGTATTGATCTGCGGCGGTACCGGTTGTACTTCTTCGGGCAGCATGGCGCTTCGCGATGCGCTCGAGAAGGAACTGGAAGTCAAGGGTCTGACCGAAGAAATTAAGATTGTCACGACCGGCTGCTTCGGCCTTTGTGCCCTCGGCCCGGTCATGATCGTTTACCCGGACGGCACCTTCTACAGCATGGTGAAGCCCGAGGATATTCCCGAGATTGTTGAGGAGCACCTGCTCAAGGGCCGTCCTGTCGAGCGCCTTGAGTACCACGAGAAGACCGGCGACCACCACGCTGTCAGCTCGCTCAGCGACACCAATTTCTATAAGAAGCAGAAGCGCGTCGCACTGCGCAACTGCGGCGTCATCAACCCCGAGGTGATCGACGAGTACATCGCCATGGACGGCTACGCAGCACTCGGTAAGGTGCTGACCGAGATGACCCCTGAGCAGGTCATCGACACCATTCTCGCGTCCGGCCTCCGCGGCCGCGGAGGCGCCGGCTTCCCGACCGGTAAGAAGTGGCAGCTCGCCCGCAACCTGGTGCAGGACGGCGGCAAGAAGTATGTCGCATGCAACGCAGACGAGGGCGACCCCGGTGCGTTCATGGATCGCTCTATCCTCGAGGGCGACCCGCATGCCCTGATCGAGGCCATGGCCATCGCTGGCTATGCCATCGGCGCAGACGAGGGTTTCGTCTATGTCCGCGCTGAGTACCCGATCGCGATCCAGCGTCTCGAGATCGCCATCAAGCAGGCGCGCGAGTACGGTCTGCTCGGTAACGATATCTTCGGCACCGGCTTCAACTTCGATATCCAGCTTCGTCTCGGCGCCGGCGCCTTCGTCTGCGGCGAGGAGACTGCGCTGATGACCTCCATCGAGGGCAACCGCGGTGAGCCGCGTCCCCGCCCGCCTTTCCCGGCGGTCAAGGGTCTGTTCGAGCGTCCCACCGTCCTCAACAACGTCGAGACCTATGCCAACATTGCTCAGATCATCCTCAAGGGCCCCGAATGGTTCGCTTCCATGGGTACCGAGAAGTCTGCCGGCACCAAGGTCTTCGCCCTCGGCGGTAAGATCACCAACACCGGTCTCGTTGAGATCCCGATGGGTACCACCCTGCGTGAGGTCGTCGAGGAGATCGGCGGCGGCATCCCGAACGGCAAGAAGTTCAAGGCGGCCCAGACCGGCGGCCCGTCCGGCGGCTGCATCCCCGCTCATCTGATCGACACTCCCATCGACTATGACAACCTCATCGCCATCGGCTCCATGATGGGCTCCGGCGGTCTGATCGTCATGGACGAGGACAACTGCATGGTCGACATTGCCCGCTTCTTCCTCGACTTCACCGTCGACGAGTCCTGCGGTAAATGTACCCCCTGCCGTGTCGGTACCAAGCGCATGCTTGAGATCCTCGACAAGATCATCGCCGGTAAGGGCGAGCTCGAGGACATCGACCGTCTCGAGGAGTTGGCTGAGTACATCAAGTCCGCCTCCCTCTGCGGCCTCGGCCAGACTGCGCCCAACCCCGTTCTCTCCACCCTCCGTTACTTCCGCGACGAGTATGTCGCGCACGTCGTCGACAAGACCTGCCCGGCCGGCGTCTGCAAGCATCTGCTCTCCTACGAGATCGTTGCCGACAAGTGTAAGGGCTGTACTGCCTGCGCACGCGTCTGCCCGGTCGGCGCCATCAGCGGCACCGTCAAGCAGCCGCACACCATCGACAAGGCAAAGTGCATCAAGTGCGGCGCCTGCATGTCGAAGTGTAAGTTCGGCGCAATCATCAAACACTAAGAAAGGAGAATTGTGGATCTATGGAAACGGTAAAGATTAAAATCAACGGCCGCGAGTATGACGTGCCGAAGAATTCCACGGTTCTGGAAGCTGCCAGAGCAGCGAAAATTGATATCCCGACCCTCTGCTACCTCAAGGACATCAACGAGATCGGCGCATGCCGTCTGTGTCTGGTCGAGGTGAAGGGCGCGAGAGGGCTTGTCACCTCCTGCGTATACCCCGTCAATGAGGGCATGGAAGTGTTCACCAACACCCCCAAGGTTCAGCGCGCCCGCAAGCTCAACCTCGAGCTGCTGCTCTCGAACCATGAGAAGAAGTGCCTCTCCTGCGTCCGCAGCACCACCTGCGAGCTGCAGAAGCTCTGCCGCGACTACGGCGTTGAGGAGACCCACTTCGGCGGTATTCGCACCGAGTACGAGATCGACGATTCTTCGCCGTCGATCGTCCGTGACAACAATAAGTGTATCCTCTGCCGCCGCTGCGTAGCCGCCTGCCACAAGATGCAGGGCATCGGCGTCATCGGCCCGAACGACCGCGGCTTTGACACCCACATCGGCTGCGCATTCGAGGCTAAGCTGGCTGACACCACCTGTATCAACTGCGGCCAGTGCGTCGTTGCATGTCCCGTCGGCGCTCTCTATGAGAAGGACGACACCCAGAAGATCCTGGATGCCATCGCCGATCCCACCAAGCATGTCGCCATCTGCGCTGCTCCCTCCATCCGCGCCACCATCGGCGAGAGCTTCGGCTACGCGCCCGGCACCGATGTCGAGGGCAAGATGGTCGCCGCGATGAAGGCTCTCGGCTTTGACGGCGTCTACGACATGAACCTCACCGCTGACCTCACTATCATGGAAGAGGCCACCGAGCTGCTCGACCGCGTTCAGAACGGCGGCAAGCTGCCCCTCATCACCTCCTGCTCGCCGGGCTGGATCAAATACTGCGAGCATTACTTCCCGCAGTTTACCGATAATCTGTCGTCCTGCAAGTCGCCGCAGCAGATGTTCGGCGCGATGTATAAGACCTACTACGCAGAGAAGATGGGCCTTGATCCCAAGGATATCTTCTTCGTCTCCGCTATCCCCTGCACCGCGAAGAAGTTCGAGGTCGGCCGCGACGGCCAGTCGGCCGCAGGCGTGCCCGATGTTGATGTTGCCATCACCACCCGCGAGCTTGCCCGCATGATCGAGAAGGCCGGCATCGACTTCCGCGCCCTCGACGACGAGAAGTTCGACGCACCGTTCGAAATCGGTTCGGGCGCCGGCGCCATCTTCGGCGCGACCGGCGGCGTCATGGAGGCTGCACTCCGTATGGCAGCTGAGGTCATCCTCGGCGAGAAGCTCGAGAAGGTCGAGTTCAACGATGTCCGCGGCATCGCCGGCATCAAGACCGCGGCCTACAAGCTGGGCGATATGGAAGTCAAGGTCGCTGTTGCCAGCGGCACGGCCAATGCCAAGAAGCTGCTGCAGGCGATCGAAGCCGGTGAGCTGGATGTTCAGTTCGTCGAGATCATGGCCTGCCCCGGCGGCTGTGTCAACGGCGGCGGTCAGCCCTACCAGCCCGCAGTCGTCCGCAACAACGTCAACCTGCGCGAGCTCCGCGCGTCGGTCCTGTACAACGCAGATGCCAACATGGAGCTGCGCAAGTCGCAGGACAACCCCGCTGTCAACCGCCTGTATGAGGAATTCCTCGGCAAGCCCGGCAGCCACAAGGCGCATGAGATCCTGCACACGCACTATGTCAAGCGCGGTATGTAAAAAAATTGAGGGAGGAAGCTTCGGCTTCCTCCCTTTTTGCGTTTTATCATGCGGTCGGTTTGATGTGTTTACTTCGAGCTCCCGAACAGGCCGCGGATGATCGAGCGGCCGAGTTCGCGGCCGATGGCGCTGAGCGCGCTGTTGGCGGTGCGTTCGATCGCCTTGGTAACGACGTTTTTCTCGGTCTTCTTGGTCTTTGCGGCGGCTTTGGCTTCCTTTTCCGCCTTCTTTGCGGCCTCGGCGTCGGCTTTTTCCTTCTCGGCTTTCTCCGCGGCGGCCTGTTTGGCTTCTTCCTCTTTCGTCAGCAGCTCGTAGGCCGACTCGCGGTCGATCTGCTGGCTGTATTTGATGAAGAGGTCGCTGTTGTCGATCACCTTTTTGCGCTGCTCGTCGGTGATGGTGCCCATTTTGCTCTGCGGCGGGAGGATCCACGCGCGCTCGACGATGCCGGGGGCGCCGGTCTCGTCGAGGAAGGAGACGAGGGCTTCACCGGTGCCTAGCTCGGTGATGACTTCCTTGGTGTCAAAGTTAGGGTTGGTGCGGAAGGTGTCGGCGGCAGTCCGGACGGCCTTCTGCTCGGCGGGGGTGTAGGCGCGGAGTGCGTGCTGGACGCGGTTGCTCAGCTGGGCAAGCACGGGATCGGGCAGGTCGGACGGGCTCTGCGAGATGAAGTAGATGCCGATGCCCTTCGAGCGGATGAGCTTGATGATCTGCTCGACCTTCTGTAAGAGCGCCTTGGGCGCGTCGGTGAAGAGCATGTGCGCCTCATCGAAGAAGAAGACGATGCGGGGCTTGTCGAGGTCGCCGGCTTCGGGCATGCGCTCGTAAAGCTCGGACAGCATCCAGAGCATGAACGTGGTGTAGAGGGTCGGGTTCTGCGCCAGCTTGACGCTGTGCAGGATGTTGATGTAGCCGCGTCCGGTCGAGTCGGTGCGGATCCAGTCGAAGATGTCGAGGGCCGGCTCACCGAAGAAGAGGTCGCCGCCGCTGTCCTCGAGGGCGAGCAGCGAGCGCTGCAGCGCGCCGATGGTCTGTGGGGCGACGGAACCGTACTCGTTGGCGAAGGTCTTGCGGTTCTCGCCAACGTAGCGCACCATCGAGCGCAGATCCTTGAGGTCGAGCAGGAGCATGCCCTGCTCATCGGCGATGCGGAAGATCATCTGCAGGGCGTCCGACTGTACCTCGGTCAGGTCGAGCAGGCGGGCGAGGAGGTAGGGACCCATGTCGGTGACGGTGGTCTTGACCGGGTGGCCGAACTCACCCCAGATATCCCAGAAGCGGGTGGGGAAGCTGGTGTAGGAGAAGTGCTCGCCGAGGCCCAGCTTGGCAATGCGCTTCTGCATCGACTCGCTGTCCTCGCCGGGCAGGCACATGCCGGCCAGGTCGCTCTTGATGTCGGCGAGAAAGACCGGGACGCCGAGTGCGCTGAAGGATTCGGCCATCACCTTGAGGGTGATGGTCTTGCCGGTACCGCTGGCGCCGGCGATGAGGCCGTGGCGGTTGGCCTGGTTCGGGAGCAGATAGACGGGACGGTCGCCGACGGCCATCCAGATCTTGTTGTCGTGAAGCATGAGGGGTACCTCCGTGATCAGTGAGAATAGCTGCGGCGGATATGGACGATCAGCGCGCAGAGGGCCGAGATGAGCAGCATGACGCCGTAAGCCAGCGCGGCGGCGAGGCTGTAGATGACCTCGGCGAAGTAGGTCAGGCCGGGCATCATGCCGTTGCCGGGCAGGGCGTTGAAATGCGCGGCAAGCACCAGCGCGGCGGCAAGGGAGATCGCCTCGGCGGCGAAGAGGATGATCCAGCGCCGGGCGGACGGCCGCCGGATGGCAGAGATGAGCAGGACGACCTGCCCAAACAGGACGAGCGCGTAAGCGATAAGCAGGGCGGTTTCCATGATGACCTCCGGGCGGACAAATTCATACAGCATAATTATAACGAAAATCCGCGCGTTTGTCAATATCTGCGCGGCACTTGACTTTGCCGGGCGGATGGTGTACAATAGGGATATCAACCAAACGGAGGACGATCATGGCAATCGACGCAATCGTATACACCTCAAACACCGGCTACACGGCCGAATATGCCCGCCTGCTGGGCGAAAAGACGGGACTGCCCGTGCTGTCACTCGATGAGGCGAAGCCGGTGTTGGCAAAGGGCAGCGCGGTCATCTGCCTCGGCTGGCTGATGGCGGGACAGATCAAGGGTTACAAAAAAGCGGCCAAGCGTTATCGCGTTGCTGCCGTATGCGGCGTCGGCCTCGGTGCGACGGGCGGGCAGGATGCGTCTGCCCGCAAGCAAAACCGTGTGCCGGCCGAGGTGCCGGTCTTCACCCTGCAGGGCGGGTTTGATTTTGCGCGGCTGACCGGCATTTACCGCGCGATGATGAAGACCTTCATCAAGGTTGTCGGCGGCCAGCTCGAGGCGAAGGCCGACCGCACGCCCGACGAGGAGCTTACGCTGAAGCTGCTCCGCCACGGCGGCAGCTGTGTCGGCGAGGCGCATCTCGCGGCAGTGCTGGCGTGGATGGAGCAGCAGTAAACGAAAAGAACCACTTCGGTTGAAGTGGTTCTTTTCGTTACAGTTCGATGACCTCCGCTCCCAGCTGCTCAGCATCCTCGGGATCGTGCGTCACGATCACCACCGCTGCCGTCCGTGCAGCCTCGCGCAGCAGCGGATACAGCCGCAGGCGGAGCGGGCGGTCGAGGGCGCGGAAGGGCTCATCGAGCAGGATGGTGTCGCCGCCCCAGGCGAGGGCGCGCGCCAGCGCGACGCGCTGCTGCATG
>JAFTOI010000043.1 GCA_017463865.1 Clostridia bacterium | reverse complement strand
CCTCGAGCAGCTCTGCTGCCTCGTCGGCGGGCTCGGCGGTCAGGTCCTCGGGCAGCTCGTCCCGACGGCGGTGCCAGGGGGAGCGCAGCATGTCGCGGCAGCGGTTGAGCGTGACCCGCATCAGCCAGGCGCGCTCGTGGTCGGGGGACGCGAAGTCGGGGGCGCGGCGGAGATAGGTGAGGAAGGTCTCCTGCACGGCGTCCTCGGCGTCGGCGCGGGAGCGCAGCTGCGTGTAGGCCAGCCGGTAGAGGGCGGGGGAGTGGGCGCGCACCGCGCGCTCAATGCGGTCGTTGTCCATGGTGGTTGCCTCCTTTCGTATGTATATACGATTCTCGGGGGGGATTTTTTTCGTTCGGTTGAAAAAATTTTCGCTTTCGCGGAGTTTTTCGCCCTCCCGGGCGAGTCGGGGGCAGGAACCATCTCAAACGCCGAAGTTTCCTGCCCCCGACACCCCTGACCTCCTTGGCTGCGGCATCGCCTGAATGCCGGTACAAAGGAACGGCGGCCAAGCCAAGGAGGATGGGTGGGTGAATTCCCGCCCAGCGGGCGGGAAGAGGGCGGGAAGGGAACTTCGGCGTTTGAGATGGTCCCTTCCCGCCCTTCCTACGCGGCGTTTAGATGTACCCGCCGGCTCGCGCGGGAGCGCGAAAAGCTCCGATCATACCGAAAAAGGGCAGCCACCCGCCGGCAGCTGCCCAAATCTCACAATAACATAATGATGCCGCTCACGGCCATGTAACAGTACACGACCTTCTTCAGCATCGCGGGGTTCATGCGCCGGAACAGCGCACGGCCGACCACGACGCCGAGCAGCATCGCGGCCATGCCGATGCCCCACCAGCCGATCACCTGCATGGTGATCAGCCCCTTCGTCGCGCGGACGATGGTCGAGTAGACGCCGGTGATGGCAAAGTAGGTCTGGATGTCGGCCAGATAGTGCTCGTTGTCCTCGCTGGCGTTGAGCAGATAGACCACGATGGGCGGGCCGCCGGTGGCGAAGAAGCCGCCGAGGATGCCGCCCAGCGACCCGGCGATCAGCCCTGCGGCCGGCGAGGGCTTGATCCTGATCTTCGCGCTGAAGAAGAGGAAGTAGATGCTCAGCGCGATCAGCGCTGCGGCGAGGCATTTCTTCAGAATCGCGTCGGGGCTGACTGCCGAGAGGGAAATGGCCACGAAGGACACGACGAAATAGGCCAGGACAGGCAGCGCGATGCGGCGGTAGTTGCAGTTCTTGCGCAGCTTGATGGCCAGATAGACGCTGCTGGTCACCGACAGCATGGTCGACAGCGCCGCGCAGGTGGCGGAGGGCAGGATGTGCGGGAAGATGGTCATCACGAAGATGCCGAAGCCGAAGCCGCTCACCGCCTGGATGGTGCTGCCGGTGAAGGTGGCGGCGAGGAAGATGAGAATGGTCGAGAGGGTCATCATCGCTCACTTCTTTCCCAGCGACGCCAGCTGACGGGCTAAGGTCTTGCCCTTGGGCTGGTCGACGCCGTGGACGACGGCCTCGTCATACTGCCGGTAGGCCTGCCAGTACTGCGCGCCGTATTTGCTTGCCGCGTCGTCCCACGCGTCGCGGTAGGCGCAGAGCCGCTCCCGCAGGCGGGCGGTGATGGCCTCGTAGGCCGCGATGTCGAAGAAGTTGAGCCGCTCCCACGGGTCGGCCTCAAGGTCGAAGAGTTGGGTCAGCTTGAGGTTTTCGGTGCGGTATTCGATAAGCTTGTAGCGCTCATCCCGCACGCCCCGGATGCGGGCCTGGAAGGCAAAGTAGAGGTCAGGGCGCAGGACGCAGGCCGGGTCGGCGAGGACGGGGGTGAAGTCGAGCCCGTCGACCGACGCGGGGATGTCGAGCCCGCAGAGGCCGCAGAGGGTGGGGAAAAGGTCGAAGAGGTAGATGAACTGCTCCCGCACCTCGCCCACGGGCACGCCGGGGCCTGCGAGGAGCAGAGGCACATGCACGCTGTGCTCGTAGATGTTCTGCTTGCCCATCAGGCCATGCTGGCCGATGGCGAGGCCGTTGTCGCCGCAGAAGACGATGACGGTGTCGTCCAGCATCCCCCGCGCCTCGAGGGCGTCAAGGACATGGCCGACCTGCTCGTCGATGTGCGAGATCATGGCGTAGTAGTCGCAGATGTGCTGGCGGATCGCCTCGGGGCGGCGGGGGTATTCCTCGACCACCTCATCCCGGCCGCGGTTCGACCAGCCGCAGTTGACGACCGGCATTTCGGCAAAGTTGGGGGGCAGGGTGATGTCGGCGGGGCGGTACATGTCGCGGAAGCGGGCGGGGACGGTGCGCGGGTCGTGCGGCGCGAGGGTGGAGAGGTAGAGGAAGAAGGGCTCGTCCCGGTCGTAGGTGCGGATGAAGTCGGCGGCGGTCGAGCAGAAGAGCTCGGTCGAGTGAACACCGGCGTGGATCAGCTCGGCGCGCACCTCGACGGTGGCCTTGGAGCCGGAGGAAAAATCGGGGTTGAAGGGAATCATCTGCTCGTAGCGGCCGTCGGGGTGGAAGTGGTTGACGGGCACGTTCCAGTGATCCCACATGCCGCCGAAGAAGATGTTCTCGCCCCCGGCGAAGCCGCGGGCGAAGGCGGCGGGGCCGTTGTGCCATTTGCCGGTGGCCCAGGTGTGATAGCCGGCGGCGCGGAACTGCTCGGCCATGGTGGTGTGGTTGGCGGGGATCTCCTCGCCGTTGCCGCAGAGGTGGAAGAGGCTGCGGCCGGAGTTGAGCATGGCGCGGCTGGGCATGCAGACGGCGCCCGTGGTGCCGCCGGGGATGTACGCCCGGGTGAAGGCAGTGCCGCGGGCGGCCAGCCGGTCGAGGTTGGGGGTGCGTATCTCAGGATTGCCCAGCGCGCCGATGGTGCCGTAACGCTGGTCATCGGTGAGGATGAAGAGGACGTTGGGATGGGACATGGTGAACCTCCGGATTGTGTTGGTTCTATTATACTCTTTTGCGCGGGCTTTGTCAAGGAAGGGCGGCGAAAAGGGAAGGCGGCAGCATTTGCGATTTCACTTGAACTCAGTGCACCAAATTGTGTCCAAACGGAGCAAATCTATTGTAGGGGCTGCCCTATGTGGCCGCCCGTTCCAGGAAAATCATCCAAATGTAACGACCTGTCATCGTTTCGCGGAGGGCGGCCACACAGGTGTATAGTGTAGTAAGATAGTATACAGGTAGTGCAAGGACATTGTAAACAGTTTTGTGATAAAATAAGGGCATCACAAAAGCCGAATGGAGGCAAAAACGATGCCGTGGGAGAAAAAAACTGTGGAAGAATTACGCGAAGAATTCGTTGCAGCTGCTCAAGTAAACTCGAATTTCAGTCAGGTGTGCCGGGAATTCGGAATTACCCGAAAAACAGGATACAAATGGCTGAACCGAAGCAAACAGGGGCTGCCTATG
>JAFTOI010000024.1 GCA_017463865.1 Clostridia bacterium | reverse complement strand
GTCAGCACCACCGGCATCGCCGGCCCCGGCGGCGGCACCCCCGCCAAGCCAGTCGGTACCGTCTGGGTCGGTGTCTCGACCGAAGCGGGCGAGACAACGCACCTGCTTCAACTCGACCCGAACGCAGACCGCGCCACCATCCGCGACGAAGCCGCCACCCGCGCGCTGACGCTGTTGATGGAAACACTCTAAGGCGCGCCATAGCCAAGGAGGGCGGGGGTGGAGGGGGCGGGAAACTTCGGCGTTTGAGATGGTTCCCGCCCCCTCCTCGCGCGGGAGCGCGAAAAAAGTTTGCAGAAACGAAAAATTTTCATTCAAGCGCAACGAAACCCAAATTTCCTCGCTTATATAGGTGAAACCACCCGAAAGGAGGCGCGCACATGGACGACGCCCGCATCGTCGACCTCTACCTCACCCGCGACGAGGCGGCCATCGCCGCCACCGCCGACAAATACGGCGCGCACCTCCGCGCCCTTGCCCTCACCATCACCGCCGATGCCCCCGCCGCCGAGGAGTGCGAAAACGACACCTACCTCGCCGCCTGGCGCTCCATCCCGCCCCACGAGCCGCGGGACTACTTCTGGGCCTTCCTCGCGCGTCTCACCCGCCACGCAGCGCTCGACAGCGTCCGCGCCCGGCGCACCGCCAAGCGCGCGGGCGAGATCGTCGAGCTGGGCGACGAGCTGGCCGCCTGCCTGCCCGCGCCGGAGAGCATCGAGCAGACGCTGGACAACGCCGCACTGGCCGACGCCATCTCGGCTTTCCTGCGCGGGCTGTCGCCCGCTGAGCGCACCCTCTTCGTGCGGCGCTACTGGAACCTCGAGCCCATCGCGGCGCTGGCAAAGCGGTACGGGATGCGCGAGAGCCGGGTGAAATCGACGCTCCACCGCCTCCGCGGGCGGCTGCGGACGCACCTGGAGAAGGAGGGATTCACGATATGACGAAGGACGAACGCGCCCTGTGGGCCCTCGACGTCATGGGCGGCATCGACGCCGCGCTGGTGGAGGAAGCGGAACAGCCGCCGAGGCGGGCGGGACGCAGGATCGTGTACATGGCCGCCGTCGCGGCCGTGCTCGCCGTGCTGGCCGTCGGCGGGGCGATGATGCAGCGCCGCGACGTGACACCGCCGGTCGAAACAAGCACGGTGACTGCGTCAACTGCACCGGTCATCGACTCCGGCCCGATTGCCGACCAGGCAGCGCAAGTACGCTGGAACGGCGTCTACTACGAAATGATGCATAATGTGGGCTCGATGCAGCCGGGCGAAGCGCTGGGGGTGGTAGAGTTTGATGACACCGTCAGCTGTATGAACGAAACAAATGTGCCGAAAGACGACCCACGCTGGGATGACATAACCCTGACTGCATCCAACGTCATCCCGGTGGGCGGTACGATTTTCGCCTGCGAAGGCTACTCACCCGAGTGGCGCATCTGCGGGTACGGCGCAAACGGCAAGTTCTACTATTTCTCGCGCACCGGCCTGCTCAACGCTGCCGATGCACTGGTCGGCCGGTCGGTCAGCGACTTCTTCCCGGCTGTCGACCAAATCAAGTCGATCGAGCTTGTCGGCAATAACGGTGTCCCGGTTGGTGAGATCGATGATCCTGCCAAGGTCGCCGACCTTCTGCAATGGTTCGTCGAAGGAGCAACATTCATCAGCACCGATGAAAGAAAAAGCGCCCGCACCGACGATGAGCGCCAGATCAGTCTCCATTTCGCGCTGTCCGACGGCACCACTACGGGCATCACGGTATACAACGACCAAATCGGCGGCTGGCTGGGCTATGTCCGGCTGCCCGACGGCTTCTACGACGCCGTATGCGCCGCCCTGCTCTACCCCGGCGGCGACTACAACAGCGACTACGACTTCGATTACGGCAACACCTCCGCCAATAACATCGGGCTGATGGGCGAATATACGGGTGAATATGAAGATTTCACCGTCTGGCTCGAGGGGAGCCGCCTCTACCTCGGCAGCTTCCATGGCAGCGATCGGCGCGTCCTGCTTACCGATGACGCGGCGGGCGACATCCGCATTGAGGGGCTTGACACCTATTACCGCACCACTGCCGGCGCGATCGCACGCATCACCTACGCCTGCCCCGGCATCGGGAGCTTCTACAGCCTCTGCAACAAAGGAGTCGACATGACCGATTTCATTACCGCACAGGAGATCATCGATCCCGGCCCCTATGTACGCTTCCAGCTGCGCCTCGGCGTGCGCTGGACACTCGACGCCGACGGGCGGCTGGCGCGGAACGGCGAGATTGTCGCCGAGAGCGTGCGCGGCTTCAACCTTGACGCGGCGAGCGTTGTCTACGCGACAGCGAATGGTGCATACCGCCGCGCCTGGGACGGGACGGTCGTACAGCTGAGCGATACGCCTGTGACTGCCATCAACACCTCCGGGCTGTACATCTACTATGCCACCGAGACAGGTGAAGTGCACCGCGTCCGCTGCGACGGCGCGCGGGATGAGCTGCTCGGGCACCAAGACTGCCGTAAGATTGAATACGGCTACGCCAGCGGTCAGCCCTTCCTTGTGCTTCTCGCCCCCGACGGAACAGCATCGCTCATTACCGATGGCCGCCGTTACGTCGTTGGTGAAGGAATCACAGATATTGATTCGACCGGCTCCACATTGTCTGTTCACTATCCGGACGGCGCGAAGGCGTCAACGACGGTCTATCTCTATCCGCTCGATTACGAATACGGTTCGCTCCACATCTGGGGCGAGCACGTCACAGCATACGACCAATTCCGATAAATTTTTCCGATAAAATTCTCATGAGGGCTTGATTTTTCGCACAGACTATATTATAATAACGTTGATTGTAGAAAAAATATCAGCCCCAATTTCAAATCGGAGGAATTTCATATGAACACCAAGTTCCGTAAAATCGGCGTACTCACCTCGGGCGGCGACGCGCCCGGTATGAACGCCTGCGTTCGCGCCGTCACCCGTACCGCTCTCGCCCACGGCATCGAGGTCGTCGGCATCCTGGGCGGCTACAGCGGCCTGCTGAACAACAACATGAAGCCCCTCGGCCACAACGATGTTTCCAATATTGTCAACCGCGGCAGCACCTTCCTCTATTCCGACCGCTGCCTGGAGTTCAAGACCGAGGAGGGCATGCAGAAGGCCGTTCAGTGCTGCAAGGATAACGGCATTGACGGCATCGTCTGTATCGGCGGCGACGGCACCTTCCGCGGCGCGACCGACCTCTCCAACCGCGGCATCCCTACCATCGGCCTCACCGGCTCGATCGACAACGATATCACCGCCAGCGACTATACCATCGGCTTTGACACCGCCATGAACACCGTCTGCGAGATGATCGACCGCCTCCGCGACACCTGCGAATCCCACGCCCGCTGCAATGTCGTCGAGGTCATGGGCCGCGACTGCGGCGAGATCGCCCTGCGCACCGGCATCGCCTGCGGCGCCGTTGCCGTTGCCATCCCCGAGCTCCCCTTCGACGAGGCGGCTGCCATCGCCAAGATCAAGGAACTCAAGGCCGGCGGCAAGCGCAACATGATCGTCATCGTCAGCGAGGGCCTCGGCAAGTATTCCGAGGAGCTGGCCAAGAAGATCGACGCTGAGACCGGCATTGAGACCAAGTTCGCGCGCCTGGCGCACGTCGTCCGCGGCGGCAACCCGACCCTGCGCGACCGCCTGACCGCAGCCGAGATGGGCACGATGGCTGTCAAGCTGATGCTCGAGGGCAAGAGCAACCTGGTCGTTGTCGAGCGCAACGGCGAGCTGGTCTCCTGCGACATCAACTACTCGCACATTGTCGACCGCATGTACAAGAACAAGCTCAAGGAAGGTGACCTCGACCCGTACAGCGAGGAGGAGATCGCCTCGATGAAGGAGCTCTGCGCCTACCGCAAGAGCGAGATCGAGCGGCTGTATAAGATCGCCGCTGATCTGGCGTAAGGCTTACCCTCATCACGAGAAAACCCCAACAGAGTTTATCTGTTGGGGTTTTTCGATTTGTCAAGGATATGCTCTGCATCGGCACGGATGACATAGAACAGGTTGAAGATTTCATCCTCCTCTTTGAGGCTATCCCGCATTTGGCGTAGCCGTCTTTTCCCGACGCGCCGGTCGAGCACGGCGAAGATCCGCACGAGCAGATTGTCGCTGCACAAGCTCTTTTCAATGCTCTGGTTATCGAAAACATAGAATGCGCGGTAAAAGCTGGACTCATCAAACACCCCCAACTTCAATGCTGTTTCGTCAACAATAGACAATCCCCATCGCATCCGCTGCTCATATTTATCATCATGCGGGAACAAACGCGCTTTGCCATACATATTCCAATAGCAACCGCTGATCAATTCCTTGCCGTCAAGTCGGATAGATGCCCGCCCATTTTGATCAGCACTTTGGGTGTAGGAAGTGCAATAATATTGGATACGCCCACGCAGCGATTGGGCAAGGTATTCATTCTCCAGCTTATTCCGCATCCCGCTCCATGCTGCCATCGTTCAATTCATTCTCCTTGATATTGGGATATAATTCATCATAGTACCAACGCATCGGCGAAGACAGATGAGGTGTTCACCGCCTTCGCAGCAAACGGGGCGAGACTTTTGAAAAAGCCTCGCCCCTCACTTGCCGTTGTTACTCGATTGTAATGTACGCGCAGACCGGGTTGTGGTCGGACAGGTAGATGCCGTTCACGGGGATGTCCTCGATGATCTGCGACTCAGCGGGGTCACAGTCGGCATTGGTGAAGATATAGTCGATCTTGGAAGGCTTCTCCTTGCGGCCGAAGTTGTGGAAGGTGCCGCCAAGCAGTGCCGTCGCATCGATGATCGGCAGGTACTTGCAGGAGGTGATGGTCTGCATCTCGACCGTCTCGGGCAGGGCGTTGAAGTCGCCGGTCAGCACGAACTTACCGCCCCACTGGGAGATAGCCTGCATCAGCTGGGTCGCGCCCAGCAGGCGCGCGACCGCGCCTTTGTGGTCGAGGTGGGTGTTGTAGAAGCGAATCAGCTCCTCGGCGTCGTGATGCTTCAGCGTCACGTCGGTCACCATGCGCGGACAGCTGCTCTGGTCACCGCTGAAGCGCGTACCGGGCTGGTCGGGCGTAGGAGAGAGCCAGAACTGCTCGAGGCCGATCAGCTCGAAATCATCGGTGCGGTAAGCCAGCGCCATCGACTCGCCGCGGTAATCCTTGCCGCGGCCGCAGCCCAGCACGGTATAACCGGGCAGCGAGGTGCGCAGCCAGTCGCGCATTTTATCGGTGACCTCCTGGAAACCGATCAGGTCGGGCTTCTCGGCGGCCAACAGTTCCTGGATGCGGCCGGTGCGGTTCCAGAAGATGTTGTCGCCGTCGACCGTAGTCTCGGTACGCAGGTTGAAGGTGAATACTTTCAGTTTGACTGCCATGATTTGTTACCTCTCGTCAAAAATTTTATTTGAATTCTTTGCAGCACGCCGCCACAAAGCCGGCGAACAGCCCGCGCGCGGCGGGATAATTGCGATAGAAAAGCTCGGGATGCCACTGCACGCCGACAAGAAAGGGGTGGTCGGGCACTTCGATGGCCTCGATGGTGCCATCGGCGGCGCGGGCCGAGACGACCGCGCCCTTGCCCGGCACCTTCACCGCCTGATGGTGGAAGGTATTGACCTGCATCTCACCAACGGTTTCGGTCAGCGCGGCAAGGCGTGTTCCGGCCTCGACGGTGACGGTCTGGATGGGCTGACTGCCCGGCGTGGGGGTCTGGCGGTGGCCCTCGATGTGCTGGTGCAGGCTGCCACCGAGGCCGACATTGATCAGCTGAATGCCCCGGCAGATGCCGAAGATGGGCTTGCCGGTCTTGACAAATTCAGCGAAGAGCGCCAGCTCAAAGGCGTCCCGCGCAGCGGTAACCTCGACCGACGGGTGGCTGATCGTCTCGCCGTAGTGGACGGGATCGACATCCGCACCGCCGGCAAAAAGCACGCCGTCGAGATCGGCCGCGAGCGCGGCGATCTCGGCCGGGTCGGTCGGGCGGGAGAGCAGGCAGCCGATACCGCCGTTCTCGCGGATAGCGTCGACATAGGCGGGGCGCATCGAAATGTTGCCGCTGTCGCTGTAGGATGTGGTGATGCCGATGACAGGCTTGCGCATGGGAACCTCCTTATTTCGCCAGGCTGAGGCAGTACTGCCCCATCTCGTAGGCGAATTGCCCCGCAGACGCGCGGAGCGCGTCGGGGATATTCTGGGTGAAGCGGTGGGTCTCAAAGATGAAATCGCCCGTGTAGCCGATCTCGACCAACGTGGGCATGATGGCCTCCCACTTGATATTGCCCCCGATGAAGGGGATAAGGTGGCCGTCGCGGTCGGCGCGGTTGTCCTGAACGTGGGTTGCCTTGAGGCGGGCACCGATCTTGCGCAGAGCGGCCGTCTGGTCGCGGTACACCGAGTGCGCGTGGCCGAAGTCCCAGCAGATGCCGGCGGCGGAACTGCCGAAGCTGTCGACCAGCTCGATCAGCTCGTCGGCGGCGGTGCAGTAGCGGCGCTTGACCTTCTCAAGGCTGAACTCCGCCATGTTCTCGAAGGCAAGGCCGGTGCCGTTCTTCTCGGCGAACTCGACGTAAGGCGCGTAAAATTCGCGGTTGGTGGCAAGGTTGACGGCGTTGTCATACTCGGCGTGGATGGTATCGGTGAAGGGATGCACCACCGCCCACTTGACGCCGAGGCGGCCGCAGGCGATGATGCCGCGGCGGGTCATCTCGCGGAAGAGGGCGATCTCGCGGGCCGTGCGCGGCTTGCTGTAGAGGAAGAGGTCGTCATAGGGCAGATGCGCCTGCGAAAACTCGACGCCGAGCCGCGCGGCGGCTTCGCCGATGGCGTCAATGCGGCGCTCCCAGTCGTAGCGGGAGAGGTCGTCGGGCTTGCCGGGGCGGATGGCGTCGCAGAAGCCGATGTCCTGCACAAGGAACCCGGCGGCGGCGCACTGCTCCATCATATGGATCGTATCCTTCGGCTGATCGCTCCCCTGTCTGGGATTGAACAGGCCGACCTGTGTACCAAGTCTCATAGGTATACCTCACTAAAATGATCGTTGCCTTAATTATACGCTACCGTGCGGCGAAAATCAACCCTTTTTCACGATTTTGCATGGATTTCGCCTTGACATTAGACGAACTTCATGGTATCCTATATACATCAACATCAAACTACCCGGAGGCTGCCATGAAAAAAAGAAAGATGAAGAAAGGACTGCGCCGTTTTCTCCTGATTATGCTTATCCTTGCCCTGCTTTGCGGGATCACTGTTCTGGTGATAAACGTGGTCATGATCCGTACCACGTCGGCGAAGATCCTGACCATCGACGAAGCGGCCAGCCTTGATGCCGACTGCATCCTCGTGCTGGGGGCCGGCGTGCGGGACGACGGCACCCCCTCCCAGATGCTGCGCCACCGCATCGACACCGGCATCATGCTCTACGAGGCATCAGCCGCACCAAAGCTCTTGATGAGCGGCGACCATGGCCGGGTCGACTACGACGAGGTCAACGTCATGCGCAGCCGCGCACTCGATGCCGGCGTGCCGAGCGCCGACGTCTTCATGGATCACGCCGGATTCTCCACCTACGACAGTCTCTACCGCGCGCGGGACATCTTCGAGGTCAAGCGGGTCATCATCGTCACGCAGAAGTATCACCTGCCGCGCGCGCTGTACATCGCCGAATCGCTCGGCCTCGAGGCCTGGGGCGTGCCGGCAGATCTGGACAGCTACTACGGCCAGTTCATCCGCAATCTGCGCGAAGCGGCGGCGCGGGCAAAGGACATGCTCTACTGCTGGGTCAAGCCCGAGCCGGTTGTGCTGGGCGAGGTCATCCCCATCAGCGGCAGCGGTGAGGCGACGCTGGGGTGAGGTTATCAGCAAATCAAGCTGTGAATTTGGGGAATCACGCATTTCCCTCTTGCATAAACCTACCTTTCATGGTATAATAATATGAATTACTGTGATTTCCGGAGGAATATCATGCTTGAACTGCAGAACGTGTCGTATCGGGTGTCCGACACCGACGGCGACCGCGAAATATTACACGACGTCTCGCTCACCATTGACGAGCGGTTCGTCGCCATCACCGGCCCCAACGGCGGCGGCAAGTCGACGCTGGCCAAGATCATCGCCGGCATTTACACCCCGACCGAGGGCCGCATCATCCTCGACGGCACTGACATCACCGGGGCGTCGATCACCGAGCGCGCCAAGCTGGGTGTCTCCTACGCCTTCCAGCAGCCCGTCCGCTTCAAGGGGCTGACCGTCCGCGACCTCATCTCGCTGGCCGCAGGCCACGAGCTGTCGGTCAACGACGCATGCAGCTACCTCTCCGAGGTCGGTCTCTGCGCCCGCGACTACGTCAACCGCGAGGTCAACGCCAGCCTGTCGGGCGGCGAGCTGAAGCGCATTGAGATCGCCATGATTATCGCCCGCGGCACCAAGCTGTCGGTCTTCGACGAGCCCGAGGCCGGCATCGACCTGTGGAGCTTCGGCAACCTCATCACCGTCTTCGAGAAGCTGCACGAGACAGTCAACGGCTCGATCCTCATCATCTCCCACCAGGAGCGCATCCTCAACATCGCCGACAAGATCGTCGTCATCGCGGGCGGCCAGCTCAAGGCCATCGGCACGCGCGACGAGATCCTGCCCGAGCTGCTGGGCGGCAGCAATCCCGGCTGCGCCTGCTCGGTGCTGACGCAGAAGCTGTAAGGGGGGAACGACATGAACGACATCCAGAAGAATTTGCTTGAGCAGGTCGCGGGTCTGCACGAGATCCCGGCCGGGGCCTACAACATCCGTGCCAACGGCGAGTCAGCCGGCCGCCGCACGACGGCCAACATCGACATCGTCACCAAGACCGACAAGCCGGGCATTGACATCATCATCAAGCCGGGCACCAAGAACGAGAGTGTTCACATCCCGGTCGTGCTCTCCCAGAGCGGCCTCAAGGAGCTGGTCTACAACGACTTCTTCATCGGCGAGGACGCCGATGTGACCATCATCGCCGGCTGCGGCATCCACAACGGCGGCGACGCTGACGCCGAGCATTCGGGCATCCACCGCTTTGTCCTCGCGAAGGGCGCGAAGGTGCACTACGTCGAGCGCCACTACGGCGAGGGCGACGGCAACGGCCAGCGCCTGATGAATCCGACCACCATCGTCGAGCAGGCCGAGGATTCACACATGGAGATGGACACCACCCAGATCAAGGGCGTCGACTCGACCAAGCGCGTCACCACCGCCCGTCTGGCGGCCGGCGCCTCTCTCGTTATCCGAGAGAAGCTGATGACCCACGGCAAGCAGTATGCCGAGACCGACTTCACCGTCGACCTCGACGGCGAGGACTCGAGCGCCAACGTCATCTCGCGCTCGGTCGCCCGCGACGAATCGCGGCAGATCTTCCGCTCGGCCATCAACGGCAACAACCGCTGCGCCGGTCACACCGAGTGCGACGCCATCATCATGGACAAGGCCACCGTCGCCGCCATCCCCGAGATCACGGCCAATCACATCGACGCCAGCCTCATCCACGAGGCCGCCATCGGCAAGATCGCCGGCGAACAGCTCATCAAGCTGATGACGCTGGGTCTGACCGAGGCTGAGGCCGAGGCGCAGATCGTCAACGGCTTCTTAAAGTAAGCAAAACAGAAGGAGAGACCGCCGGGTCTCTCCTTTTTCGTTACGGCTCCCCCACCCCGACGATGGCTTCGCCGTTGATGAGCGCCTCGAAGCAGTCCTCGCGGTCGGGCACCTCCTCGCGGATGCCGTTGATGTGCAGATAGCGTGCCTGATCGTAGGTGTAGGTCGACAGCGGGCGGTTAAGCGCGTCGTCGGTGTGCGCCGAGACAAGATACCCGGTGTGCGAGAAGCCGGTGACGATCAGCGTGTGGTAGAACACGCCGTCAGCACGGCCAAGCTGGATCACATCGCCGATCTCGAGCATGCCGGGCTCCACCTCCTCGCCGAAGGGGCCGGGGCCGTTGTTGGTCAGCAGAAAGTTGTAGAAATAGGGCACCCCCGTCCAGGCGGCGGCGCGGTCGTCGGGGGAGATATAGTACCAACCGTAGGTGGGGGTGAAATTCATCGTACAGCCCCCGGCGAGCACGGCCTGCGAGACAAACGAAGTGCAGTCACCTCCCCGGCCGGCGAAATCGAGGAAGAGCGGATTGCGGGAGAGCGCCCAGCGCTCGGCGTACATCTGCGCGCGGAGACGGTCGTATTCTTTGGTGATGAGCATGATGGTGTCCTTTCGTGGAATGGTGATAATACCATCTTATGCGGGAAAGAAAAAATGATGCCATATTTGTAAGAAGTCCCATCGGATGCGGTTTATATAAATGAGCGCTCAAATCCACACAAAGGAGTGATCCCATGACAGACGCCACCATTATGACCCAGCTCCACGCCCGTGACGAGACGGCGCTGGCCGCCCTCGAGCAGGCCTACGGCCGCCTCTGCCGCTCGATCGCGCAGAATGTCCTCGGCAGCGCCGAGGATGCCGAGGAATGCGTCAACGACACCTGGCTGCGCATCTGGCAGAGCATCCCGCCCGCCAGGCCGAGCTCCCTCTCGGCCTACGCCGGGATGATTACCCGCCGCCTCGCCATCAACCGCTACCACGCCGCCACCGCCGCCCGCCGTGACGCGCGGGCAGTCGTCACAACGCCCTACGACGAGCTGGCCGAGCTCATCCCCGCCGACGGCGAGGTGGGCGACCGCCTCGAGGCCGAAGCGCTGGCGGGGGCGATCAACGCTTTCCTCGCCACACTGAAAACCGAAGACCGCCTGCTTTTCGTGCGCCGCTATTGGTACCTCGACCCGCCGACAGCCCTCGCAGCCCAGCTCGGGGTGAGCGAGAACACGCTGTACGTCCGGCTTCACCGCATGCGCAAGCGTCTGCGGGCATACCTCGAAAAGCAAAATCTGCTGTGAAAGGAGAGTTTACCATGAAAGATCGTTTATTTGACGCAGTCGGCATGATCGACGGCCGCTATATTGACGAAGCCCACGACGGCGCGCTGGCCGAAGCGGCACAGAAGCGCCGCTTGCGCGGACGCGTGCTGCTCGCCGCAGCTGTGCTTGCGGCGGCGTTGTGCATCGTCGGCTTCGCCGCAGCCGGGCGGCTGTACTTCGCGCCGGGAGTGGGGATCGTGGACGAGGAAAGTGCCGCGTTCCCGCAGGTGTGGGCGTGCTATGACGAGGGTATCAAGCTTGGCGACGCCATCATTGATGCTGTTGTCCTCAGCGAGGACGAGGAGGGGTATACAATGAATATATGGTTGTATGGGGCAAAACTCTATCCTGAGCCGCGCATCGTCACAGACGAAATGGGAAATGAGACGCCCATCAGCGATGTCACCGTCTGCATTGACGGTGAGGAATACTCCGCGCAAGGCAGCAAAACATCCAAAGGCGTGTCCGCCTATGTGTTCAAGTGCCTTCCCAAGCATTTCTCCCCCACCCTGCGGGATCGTGAAGGCAACGAAACGACCGTCAGCCTCATTTCCATCGGAGAGAGCCAGTACAGCTACATTCGAGGCATCTCGTTTGGCAAAGATAAGGCGATCACCGCCATCCCCCTCTCGGGAAGCGAGAATGTTTTCACTGCCCAGTTGACCGACCCGCTTACGTTCACGATTGCCCAAGAGACACAGAAAACATACGCAAGCTGCACCTGGCTGATTACACACGATGACGGCCAGACCAGCCAGCTTGAACTGTCCGAAATGGTCATCGACGGCAAACTGCAAGCGGGCTTTTCCGGCAGTGCTCTGCCGCAGGATAGCCGCGATCGCGGCATCCGCTCGCTGACTGCACAGATGGTCGTTGTCTCACACAATTTCGCCTCCTACAATCCATTGCTAATCGACGACCCGCGCCAATTCTGCACTTTCAACCTGCCTGAGCCGGGTGAAGGGATCGACTGTGACTTCATCCTCTATGGCCACCACGGCATCGTCTGCCGCGTGACGCGCATCGACTATACCGAGCAAGGATTGGTCTACACCACAAAGCTGGAAAATGACTCGACTTCCCCGTTTAGTGAAGAGATGTATGAATTTCAAATCAGCGCGGGCATTCTTACCATTGAGGACGGCACGACGCAGCAATACGGTCTGACGTTTGATCCAAGCATCGGCACGCTGATCAGCCAAACCCGCGACGGCGTCAGCCCCATCGCCCCCGGCACCGAGATCGGTATCTACCTCCGCGGCCTCACCTACGCCTACCTTCCCGAAGCCCCCGCCGCCGACCTCGGCACCATTTCCTTCAAATAACCCCACAAAATTTCTTCTTTCCCGTAACACACGCCCTCTTTTTGCGTTATCATAGATGAGTGCACTCAACAACGAAAGGAGGGACGCGGATGGATGACCGCGAGATCATGGACGCGCTGTTAGCGCGGGACGAGACTGCGCTGGCCGCGCTCGACGCGCGGTGCGGACGGCTCTGCCGCGCCATTGCACGCAACATTCTCGGCTCAGATGAGGACGCCGAGGAGTGCGTCAACGACACCTGGCTGCGGGTGTGGGAGAGCATCCCGCCCGCCGAGCCGCCGTCGCTTGCTGCCTACGCGGGGATGATCACCCGCCGCATTGCCATCAGCCGCTGGCGCGCCCGCAATGCTGAACGACGCCGCGCCGCTGTGACGCCCATCGACGAGCTGGACGAGCTGCTGCCCGGCGGCGACGAGGTTTCTGCCCGCCTCGAGACCGCCGAACTGACAGCCGCCGTCAACGCTTTTCTCGACACGCTCGACCGCGACGCGCGGGTGATGTTCGTCCGGCGCTACTGGCACCTCGAGCCGATCGCCGCCATTGCGGCGCGGATGGATCTGCGCGCGGGGACGGTACGAGTGCGCCTGCACCGGGTGCGGCGCAAGCTGAGGGAGTATCTGGAAAGGAGAAATTTGCTATGAAAGAAAACAAGCTGGCCGATGCCATCGGCGGCATCGACGTGCGGTTTATTGAAGAAGCCGAGGCAACCGCGCCGTCAAAGCGGCGCAGCCCGCGCCCCCGCGTGCTGCTGGCCGCGGCGTTGATCGCGGCGGCGTTGATCGCGGCGGCGTTGATCGCGGCGGCGGTGTGCATCGTCGGGTTCACGGCGGCGAGCCGGTTCTACTTTGCTCCGGGCGTGGGGCTGATCGATGACGACAGCATCGCCGCGCCGCAGGTGTGGGCATGCTATGATGAGATCACCCTCGGCGGGGCGAAGATCGACGCGGTCGTGCTCAGCGAGGGGGACGAGGGGTACAACCTCACCGTCTGGGTCTGGCGCGGCGAGGAGGTCGAGCAGGATCCCGAACAGGCTATGCAGGGCATCCCGCCGAAGGAGCTGAGTGAGTTTGACGTCCTGATCGACGGGGTGGCGTGCAGACGGGGCAATTCCCACCTGAGCTCCAGTGGCTTCTCGAGCTACACCTATAAAAATGTCCCCTTCACCGCCGCGCCCACCCTGCGCGACAGCGAGGGCAACACCACCACCGTGCAGCTGAAGGCAATCAACGAAACGCAGTACGGCTATCTTCGGGGCATCCGTATCGCCCCCGATGTTGGCCTGTCCCTCGTCCCGGTATCGGGCACAGAAAATGTCTTTGCCGGTGAGCTGGTCGATCCCCGCTCGGCCGAGATCGGCACCGGCAGCCGCAACACCTACGCCTACGGCAGCTTCCTCGTCACCTGTGATGACGGCACAGTCGCGAAGGCGTTCGGCGATATCCCCATCCAGAACACCGAAACCATCCAAAATACCGCCATTGAGATCACAAAGGCCGGTTACGGCAAGGGCGTCACGGCCATCGCACCCTATCGGCTCAACATCATTCATACCTACGACATCCACACCGAGGGCCATCCCCGTGTAACCGTCACCGTCCCCGCCAAGGGCGAGGGCTATGCCTGCAACGAAATTCTGCTGGATGCCGGCGGCATTGTCTGCCGCCTGACTCGGGTGGACTACGGCGAGAACGGCCTGCAGTTCACCGTCGAGACCGAGAACAACACCGGTTCTCCCCTCATCAGCAGTATTCAAGGCTATATTCACCAATCCTACAGCATGGGGCCGACCGATTATACCTATCTGAATGGCGAAAACAACAGCCACGAGATCTGGCCGCGCAATGTCACCTACAACCGCGAAACCGGGACGCTTGAATATATGGTCAAGGGCGTGGACAGCATGACGGACGGCCTGTGGGTAACAGAAGAAGCCAAGTCCGGCGACAAGCTGGTCGTCATTCTCGATCGCCTCAGCTACAATTATACCCCCGAAAACGTCGGAGACCCACGCGACCCGCAGGCATTCTTCGGCACTATCACCCTCAAATAACGCAAAAAGGAGCCGCAAGGCTCCTTTTTCTAATCGGCATACACCGAGGTGATGCCGAAATATTCCTCAAGGGTGGTGAATTCTCCATCTCCCAAATACAGCTTTGCGGCCAAATCCTTCCCCACATACCGCACATGCCACGGCTCGTACATGTAGCCGGTGATGGCCTCCTTATCCTTCGGGTAGCGGATAACAAATCCATACTCGGCGCAATGGGTCGCCAGCCATTGTCCCTCGGGGGTGGTGTCAAAGTCGAAGGCAGTCGAGTTGATGTCGATGGCCAGCCCCGACTGGTGCTCCGAGTGGCCGGGGCGGGCCGAGTAGCGGTCAGCGGCCGCCTGCCCGTCGCGGGCGACGTAGTTGTTGTAGATATACCGCTGGTCGTAGTAGGAGCGGTAGTCGCTGATCGACTTGATGGTCAGCCCGTCGGCCGCGGCCGCCTGCTTCATCGTCCAGTAGGCGTTCAGCGCTTCGGTGGTCAGCGATTTCTGCGGGTAGTCGGCGGGCAGGGCGTAGGTTTTGTTGACGATCAGCACCCCGTCGATGTAGGTGACGCCGTCGATGACCTCGATGGTGTGGGTCGGCGCGGCGGTGGTTTCGGGTGCAGCAGTCGTGACGGGAGCGGCAGTCGTCTCGGGCGCTGTGGTTGTCTCAGGGGCGAGCGTCGTCTCGGGCTGTGTCACCGGTGCGAGCGGCACGGCGGTGACGGGGGGCACATCGGTGACGGTTTCCGCACCGGTCATGGCCGGTGCGGCGGGGGAGGCGCAGGCGGTGAGCGCCAGCGCAAGGATGAGGGCAAGTTTGTTCGGCTTCATACGGCTTCCTTTAGATTGGATTGGGAATATTGTACCACAAAATCACGGCAAAGGCAAGCATCTTCACAAAAACGTTACGCAGCCGCCTCAGCCTCCCTCCCCGAGGGAGGTGGCAAGGCGCAAGCCGTGACGGAAGGAGTCACCCGCCAGAGGAACTCCCTCAGTCGCCTGCGGCGACAGCTCCCTCGGAGAGGGAGCCTTGACGGAATGTAAAATTCTATCCGTTTCCATGCGAAAAACAGTTGCACAGACGGGCGAAAAATGATATAATAAAATGAGATATACCCAATTTCAACTTTTCACGGGAGACCGTTTATGCTTAAACTGCTGCACTGCGGGGACATCCATCTGGACAGTCCCTTTTCGCTGCTCGACCGGGAGGAGAGCCTGCGCCGCCGCGATGAGCTGCGCCGCACCTTCCTCGAGATGCTCGCCTTCGCCCGAACCGAGGGCGTGGCCGTCGTGCTGATCGCCGGCGACCTGTTCGACCACGGCTTTGCCACGGCCGAGACGCTGAATCTGCTCTGCGAGGCCTTCTGCGCGATGGAGGACATTCGCTTCGTCATCGCGCCCGGCAACCACGACGCTGCCGTCGCCGGCAGCGCCTATCTTGGGGGCAAGTTCCCCGAAAATGTGACCATCTTCACGCAAGAATCGCTCGATTATATCGACTACGACGACCTCGGCCTGCGGGTTTGGGGCTACGGCTTCACGGCAGACCGGCTGGAGGGCTCCCCTTTAGCCGGGCAAAATCTGACCGTCCCCGGCAAGACGGCGATGCTCTGCGCGCACGCCGATCTTGGCGCGCCGCTGTCGAAATATGCGCCCCTGTCGGGTGCGGATCTTGCCGCCAGCGGGCTCTGCTACGCCGCGCTGGGGCATGTGCACAATCCGGGTGAGCCGCAGACCTTCGGCTCGACGCTGGCCGCCTACTCGGGCTGTCTGGTCGGGCGGAGCTATGATGAATGCGGCTTCGGCGGCGCGGTGCTGGTCGGCATCGAGGACGGGCGGGTCGCCGAATGGCGGCGCGTCCCGCTGGCACACCGGCAGTATCTGGTCGAGCAGCTGACTGTCGACGGTGTGGGAAGCGACGCTGACGTGATCGCGGCGCTGACCGCGAAAATCACCGCCGTCGGCTGGGGGGATGAGACCGCCCTGCGCGTCCAGCTGACCGGCGCGGTCGAGCCGGCCTACGCGCCGAACCTCAACGCGATCGCTGACACCTGCCGGGCGGGGCTGTGGCAGCTCGAGCTGCAGGATCACACCCTCCCCGTCTGGGGCAGCGACTACCTCGAACGTGACCCAAGCATCCGCGGCGCGCTCTACCGCACGCTCCTGCCGCAGATGCAGACCGGCACCCCCGACGAACGCAGCCGCGCCGTAGCGGCACTGCGGCTGGGGCTGGCGGCGCTGGAAGGCAAGCTGTAAAGACCTTGGGGCTTTGCCCCAAACCCCACTCAAGGGACTTTTTCGAGAAAAAGTCCCTTGAGAATCTTCATAAAGCTTCCCCAAAAATAATTTTCGCGTTTCTGCATTATATACCATATGATTTTTTCGACACATTGAAGAAAATTTCAACACGAAGGAAATCACACTTATGCGCATTATTTCGATCCATATAGATGAATTCGGGATGCTCGAGAACCGGGACTTCACCTTCGCGCCCGGGATGAACATCCTCGAAGGACACAACGAGTCGGGCAAAAGTACCCTGCTCGCCTTCATCAAATTCATGCTCTACGGTGCGCCCGCCCGCGGGACGGGGGACGCCGTGCCCGAGCGGACACGGCGGCTGAACTGGCGCACGGGACGTGCGGCGGGCAGCATGACGGTCGCGGTCTCGTCGGGCGAATACCGCATTGAGCGGTCACTCGTCCGCACGGTCAGCGGCAGCGCCGACGCCAGCCGCGAGAGCATCACTGAAAGCCTGCAGGTCATCGACCTCACGAGCGGGACGCCGCTCCCGCGCGGCACCCAGCCGGGCGAGCATTTTCTCGGCGTGCCGGTGGGCGTCTTCGAGAGCACGGCCTTCGTGCGCCAGCTGGGCGCTACGGGGGTAGACGGCACCGGCGTCAGCGAGGCGCTGGAAAATCTGCTGACTTCGGCCAACGAGACGAGCAACACCAACCGGGCGTTGAGCCGCCTCGACGCGGCGCGCAAGTCACTGCTGCACAAAAACGGGCGCGGGGGCGAGATCTACACCCTGCAGACCGAGCGCACGGCCGTCGCCGGCCGGCTTGCCCGTGCCAAGGCGGCGGGCAGTGAGCGTATCGCGGCACAGACCCTGCTCGACGGGCTGAAGAAATCGGCCGCCGAGTCGAGGGAAAAGCTGGCTGCCCTCAACGCCCGCTGTGACGCCAGCGACGCGCTGATGCTCCTGCGCCGCTTCGAGAGCCTGCACGCTCTTGAGAAGAAGACAAGCGAACTGCGCACCGCCCTCGGTGAGCTGCGCGACGCCGAGGGGGCGGGGGATTTCTTCCCCGACCGCGCCTACACGGCGCATCTGCGCGAGCTTGAACACAAGATCGGCCTCGCCGGGGCCGACTGCGCACGCGCGGAGACCGAGCTTGCCCGCATGCGCTACGAACAGCCGGGCGACCGTGCCCGCGCCGAGCATGCCGCCGAGATCCGCACCGCCGGGGGTGTCGACGCCCTGACCGGCCAGCACGCGGCGCTGACGCAGGCAGCCAAGTCACTGCGCACCTATGCAATCCTGTGCTTCGTGCTCGGCGCACTCTGCGTCGTGGGCGGAATCGCACTGGCGGCCCTGCTGCCCAGCTGGGTCGGCTATGGCGTGGCCCTCTTCGGCCTGCCCGTGCTGGCGGGCGGGATCGCCTGCCTGACTGCATCAAAGCACCGCCGCGAGGCGGTGGAAGCGCTCTGCCGGCAGTACGGCCTCACCGCAGAGGCAGACGAGGAGACCTTCGGTGACTGGCTTCGCTCCTGCTTTGCCGAGGAGGATCAGCTCAAGGGCTACGCCGAGGTGCTGGAGCAGGTCGAGGACGACCTCGAAGCCAAGCAGAACACCCTCGACGCCCTGCGCCGCGAGGCGTTGGGTGAACTGGCCAAGTGGAACATTGCTGTGATCGACGGCGGCCTTGGCGAAGCGCTGGCCGACGCCATTCCGCGTGCCGAGCGGGACACCGAAGCCGCCGAGGAGCTGCTGCGCGACCTGTCGAAATACGACGCCGTCTGGCAGAATACCGCCGCCGAGCTGGCCGACGAGGACGAAGCCGCCCTGCGCCGCCGCGTCGAAGCCGCCGGCGTTGACGCGGCTGAGCTGAACATCACCGCCCTGCGCCGGGAGCGCGACTTTGTCGCAAAGGGGCTGGAAGCCGTCGAGGCCAAGCGCATCGAGACCGAGAAGCAGCTGATCGCCCTCGACGCCACCGCCGAGGACCCGATCAAGCTGGCCGCCAAGGTCGACGAGCTCGACCGCCGCATCGCCGAGCTGACCGCCCGCCACGACGCCATTCAGCTGGCCGCCGCGTCACTGAGCGACGCTGCCGAGTCGCTGCGCCGGGGCATCATCCCGCGCCTGCGTGCGCGGGCCGGCGAGCTGCTGTCGGCCATCACAGATGGCCGCTATGCCGGGGTCGGCCTCGGCCGCGGGATGGCCCTCTCGGTCGAAACGGCCGACGCCACCCGCCCGGTCGAGCTGCTCTCAGCCGGCACCACCGACGCCGCCTATCTGGCCCTGCGTCTGGCTCTGCTCGAGCTGCTTTATCCGAACGAAATGCCCCCCATGCTGCTCGACGAAAGCCTCGTCCAGCTCGACGACGACCGCGCGTCGGCCATGCTCGGCCTGCTTGGCGAGCGGTGTGCCGAGGGCGGCCAATGCCTGCTCTTCACCTGCCAGCCGCGCGAAGCGCGGATGGTCGACGCGGCCCACATCGTGCTGGGGTAATCGGAGGACACGAGATTGCGTTTTATTGATGCCCCGAACGGGGTCTGCTATGTCCGCTCCAACCGCATCGCCCTGCCGCATGGCTTCTCTACCCGCATCGGCGGGGTGAGCGCCCTGCCCCACACGGCGTCGCTCAATCTCGCCTTCGGCCGCGGTGACGATGACGCGGTCGTGCTGGCCAATCTCGACCGCTTCACCGACGCGGTCGGCCTGCCGGCCGAGGTGATCTCTCTGCCGCAGATCCACTCAGCCGATGTGCGGGTCGTAGGCGAGGCCGACCGCGGTCTCGGCTATCAGCGCCCGGCCGACGTCAGCTGTGACGGATACGTCACAGCCGCGCGCGGCGTTGCCATCGGCGTCAAGACTGCCGACTGCGTACCCATCCTGCTGGCCGACGAGACGGCGGGTGTCATCGGCGCCCTGCACGCCGGCTGGCGTGGCACCGTCGCCGGGATCGCGCAGGCTGGTGTGGGGAAGATGGTGGCGCTGGGGGCTGATCCCGCCCGCATTGTGGCGGCGATCGGCCCGTCAATCGGACCATGCTGCTACATGGTAGGGGACGACTTCGCTGCCGCTGTGGCCGCATCTCCCTGCGCCGACCTCTGCCTGCCCCATCTTGCCCGCCGCGATGGGCATCTCTTCGCCGATCTACCCGCCATGAATACCGCCATCCTCCGTGCCGCCGGACTGCGCGCCGACAACATCGACGCCTCCGGCCTCTGCACCTGCTGCGACACCGCCCGCTTCTACTCCCACCGCGCCAGCCACGGCCAGCGCGGCACCATGCTTTCCGCCATCGCACTGCCGAAAGGAGACTGACCATGCCCGAACCGACCGCCCGCAAGCCCCAGATGCACCTTGACCTGCTGCGCCTCTTCGCCGCCTTCTGCGTCATCGCACTGCATGTCCTCTCCCCCTGGCACAGCTCGCTGCCCGACTTCGGTACGCGGACGTGGCATGTGGTGAACATCCTCAACGAGCTCGTCCGCACCGGCGTGCCGATCTTCCTCATGCTGACCGGCTGCCTGCTCCTGCCCGCACCGTCGACGAAGGAATTTGGCCCCTTCTACCGCCGCAGACTGACCCGCATCCTCGTCCCCTTCCTCGTCTGGGACATCGTCTATTACGTCGTCTACCGCGTGCAGGCCGGCCAGCCCCTCTCGCTCCGTGCCTTTGTCGATGAGCTGCTTAATCAGGGCAGCGCCTACCACCTCTGGTACGTCTACACGCTGGCCGCGATCTACCTCCTGCTGCCCTTCCTCGCCCGCGCGCTGGACGGCTGCTCGAACCGGCAGATCTTCTGGCTGGTCGTCATCGCCGCCTTCCCGGCGACGCTGCGTACCTTCATCAACATCACCACACCCTTCTACGTCTACCTGACCGAGCCCCTGATGGAGGGCTACCTCGGCTATGTTCTCCTCGGCTACTGGCTCAGCCGGATCAAGCTCAGCCGCCTCACCGCCTGGGCCATCCCGGTCTGCGGCATCGGCGGCTGGGTGATGGGCGTCTGCTTCAACTACTTCCGCTCGTCGCCCGAGGGTCTTGACCTCTACTTCAACGGCGGCTACACCCTCAACCACTACCTGCTGGCCGCCGCCCTCTTCCTCGCCGCACGCCACCTGCGCCTGCCCGATTCGCCCAGACTGAGCGCCATCCTGCACAAGCTGTCGGGGCTGACCTACACCGTCTACCTCGCCCATGTGCTCGTCCTCGCCGTGCTGGCTCGCGTCCTTCCCATGCCGACGCCGGCGCTTGAGATCGCCGTCTACCCCATCGTCTGTTTTCTCCTCTGCCTCGCGCTGGCGTGGGGGCTCTACCTCGCCCAGCGCGCAGCCGTGGGACTGCTGCTCAAACGAAAGGCGGCTGACTGATGCGCCTCTACGATGCCCTCACCGCCTACAGCTGCACCGACGCCGTGCCGATGCACATGCCCGGCCACAAGCGGCAGGCGCAGGACTACCTCATCGGCGCCGACCTTGACATCACCGAGATCGACGGCTTCGACAACCTCCACGACGCCGAGGGCCTGCTCCGCGACGCGATGGTGCATGCCGCCGCGGTCTGGGGGAGCACCCACGCCGCCTTCTGCGTCAACGGCAGCACCGGCGGGATCATCGCCGGCATTCACACCGTCGCCGGACAGGGCGGGACAATCCTTGTCGCCCGCAACTGCCACAAATCGGTCTGGCACGCCATCGAGCTCTGCCGTCTCGACCCGGTCTGGCTGACGCCGCCGGTGGCGGACGAGTGTGATATTTTCACCTCTATGCCGCCGGAGGTGGTGGAGGATGCGCTGACCAAACACCCAGACGCACGCCTGGTGGTGATTACCTCTCCAACCTATGAGGGCATCATCTCCGACATCGCCGGCATCTGCGCCGCCGCGCACCGGCGCGGCGTGCCGGTGCTGGTCGACGAAGCCCACGGCGCACACCTCGGCTTTGCCCCCTTCCCCCACGGCGCGGTGCGGGCGGGCGCCGACATCGTCATCCAAAGCCTGCACAAGACCCTGCCCAGCCTCACCCAGACCGCCATTGCCCATGTGCAGGGCGATCTCGTCAGCTACGCCGCCTTCCTGCGCAGCAAGAACATCTTCGAGACCAGCAGTCCGTCCTACCTGCTCATGGCCTCTTGCGACGGCTGTGCGCACCTGCTGGCCGACCGGCCTGAGCTGATCGCCGACTGGCATGCCATGCTCGCCGACTTCCGCGCACAGACCGCCGGTCTGCGCCGCCTGCGCGTCCTCGCGCCTGCCGGCGCGGACGTGTTCGCGCACGACCCAAGCAAGCTGATCCTCTCGACGCGCGGGACGAACCTCACCGGTCCTGCGCTGATGACCCGCCTGCGGGACGAATTCGCCATCGAACTGGAGATGGCCTCTGGCGACTACGCACTGGCCATGACAGGGCTTGGCACCACGCGCGAACATCTGCACCGCCTCGCCGATGCGCTTGCCGCCATCGACGCCACCCTCGACGACACGCCCGCCCCTGCCACCCTCACCCTGCCCCCACCGCCCGAGCAAGCCATGCGCCCCGCCGACGCCATCGCCGCACCGAAGGCGCTGCTGCCGCTGGAGCAGAGCGAGGGCCGCATCGCCGCAGGGTATCTGTGGGCCTATCCGCCCGGTATCCCGCTGCTCGCTCCCGGCCAGCGCGTGACCCGAGCTGCGCTCGACGCCATTGCCGCGCTGCGGGAGCGTGGAGTGGAGTTGAAACACACGATTGAAGTGATCAAATAGAAATCAGCCCCGCAGACTTTCGTCTGCGGGGCTGATTTTATCGGTTTCAGGTCAATGACAATCCGTACAATCGCCGCAATCGGAACATCCGTCCCCGCACGCCGCGCCGTCGCTCAGCGCGCCGCCCTCCTCGGCTTCGGCAACCTGGATCATGATAGCGCACTCCATGCGCTTCTTGAACAACTCGCAGCCGTAGGCGTATGTACCGGTGATCGAGCCGGTGGCATGGTAAGCATTGGCCGCACAACCGCCCGCGCACCACAGGCGCGCCCAGCAATCGGCGCACTCGGGCTTGGAATAGACGTTGCACTTGCGGAACTCGTCGCGCAGAGCCTCGTTCTTGACACCGTCCCAGATGTTGCCCATGCTGTAGCGCTCATCGCCGACGAACTGGTGGCAGGGGTAGAGCTCGCCCCACGGGGTGACGGCGAAATACTCGCTGCCCGAGCCGCAGCCGGCGACCCGCTTATAGATGCAGGGGCCGTGGGTGAGGTCGATCATGTAGTGGTAGAAGGTGAAGCCCTTCCCTTCCTTTTTGCGGCGGATCATCTCGCGGGCAAGGAGCTCGTACTGCTCGAAAAGGATGGGCAGGTCTTCCTCAGTCAGCGCGCTGGGGTCGTCGGGCGCACAGACGACAGGCTCCATGCTGAGCTGGTCGAAGCCGAGGTCGGCCATGTGGAAAATATCGTTGGTGAAATCGGTGTTGTGGTGGGTGTAGGTGCCGCGCATGTAGTAACCCTGCCCGCCGCGGCTCTCGACAAAGCGTTTGAACTTGGGCACGATGTTGTCGTAGCTGCCCTTGCCCGCGTAGTCGACGCGGAAGCGGTCATGCACCTCGCGGCGGCCGTCGAGCGAGAGGACGACGTTGTGCATCTCGCGGTTGCAGAAGTCGATGACATCATCATCGACCAGCACGCCGTTGGTGGTGAGGGTAAAGCGGAAGTTCTTGCCGGCGGCCTCCTCAATCGAGCGAGCATAGGCGACCAGCTGCTTGACCACCTCCCAGTTCATCAGCGGCTCGCCGCCGAAGAAATCGACCTCGAGGTTGCGGCGGCCTTCCGAGTTTTCGACGAGGAAGTCGAGGGCACGCTTGCCGGTCTCAAAGGACATCAGGGCCCGGTCGCCGTGGTACTTGCCCTGGCTGGCAAAGCAGTAGGAGCAGTTGAGGTTGCAGGTGTGCGCGATGTGGAGGCAGAGTGCCTTGATGCAGGTGTTGTTGGCCTTGAAATTAACGGCGACGTCGCGGAACTTGTCTTCGGCGAAGAGCTTTCCGGCGTCCCGCAGGGCCTCGACATCGTCGATGCACTGCTCGATCTCGGCTTTGTTGACGTCTTCACGGTCGCCGTATTTCGCCATCATCTGCGCAACGATCTCTGCGCGGGGCGTGGTCTCGTAGGCGGCGATGATGTCATAGGCGACCTCGTCGACAACGTGGACAGAGCCGCTGTTGACGTCAAGGACGATGTTGTAGTCGTTGAGTTTATACTGGTGGATCATGGTTTAAGTTACTCCGTTAGTGCTTTATATTGCGCGTAAACGCTGATCATTTCGCGCTCCCGCGCGAGTCGGGGCGGGACCCATCTCAGACGCCGAAGTTTCCCGCCCCGACGCCCCACCTTCCTTGGCTGGGGCGCCGCCTCGCCGTCAGACTAAGCAGAAAAATACCGCCCGAGGGGGCGGTATTTCTTTGCCAACACTTATTTCTTGGCGTTCTTGTTTTCGCACTTCTGATTGGCAACACCGCAGGAGGTCTTGCAAGCCGACTGGCAGGAGGTCTGGCACTCGCCGCAGCCGCCGTTCTTAACGCTCTTCGCGAGGTCGCGGGTATTGATGGTCTGAATTCTCTTCATGATGGTAACCCTCTTTCGAGATGGAATATTGATAGTTTATTATACCATGTTCGCAGATAATTGTCAAGATTCCACGCAAATTTTCTTGATTTATCCATTATTCAATCCGGAAGGTGGGAGAGACTACATGCTTCCCATCAATTATCTTTGTCACACGATAATCAGTCTCTCGCAAAAAAGTATAGTCTAAAACACTGAGATCAACTTTCTCGGTAACACTTTTTCCGGCAAGCAGTCCGACATAATTCAAGAAATAGAAATAATCTGTCTCTATCGTATACCATTGACCGTCTATTTTGATTTCGTAATTTAGGGCATGGCCAGTTAAAAAATCAACTGTGCTTTGATTATAAATGGTTAATGTCATGGTATCATGGCGGTTATAAATCAATTTGTCGGGCACAATAGACACTTCTATTTCTGATATTTCACTTTGGTAAGGTGCAAGCATAATTCTTTCATTCTCCGAAAAAGTAAATATCGTTATCCCAATGAGAATAACAAGAATGAGTATTAAACAATGCACAAACCATTTCATACTACTGCGATACTGACGAATCAAATGCTGCATTGCTGTTCATGCCTCTTCCTCGTCCGTCTCCGGCGTCCCGCCCCGGCCTGCAGCCAGCATCATATCCTTGACCTTCATCAGCCGCGTGAGGTTGCCGCGCTCGTTTTCGTCCAGCTTCATCGTGATCGACTTGATCCCCGCCTGCAGCTGGGGCATCATGATATACTCCAGCGCGTTGACGCGGCGGCGGGTGCGCTCGATCTCCTCGGCTAACAACTGCGCGGTCTTCTCGAGTTCCGCCAAGCGCACCAGATCGGTCATCATTTCGCCGAACTCGCGCAGAGCGCTGTCCAGCTCACCCGAGGTGAAGGCAAGGCCGTAGTTGCAGCCGCCTCCCTCGCCGATCAGCTCCATCGAAAACTTCGGCACCGTTACGCTCATGACATTGCGCGAATCGACCTTCAGGCTGCCCGCGCGGCGGGGGAGGATCATCGCCTCCTCAAGCATCGCAGGACTGCTGACAGCCGCCGCTACCGAGAAGCTGCCGTAGGCGCGGGCAAGCCCCGCCTCGACCTTCTCGCGCAGCGCCTTATCCTCGCGGACCACCTCGAGGAACTGCTTCATCAGCTCATCGCGCTTGTCCTTGAGCAGCTTGTGGCCCCGGCGGGCGGTCGTGTAGCGGGTCTTGAGCTTCTTCAGCTCCATGCGGGTGGGATTTACCCGGATCTCCGCCATGTGCAGTCACCTCTCAGTCCTTCGGCCAGTATTTTTCGATCATCTCGGGCTTGATGCGCTTCATCTCGCTCTTCGGCAGCATCGACAGCAAACGCCAGCCTAGGTCAAGCGTTTCCTCAATGGTGCGGTTCTCGTAGAAACCCTGGTTGATATACTCCGCCTCGAAGGCATCGGCAAACCGCGCGTAGAGGCGATCCATCGGGGACAGCGCCGCCTCGCCCAGCACCACCATCAGCTCCTTGGCCTCGCGGCCGCGGGCGTAGCTCGAGAAGAGCTGGTTCATCGTGCCGGCGTGATCCTCGCGGGTCTTCCCGGCGCCAATGCCCTTGTCCTTGAGTCGCGACAGCGACGGCAGGACATCGACCGGCGGCAGATACCCCTTGTGGTACATCTCGCGGGACAGGATGATCTGCCCCTCGGTAATGTAGCCGGTCAGGTCGGGGATGGGGTGAGTCTTGTCGTCCTCGGGCATGGTGAGGATCGGGATCATCGTGATCGAGCCCTCGCTGCCCATCTTACGGCCGGCGCGCTCATACATGGTAGCCAGGTCGGTGTAAAGGTAGCCGGGATAGCCGCGGCGGCCGGGCACCTCTTTGCGGGCGGCGGACACCTCGCGCAGCGCCTCGGCGTAGTTGGTGATGTCGGTGATGATGACCAGCACGTGCATATCGCACTCGAAGGCCAGATATTCGGCCGCCGTCAGCGCCATGCGGGGGGTCGAGATGCGCTCGATGGCGGGGTCGGAGGCGAGGTTGACGAAGAGGACAGTGCGGTCGATGGCGCCCGTCTTCTTGAAGTCGGAGATGAAGAAATCGGCCTCCTCAAAGGTAATGCCCACCGCCGCGAAGACCACGGCAAACTTGCTGTCAGTGCCGCGCACCTTCGCCTGCCGCGCGATCTGCGCGGCGAGGTCTGCGTGAGGCAGACCCGAGCCCGAGAAAATGGGCAGCTTCTGCCCGCGCACCAGCGTGTTCAGACCGTCGATGGTCGAGACACCGGTCTGGATGAACTCGGACGGATAGTAGCGCGCCGCGGGATTGATCGGCGTGCCGTTGATGTCAAGCGACTTCTCGGGGATCAGCCGCGCACCGCCGTCGATGGGCTCGCCCATGCCGTTGAAAACGCGGCCGAGCATGTCCGGCGACACCGCCAGCTCCACGCCGTGACCGGTGAAGCGCACCTTGCTCTCGGCAAGGTTGATGCCCGCCGAGCTCTCGAAGAGCTGCACCAGCACATTGCGGCCGTTGACCTCGAGCACACGACAGCGGCGAACCTCACCGTTCGGCAGTTCAATTTCGCCCAGCTCGTCATATTTGACGCCGTCGACCTGACGCACCAGCATCAGCGGACCGGCGACTTCTTCTATGGTTTTATATTCTTTAATCATCGTGTTTCCCCCTTAGACCTCAGCCTGCGCGGCAGCGACCAGCGCGTTCAGCTGCTCGCCGATGGCACGGCGGATCGCGGCATATTCGCGCTCACACTCGGCATACGGCACCGCCTTGGCGCGGCCAATGCGCTCGCGAATGGGCAGATCGGTGACCTTCTGCACGTCAGCCCCATCAGCGACCGCGCGGCGGGCCTGCTCGTAGAAGTCGAAGACCAGCGACATCAGCGCGTATTGCTTGTCGAGCTGAGTATAGCTGTCGTCCTCCTCAAAGGCGTTCTGCTGCATGAAATCCTCACGCAGAGAGCGCGCCACCTCGAGGGTCAGGCGATCCTCCGCCGACAGCGCATCGACGCCGACCAACTTGACGATCTCCTCCAGCTCGGCCTCGACCTGCAAGAGCTTCATACAGCGGCCGGTCAGCTCCATCCAGTCCTTCGAGACGTGCTCGGCGAACCAGGGCGCAAGACGATCGCGGTAGAGCGAATAGGAGTTGAGCCAGTTGATGGCCGGGAAGTGTCGGCGGTAGGCCAGCGACGAATCAAGCCCCCAGAAGACCTTGACGATGCGCAGCGTCGCCTGCGTGACCGGCTCGGAGATGTCGCCGCCCTGCGGCGACACCGCACCGATGGCCGACAGCGCACCCTGGCGCCCGTCGGCACCGAGGCAGACGACCTTGCCCGCACGCTCGTAGAACTGCGCCAGACGGGAGGTCAGATAGGCGGGATAGCCCTCCTCGCCCGGCATTTCCTCAAGGCGGCCCGACATTTCGCGCAGCGCCTCGGCCCAGCGGGAGGTCGAGTCGGCGATAACGGCCACTGAGTAGCCCATATCGCGGTAATATTCGGCAATGGTGATGCCGGTGTAGATCGACGCCTCACGGGCGGCGACCGGCATGTCGGAGGTATTGGCGATCAGCACCGTGCGCTCCATCAGCGACTTGCCGGTGCGGGGGTCACGCAGCTCTGGGAACTCACGCAGAACGTCGGTCATCTCGTTGCCGCGCTCACCGCAGCCGATATAGACAACCAGGTCAACGTCCGACCACTTGGCCAGCTGATGCTGTACCACCGTCTTGCCCGAGCCGAAGGGGCCGGGCACGCAGGCTGTACCGCCCTTGGCAATGGGGAAAAGCGCGTCAATGACGCGCTGGCCGGTGATCATCGGCTCGACGGGGGGCAGCTTCTGGGCGTAGGGACGCGCCACGCGCACCGGCCACTTCTGCATCAGGGTCAGCGGCATGCTCTCGCCGTTCTCGAGGCGCAGGCGGCCGATCTGGTCGGTCACCTTGAAGTTGCCCGAGCGCAGCTCGAGCACAGCACCGCTCACCTTGGGCGGCACCATGATCTTGTGCCGGATGACATCGGTCTCCTGCACATACCCCAGCACGTCGCCGGGGCCGACGAGATTGCCCTTCTGCGCGACGGCCTCGAAATGCCAGACACGGTCGCGGTCGAGCGCAGGCTCGTCGATGCCCTTGGTGATGTTCGAGCCGGCCTTGAGCCGCATAGCCTCCAGCGGGCGCTGGATACCGTCGTAAATATTCGTGATCAGCCCCGGCCCCAGCTCGACCGACAGCGGCGCGCCGGTCGACACGACCACGTCGCCCCGCCCGATGCCGGCCGTCTCCTCGTAAACCTGGATCGACGCGCGGTCGCCGTGCATCTCGATGATCTCACCGATCAGCCGCTTCTCGCCCACGCGCACCACGTCAAACATATTCGCCTGACGCATCCCCTCCGCAATGACCAGAGGGCCCGAGACTTTGAAGATCTTTCCTTCTATCATCATGTTTTGGCCTTTCTTTCGTAATTTAGGACAGCCTACTCTTTGAAGAGGATGTCCGCACCCACCGCGCGCTCGACGGCGCTCTTGATGGCGCGCATGCCGTAACCGGTGGTGCCGGCGGCGCCGGGAATGGTCACAACAGCGGGGAGGGGATCGTCCTTGTAGCGGGCGATATCCTCTTCGATCTGGGCGGCATACTGCTCGGTGATGAAGATCACCGCGTTCTCCGGGTCGCGGGCAAGGCGGTGAAGCGCGGCGGCGGCCGACTCGGCGTCGGGCGCCTCGTGGACGGCGAAACCCAGCGCCATAAAGCCCAGCACGCTGTCGCGGTCGCCGATCATGCAGATCTTAGGCATAGCACTCACGCATCCTTTCGCGAATCGTTTCGCCCGGCAGTCCCGCGTCCTTGCCGGCGCAGATGATGCGCATGTTCTTGACCGCGTACTCCCACGCGCACAGGTAAGCGACCGGCACCGCCTCGCCGAACGAGACCGACTTCGCCGCCTGCACCCGGCGCATCCACGCATCATCGCAGGCACACTCGAGGGCGGCCAGCGTCGGCTCTTCTTCGCCGTCGAAACGGGTGAAGATCTCGGCGCAGACCGTTCCGGTCAGCGCTCCGCGCAGGCTTGTCTCGCCGCCCTCGAGTGCTTCACAAAAGCGCTCAATGGGCACATCACCGCCCGGCAGCAGTGCCGCGTCGAGCATCGCGCGGTTGGCCGGCGTCAGCCCCATGCGCAGGACGCGCAGGAAGATCATCAGGTTCGTCAGGTCGATCTTTGTCCGCACCAGCTCAGCCGTGAAGACCGTCCGTGCCGCCTCGCGCATATCGACATAGCACGCGCGGTCGAGGATCAGATCGATCTGCTGCGGATCGGACGTGCGGGCAAAGGCCGCCCACGCCTCGGCGGCGGCCGCCGCCATGTGGGACGGCAGGGCGCTGTAGTCGCGTCGCTCGGCCATGTCAGGGTAAGCCTCAGCCGGCAGCGTCGAGCAGCCGACCAGCATCGACGCACAGTCGATGCCCCGGGCGGCGCATTTCAGCGCGGCCTTGATATTGTTGCAGTCGTATGGATATTGTAAAAATCGAACCGCGTCGGGCGCAGGCAGCATTGCAAGAATCTCACGGTAAGCCGCCTCAAGGCGGGCGGTGAACCACGCCTCACGCGCAGCGGGCGTCGCCGCGTCGGCGGCGCCGACCTGCGCCATCGCCTCAGCCGCGGTGCGCTGCTCGAGCATCCGCTCGAGCTTCTCGCGGCCGATCAGCCCCGCCTCCATCGCGCGGATGCGGGCCGAGGCGTAAAGATAATCGTTTTGTCTCAGCATCGCGCCCACCTCAATCAAAGAGGATGCGGCAGACCTCGGCCTCACGCGCGGCGCGGGTCTGGGCGAAGATCGTCTCCAGCGAGCAGTTGGTCTCCACATCGCCGTAGCGCAGGATCACCCCGCCCCGCATCTTCGCCGTCTTGGACGACAGCACCAGCTTGCGCACCTCGAGCGGGTCGATCCGCCCCTGCAGGGCACGGCGGGTCTCGTCGACCAGCGACTGCCCGATGGCATAATGGTCAGCGTCGTTGAGCACGACCTCGTAGGCCTCGACCATCTCGACCTCGTCGCCATGGAGCGCGCGGCTTTCCTCGGCAGTGCGCTGCTGCTCAAGCACCGCGTCGCAGAGCATGCGGCAGAGCATCGCGCGGTATTCCTCGGTCGGCAGCTCGGCGATTTGGGTGAAGGCCTGCTCGAAGACCTCGTCGATCAGTTCGCCCCGCACCGCCAGGTCGATGCTGCGGCGGTTCATGGCCGCCGCCGACTTGGCCCGCGAGACGATGCTCTCGCCCTCCCGCGCCGCCTTCTCCTCGATGCGTTCGCGGATGGCCTCGGCCTTCTCCTCGCCGTCGGCTAAAATGTCGGCCGCCTTCTCGGCGGCCTGCTCCAGCGCGGCCTGCTCGGCCGCCTTGGCTTCGGCGAGAATCTTTTCGGTAATTTTCTCGATTCCGTTCATGGCATCACCCGAGGGGATCAGCCCACCTGTGCGAACAGGACGAGCAGCAGCGAGACGAGCACAGCAAAGATGGCGTAGGTCTCGACCAGTGCTGCCGAGGTGATGGCCTTACCGACCTCGTCGGGGCGCTTGGCGATCAGGTTGACGCCGGCTACAGCGACGCGGGCCTGCTTGATGGCCGAATAGTAGCCGACTACGGCGATAGGCAGCGCGGCCATGATGAAGTACATGCCCTGCGCGACGGTCAGCTCGACGGGATTGCCGAGGATACCGATCTTGAAGACGATCAGGAAAGCGGTGATCAGGCCGTAAATGCCCTGCGTACCCGGCAGTGCCTGCAGGATCAGCACCTTACCAAACTTGCTCGGGTCCTCGGTCAGGAGGCCCGCAGCGGCCTCGCCGACCATGCCGACGCCCTTGGCCGAGCCCATGCCCGCAACAAAAACAGCAATGGCAGCACCCAGCAGCGCCAGATTCTGACCGTTCAGAATGGTGGAAAGAAAATCAATGAAAGTCATGGTTATATTCTCCTTTTTGGTTATGCATGTTGGTTTGTCTCGGCGCCCGGGGTCTCGGGCTCGACCGTGTAGGTTTCGGCGGGCAGCGCCGGCTTGAAGGGACGGCCGCCGTCGACGTAGAATTTGTTGAAGAACTCGATATACTGCAGTCGGCTGGCATGCACGAAGGTGCCCAGCACGTTGATGACCAAATTGAGCCCATGGCCGATCAGGAAGACGAGGATGAAGAGGATATACCCCACCACCGTCCCGCCCTTGAGCGTGCCGAGGATGTTGATGACCTGCGCGATGACCGCCGCCGCCAGACCCAGCGCAAGAATGCGCGAATAGGACAGCAGATCGGACATATAGCTGACCAGATCATACAGCTTGGCCACACCGCCGAACAGACGGCCGACGATGCCCTTCTTGTGCCGCCCCTGCGTCAGAATGATGCAGGCAAGACCCGCGATCAGCACCCATTTGCCGATGTCCGGCTTGACGACCAGCAGGGCGATCCCCGCAAAGAGCACCCACCAGCTGCCGACATCCATGAGGGCATCAAGCGGCTTTCCCTCGCGGCAGAGGATATAGAACTGCACTGCCATGCCGCCCAGCAGGTGCACCGCACCGACGGCCAGCGACAGGACGAGGAAGGTCATCGGGTCCTCAAGCGGGTCGAACCAGAGCGCGACCTTCTCGGGCGGATTGAGGCCGAGCATCTTCGAGATGAACATCTTGGGGAGGTCGCCGAAATACGAGCCGAGGATGACGCCCCAGATGATGCTCGAAATACCGCAGTAGCCGAACATACTGAGGAAGCGCTTCATCCCCTCCCGGGGCTTGAGCAGCTTGATCGCGCCGAAGCAGCCCAGCACCAGCAAAAGGCCATAGCCCACGTCGGCAAACATGATGCCAAATATGACGAAATAGAAAATACTCATCACGAAGGTGGGGTCGAACGTGCCGTATTTGGGGTACGAATACATCCCGAGCACCCACTCAAAGTTGGACGAGAAGCCGTTGTTGCGCAGAAGGATGGGCACGTCGTCCTCCTCCCCGGGCTCCTCGATCTCCCACGCGCAGTCGAAGTACTCCAGCGCCGCAGTCACCTTCTGCTCGGCGGTCGCCGGGAGCCAACCGGTCAGCATCACGCACTGCTCGGTCTTCGACAGCCGCTCGCGGGTCTCGATGGCGGTCAGCGTCGTCTGCTCGACGTCGGCCAGCACCTCGACCAGCGGGGTCTTGTCCGCCAGGCCGGCGAGCTCTTTTTCGAGCACCTTTTCTTCGTCGTTCAGCCAGCGGATGGTGCGGCGGGCGCGGTCAATCTCGGCAGCCGGCGTCTCGCCCTCACCGCCGAGGGCGGTGCGGAGGAAACCCAGCTCGGCCAGCCGCAGGCCCAGCTTGTCCTCATCGGCACGGTGGAAGATGAGCACCGCATACTGCGCGCGGTCATCGGCGCCGAGAAATTCGCAATGCACCCCATCCGACGCGAGGCTGTCGCGCAGATAGTCGGGGTCGGCCTTGGGCGGGAAGGTGCCCTGCACCACCCGCGTCCGGGCAGTCCCGGTCAGGGCGAGGGGCAGATCATACCCCCGCCAGGGGGCGAGCTGGGCCAGCACCGTCTGCGCCTGACTGCGCTCGCCGCGCAGCTCGGTGAGCCGGGCGAGGATCTCCTCGACCCGCTCGACGGCGTACCATGCTTCTTTTTGGCTGCCGTCAGCACAGAAGGCCTCCTGATCGACCGTCTGCCGCATCTTGACCAGCGGTGCTTTGCCGCAGTGCTTGTGCAGGTAGGCCAGCGCTTCGGTGATGCGCGCCACCTTCTGCGCCTGCTCGATGCGCTCATCTTCGCACAGGTTCGCGGCAAGGCCATCCGACTCAGCGTCACGCGGCGCGACGTCGACACAGCGGCAGCGCATCAGCCTCCGCACCACCCGGTCGGCGTCCCGCGCATGGGCGAAGACGGTCAGCTTTTTCATGCTGCTTATTGACATTTTGCCATAATCCCCCAAACGATCAGCTTTACCGCCTCGGGCATGCGCTTGTGCGCCTCGGCGCGGAGGCGATCGGCCTCGGCTTCAGCCTCGTCGGCGCTTCGCTCGAGCAGCATCGCGGCACGCTGGCGCAGCTGTCCCAGCTGATCCTCGGTCTCGGCGGCGGCCTCTTCCTCGGTCTTGGCGCAGAGCACGCGGCTGCGGCGTTCGGCCTCGTCAAGCAGGGCCTTGACGCGCACCGGAATGCCATCCGTGATCCGCTGGGCCTCAGCCTCGGCCGCGCGGATCGCATCAATTGCTTGTTTTGCCATGTTTACTCCATTTCTGATCGCCGATCACGGATATCGACTGATCGGCTATGCTATAGGATTTACCAATATAAATATTACCATACTTTTGCCTGCTGTGCAATAGGACAGGAAAAAATTTTACACTTTAATTACTTTCAAATTTTGTTCATTACCTTGCAAACTCGCTTTGGCCTGCGGCAGAAGATATCCGCGCGGCAGCTGCCAGCGGTGAAGGCATTGTGTCTCCTCCAGCGGCCGCCCCCGGCGGCAAAGCCGCCAGCTGAGGGTCACAGCGAGGACATCTCCCTCCAGCTCAGCCGCGGCGCAGAGGCGTGCGGTGTACCGCCCCTCGGGCAGCCGCCCGGGCAGTGCCCCCTCGCCGGTGCATCGGGCCAGCCATGTCTCGGCTGCCCGCCGGTAGAAGGCATTGATCCGCTCGATGCCCCTGCCCTCGCCCTCCAGGCGAAGGAATACCGCCTCCGCCCGCACGCCTCCCGCCGCCGCGGTCAGGCGCTCGTATCCAATTCCGATGTCCATTGTCATCCCTCCCCTGACAATATATGGGGCGGGGGCTGAAAAAGACCTCGAGGGGGAATAATGGCATTAGCTTCGGGTTTGGCAACAGCGGGATTGGTTTGTGCTGATCTTTTCGCGCTCCCGCGCGACCAGAGGGCGGGAACCATCTCAGACGCCGAATGTTTCCGGACTTGGCTTTGCCAAGTCACGAAGTCGGCTTTGCCGACTTCTGCCGCCGTCTCTGGACTCCCACCTTCCTTGGCTTCGCCGAAGCTTCTACATAATAATATGCCCCGCAACGAATGTTGCGGGGCAACTTACATCTATTGCAGGAACTTCGGCGCAGCCAAGGATGAGGGGGGCGTCGGGGGGAGAAAACTTCGGCGTCTGAGATGGTTTCTCCCCCGACTCGCCCGGGAGGGCGAAAAGATCAGCACAAACCAACCCCGCTGTTGCCAAAGTTTAGGTCAATGCCTGCCCCCACGCTTCATGCACTCAGCTTCCAGACCACATACACGCCCAGCGCGGCGAGGCCGATGATGCCGGTCGCGATGGTGGCGATGAGGTCGGTGCGGGTCATGGTGAACTCTGCCTCCGGCGAGATGATCTTCGCCTTCTTGAGCAGCGGCACCATGCGGCGCAGGAAGATGACAAGCACAGCCACCTCCAGCGGCAGCAGCGCGATGTTCTTGACGCCGGCGAGGCCGACGTAGTACCAGTATCCCTTCCCCACCATGATCTGCCGCCAGACCGAACCGAGCAGGACATTGACGAAAAGGCTGACCGAGAATTTCGCCAGTGCTGTCCGCCACACGGTGATCCGCTTAGCGCGGTAGAAGCAGAGCGCGAAGATGAGGCAGGAGCAAATCGACGAGATGGCGTAGCCGAAGAAGTAGCCGCCGGCGATGTTGCCGCCCAGCAGGAAGCCGAGGGTGTCGATCAGGAAGCCGGCGGGAATGGCCAGCACCGGCCCGCAGACCATGGCGCAGAGGGCAACGGCGAAGAAACTGAACTTGATCTGCAGGACGTTGGCATTGACGATGGGGATGAAGAAAATGTCGAGGATGCCGCAGATGGCCACGAGGATGGCGGTCAGGCAGAGGGTCTTCAGCGACCGGCACTCGCCCCAGGCGAGGCGCCAGTAGGCCGGTGTGAAGGGGGTGCGGAACAGGGTGAGATCGCGTGGTTTGGTTTTCATCAAAATACCTCCCGAAATGTTTGGACAGGTATCCTGTGTAACATGCGGGAGGAGATGCCGACCGGTGTTCGGCAAGTGAATAGTGAAGAGGGAAAAGTGAAGAGGTATGGCAGATTTTCGCCGGGGCGAAAATCTGCATTTCTTCTGCTTTTCGGAATCGCTTCACCATACTGTTTCCGTATGATACAGCGGGATGCGGCGCATGTACCGCGGGTTTCCCCTTCGTCTGCCCGGCAACTCCCCGTCCGCGCAGCACTTGACGCACATTCGCCTACTCTGTGTTGTGGATATAGTATAGCACAAAATTGCGCCCTCTGCAAGAGGGCGCGGGAATTTTTGTCATTTTGACCGAAGCGGGCTCAGCGCTGCAGGCGGGTTTCGTCCCAGTGACGAAGGATCATCGTCCGCGCAGTCAGCTGGATGCCGCCGAAGAGCAGGACGCTGATAAACAGGCCGAGGAAGGCGATCCCGCCGCAGAGGGTGTAGAAGCCGGCGGCCATAACGAAGAACTTGTCGACAAAGATGGCATTCACATGGTCGTAACCGAAGACGGTGTAGAAGATGCAGTAGGGCAGCTGGAAGGCGGTGTAGATGACGGTGCAGATCAGCAGTTCGCGCAGGAGATACCGCACATAGTCGGCGATGGTGAGCGTTCTGCCCCTGGTCTCGCTCTGGAATTCACGGCGCAGGGTGCCGTCTCTGGTGAACTGGACGACCAGAACGAGGTTGAAGATCAGGAACGCTGTGGCACCGAAGACGCCAAGAAAGACATTCGCAACCGACAGCTCACCATTGTCGGCCGCCTGGGCGGCCGCAGAGGAAAAGAGGATCGCGTAGACGGCCATGGCAAAGCCATAGGCGATCAGCAGCTTGACAAGGAACATGATGTACTTTTTCACGGGAGATCTCCTTTTTGATTTTCTTTTGCGTTCGCTTGATCGTATTATAACATGCGTTCGCGTGATTGTCAAGAGTTTTTTTGCGAACGCAAAAGAAAATCCGACGCTTTCGCGTCGGATTTTTTGCTCAGTTTATTCCTCGTCGAGCTTGGACTCCATCTCGGCCTGAATCTCGGGATCATAGGAGAGAACAGGCTTTTCGTTTTTGCCCTTGATCTTGCGGTTGACGTAGTTCTGCGTGATCTTCATGACCAGCGGGAAGAGGGCGACAACGGCGATGAGGTTGGGGAGCATCATAAGGCCGTTGAATGTATCGGAAATATCCCAAGCCAGCGAAGACTTCATCACTGCACCCGAGACGATCATGCACACGAAGATGACCTTGTAGATCTTCACACCGGTCATACCGAACAGATACTCGACCGCCTTGGAGCCGTACTGCGACCAGCCAAGTACCGTCGTAAACGCGAACAGCAGCATGGCAATGGCAACGAATGCCTGACCGAACCAGCCGAATACATTACCGAACGCCATCGAAACGAGGGTTGCGCCTTCGTCAGCCGCAACGATCGGATCGACCGCACCGGTCTCGAGGTTGATGTAACCCGAGGAGAGAACAACAATTGCCGCCATGGTGCAGACGATCATGGTATCAAAGAACACTTCAAAAATGCCCCACATACCCTGACGGACAGGCTCCTTAACATTGGAGGAGGAATGCACCATAACCGAAGAGCCGAGACCAGCCTCATTGGAGAAGACACCGCGCTTGCAGCCCTGGATGATGACCGTACCGATCGCACCGCCGGCCACAGCCTGACCGCCCCAAGCATACTTGAAGATAGCGACAAACATATCGCCCAGCTTATCCAGGTTCATGAACATCAGAATCAGCGAGCCGATGACATAGACAATCGCCATAAAGGGAACGACACGCTCAGCAAAGCTTGCAATGCGCTGCAGACCACCGAGGATGATCAGTGCGCCGATCACGACAAGCACCAAACCAATGACCAGATTGATCACAGGAATGTCACCGCCGATGTAGCCGAGGCAATCCTCTGCAAAGAAGGCCGACTGCATATTGAGGGTGATCTTGTTGACCTGACCCATGTTGCCGATACCGAAAGAGGCAAGGATCGCGAAAATGGCGAACAGCACTGCGAGCACCTTGGAGATCTGCTTCATGCCCTTCTTGGCGCCCAGGCCGTCTGCGAGATAGTACATCGCACCGCCCGACCACTCACCGTCGGCATTGCGGCGGCGGAAGTAAATGCCGAGAACGTTTTCCGAGAAGTTTGTCATCATACCAAGGAATGCGGCCACCCACATCCAGAAAACGGCACCCGGGCCACCAATGACGATCGCCGCAGCAACACCTGCGATATTACCGGTACCGACGGTAGCGGCAAGGGCGGTACAAAGCGACTGCCACTGCGAAATGGTTTTGGTGTCAGTCTTTTTGGTGGAAGCGCTGTCCTTCTTGAAGACCTGGCAGATGGTCTCAACCCACCAGTGCTTCAGATGCGAGATCTGGAACACCTTGGTGCAGAGCGTCATGATCACACCCGCACCGATCAGCAGGAACACACCGTAGTTCCAGACATAATGATTGATCACACCGTTGACGTCGGTTATGATCTTGAGAAATGCGTCCATTTTATCAATGAACCTCCTTGGAAAGAAAATAAAAACGGATTGCGTCAAGACGCAATCCGCCGTATCAATAAAAACAATCAGATAAAGATAATCAACCCTACAGTCGCATAACTTTGTCCTTTTGCCTGAGAGATTAGCGGTAAACGCCTTGCACCTTCGGCACTCAATCGAATGAGCTTCTCCAAAGTTTTGTCAGCTTACAGTCCCCATCCTTACGGACACCTGAGAGTGTTACTCCTTCGGCAGCAAAATGCTCTTTCCTGCAAGCGTCATCCAAAAACAATTATTTTTTGATATTATACTACACGATCAGCCCTTTTGCAAGGGTTTGTTGACAAAAAATACACAGTTTCGTCAAATTTGGCGATATGCACAAATTTTGCTGGGCTGCGCCGCAAATAATTTCCGTCCGTAGGGAGGGGCAAGTGTATACAGCAAGCCCCTCCCCTACGTTTTTTCTGCCCTTGCCGTCTTACGCAAAGATCACATAATTCCGCAGCGCGACATCCTTCATCAGTGTCTTGATGTCCGCGTGGCAATCCCACAGCATCTCGGCGTACAGCGCCACGGGATACATGATGTTTTCCTCAAACATACCGTCCTCCAAAAGGGCGGCAATGCAGAGGTCTCCCTCTTTCAGCCGGCACATTTCCTGCACCATCTCATAGACCTTATCCGCATGGATCAGCCAATACGCCTGGATAAATCGCCAGATCCGATGCTTGCGCGCGATGCGGTTTTCCTTCATCCCCTCCGAGCTGACACCCAGCACCTGCGGACCTGTCATGTGCTCGAACTGCGACCAGTCCAGCTTGGTCAGCCCCTTGGTCACGACGCCGAAGCAGTCGTCCTCCCCGCGCAGGTGGGCAATGGTCTGCACAAAGCGCTTGGTCTCCTCAAAGCCGCGAATGTCCTGCGGTCCGTAGGAGAAGGGTAGGGAGCCGCAATCCTCCCAAACGATACGGATGCGCGGGTCCACCGCACGCAAATACTCCAGCCGAGTCTTCACTGAGGTGGCGTGAAGCCCGAACTGGATCTTGATGTCGGGATATTTCTCGAAAAACAGCGCGGCGGTGCGGTTGACAAACGCCGCAGCCGCCTCGGCGATCAGTACGCCGCCGAGGTTATCCTGCCGAAGCTCGGTGAAGGTCTGAAAATAGATGCCGTCCCCGCCGATGCCCGCGTATTCACGCTCGTATTTTTCCAAGATCCGCTCCGACTCTCCTTCAAGGTGATTGAGATCGAGATTAGCAAAGCCGGTGTCCCACAGCCACGAAAAGCCCCAGATCACCGCAATGTTGCGGGCATGTGCATAGGCAACGATCTCAGCGGCGTTGACGGGGGCATAGTCGTTCCAGATGATGACCCGATTGAGCTTGAGCCGCATCATATTGTCGAGATAGCCTCTGTAATCGTAGATGACATGGCCCCATGTCCAAAGTCCTCTCTCCCGCACAGAGGGGCAAGAGGAATAGGAAAAATCAGGCAAGGTCTCCTTTTCAAAAGGGTTGATCCAGTAACGGCTGTTGCCGGGATATTCAAAGCCCCCGATGTATTTGTGGTAAAAGTCCACAACGCCGTAGAGCACGCCCGCATCGTCATAGCCCTCGATGAGCACGGTGTTGTTTTCCACCTGAAGGAAATATTGCTCTTCCTGCGAGAGCACCGCGGGAGAACTTTTTTGGATATACGGATTGTTTTCCTTCGTGCCAAGGTAGATAATCACCTGATAGGGAGACAGCTTGAGATCTTCACTGTATTTCAGGCAGGTCGGGTACTCCAGCGTGTAGTCCAGCAAGATCTTGCTCAGCTCGCCAAGCGCCGTTTTTTGTATCTCATGCTCCAGCTGGCCGTAGATCACCGCAATTTTTTTCATTTGAAATTCCGCCTTTCTGTTGACTGAAGTGATAACTTCCACTATAATTATAATGTATCAAAGCGGTTTTTTCTATAAAGATCTTGCTTCAAATTATCACGGTATTGACATAGGAGAAAAAATGTTTCGGGACGAGTTCAAGGAGCGCTATACCACCATTCCCTTTGCCATCTATCGGGCATACTGCGACCACCATGCCATGGAGGTCATCTCGCATCAGCACCGCGAGATCGAGCTGATCGCCATGACCGATGGCGCGGCGAATTTTTATATTGATTCCCATCTCCGTCGGGTCGAGGCGGGCGATATTCTGGTCATTCCCCCCTACGCACTCCACCGTGCCGAGATTTCGCCGAACACCCTGACCTCTTATTTCTGCATCTGCTTTGATTTGAATCTTTTATGCGACGAGGAGCTGAGGAGCGGACTGGAAGAGAACACACTGTCGACCACGCACCTGATCGACAGAAAGAAACCTTATGCAAAAGCGCTGGCAGACGGCATTCAAAACGCCTATCTCGCCTGTGAGCAAAGCGAGACAGGCTGGGAGCTGGAGGCAATCGGGAACATGTCGCTTTTTTTCAGTATTCTGAAGAAAAATGCCTGTTTCACGCCCAAGTTGAAGGACAAGCACGAAAAAGAGTTTGGAAAGCGGACCATGGCATATATCACCGACAACTTCTCCGAACCGATCTCCTCCCGCACGGCCGCAGGTGCGCTCTACATTACGCACAGTTATTTTTGCCGCCTGTTCAAAAAGACCTTCGGCTGCAGCTTTGAAAAGTATATTCTCGCCTATCGACTGGAAAAAGCAAGGCTCTGCTTGGAGAATACAAAAATGCCGGTTTCCCAGATCACCTTTCAAACGGGGTTTAACAGCTGCAGCTATTTTGGAAAATCCTTCAAGGAAAAGTACGGTGTCTCGCCGCTTGCGTATCGGAAAAGTATTCGTCAGGCAGCGGGGACAAGCACGCACACAGATATCTGACAAAAAGCAAAAAAAGCCTTGAAAATCAAGGCTTTTTTGCGGCGGAATTTTAATCGTCTGCGGGCAGCGTGACAGTGTCGCCCTCTGACACTTCGTTCTTGTGGGGAGTGACACCGCCGTTTACGATGGCAGAGTCAACCTCGACGGTGTAGGTCTTTGCGTAACCGTACTGTGCCTGCACACGGTTCGCAAGGGCGATCAGCGCCGGCAGCATGGATACAAGCGGTCGGCCGTCCGTATGTCCGCCGGAATCCGCATTACGGTTTGACAGCATATTGATCAGATAACGATTTATTGCCCAGTGCTGTCTGAATTTTATCAATTTCCGTGGAGATGACCTCGGGTGACATACCACCTGCACCATGGCTTCCCATAAGTCCGGCGTTGCCGAGCGCAATCATGATGATTTGAGGGCAAAAAAATAGATACCGCAGTCAATTTTTGTATCAACTACGGTATCTTTTTTGGCTGGGGCACAAGGATTCGAACCTTGGTAATGACGGAGTCAGAGTCCGTTGCCTTACCGCTTGGCGATGCCCCATCGAACGGATATTATTATAACAGAATCATCGGCATTTGTCAATAGATTTTTGAAAATTTTTCAAAATATTTTTCCATCCGCCGGGAGAGGTGTTCCTCTCCCAGTATGGACGGACAGCGCCGGTTTTATGCGTCGGCGAACATTTTTTCCACGTCGGCGCGGACAAAGCGCTCCTTGCGGTCGCAGAAGCGGCAGCAGACCTCAATCTGCTCGACGCCGTCTTCGACGCGGCCTTCTTCGAGCAGCTTTTCCAGCTCGCGCTTGCCCAGCGACTGAAGGGCGGCAGCGGTGCGTTCGCGGCTGCAGGTGCAGCGGTACTCGACTTCGAGGGTATCGAAGACGTCGTAGGGGATGCCGGCAAGGGCGATATCGGCGATGGCTTCGTTGGACGCGCCCTCTCCGATAAGGGCGGAGAGGCGGCGAAGCTCGTTTGCGTTTTTCTCGAGCTGGTCGATGATCGCGGGATCGGCGAAGGGCAGCAGCTGGACGAAGACGCCGCCGGCGCCGAGGCAGGTATAGTCGCGGTCGATGAGGACGCCGAGGGCACAAACGGTGGGCACCTGCTCGCTTGTGGCGTAGTAGGCAGCGATATCCTCGGCGATCTCGCCGGTGGTGAGGGGGATCGAGCCGACGTAGGGCTCGTCACCGCCGACGTCGCGGATGACGCGGAGGGTACCCTGCCCGACCGCGCCGCCGACGTCGAGCTTGCCGTTCGATTTGAGCGGGAGGTCCACCTCGGGATGCTCGATATAGCCGCGGACGTTGCCGGCATAATCGGAGACGGCCAGCAAGCGGCCGGCGGGGCCGTTGCCCTCGAGGGCAACGGTGAGGCTGTCGGTCTCCTCACCCATCATGCTGCCCATGACCGACGCGGCAGTAAGCAGCCGTCCGAGCGCGGCCGCGCCGGTCGGCATCGGCTGGTGGTAGCGGATGGCGGTATTGACGATCTCGGTGGAATTGATGACATGAAGCCGCGCGCTCCCGTCCTGGGTCATCGCGCGGAGAATGGTGGATTTCGGCATGGTAAGTTCCTTATTTTTTATATTGGGGGCTCTGCCCCCAGCCCCCGCTTAGGGGACTTTTTGTAAAAAGTCCCCTAAGAACCTTCAAAAACTTTAAAGCATGGGGTGGCAGCAGGGCGTTCAGTCAATGCTTGATGGCGCGGGCGGCGATGTACCAGCGCTCGGTGGTATCGGTGGGCGCGCCGAATTGATAGTCAGCGTAGGTGTCGAGGTGAGCGAAGCCGGTTTTCTCGAGGGCAGCGAGGAGGGCGTCGTGCGTGTAGCAACGCTCGTGCTGGGTCTCCTCGGCACGGATGAAGCGGCCGTCGTCGTCCTCCTCGAAGAGGGTGAGGTAGAAGTCGCAGAGGCCGGAGCTGGGGTCGAAGGCATTCTGCCAACCGCAGAAGATGCTGCGGCCGTCGAGCTCGTCCTCGAGGATATAGGCGTTGTCGCCGTAGGTGTGGGCGAATTTATAGGGGGTATTGACGTCGAAGAGGAAGAGGCCGTCGGGGTCGAGGTAGTTGTGCACGGTGGAAAAGCACCGCTCGAGGTCGCCGTCAGCGGTGAGGTAGTTGATGCTGTCGAGACAGCAGACGACGGCACCGACGGTGCCGTAGAGCTCGAAGCTGCGCATGTCCTGGCAGAGGAAGAGGGGCATCGTCTCGCCGGCGCGGGCGTAGGCCTCCGAGAGCATCTCGGGCGAGCGATCAACGCCGATCATATCGTACCCGCGTGCGGCAAGTTCATGCGTCATGCTGCCGGTGCCGCAGGCGAGGTCGAGAACGAGCGACGGGCGCGCGGGCAGATGCCGGGCAAAATTGGCCTCGACAAAATCTGCCCACGCGCCGTAGTCGAGCTCGGCGTTCAGCCGGTCATAGACGTGCGCAATGGCGTCGTACTGGGACATCTCAGCTGCCGCGCCGCTTCTCGATGCGCTCGAGCACGCTGAGGTAGCCGTCCGAGCCGTACTTGAGGCAGCGGTTGACGCGGCTGATGGTGGCAGTGCTGAGACCCGTCTGGGCGGCGATCTCGGAATAGATATAGTTCTCGCGCAGCATTTTGGCGGCCAGCATGCGGCGGGACATCTCCTTCAGCTCGGAGACGGTGCAGAGGTCTTCGAAGAAATTGTAGCAGTCCTCCATCGAATCGAGGGTGAGGATTCCTCGGAAAAGATAGTCGATTTTTTCGTCACGGATTTTGCTCTTCATCATGGCTCCCTTTCCTTGCAGTTAAATTTTCATGCTGTCTGTATTGTACTCGATTTTTCGCGCGTTGTAAAGGGTTTTGGCGAAAATAATCAATAATTTTTTGCGGACTAAAGTGTCAGTCCTCCAGCTCCAGCAAATCGTACAGCTTGAAGATGTCGCCGGCGCCCATGATGATGACGACGTCGCCGGCGAAGACGTTCTCGCGCAGCTCGTCGGCGATGGCGTCGAAGCTGCTGTAGTAGTAAGCCTTCTCGCCGATGCGGTTGGCCAGCTTCTCGGAGCTGACCTGCGAGGGATTGACCTCGTCGCCGCGGGCGGTGTAGATATCGGCGAAGAGGATACGGTCGGCGCTGTCGAAGGCGGCGGCAAACTCCTCGAAGAGCTCGGCGGTACGGGAGTAGGTGTGGGGCTGGAAGACGCACCAGACACGCTCGTAGCCCATCTTGGCCACGCCGTCAAGGGTGGCGCGAACCTCGGTGGGGTGGTGGCCGTAGTCGTCGAAGACATCGGCTCCGCGCAGCTTGCCCTTGTACTCCATGCGGCGCTTGGCCCCGGTGAAGGTGGACAGCCCCTGGCCGATCTGCTCTGGCGTGATGCCGCAGCAGCGGGCAGCAGCGGCGCAGGCCAGCGAGTTATAGATATTGTGCGCACCTGACACCGACAAGCGGACGTGGCAGAGATACTCACCGCGGTAGAGGATGTCGAAGACCGGCTTGCCGTTCGCGTAGCTGATGTTGGCGGCGGTATAATCGGCCGACTTGTTGGTCACGCCGAAGGTGATGATCTCACCGGCGTAATACTCCAGCGAGGCGCGGACATTGGCATCGTCGTAGTTGGCGATGACCCGGCCGTCCTTGCCGGTTTTGGCGGCGAAAGCGCCGTAGGAGGTGCGGATCTGCTCCATGCTGGTGAAATAGTCGGGGTGGTCCATCTCGATGTTGAGGATGACCGCGATGGTCGGGCTGAAGTCGAGGAAGGAGTCCATATACTCGCAGGCCTCGAAGAGGAAATGCTGCTCCCCGCCGACGTGGTAGGCGCCGCCCATCTCGTCCAGCTCGGCGCCCGAGATGATGGTCGGGTCGGCCCCGGCGGCGAGGAAGGTGTGCGCGCACATCGAGGTGCAGGTACTCTTGCCGTGCATGCCCGAGATGCCGACGCGGTTGTGGTAGGCTTCCATAATATAGCCGAGGTAATCGGCCCGCGAGAAGCAGGGGAGCCCCAGCTCCTTGGCGCGGACATACTCGGGGTTGTCGGGGGAGATGGCGACGGTGTAGACAACAGCGTCGTAGCCGTCGAGGTGGGCGGGATCGAGGTCATACCAAATGGGCATTCCCTCCTCCTCCAGGCGCTTCGTCAGCGCGGACGCCGCGCGGTCATAGCCGCCGACGCGATAGCCGCGGACATGGGTGATATGCGCCAGTGACGACATGTGGATGCCGCCGACGCCGATGAAATATACGCTCTTTGCCTCCGCGAGGAGGCGTCCGATCTCGGCTGCGCCGAAATGGGTGTTAGGCGTGGACATAAAAAGACTCCTTCAAATCAAATTTTTCCCGCATAACGGGGTGTTGTGCAAAAGTTTTGACGATTGGTTCATAAAAATCTTAATTTTCTGCTGTATAATCGTCACAAAGATATTATATACTATATTCAGAAAAGGTGCAAATTATCAGCAATGGAGGAAAGAAACATGAACATCACAGATATCAAAGTCAGAAAGCTCTTCGACGACGGCCCCATGAAGGCTATTGTGTCGGTCACCTTTGACGGCCAGCTGGCCGTTCACGACATCAAGGTCATCAACGCCCGCGACAAGTTCTTCATCGTGATGCCCAGCCGCAAGAACCCTGACGATACCTACCGTGACATCGTGCATCCCATCAACGCCCAGTTCCGCGGTGAGCTGGAGACTGCGGTCATCGCCGCCTACAACACCGCACTCGCTGAGGCAGAAGCCGCAGCCGAGGCTGCACCCGAGGAAGAGGCCGAGCCCATTCAGCTCTGAGCCCCATTCTCACCAATGCCGGACGGGTCGAGGCTCTGCGCCTCGGTCCGAGACGGCGACAACAGGATCGGCCGGCTCCCTTCGGGGGGCTTTTTTTGTTTTACAGCCGTCCGTGCGAGAGCAGGAACTGCCCCTGCTGGATGGTGATGAGGCCAAATCGCCCGGCATTGAGCGCGCCGGGGTTGAAGAGGCAGAGCGGCCGCGCGAGAGGCTTGCCGAAGAAGATCTCGCCGGCGGGGATGCACTGCTCATGCGGCTCGTGGGTGTGGCCGAAGCAGACGATGTCGGCGTCCTGCTCGACGCCGAGGGCCATCAGCCGGCCATAGCCGGCCTTGGCGGCGCGGGTGTGCCCGTGCAGCGCCGCGATGCGGCAGCCGCCGATGGACTCAACGCGCTCGTCGGGGACAGGGTCGGTGTCGAACATCGTAAAAACGTCGCAGTTGCCCCGCACCGCCCAGACCCGCATGCCGGGGTCGGCTGGCAGGTCACGGATACCGTCACCGAGGAAGAGCAGTCCCGCGGCGTCGGCGTGCATCGCCAGCACCGCCCGGAGATGGTCGGTTCGGCCGTGGGAATCAGACAGAACAAGCATCTTCATGGTGTACCTCCTTATGCCAAACCGCGCCCTTGGGCAGAATAAAGCGGAGCGCCCCCGGCAGGATGCCGATGTCGAGATGGTCGGTCTCACTGACCTCGCCGTCGATGCAGATGCTGCCGTCCTTGACCTGCAGTCGTGCATTTTTCCGTCGTCCAGCCGGCTCTGCGTCGCCGCCGCAGGCATAGACGCGGGTCTCACCGTCTCCGGCGCAGACCTCGCGGATGGCAGCCTTGGCCTCATCCCGCGAAAACGTCGTGCGGAGGGCAAAGCGCTCCCCCCGCAGCGGCGGAGCCGCGCGAGCTCATACAGAGATATTATATCACGCAGTGCGCGGCTTGTCAAGCGGCGGCGACAAGGATCGTGTTTTTACCGTGCAAACGCAAAAAGCGGACATTCTGGCAGCAGAATGTCCGCTTTCCCCGTATTACGGCGCGATGCGCTTCACATCGCGCGGGAAGAGCGCCGCACGGCGGACGTTGTTGAAGCCGCAGAGGCGAGCGGTGAGCCGCTCGAGGCCGATGCCCATGCCGCCGTGGGGCGGCAGGCCGTGGCGGTGGGCCATGAGGTAGCTGGCGAAGGGCGCAGTATCCATCCCGCGCGCCTGCATCTTCGCGACCTGCGCCGCGTAGTCATGGATGCGCTGGCCGCCGGTGGTGATCTCGAGGCCGCGGAAGAGGAGGTCGAAGCTCTCGGTGACGGTGGGGTCGTCGTGGCTGTCCATGGTGTAGAAGGGGCGCTTAGCGCTGGGGTAGCGGGTGACGAAGACGAACTCGCTCCCCGTCCGTTCCTGCATCAGCCGGCAGAGCAGGCGCTCCTCCTCGGGGTCAAAGTCGTGCGGGTCGGTGATGGGGCGGCGGCAGGTCTCGGCGACCAGCGCCTTGGCCTCGGCGAAGGGGATGACCGGGATCTCGCCGACGGCGGGCAGTTCAACCTTCAACTGCGCCAGTGCCTCGGGGCAGGTGTCGGCAAGGCGGGCGAGGGTGTGCCGCAGCATGGCGGTCTCGAGGGCCATCAGGTCAGCGATGCCATCGATGAAGCCGACCTCGCAGTCGACGCTGGTGTACTCATTGATATGCCGCGCGGTGTCGTGATGCTCGGCGCGGAAGACGGGCGCGATCTCGTACACCCGCCCGAAGACGCCGACCATGGCCTGCTTGTAGACCTGCGGGCTCTGCGCAAGGAAGGCCGGCTGGCCGAAGTAGTCGAGCGCGAAGACATTCGCGCCCCCCTCTGCGCTGCCCGAGACGAGCTTGGGCGTGTGGATCTCGGTGAAGCCCTCGGCGGCGAAAAATTCGCGGAAACCGGCGCAAAGCTCGGCCTGGATGGTAAAAATGGCGCGCTCGGCGGCGTTGCGCAGGGTGACGGAGCGGTAGTCGAGCAGGGTGTCGAGCGATGCGGGGACGGTCTTGCCGCTGATGACGACCGGCGGCGGCGCGGCCGGCGCCGAGAGGACACGGGTGCGGCGCAGGTGCAGCTCAACGCCCGCGCGGCTGCGCGGGTCGGCGACGACGGTGCCTTCAAATTCGACTGCCATCTGCTCGCCCAGGGTCTCGAGCGGGAACTCGGCCTCCGGCGACCAGACGCACTGGAGCGTCTGCCGCCCAACGGCGAGCAGGACAAAGGCAAAGCCAGACATGGTACGGATCTTCTGGATCATCCCGCGCACGCGGGCGCTCGAACCGGCCGCGGCGGGGGCGGGGATGGTGGTGTAGGTTGGCATAAAATTCCTCCGTTATAAATAAATGTAGAAAAATGTCAGAAACAGAGGCAGTCCAGCCCGGCATAATCTGTATGCCGCATGTCATCACGACCTTTCACGGAAATAAAAAACGCACCGGGCGTGCCGGTGCGGTGTTGCGCGATCTTGCACAGGCACAAACACGAAAAGCGCTTGTCCCTGTGATGCAATGTCAAGGGAGCAAGCGCGGTCGATCGTCGTCCTGATTGAGGAAGAAGCGGATCATCGCGTGTACCTGCCTGTGGTTTGGTTGGGGGTAGTATAGCATAGATTCGGGCGGTTGTCAAGAGGCGGCACGACAGAAATTTTATTACGTTTTGTGATATTTTGTGACATGGGGGCAAAAAAGGTGTATCATGATGACACGACATCTTATTGTTTGGATGCGGACACGGCACGCCGTGTCCCTACACCAAGTGCGCATCTCAAATCGTAGGGACACGGCGTGCCGTGTCCGCCACTGAACAGGAAGATGCCGCATCCGGCCTATCCCAATTGCTTCGAAAAAACCAAGAAAGGAGCTGATTTCATGCGTCTGCGTGAGCTTCGCATGCAGAATGGCCTGAGCCAGCGAGCGGTTGCTGCGCATCTGCACATCTCGCGGCGTACATATTGCGCGTATGAATCCGAACGACGCTTACCACCTGTTTCGGTCTGCATCGCGCTGGCTCGTTTTTACCACACGACAGTGGATTACCTCGTCGGCCTTGTGGACAACCCAACGCCATATCAAACCTGAACGCCCCGCCTCCCCCGCGCCGCCAGCCAACCCCCCATCCCGACCATCACGCTCCCCTCAGCGACAGCATACGCCAGCCACGCGCCGGTCATGCCCCACATCGCCGCCATGGCGAAAGCGACCGGCACGATCACCGCGATGCCCCGCGCAACCGAGACGATCTGCGCGGGCAGCGCCCGCTCAGCCGCCGACAGGGCGGCGACGGCGAGGGTATTGACGCCGGCAAAAAACAGCGCTGAGAAATAGAGCCGCAGACCGGGGACAGCGAGCGCCTGCAGGGTCGGATCATCCTCGCTGTTGAAGACCGCCGTGACCGGCTCGGCGAAGAGGAAGAGCAGACCATAGAGCAGCGCCGCGCAAAGGAAGGCCGCCACCGCCGCATAGCCGACCAGCCGGCGGAAATCTCTTCCCTGCCCCGCCCCGTGGGCGCGGCTCAGCAGCGGCTGGACGCCCTGCGCGATGCCGTTGTGGATGCAGGTCGTCACGATAGCCAGATTGGCGATGACACCGTAGGCCGCGACCGCCGTGTTGCCGCCGAGACGCAGCATGATGGCGTTGAAGGTGAGGATCACCACGCCCCCCGCCAGCTCGCCGACCAGCGACGGCAGGCCAAGCGCCGCCGTGCGGGGCAGACTGCGCCAGTCGGGCGTGTTCCAAAGGAGCGCCCGCCCTCGCCCGCCCCGGAAATGGGGCGCGAGGATGAGCATGCTCACCACCGGCGCACCGCCGGTGGCGAGGACAGCGCCGAAGATGCCCATGCCGCAGGGACACATGAAGACGTAGTCGAGCACGATGTTGGTCAGACTGCCGCCCAGCATGGCCAGCATCGACAGGCGGGGCGCACCATCGCTGCGGACGAAGCTCTGCAGGATCTGGTTGGTGATGAAGGCGGGCGAAAAAAGGAGGATCACCCGCAGGTAGGTCTCGGTCATGGCGAAGACGGCTTCATCCGCGCCCAGCATGGCCGCGATGGGGACGGAGAAGCCGAGTCCGGCGGCGATGAACAGCGCCGACGCTCCGAGCCCGCACCACATCGCCGCTCGGACGGCAGCCAGGCCGTCCGAGCCCCGCCCGCGGGCGACCGCATAGCGGATCGCCGCGCCGACGCCCAGCATGACGCCGACGCCCGAGACGGCGTTGTAGACGGGAAGCGCGAGATTGAGGGCGGCCAGCCCCGCTGTCCCCAGCGCCTGCGCAATGAAAAAAGTGTCGGCCAGGATGTAGACCGACAGCCCGATCATCCCGAGCACCTGCGCGCTGGCATAGCGGATGAATTCCCGCAAAAGCGTTTGTTTTTTCATCGGTTCTCCCTTCTGCAGCAAAAAAGCGCCCCATCCCCATCTTCTGCGGCCTAACGATGAGGGATGCGACGCGGTGCCTGCTGCCCGGCGGTAGCAGGTGCGGTGTGATTTTGCTTAGTGTACCACATTCCCGCCGATTTGTCAAGGGGAAACGGCATTATTCCAAAAATGCTGGACGGGTTTAGAAATTGCACCAAATCGCGCGGTGCGGCATATCCTATCGGTGAACCCCACACAGAAAGGATGAAGGATATGCAACTGGACAAAGCGGCCATCGACCGCATGCTCCGTCTCGACGACAAGCAGCTGCGGCAGTTCATCGACCAGCTGGCGGCCGGCGCGGGGATGTCGCCGGGCAGCCTGAATGTCAGCGACGCCGACCTCGCCGCCCTGCGCCGGACCCTTGGCAGTGCCTCGCCCGAGGCGCTGGCCCAGCTGGCCGGGCAGCTGACCGCGCAGAACCGGGGGATGAATCATGGCAAATGAGCAGAACCCGAATCTGGAGACCATGCTCGGCTCACTGCTGAGCGACCCGGCGCGAATGGCGCAGCTGCAGGGCATCGTATCGGCGCTGGGCGTGACCGGTGCCCCGGCGGAGGCATCCTCGCCCGGCGAGCCGGCGGAGCCGGCCGCGCAGGAGGGGCAGGAGGAGCACGAGACCCAGCCGGCCTCCGCCGCGCCCGCACCCGCGCTCAACCTTGACCCGGCTATGCTGGCCAATCTATCCGGGCTGCTCCCCCTGTTTACGGGGGGCAGCGCCGGCGGCGCGCCAAAGAAAACGGGGGCCAACCACCGCACTGCCCTCCTGCTGGCGCTGAAGCCCTATCTCAACGACGGACGGCGGGAGATGATCGACGCCATCGTCAATTTCAGCCGTCTGGGCGATATGCTGGGCCCGGGGAAGGAGGGATAAGCATGTACAGCCGAAGCCAACGCCCGGCGCGGGGCGAGTTTCGCCTGCCCGAGCATTACAGCGGCGTCGCCTTTGACCGCGCGCATCCCCCCGTCCCCCACCCGCCCGAGGCATGCGCCGACGGCCTGCCGCACATGCCGGACCGCCCGCCGCAGCCCCCTCCGGCCCCCGAGCCGCCGAAAAAAGAGGAAGAAAAATCCCCGCCCTGCACCGAGGTGAAGGACGAGGGACTGTTCGGGGGGATCGGCGGGGAGGAGCTGCTCCTGCTCGGCGTCATCTTTCTGCTCGCACAGCGGCCCGGAGAAGACGACACCATTCTGCTTCTGCTGCTTCTTCTGCTGCGCCGCTGAAGCCGACCGGCTGCTTGAGGCCGAGCAGGGCCGGGTCGTGGCTTTGCGCGGCGGCAAACCCCAGCCGCCCCGTTTGATCGGCGCTGACCTCGATCTCGATCCCGCTCCGGGCGGCAAGACGGCTACATACCGCCAGCTCAGGGGCATCGGCAAAGCGGTCAGTGAGGATCGACAGGCGGCTGCGGCCGGGCGGCACAGCCGCAGGCGCGACGGCCGAGATCAGCACCACCGGCAGTTCCTGCCCGCCGACCACCGATGCGCGCAGGGGCGAGCCGTCGGTACTACGACAGAGGAAAGCGGCCAGGCAGTACAGAATGACCGGCCACGCGCCGCCGAGGCTGATCCCGGCAGCGGGCGCAAGCTCAAGCTGACGGGCACAGAGCGGGGGCAGTGCGCACAGCTGGTGAAAGAGGCGCTCGGCCGGCAGGCTGTCAGCCG
>JAFTOI010000023.1 GCA_017463865.1 Clostridia bacterium | reverse complement strand
ATCTTTTCAAGAAATTCCCGTTTGTGCGTTTTTACTGCTTTTAATTCGTCGTATATGAACGACAGACTCAGTTGTTTGTTCATGTGTTTATTATACCATTATTTTGTGAAGGTTTCTACCGCTTTTTGTGCGGTGGTGCCTAAGGAGAAATAAGATGCTCGATCTCACGACCGTCAAAACCAACGTCACCGACCTGATGACCCGACTGGACTTCCCCGCTGACGCGCAGGCCGTCCTCCTCGCCGCCCTTGATCGCATCGGCACAGACAAGGTCGCCGCCGCCTGGCTCGCGCGCCTCATGGCGCAGTACGACGAGAGCGAAACCTGCGCCTACCGGCAGATGCTGGCCGACATCCGTGCCATGGGCGAGGCGCTCGGCCTGCACGAATACACCGTCTCGCTGCTGCTCTTCCTCTGCCTGGGCGAAAAATTGCGTGCGCGCTATGCTGAGCGCGGCATCGACGAGGCCGTCTACTACGCTTCCATGGCCGACCTGCGGTATAAGTTAGAGGAGTGCCGCCTTGTCCACGGCGAGGTCGGCTCCTTCGTGGCCAGCTGGTTCTCCGGCTTCTTCAACCTGACCCGCTTCGCGCTGGGCCGTCTGCAGTTCGAGATCATCAAAACAAAGCAGGACTACACTGTCGGCGGCACCCGCCTTCCCGCCGGCAGTAAGGCGATCAATATCCACATTCCCCGCACCGGCACGCGGCTCGACCACGGCGAGGTGCTCGATGCCTACCGCCGGGCGGCCGAATGGTTCGCCCCGCAGCTTGAGGGCCAGCCGACCGTCTTCACCTGCAGCTCGTGGATGCTCGACCCGTGGAACATGACCGTCCTCGCCCCCACCTCAAACATGGCCGCCTTCTATGGCGACTTCGAGATCGTCGAGAGCGGCAGCTACGACAGCTATTCGAGCGTCTGGCGGCTCTTTGACTGCGCCTACACCGGCGACCCCGACGCCCTGCCCGGCAACTCCTCCCTGCGCCGCGCCTACATCGAGCGCATCCGCCTCGGCCAGCCCACCGGCTGGGGCCGCGGGTTCTTCCTCTGGCGGGACGGCGAGATCGTTCGCGCGTGAAAAAAGGGATATCGCACCATCGTGCGGTATCCCTTTTGATTTTGCCAAGGCTCCCTCGGGGAGGGAGCCTTTATGCATCCTCACAGCTCCCGCCCCCGATAGAGCCCTGACAGCGCATACTCGACCCACTCGGCCACGTTCTGCGCGTGGTCGCCGATGCGCTCGTAGTACTTGACGCACAGGAACAGATCGAGCGGCGCCGGCTGCATGGCGGCGATGGCCGCCTTCGCGGCGGCATAGTGCGCGTCGACGGCGTCGTCGTGCGCGATGGCTGTCCGGGCCAGATCGACATCGCGCAGATCATACGCCGCCACCGCGTCCCGCAGCATGGCGGCGCAGAGCGACGCCATGTCGCGGATCACCGGCGCGATCTCCCCCGCCGCGAGCGGGCAGAGCGCCGCAATGTCGGCGCATTGGTCGCCAATGCGCTCGAGGTCTGTCGACATCTTCATCGCCGCGCCGATCAGCCGCAGATCGGACGCCACCGGCTGCTGCGTCATGAGCAGGTGCAGGCAGAGTCCCTCCACCTCCCCCGCAAGCCGGTCAGTCTCCCGCTCGAGCTGTACCGCCTCGGCCGCCCCCCGCCCGTCGCCGTCGGCCAGCGCCGCCACCGATGCCTCCACCGCCCGCTCACAGCAGTCGGCGAGACCAGCGAGAGATGCCGTCAGCTGACCTAACGATTCATGGAATTTGTCGCGCATAGGTCTGACCTCCTGAAGTTTGTTTTTGGGGGACACCTCATCCGTCAGCCCTGCGGGCTGACGGATGAGGTGTTCCTCTGCCTTGTCTCATTCACATCCGCCCCGTGATATACGCCTCTGTCCGCCGGTCGGCGGGGCGGGCGAAGAGCCGCGCCGTCTCGTCGTGCTCGATCAGCCGCCCCGCCGCAAAAAATGCCGTTCGGTCGGCCACGCGCAGCGCCTGCTGCATGTTGTGCGTCACCAGCACCACCGTGCACCGGGGGCGGAAGGTGCCGATCAGATCCTCCACCGCCGCCGTCGAGATGGGGTCGAGCGCCGAGGTCGGCTCGTCCATCAGCAGTACCTCCGGCCCGACGGCCAGCGCCCGCGCGATGCAGAGCCGCTGCTGCTGTCCCCCCGACAGCCCCAGCGCCGGGCGGCGCAGGCGATCCTTCACCTCTTCCCAGAGTGCCGCACCACGCAGAGCGCGCTCCACCGCCTCGTCCAGCGCCGCCCGTCGGCGCTCACCGTGGGTGCGCGGGCCGTAGGCGATGTTGTCGTAGATGCTCATCGGGAAGGGGTTCGGCTTCTGGAAGACCATCCCCACCCGCCGCCGCAGGACGTTGTCATCGAGGCCCGCGATGTCGCCGCCGTCGAGCAGGATCTGCCCCTCCACCCGACAGCCCTCGATGAGGGCGCACATGCGGTTGAGACAGGACAGCAGCGTCGACTTTCCGCACCCCGACGGCCCGATGAAAGCCGTCACCGCCCCCGCCGTAATGTCCATGCTGATCCCCTCCAGCGCCCGATGCGCACCGTTCCCGTACCACAGCGACAGGCTGCGGATCTGAAATTTTGCGTTGTCCATCATGCCCCCACCTTTCTGCGCAGCCGCCGGCCGAGCGCCCCGGCGGCGAGATTCAGCCCCAGCACCAGCACGACCAGCACCAGCGCCGTCGCGTAGGCCTGGTCGGTGTAGAGCCCCTCGCCGGCCAGCGCGTACATGTGGACAGCCAGCGTCCGCCCCGACGCGAAGAGGGAGGTCGGCCACTGCGCCACACTGCCCGCCGTCCAGAGCAGCGCGGCCGTCTCGCCCACCACCCGCCCCACGGCGAGGATGATCCCTCCAACGATGCCCTCCCCCGCCGCGGGGAGGAGAATACAGCGCAGGGTGCGGAAGCGCCCAGCGCCCAGCGCCGCACTCCCCCGCCGCAGGCCGTCGTCGACGGCCCGCAGCCCCTCTTCGGCGGTGCGCTCGATGATGGGCAGGAGCATCAACGCCATCGTCGCACCGCCGGCGAGGATCGAGTATCCCCAGCCGAGCCGGATGACGAAAAAGAGCATGCCGAACAGCCCCCACACCACCGACGGCAGGCCGGCCAGCGTCTGGGTCATGGTCCGCACCAGCCGCATGACCCACCCGGGGCGGGCGTACTCGGCCAGATACGCCGCCAGCGCCAGCCCCGCCGGCAGGGACAGCGCCAGCGAGAGCGCGATGACGGCCAGCGTCGTCACCGCAGGCGCAGCAAGACCGGGCAGCGCCGCGCCGAGATGCGGCGCGCCGCGCACGACCACAAAGCCGAGTATGGCGAAGAGGATGAGTACCGTCACCCCCGCCGCCGTATGCGGCGCGAAGCGGGGCAGGCGGAGCCGCCACCGCCGCTCCCGCCCGGCCTTCGGCCGACGCATGAGGATGAGGTTCAAACCGAGGATGATGGCAAACAAAATCAGTGCCAGCGCGATGAGCGCCGACCGGTGCAGGCCGGTCGCGTAACCCATCTCGATGACGATGCCGGTCGACAGCGTTCGGATGCCGTCGAGCAGGCCTGCCGGCAGCCGCGCCTGATTGCCCGCCACCATGATGACGGCCATCGTCTCGCCCACCGCGCGGCCAAGGCCGAGCAGAGCGGCGTTGCGGATGCCCGTCCGAGCGGCGGGGAGCACGACGGTGAAGACGGCGGCGGTGTGCTCGGCCCCCAGCGCCCGCGCACCGCGATAGAGGCTGTCGGGGACGGTCAGCAGAGCGGTGCGGGTCAGCGACAGGATGGTGGGCAGGATCATGATCCCCAGCAGGATACCCGCCGTGAGGATGGACATGCCGCTCCCGCCGAAGAGGCTGCGCACGGCGGGGACAAGGAGCACAAGGCCGAAGAAACCGTAGACCACCGAGGGAATCCCCGCCAGCAAATCAGCCGCCGCCGAGATAGGGGCGGCGAGGCAGCGGGGGCAGAAGTGGGTGAGAAAAAGGGCAGTCAGCACCCCCAGCGGCAGGCCGACGGCGAGGGCAACGGCGGTGACGGCTGCCGAGCCCCAGAGCATAGGCAGGATCCCCCAAAGCCCCCGCACGGGCGACCAGACGGTGCCGAGGAAGTCGCCGCCGATCTCGACAATGGCAGGCAGCGCCTGCGCGCCGAGGAAGAGGGCGATGGCGGCCACCGCCGCCACCGTCGCCCAGGCGACAGCGGTGAAACCGGCGCGGGCGGCGCGCTCAGTCGAAGCTGAGGAAGGCATGCCAGCTCACCGCCTTTCCGCTGAAGAGGGCGCGCACCTGCGCCGAGGACAGCCCATGCGCGGGATGATCGGGGTGGACGATGACGGCCAGCGCATCCCGCGCGATGGCCCAGGCCACCGCCCCCTCCCCGACGGCGGGGGTGCGGGAAAGCATGGCCAGATCGCAGATCCCGGCGGCAAGTGCCGCCGCCCCCGTGGAGGAATCACTGATTTGGATCTCCACCGCTGCCCCCGGCCGGTCGGCGAGGTAGGCCTCGCGCAGAGCCTCGCAGAGAGGAGCCACCGACGACGAGCCGGCGATGACAAGGCGGCCGGCTTCCCCCCTGCCGCCCGGCGCATCGAAAGCCTGTGGAACAAAGCCCGCCGCCTGCGTCACGCGCCGCCCCTGCTCTCCCGCAATAAATTGCAGGAAATCGACAGCAGCGGGGCTGATCTCGGCCGGCGCGGCAAGATAGAAGCTGCGCATGACGGGATAGGAGCCGTCAGCGAGACTGGCCTCGGTCGCCGCAACCCCGTCAATGGCCAGCGCGCGGACGCTGGCGTCCAGCGCACCGTAAGAAAGGTAGCCCACCGCCCCCGGATTGCCCGCCACGCAGAGCTTGACCACCGAGGTCGAATTGGTGACCACCGCGTCGGGGTCGATGTCGCCCTCCTCCAACGCAAAGGCCTCGCCGAAAGCCGCCCGCGTGCCCGAGCCTTCCTCCCGCACCACCGCCGTGATCTCATCCACACCTGCCGTCTGCCCGCATCCGCAGAGCAGCACTGCCGCCAAAAGCACACCCATCCGCCGCATGTCTGCCTCCCTCTTGTTTTTGTTCCTGTCATAGTTTTGCCCGCTGCGGCGGCCTTTATTCGACGCATAAAAATTCACCGCGGCGGAGAGAATAGCAAAAAAAGAAAGGAGGTTTTGCTATGCTGATGGATCGGATCGCGCTGCTGCTGGTCATCGTCGGCGCGCTCAACTGGGGCAGCGTCGGCATGTTCCGCTTTGACCTGGTGGCGTGGCTCTTCGGCAGCCAGGCCGCGCTTGGCAGCCGCATCATCTACACCGTCATCGCGCTGGCGGGCTTGTGGTGCGTGTCGCTGCTCTTCCGCTCGCGGGAGGAACGGCATGAGGTGATGTAAAGGAATGGGATAGGAAAAGGCGCCCCACGGGGCGCCTTTTTGTGTTATAATCCCAAAAGTTGTTTTTTCTTCGCAATTTGCTATTGCAATTTGCGGAGAAATTTTTTCAAAATATTTTGCAGAGCGAAAAAATGTGTCATTCCGAAGAATGACATATTTTTGGGTTATCCGATACGGATGCACCACCCTATCTCGCCTCGACCGGCAGCCAGATCTCGATGCAGCGCTCGCTCTTGCCGCCTGCGGGGCGCCAGTGGTAGAGCGCCAGCTCGGGCGCGTCGGCCAGCGTGTACCCCGACCCCGGCAGCCACTCGGCCGCGATGCGGCGGCGGATGTCGCAGTATTCGCCGACCGGCATTTTGCTGCGCTCGGTCACGAAAACGGCGTAGGTTCGCGCGGGGATGGTGATGTGCTCGAAGCCGAACTGCGCCATGTCGATGCCGGTGACGGCGGGATCAAGCATATACTTGCGTTCGGCGGCATCCAGCCGGACGGTGATGAGGAAGTCATAGCCGTCGTCTGCAATGCGGTCGACCACGCAGTAGTCGACGCTGTGCTCCCCGGCGATGCCGCGGAGCATCCACTGCGCCGCGCGGGTAGTGCAGAAGAGCGCCTCTTCCTGCCGCTCGCGGTCGGGGCCATAGGGCACGCCGGTGAAGCGGCGGCGGTAGCCGGTGAGGATGAGTTCGGGTTTTGTTTCGATGCGATAGTTCATTTCAGTTCCACCTTCCAATACAAGTTTGACGGTGAGACGTGAGACCGACTTCAGCCGCCCGCCGCCGCGCGCCTGCGACGGAGTGATGCCGTGGAATTTCGAGAATGCCCGGGCAAAGCTGTCAGGGCTGTCGTAGCCGTACTTGAGGGCGGCATCGATGACCTTTATCTCGCCCGCGCTCAGCTCCGCCCCGGCCAGGGTCAGCCGCCGGCGGCGGATATACTCACCCAGCGTCATGCCGCAGAGCAGGCTGAACACCCGCTGAAAATGGTAGCTCGACGAATAGCCCTGCCGCGCGACCTCAGCGTAATCGAGGTCGTCGGTGATGTGCGCCTCGACATAGTCGATGGCCCGCTGCATGCCGGTGATCCAGTCCATGTCTCTCCCTCCCGTCTGCCTGTATTGTAGCAAAAATCGGGACGGCTGTCCCGATTTTGTGTGCGGTGTGATGTGGGGCGGGGAATGTTACCAAAGCGAGACTACACCTCATCCGCCCCCTATGGGGGGCACCTTCCCCTCGAGGGGAAGGCTTTTTCGTTCGCGCTTTCCCGAAAACCTTCTCCTCAAGGGGAAGGTAGCTTGGCCGCAAGGCCAGGACGGATGAGGTGTCCCCCCATGCGAAGTTACCTTTCCGCAGTTCCGTCCCAATGCTCCTCCGCGAATCGTTCGAGCGCCCCCGCCTCCGGCTCGATCCCGGCCAGCGCCATGGCCTCGCTGGCGGCGCCCCAGACGGGGGGCGCGGGGCTGCGGTGGAGGGTGATCCCCGCCGACACACGATCAGCGAGGCGGTCGCGCATCGCGTCGGCGGCAGTGAGGATGCTCCCGCCCAGCTGTACCGGCATGGGCGCGTCCGCGCCCAGCCACGCGGCGGCCGCGCGCAGCAGCTCGGCGAGGCAGTCGGCATTGCGGTCGAGGATGGCAGCCGCGGCCGCGTCGCCATCTTCAGCGGCGGCGAACACAATAGGGGCAAGCGCGGCGATGAAGGGCTTGCCCTCTCGGTAAATGCGCGGGATGGCAGTGTGCACGGGCTCGCCGAGGGCTTCGGTCAGGCGCTCGGTCAGCATGGTCGGCTCACCCCGCCCGTCATGGGCGCGGAGCGCGGCCGAAAGGCCGTCGCGGCCGATGTCGTAGCCGCTTCCGCCGTTGTCGAGCAGATAGCCCCACCCGCCGATGCGGCGAATCTCCTCCCCACGCCGGGCGAAGCAGACCGAGCCGGTACCGGCGATGAGGCACGCCCCGTCCCGCCGCCCCATGGCCGAAAGCAGGTTGACCGCATCCGAGCCGACGCCGACCCGCGCCGCACGCCCGGCAAGGACGGCGCGCAGTGCGTCCTCGTTGCCAATGGCACCCGCAATACCGGCGAAGAGCGCCGCGTCGCGGCTGTCGGCGCTCAGCTGATCGAGCAGCGCCGCAAGGCGGGCGCATGCCGTCTCGCGGCCGAGATCGTTGGGATTGGTCGCCCCCACCCGAGCGCGGGCGAGAATGCGCCCGTCAGCCGTGACGCGGACGCCCTCGGTCTTGGTGCCCCCGCCGTCGATGGCGAGGAAGGTCGTGCGGTTGGATGTGGGCATGGTGGTCACCTCGTGGAAAGTTTGGTAGGTTCAGCATAACATAAAACGGCGGGGTTGTCAAGGCATCGACTCAAGTTTTTCGGCAGACAGGCTTGCCCTCCGGCCTGCTCTGTGCTATAATTAGACTGTCCCGCAATCCACTCCCCAAGTGAGGTATTCCCATGCCCAACGCTGAAAACAAGGTAAAACTCCGCCTGCTGTCCTTTTTCTGCTGCCTTGCCTATTTTGCCAGCTATCTGACCCGAATCAACTATGCCGCCGTGCGTCTTGCCATTGCGGATGCGCTCGTCCTGACCCATCCCGAACTGGCGGCAGAGCTGGGCATTGCAATTTCTGCCGCCTCCCTTTCGTATGGCCTCGGGCAATTCATCAGCGGCATGCTCGGCGACAGGATCCGTCCGGCCGCATTGGTGGGCATTGGCCTTGGCGGCGCAGTTCTCTGCAATCTGGCGCTTCCTCTGCTCTATCCATCGGTTTATCTGATGGCGCTGGTCTGGGGCATTAATGGCTTTTTCCAGGCCCTCATCCGCCCGCCGCTGGGCAGGATCATTGCCGCCAACTACGACGAAAAGGGATATCTTGACACCTGTGTCGCGGTCTCCAATTCTTCGCAGATCGCCACGATCTTTATCTACCTTGCTATTCCCCTCTGCCTGCATCTGTCTGACAACAACTGGTCTCTGGCCTTCTACCTTCCTGCGGCACTCGGGGCGATCACCCTCGGCTTCTGGTGCTTCCTCGTACCGCGGCTCAGCGCCAATCAGCCTACCCCGCCGCCGGCCGTCCCCGATGCACGTGATGAACGTCCCGCCCCTTTTATTCCCCTTGTTTTCCAATCGGGGCTGTACCTGTTTTTGCTGCCCGTGCTGATCCACGGGCTGCTGCGGGACGGCATCACGGCCTGGATGCCCGACTTCATTGCCGAGGTCGGCGGGCTGGGGACGGGTATATCCATCCTCACCACAGCGATCCTTCCCATCTTCTGCATCGTCTGCGTGATCATCGCCAAAAAGATCTGCCTTGCCATCCCCTCGGACGGCAGAAGCTCTGCGCTCTTCTTTGCGGTGAGCGCACTGTCGGCGGGCATCATCGTGCTGCTGCTGGATACAGGCAGTACTGTCACATTTGTCATCACCGTCGTGCTGATGGCACTGATCACCGGCTGTATGCACGGTGCGAATCACATCTTCATCACCCGGATCCCCGGTGCATTCAAGCCGGTGGGGCGGGTCAGCGGCATTGTCGGCGTACTGAATGCCATCACCTATATCGGGGGCTCCCTCTCGCCCTATGCTGTTGCGCTGGTTGCCGGAGCATTCGGCTGGGGCATGGCCGTGCTCTTCTGGGCTGTGCTCGCCGCGGGCAGCACCCTGCTCTGCTTTGCCGCCAGCCGGAAATGGGATGGGTTCAAACGGTCACTTCGCGATCGATGACATGCAGCACCGTCAAGGCATCGACTCAAGTTTTTCCGCCAGCTCGCGGTAGCGCGGATAATCGAACAGGGGCTTGAAGCGCTTATAGTGGATATACTCCATATGCTGTTTGACGCTCATTGCCTCACCGAAATAGCGGAATTTGCAGGCGCGGAGCAGGGGCGTCTCGAGGGGTTCCTCGCGGTTGTAGTTTTCGGCATTGCGGCAGAGGTGGTCGAAGTCCCGCCAGAACCATTCCACCGCCTCGTCGGGCTGCCCCAGCTTGAGACAGCAGTAAGCGATGCCCGACGCATGCAGGGTGTGCATCAGCGGGGTATATGGCTCGTCGCCGTAGAGGACGGGGAGCAAGTCGAAGAGGGTGCGGAAGACGCGGTAGGCATCCTCATACTGCCCCTTATCCGCATAAGCCCAGCCGAGGGGGCCGATCTCGTCGGCCAGGGTATCGAGCAGGCGTGCGATGTTATTGCAGCGCGCCTCGATCTCGCCGTCAGTGTCCCCGGCGGCACGGCGGATCCAGGCCTGCATCAGTCCGTGCTCATTGGTGAAGCCGTGGGGCATCTGCTCGGCCTCATCCGTCTCATAGGTTAGCCGCCGCAGGGCGGAGGCTTCGTTGATGATGCGCTCGACCTCGGCGTCGGGGTCAAGATTGGCTGTACCGAAGAGAATGTCGGTAGGGACACCGAAAACATTAGCCAGCGGCACGACCTGCGAGATGTCGGGCAGGCCGGTTTCGTTCTCCCATTTGGAGACAGCCTTTGCCGTCACGTTGAGCTGTTCCGCCAGCTCCTCCTGGGTGAGATTGCGTTCTTTTCTGAGTTTTCGGATGGTCTGGCCGATGGAATGTGCCATAGGGTTCCTCCATTTATGTTGACTTTGTCTGCGGTACCGTTGTCTGTATTATAGCAGATGGCCCGGGAAATGTAAAGGCACGCAAAAGCGGCGCGGCACTCCACGGAGCGTAGAGCAGTATTTTGCATTCCCACCCCCGCTATCCCTGCAAAATCACCCCAAATGCACAAAAATTTTGTGAAAAATTTGTCCTTTTTTTGCCGAAGCCCTTGACGCGGTGCTGCAAAAACGGTATAATGATAGTATTCTACGCTTTATTGCGCTAAAATGAATTATCCTTTCGGAGGTTTAGTATGAACAGAGTCTATAACTTTTCAGCAGGTCCCTCGATGCTCCCCCTGCCGGTGCTGGAGAAAGCGGCATCCGAGCTTGTCTGCTACGGTGAGAGCGGAATGTCGGTTATGGAGATGAGTCATCGATCTCCGGATTACGAGGCTATCATCAAGGACGCTGAGGCCATGCTGCGCCAGCTGATGAACATTCCCGACAACTACAAGGTGCTCTTCCTGCAGGGCGGTGCGTCGACCCAGTTTGCGTCGGTTCCGCTGAATCTGCTCCGTCCCGACGGCTACGCCGACTACATCGTCTCCGGCCAGTTCTCGGGCAAGGCGTACACCGAGGCGCAGAAGTACGGTGACGTGAAGATCGCCGCTACCTCGAAGCCCGACAACTTCACCTATGTTCCCGCCACCACCCGCGAGTCCTTCCGCGCCGGCGCTGACTATGTCCACATCTGCTTCAACAACACCATCTACGGCACCAAGTTCCCCTACATTCCTGACACGGGCGACATCCCGCTCGTGGCTGACATGTCCTCCTGCATCATCTCCGAGCCGGTTGACGTTTCGAAGTTCGGCGTCATCTACGCCGGTGCGCAGAAGAACATGGCGCCCGCAGGTCTGACCCTTGTCATCGTCCGCGAGGATCTGCTTGGCCGCGCCCGTCCCGAGACCCCGACCATGCTCGATTGGAAGGTCATGGCCGACAACGACTCGATGTACAACACGCCCCCCTGCTACGCCATCTACATGGCAAAGCTGGTGTATGAGTGGATCCTGTCCATCGGCGGCCTCGAGGAAATGCAGAAGCGCAATGCCCGCAAGGCCGCGCTGCTCTACGACTACCTCGACAGCCAGGACTACTACATCGCGCCCGTCCAGAAGGAATCCCGTTCGATGATGAACGTGACCTTCGTGACCGGTGACGCTGATCTTGACAAGAAGTTCGCCTCCGAGGCGGCCAAGGCGGGTCTGAAGAACCTGAAGGGCCACCGCTCGGTCGGCGGCATGCGCGCCTCGATCTACAACGCAATGCCCGAAGAAGGCGTGGCTGCGCTGGTCGAATTCATGAAGAAGTTCGCCGCGGAGAATCCGAAGGCGTAAAGACCTTGGGGACTTTGTCCCCAAACCCCTACCAGAGGGACTTTTTGAAAAAAGTCCCTCTGGACTCTTCAAAAACTTTCCAACAAATTTATTTTTGAGGTATCCTATCATGATGAATATACAGCTGCTCAACAAGATCGCGGCGGTCGGCACTGACAAGCTTGACCGTGCGGCTTACAATGTCGGCGCCGATGTGACTGCGCCTGACGCGATCATGGTGCGCTCTGCCGCCATGCACGACATGGAGTTCGCCGATAACCTGCTGGCCATCGCGCGCTGCGGTGCCGGTGTCAACAATATTCCGATCGACCGCTGCAGCGAGCAGGGCATCGTTGTCTTCAACACGCCCGGCGCGAACGCGAACGGCGTCAAGGAGCTGGCTGTGGCCGCTCTGCTGCTGGCCTCCCGCGACATTGTGGGCGGTATTGCATGGGCAAACAGCCTGGCCGGCACCGAGGGTGTCGCCAAGGCGGTCGAGGCAGGTAAGTCGAAGTTCGGCGGCAATGAGCTGGCCGGCAAGACGCTGGGCGTCATCGGTCTGGGCGCCATCGGCGGCATGGTCGCCAACACGGCGGCCGGTCTGGGCATGAACGTCATCGGCTGCGACCCGTATCTGACCGTCGACGCCGCGTGGAGCCTGTCCCGCTCGATCAAGCATGCGCTGGTCGAGACCGACATCTACAGCCAGGCTGACTATATCACCCTGCATGTACCGGCAACCCCCTCCACCAAGAAAATGATCAACGCCGAAACCATCGCCATGATGAAGGACGGCGCGAAGCTGATCAACCTCTCCCGCGCTGATCTGGTCGACGCTGACGCCGTCAAGGCTGCGCTGGCGTCTGGCAAGCTGTCCTGCTACGTCACCGACTTCCCGACCGAGGAGACGGTGAACGTCCCCGGCATCATCACCATCCCGCACCTTGGCGCATCGACCGCTGAGTCTGAGGACAACTGTGCCGTCATGGCCGCCGTCCAGCTCGATGACTACCTGCGCAACGGCAACATCCGCAACAGCGTCAACTTCCCGAACGTCTCGATGCCCCGCACCCCCGGCACCCGCATCTGCGTCATGCACGACAACATCCCGGCCATCCTGTCGAAGATCTCGGGCGTCATGGGCGATCTGCACATCAACATCGATAACATGATCAACAAGTCTAAGGGCGACAATGCCTACACCATGCTCGACGTCTCGAGCGAAGTCCCCGCCGACGCCGTCGAAAAGCTCCACGCCATCGAGGGCGTGGGCAGAATCCGCGTGATTGGGTGAAGACCTTGGGGCTCCGCCCCAAATCCCGCTGGGGCGCCTTTCGAGAAAGGCGTCCCCAGACCCCCGCGAAAGCTTCCAAATAAATGCATGACCTTTGTGCGCATCAAATCTGATCCGCACAAAGGTCTTTCTTTTGCTGGGAAGCTTTTGGGGATCGTTAAGCCCCTTTTCTCGAAAAGGGGCTTAACCGGGGTTTGGGGCGGAGCCCCAAGGTCTTTCACCCCCGCGCCTTTTGTCGAATATCCTAACGGTAAGCGCGCATGCGCGAGTTCAACAAAAGGAGTGCTTACATGAAAACGATACAATCTCTCTGCGACCTCGCGCCCGGACAGTGCGGGGTGGTCACGGCGGTCACGGCGTGCGGGAGCATGCGGCGGCGCTTTCTTGACATCGGGCTGATCGAGAACACGCCCGTCACCTGCGTCGGGCGCAGTCCCTGCGGCGACCCGTCGGCTTATCTCATCCGCGGGGCGGTGATCGCCATCCGGGCGGCGGATGGGCGGTCGATCGCCATCGCCCCGGCGGGGCGGCGATGAGCGGGCGGGTCATTGCCCTCGCCGGCAATCCGAACGTGGGCAAATCGACGGTCTTCAACGGCCTCACCGGCCTGCACCAGCACACCGGCAACTGGCCGGGCAAGACGGTGGAGGTCGCGTCGGGCGAGTTTGAGACGGCGTCGGGGCGCTGGACGCTGGTCGACATCCCCGGTACCTATTCGCTGCTGGCGCATTCGGCCGAGGAGGAAGTCGCACGTGACTTCCTCTGCGGCGGGGAGGCAGACGGCGTTATCGTCGTCTGCGACGCAACCTGCCTTGAGCGCAACCTCGCCCTCGTCCTGCAGGTGGTCGAGCTCGATCCCACGCGGCCGGTCGTGGTCTGCGTGAACCTGATGGACGAGGCAAAGCGGCGGGGGATCGACATTGACTTTGCCGCGCTCCGCGACGCGCTCGGCCTGCCCGTGGTGGGCATCACCGCCCGCAGGAAGGCTGATCTGCGCAGGCTGACCGACGCGTTGGAGGCCGCATTCGCCGCCCCACGCCCGGCAGACTGCCCACCTCGCCGTCTCAGCGCGCCGGAATCCGACGCCGTGTCGCTGATGACGCGCGCCGAATCCATCGCCCGCGCCGCCGTCCGGGCACCGGCGCGGACGATCTCCCGCCTCGACCGTCTCCTGACCGGCCGGGTGACGGCCTACCCCGTCATGCTCGCCCTGCTGGCCCTCACCTTCTGGCTGACCATCGAGGGGGCGAATTACCCCTCCGCATGGCTGAGCGACGCGCTGTTCTGGGTGGAGGCCCGACTGAGCGACCTCTTCGCCGCACTGCACGCCCCCGACTGGCTGCACGGCGCGCTGATCGAGGGCGTCTGGCGGACGCTGGCCTGGGTCGTGTCGGTCATGCTGCCCCCGATGGCCATCTTCTTCCCCCTCTTCACCCTCCTCGAGGACGCCGGCTACCTGCCGCGTGTGGCGTACAATCTCGACCGCCCCTTCCGCGCCTGCCGCGCCTGCGGCAAGCAGGCGCTGTGCATGTGCATGGGGAAATTTGGGGTGCGGCGGGTAATATGAAACGCTGGAAACTGTTTTTGCGTCAAGTCTGCCAGAGATTTAGTGTTACCCTATATAATCAAAGCCCATTTCTTTCATCTTTTTATCGCGCTGCTCACCGTAAGCCGCAAACAGGCCCGTTGTGGATCCTAATTTCATATCGTTTCACCTTTTGCTTTTTATTTTTTACTCCCGGGGGAACTTGAAAAGGTTTTTTTATAAAGGCGATAAAAGACGGAATAGTCGCCAAAGGCATATTTTTCGCAGACTTGGCAGGGGCTTATCCCCTGTTCAAGATCTGCGTGGGCGGCGTAGATCTTTCTTTGCATAATATATTTTTTCAGACCAATGTGCATATTCTGCGAAAACAGATTCTGTATGTAGGATTTGGAAAGCAGAAAATGGTGGGCGATGCTGTCCGCATCCAGGGGCTTTTCAATGTTTTCGGTAATATATCCGATGATCTCGTCAATATAGGCAATGCTGCCGCTGCGGACCGAATGCAGGTTGTCCTTACAGTAGCTGCAATAGGTGATAAGCTCACGGATCAGCGATTCCGCACAGCTCGCAAAATCCTCCCCCGAAAAATGCTCGTAGTAAAGATCCAGCCGTGTGAAATAGGCCTTCATCTCTGCGTCCTCCTTAATATTGATCATCAACGGAGGGGAGAACAGTTTTTGGTAATGCTTTTCATGCAAAATGGCGGGGGATATCCCGATGACGTAGTTTTCATAAGGAACCGATGCAGTGGGCATCAGATAATGATAGGTCGCCGCCGGGATAAAAAGAAGGTCAAAGGGGGACGGGGTGAAGATCTGACCGTCGATGTTGTAATCGGCCTCGCCCCGAATGAATAGAAGCAGCTCACAATGATTGTGGATGTGGTTGAAATAAACGCTCCGGTCAGGACGCTCTATCCGCTTATGCGACACCTCCAGAATGCTTTCACCAATTTGCTGCGCAAACATAACGCTCACCTCGCCTTTAGTTTATCATATAAAAGTAAAAAATACAATAGTAAAGATAAAATCCGCAATTCCAATGCATATTTTATTGTGATATAATGAAAACACACCAAACTCAAAGGAGGGCGAACCGAATGAAAAAAATGAGAGTTGCCGTAATCGGTCAGGGCCGAAGCGGCAGAAATATTCACGGAAAGTTTTTGAGAAGTGAAGATAACGATTTTTGCGAGGTGGTTTGCGTAGCAGAGACCGATGAGGCACGTCGAGCGTGCGCCGCTGTCGAATACGGCTGTGAAACGGTTGCCGATTACAGGGAGCTGTTCAACAGAAAAGATATTGACATCGTGGTGAATGCCTCCTATTCCCAAATGCACTACCCCATCACCAAGGAACTCCTCACGCACGGCCTCAACGTGCTTTCCGAAAAGCCCTTTGCCCGTTCCTATTATGAATGTATGGATCTGATCCTGACCGCAAAAAAGCATGGCGTCGTGGTAACGGCGTTTCATCAATCCTTATACAATCCTGCCTTTTTGAAGGTCAAGGAGATCATTGCCGGCGGAAAACTTGGGGACGTTTTGCAGATCAATCTGAAATATTCGGGATTTGCCAGACGTTGGGACTGGCAGACCCTGCAATGCTGCTGCGCGGGCGGTGTTTACAATACCGGGCCCCACCCCATCGGTCAGGCGCTGGATCTGCTTGGCTGGGATCAGAACACTAAGGTGGCCTTTTCCTCACTGGGGACGGTACTGACCAGCGGTGACGGAGACGATTACGGAAAGATCATTCTTTCGGCCCCCGGTAAGCCCGTGGTCGACATCGAGGTCATTTCCGCCGACGCCTTTGCCGGTGATTATGTGTTCAAAATCTACGGATCAAAGGGAACACTTCTCGCAACCAATTCGTCGTATAAACTCAAATATGTAGCGGATTTTTCGGCATATCCTGAAAGACCGGTGATAAGAGAACCCCTTTCCGGGCCAGACGGCAAGCCCGTATACTGCTCGGAAAAACTGACCTTTACCGAGGAGGAGGGGGATATCAAGGGCAGCTCCTTCAATGTTGCGGTTAAGGATTTTTATCAGATGCTTTATCACACCGTGATGTTTGGTCAAGCGCTTGCGATCACGCCCGAGCACGCGGCGCAGGTCATTGCCGTGATCGAAGCCTGCCATGCACAAAATCCCCTGCCCGTGAAATTTGACTGAGAGGTATCGGCATGTATAAAATCGCCATACTGGGATGTGAAAATTCCCATGCAAAGAATTTTCTAAAGCTCATCTCCGAGGGGAACTACCCCGATATTGAGGTCGCAGGCATATACAGCAACGAGCCGGAGGCTGTGCAAAAGCTTCACGACAGCTTCGGCGTGCCGATCATGGCCGATTACGGTGAGCTGCAGGGTCTGCTTGATGGGGTGATGATTACCGCCCGTCACGGAGACAACCATTACCGATACGCCAAGCCTTATTTGAACGACAGGATCCCCATGTTTATCGACAAGCCCATCACCTGCCGCGAGGACGAGGCAATCGAGTTTATGCGGACAGCAAAGGAAAAGGGCATCCGCCTTTGCGGCGGCAGTACCTGTGCGGCGCTGGAGGAAACACTTTCTCTTGCCGAGGCAGTCAGAACCAACGCCTTGGGTGAGCTGCGTGGCGGCAGCCTTGCCTGCCCGATCCAAATGGATAGCCCCTACGGCGGCTTCTGCTTCTATGCCCAGCACCTCATCGAGGTGATGATGACGATCTTCGGCGAGCAGGTGATCGAAATATTTGCGGACAGGCAGCAGGACACACTCACCTTTACCGCGCGGTACGCGCATTACAACGTGACCGGCACCTATGTGGAAAAAAGCGGATATTACAGCGTCTCGGTATACGGCACCAAAAGTGCCCGCTCCGAGCTGCTGACCTTCACCCCCGACAGCTTCCGTCATGAAATGAACGATATGCTTGACCTGCTGCGGGGCGGGGAGATGAAAAAAAGCTACGAAAGCTTTATCGCGCCAGTTTTTCTCATGAACACGATCCTGCGCTCGCTGGAAAGCGGGAAGTGGGAACCGGTGCCCGAGATCAAACTCTGACAGGAGGCCTTCATGCAGATCAAAAGAATAAAAACGGAAAATCTCGATACCTATGTTTACGATACCCGTGCCGAAATGGGGCGCGCGGCGGCGGCAGAGGCGGCGTGTGCCATCCGTCGGGTGATCGAACGGAAAGGCAGTGCTAATGTAGTCTTCGCGGCGGCACCGTCACAGAACGAAATGCTGGAGGCACTGCTCGCGGAGGAGCTTGATTTTTCCCGCATCCACGCCTATCATATGGACGAGTATGTGGGGCTTGGGCTGGAGGATGCACAGTCCTTTGCAAGATATCTGACCGAGCATCTCTTCTCCAAGGCACCCTTTGCCTCGGTTCATCTGATCCCCGCCAAAGCCGATGCAGAGGAGGCAATTGCCGCTTATACGGCATTGCTGAAGCACGATCCCCCCGATGTGGTCTGCATGGGCATCGGCGAGAACGGTCACATTGCCTTTAACGATCCGCCGGTTGCGGATTTTCATGACAAGGCACTGATCAAACGTGTGGCGCTGGACGAGGTTTGCCGTATGCAGCAGGTACACGACGGATGCTTTCCCGATCTTGCAAGCGTGCCGCGTTACGCCCTGACGCTGACCGTACCTGCACTGCTGTCGGCGGAGGCCATCATTTGCACCGTTCCCGCCGCCACAAAGGCAAAGGCGGTAGAGGCTATGTTAAAGGGCGCATATGGCGAGTGCTGTCCCGCCACAGCGCTCCGGCGGCACGGATGCGCAAAGATGTTTTTAGATAGAGACAGCGCGGCGAGGGTATTGGAATGAAAAAATGCAGAATTCTGTTTAACGGCTTTCGCCATGGGCACATCTACGCGCTTTACAAAAAAGTGGCGGCATCCGAAATTGCCGAGGCGGCGGGGTGTATCGAAGAAAATGTGCAGGCGCGAAATGCGGCAGAAGCTGCGCTCGGTGTCAAATTTTCCCCAAACAGCTACGAGGAGTGGCTTGCATCGGATATTGACGCGGTGGCAGTAGGCAGCGCTTACGGCGATCGGGGCGAGGTGATCGTCAAGGCCTTGGAGGCGGGGAAACACGTGATCGCCGACAAGCCCATCTGCACAAGCCTTACACAGTTGGAGAAAATCCGCGCCTTATGTACCCAAAACAGCTTAACGGTTGCGTGTATGCTGGATCTGCGGTATCTGCCTCAGAGCCTGACCGCAAAGCGCGTGCTGGATAGCAGACGGCTGGGTGAGGTACGCAGCATCGCCTTTAACGGTCAGCATTGCATCGACTATGCTCACCGCCCCGATTGGTATTTTGAAAAGGGCATGCACGGCGGCACGATCAATGATCTTGCCATACACGGCATTGATCTGGTGCGGATCCTGACGGGAATGGAATTTGTCAAGACCGACGCGGCACGGGTGTGGAATGCCTATGCTGACCGTCATCGGGATTTTAAGGATTCGGCTATGTTTATGGCACGACTGGAAAACGACGCGGGTGTGTTGGCGGACGTTTCCTATTCCGCCCCGTCCCAGGTCTTTTCCATGCCCACCTATTGGGAGTTCCGCATCTGGTGTGAGCGGGGGCTCTTGACCTTTCATTATACCGATCCTGCAGTCACGATCTATGAAGAGGGAGCTTCCACCCCCATCAGAATAGAGGGCGAAGCATCCAAGAAGGATTATCTGTCAGAATTTGTCCGGGAAATACACGGCGGCCACACCGTGACCGAAAACCTGCTGCGCTCCACCGAAACGGCTCTTTTGATTCAAAAAGTGGCTGACAGGGAGACGCAAATATGAAATACTGTTGATGGCTCGGAATACGGGGCAGCGGTCAAAGCGCGAAAGGGACACATCATGCGCCGGTGTGTTCTCCACAAAATGAACGGCACCGATCGCTGCACATCTCTGCCATCTGTCCACGGAGGAACTACGCTATGTTTATTTTCTCACAAAAAACTGCCGCCATGCTGGCTCGCAAGGCCTTCCCCGGCTCTGCCGGCTATGCCGCAGCCGGCTGGGTAACACATCAGGTGCAGGTGTGACGGATACATGCAAGAACCTCCTGTTGTAGAATATTCTACAGCAGGAGGTTTCGTCATGCCCGGAAAGTACACCAAGAAGAACAGCAGAGCAAGGCAGAACACCTTGAGGCGCTATTGTCCGTTGTGGATGCGTTTTTCAAAAATGCGAGAATATTCAGAAATGGGTATCGTACACAAGGGTGAAGGATGTTGACGGTGCGATGCATGATGCGCTGAATGGAGTGTGTTCTTTATCATATTCGGCTTTTTATGCGGGATGTTCAGCCCATGCTCCTCCTTACAGCAGAGCTCGGAAGTTCTCGATCTTATGGAAAGTCGTGTAGTTGGAATCATGAAAGCTGTGCGCCCCGTTAACCGCCGTGCGGGAAAGATACAGGATATCCTCCCCTTCGATGAAGAAGTCGACGTACTGGAACCCCACCAGCTTCGGGTCGACATCGCGGTGGTCGATCAGATGCCGGCAGAGCTTCCACCGCCGCAGGTCGTCCGAGCAGATCAGCGACAGCAGATTGCGCTTCGTCACCGGCTCGTCCAGCGCCCAGCTGACGATGGCGACATATTTGCCGCTCACCTCGTCGTACACCACATCCCACTTCGACGCCGTCGCCGGGAAGTCGATGACCTCGTCAAACGTCAGCGAAGCCTCGGGGTCGTGCGGGTCATAGCGCAGGATCAGCGCCGTGCGGTCGGCGAAGCGCAGGAAGTCGACCACACCGCCGTGGGGAGCCGCGATCACATTCCCCTCGATCCCGCCCCAGATGCGCTCGGGCAGCGGGGCGATGTGCTTACGCGCATCCCACAACTCGGTGCAGACCCAGTTTGACGCATCAAGCAGATCGCTGTCGACCGGAGCCGACACCACCGCGTCGCAAAAGACCTTCTCCGACCACGCGCCATACTGCACGTCGGTCATGACGCGGCCATCCTTGATCAGCACCGGCATGGGCGCGCGGTGCCAGCCAACCTCCTTGCAGTGGCAGGCACCGCGCAGGAGCACGGTCGGAACCGTCCAGTTCGCACCGCCGTCATCCGAGCGGCCGATGAGCAGATCGCCGTACTCGGTCGAGCAGCCAATCATGTACAGCGCGCCGCCGCAGAGGAACATCTTCCCCCAGAAGCAGGGGAAAAGCTCGGTCAAATGCGACCAGGTGCGTCCATCGTCGCGTGAGACATAGATCAACGTCAAATTCTGCGGCGCGCCGGCGGCGTAGACATCCATCGACGCCAGCAGACTACCGTCGGGCAGGCGGATGATCGACGGCGAGCAGAGGTAGCGGCCCGAGAAGGCATACTCCGGATCATCGGGGTGCAGATAGTTCACAACAATTCCGGGCACCTCGCCGGTGCGAACGAAACGTTCGGTCGAGGAAACACCATCGCCGCGCTCGACGCGGAAGGCGTAGTCGGTGTCAGGCGCAAGGCCGTCGACAGCACCGGAGAAGCTATCCAGCGGCAAAACATGTGTTTCCTCACTGTCACGCAGCCGCCAAATCAGGCGGTGTGCGGCATTTTTTTCTTTTCCATCTATATAATCAAACGAAAATCCGGTCGCCGAGGGGGCGATACGGCAGATATAGGGCGCCTCGATACGCTCTGTCTGATGCAGGGGGCGGTAGTGGGTGTAGCTCCAACTGATGGATGGTTTCATCGGATTTGATCCTCCAAACGTAATTTTGTCATACAAAATTATAGCACACCCCGTGGATTTGTCAAGATACAAATAAAATTTAGTATATATCTCTCATAGCCCAGGTAAAAAAATCAGACAAAGCACCGAAATTCTTATCGAAAAACGACAACTTTTCTGATATAATGACATTAACATCGCAGCCGCGTTGTCATACAAATTTAATTTTAATGGAGGTTCACCATGAACAAGAAGCGTACCCTTTTTATCGCCTTGCTAGTCGCCTTGCAGCTGTGTACGGCTTGCGGCAGTGACGCAGACTATGCAGAACTGTTGAGTGTAGTACAAGCGATTACCGCATGATCACGAAAAATACCGTGACAAAAACGTGTTCCGTTTTGCGCGGCGATCTGCTCGTCAAACCAATCGGAAACAGCGAAGAATACTTGTTTTGCGATTAGCGTATCTCCTTCGTTGGCAAGAAAATATCCGTGTGAGGTGTTAGGTAAAATAATGTGCATGGCTCCCGCTTTGCAGTGAATTTCCTGATCGAGTACTCGATGTATTCCCGAACCAGACACGTTCATACATACCTCGATCAGTTCATGCGTATACAACTGAGATACTACGTTTTGGGAAGCATACACATCCTCGCATACAAGCATAGGTGCTATGCTCAACCAGCAAAATGATGACCATAAAAGGAAGATTCTTCTCATGGCAAATGTTGCGAACATCCTCAATGTTGTTAAAAAGCCTACGCGGTCTCTGTTTTTCACGGCATCCCTTCGAATATCGTTTTCTCTCTCATTTCCGCTATCAGCCACTGCCTCTACCGGCGCCGGTTTGTGAAAATGATAGTGGTCGCTCCACTTAAATCCCGAACCCAAAGCGACTTGTTTTCTCAATTGGTAAATCAGTTATATAGTGTTGTGGGGCTAAATTCGCAGCGAAAGAAAATTACCCTCTCCATTTCTAAACAAGTCACCTGTTGAAAATATCCTTTTTGTCCCCGAGCGTCCATCAAGCTGCAGATTGATGGACGCTTTTTATCTGTGTCTCACAACCGGAAAACTAAAGAATGCCTAAATTCATAGTAGAAATTTATCGGCCAATTTGCATGGCATGTCTCCACGATTTTTCTTCGATGCAATTTACTTAGCAAATATAATTTCCATTCGAAGTTATTTATTGTCCATTCGTCCATACATTTAAATGTATTTTGCTGTCAAGCAAAAATTGTTCATACAATGTTCGTTTAATATGCGTTTTTATTATTGTAGAAAGTTGGCGCAAAGTGTGCTATACTACCCCAGTATTTCAAAAGAGCAGTTTGCCCGTTTTTTCAAGGAAGCAGTTGAGCAAATTCCCGGTGTAACCTACACGCGGAAGAGGAAACAAGCCAAAAGTAATCCGCAGAGCTATGTCCAAGGAATAAGGTTCAGATATTAACAAGCAGCCCACCTCCAGCGAAACAAACCAACTCTGCCTCGGCGGTTCTGCCGCCATGGTGTCAGATACCCCCCGAGGCAGAAAGCTGGAGACTAACAACCGACAAACACCCTGACAACGTACACCGCTGTCAAGAAAGGAGATTTCACATGCCTAAAACCATCCACCCATTTTTCACACCGACCTTCCCCCAGCATGAGCCGCTCCTTCCCTACATCGGCATATCCCCGCCGCCTTCATCGTATAATGGCAGCGGGGGAAATGCGATGGACAAGACCCGATCTGCCGCGCGTGCGGGCGGTAAGCACCATAACGCAACGATCACCGTACAACATACTTTCGGCGAGAAGAACACCCTCGCTGAGCTGATCCAGGCGTACATAGCGGAACAGTCGGCCGGCCTGCCGACATTCGGTGCGTCCCGGTCTGTGATTCAGCCCGTCAATCCTGCTTCCGGGCGAAAGGAGGCACATGAGTGATCTGCCGCACCGCGCTGTACATGCGCATCTCCCGGGACGATGAGGGAGAGGGAGAGAGCGCGAGCATCTCCACACAGCGCAATATTCTGCGGGAATACGCGCAGGCGCACCAACTGCTCCCGGCGGCGGAATACGTCGACGATGGCTACTCGGGCACGAATCTCGAGCGGCCGGAGATACAGCGGCTTCTGCGAGATATTGAAGCGGGGCAGATCAACTGTGTGATCACCAAGGATTTTTCCCGATTGGCCAGAAACGGTGCGCGGTCGATCGATCTGCTCGACGAGTTTTTCCCGCGGTACAATGTGCGGTATATCTCGGTCAACGATGGCTATGATTCGCTTCACCTGACAGGCGGCATGTCAATCAGCGCGGCGCTGATGGCCACGATTCACGAAACTTATGCCAGAGACATCAGCTACAAGATCAGAAGCTCGCTGACTGCCAAAATGAAGCATGGCCAATTCATCGGTAATTTTGCGCCGTATGGCTATCAGAAGGATCCGAAGGACAAAAACCATCTGATCCCCGACCCGGTCACCGCGCCGATCGTACAGCAGATCTTCCGGCTGGCGGCTGACGGCAAGCCGCCGGGAGAGATCGCCCGACAGCTGAACGCGGCGGAGATCGCCTCACCGGCGGTGTATCGCTGTATGACGCACCCGCATCTGAACATTGAGCACTATTCGACGCACAGGGAATGGACCTCGAGCGGGATCTGCAAGCTGCTGCGGAACGAGGTCTATTGCGGCAGCCTTCAGCAGGGAAAGACATCGAACATTTCATTCAAAAGTAAGGACGTGCGGAAGAATCCGCGCGATACATGGGTCGTCACCCCGCATGCGCACGAGCCCCTGGTGAGCGAGGCGCAGTTCGCGCTTGTCCGCAGACGAACCATCGCGCGGCGATCACCGCCGACGGGAGAGTTTCACAATATCTTCTCCGGCATCGCCGTCTGCGCCGACTGCGGGCACCACATGACATCGTCTCCGTCGCGGAAAAAGGGGGCGCTGTACAATCTCTGCTGCGGAACCTACAAGCAGCGGGGCGCGGGGGCCTGCAGCAATCATTTTATTGATTATGCGCTGCTGTATGACACCGTCCTGCACGATCTGCAGGCGCACATGATTTTATCGTCTGAGGAAAAGAACAGGATCCTTGCCAATCTGCAGAAAGCGGAGGCGGAGAGGCGATTGCGCAAGTCGAGCCGGGATGCGGCAGACAGGCTGGAGCAGCTTGAAGCGCGGCAGCGGGATGTCAGCCGACTATCGAAAAAGCTGTATGAAGACTATGCCTTAGCGCGGATACCCGAGTCGGCCTACCAGCGCATGGCGGTGGAATATGAAGCTGAGCTGGCATCGCTGACCGGGCAGATCGAGACGTGCAAACGAAGCATGGCCGAGCGAGAGGATGAACGCGACGCATACAAAAAATTCTTCGCCCTGCTTGAAGAAGTGACCGAAGCGACGGAGCTGAGCCGCCCCCTGCTGAACAAGCTGATCGACCGCATCGAGATCGGGCAGGGCTGCTATGTTACCGGCAAAGACGGCAGGCGGCACAAAGTGCAGGAGATCAGGATATTCTATCGGTTTATCGGGGCAGTGGAGCCGCCGTTGGAATAAAGCGCCCGATACATTGCACAAACGAGCGAGAAGTCATGCTCTTCTGCAGCCGCAAAAAATTGGAGACAGCGTCCGACGTTCCTTTCGCATGTTCGGACGTTATCTCCAATTTTGTTTATGGTAAATTTGATCAGCCGCACACTTGCTGCGCCGACCTCGCCTGCGGCTATTCGATGTCCAGCGCAAATACATGCCCTTTGGCATCGCTGTAGAGGCACATCTCTGCATAAAAGTCGATGAACTCGGCCTCGAGCGGATAACCGGCTTCGAAGAAGTCGAAGAACAGCACCTGTCGCTTCTCCGCCGCATCGATTACGCGCAGGGCGGGGTGAATACGGTCGTGAAAGCCCTCGACGGAGTAAATTCTGCCGCTGCGGAAGCATGCACCCTGGATGTAGTTGTGGTAAGGCGTATCGAATTGCATCCTGATGTCAGCGGCGGTCAGGGTGACTTTTTTCACGCCGAATCTCCCGTCCGTCTCGCCGTCGGCAAGCTTGGGCAGATCAAAGGCAAAATAACGTGTCGTTCTGTCGTCATCGCGCATAACGAAGGCGTAATACACACCGTTTTCCGCGTCGATGACGAAGTTGCCGTAGGGACGGACATCTTCGGTCTCGCCGGCGGAGCGCCACAGGCCGCTGTCACGATCATCGGCAAACCCGATCTCGATCAGCTGCACCAGTGTGGTGGAAAACTGTGTGCCGTCTCTTTGCAGGCGGTAGACACAGCACATGCCGCAGAGCTTGTCCTCGGCTTTGGCGTAGTTGTTATAGATATTGCTGTAGAGCAGCGGGAACTCGTCACCCTCGGCGTAGAACTCGCGCCCGAATCCCACCGCGTTGCTGTGGGGCACGATCTCCCCGGCTCGGTCAAGGGTAAATTCGGCGAGGAGCGGGAGATCAACGGCCGTGTCGGCCTCCGCCGTCAGGAGCGTCAGGTCGTATACACGGCATAGGCCCTTGGCGTTGAAGCGGAACAGGTATTTCCCGAAAATGGCGCCGTCCTGTCCGCCGTGTGTGTTGGCAATGTGTTTGATGTTCATCTGTCTTCCGCCTTTCCCGGATAGTTGGTCAATTCAGATACGCGCCGCGTGCGCGCAGCTCTGCCTGCACGTCGCCGCAGGGGACGTCGGCGGCATCCAAGCCCCGCTTGGCCGCGATCGCCGCCGTGATGCCCGCCGCCTCGCCCATGGCGATGCAGGGCGGCATGACGCGGACAGCCGCGAAAGCATATCGGTCGGCCGACAGCGTTTTGCCTGCGGTGAGCAGATTACGGATGTTGTTCGAGATCAGGCAGGAGAGCGGGATAGTATAATTGTCGAGGTCATGCGCCGCGTAGCTGACGCCGTTTTTGCCGTGGATATCGACCGAGCTGGCGCACACCGCGATCCGATCTTCAAATTGGCGGCAGGCACGGATATCGTCGATGGTGAAGACTGTCTTGCCGACCAGCCGGCGGCTCTCGCGGATGCCGATGTCTGACCCGGTGGCGACCAGGCGGATATTCTCCAACCCGGGAATGGTCTCACGCAGGAAGGTCATCAGCTGGGCGATCTGCGCGCGCTGGGCGATCTCAGCCTGCGTCACGGCTTCGCCGTCCAGCTCATTCAGGGGCTCATCGGTCTGCGCCATGTTGACGATCCATGTCCCGTCGGATGCCTCAAACATGCGGAGCTTGGGCGTGCCGCAGGAGTATCGCCCCTCCTGCTGTGCGCGGGCAATCTCGTCCATGAAATAGCGCAAACGCATCTCGGTGTGCTCGGCCATGTGCGCGTCGAGCACCGCCTTGTTCACACCGTCGAGCACGAAAAAGGTGGAGGCCATCTGCATCGGGCCGTCCTCGCTGCCGCGCACCGTTTCGGCACCCGCACAGGCGGCGAGCGCCGCCGTGCCCGTGGTGTCCACGAACACATTCGCGTCGATCGCGATCACCCGGTTGGGGTCAGCTGCATACACCCGCGTGATCCGTGCGTCGTCCGTCTCACAGCCGAGCACGATCGTGTGATACAGCAGCTTGACGCCCGCCTCAACGCACATCTGCTCGCTGACGCGCTTCAGCACCTCCGCGTTGAAGGGCATCACGCCGATGTGCCCGGTCGGGCGATAGCCGCTGTACGAGTCGCCGCCGCGGCATGCCGCAGGCGGGATCGCGCCGCCCTCTCGCACCAGCCGCTCCGCCAGCTCGGCAAACAGACCGCGGATGATCTGCGTCTCGCCTTTGGCGTCGTAGCAGGTCATAAACGGCCCAACCAGTCCCTTGGTGGCCGTCCCGCCGAGGCAGCCGCCCGACTCGACTAAGATCACATCGGCACCGCTCCGCGCGGCCGCGACCGCCGCAGCGAAGCCGCTGACACCGCCGCCGCACACCAGCACGTCGCAGGAATAGGTTTTGGTGATATTCAAAACTGCCTGATTCATGGATGATCCTCCTGTTGATGGCGCAAATTTTCTTTTTTCGGTTTGCTATGGTGTTGCGTCAGCGCGGTCAAACGGCAGACGCAAGTGTGACCCAGATCGGGCTCGTCCAGCCGAAACGGCCGTCGGCAAGCTCTACGCGAAGGTAGAAGCAGTCCTCGGGCGTCTGTTGGTCGTAGTCGAAGATCAGATCCGCAGACGCACGGAGAGAGATGTAATTTTTGCAGTTCTTGACCAGTGTGACCCGCTTGACGCGCGTGTCGGCGGCGACCGAAAACCAGATCGCAAGCGTCCCGTCCGTCGGGCGGGCGATGGTCTGCCCCATCCAATGCCCGTTGATGCGGAAATCGATCTCCATCCGGCCGCCCATTGCGCCGTCCGGTTTGCCGAGCATGAACGCATAGGTGCGGCGGGCGCGGAGTGCGGCAAAGATGGCGGCGGGTGTGTTTTCCTCCGCCCATACGCCGGTGACGCCGGGGTACATGTCCGGATAGCCCTTCGACTCCAGCACCTGTCCGCCATGGCCGCTGTGGTCATCGCTGCCGCCGATCACGCCGACATGCGCGCCCTTCCGAAGGGCGTCCTGCCAGAAACCGCCGTCACAGCAGGATGAAGGGGAAAAGGCGGGGTTGTCCATATATTCGGCGGCGTCACCCCGGGAGATGATCTCGATGAAGGGGGTGATGAGGTCGTTCGGGATCGCGGTGAAGTCGGTGTTCGAGGACAACGAGTAGGTGTCGTGCGGCACGGCAATGACATCCTCGCGGGCGAGAATGGCGCGGAGCTCGGCCTCGGTCAGCTCGCCGTCCCGCTCGCCGCGAATGAGCTCAGCGCTGTGGTCGGCGAAATACAGCACGAGGTTATTGTAGAAGGGGTAGGAGTCCCGCTCATACGCGAGGATGGTCGAGAATTTCCCGGGGACACAGTATTCTCTGACCTTTTGGCGGATCAGATCCCACTTCGAGGGATCGCCCACCCAAAGCTCCGGCTTGCCCACCCCGCCATGGTCGTGATCGGTCAGGGCAGCAAAGTCCAGGCGGGCAATGTCGCGCAGATTCCGGAAATAGGTATCGATGTCCGGCTTTCCGTCCGAGAGATCGGTGTGCCCGTGCATTTCCCCGACAAAGGGCTTGAGCTCGGGCGCAGGCGGATCAAAGCTCCGCCGGGTGTGGGCGATCTGTTCCCAGAGGACCTCCGGACTTTGCGATGCGCCGCTGTACACAATGTCGGTGAATTTCGCGCAGCGGCCGGGGGTGTCATAGCGCTTGGCGATCTTTTTGTCAGGATGGTTCATCGAAAATACCTCCGGGTTTGTTGTGGCTCTGCAGGTATGATAGCACATTTCCGTGGCTTTGTCAATACGATCGGCGCTTCTGCGCCGCGCGATTCCCTCCCCCACCAAAAGAAAAAAGCCAGCTGCGCTGGCTTTTTCTTTGTGCGGGCAGATCAGCCCTCGATGTAAGCGAAGCGGTACATGCGCTCGCCGGTCGAGCAGTAGGAAATGCCCTTGATGTCGGGGTTGCCGAGGCCGATGTAGACCTGGGTAACGGCGGGAATGACGTAGAAGTTCTCGCTGACGAGGATCTTCTGTGCCTCGTGCAGGTACTTGGTGCGCTCAGCGGGATCGGTTGCCGCGTCGGAGTTGGCGATGGCCTGATCAAATGCTGCATCCTTGACACCGTTGTAGTTGGACGATGCACCGCTGATGTAGAGGTTGAGGAAGTTGATCGGGTCGTTGTAGTCGGCCGTCCAGCTGTGGCGGATCAGCTCATAGTTGCCGTCCTTCTTGTCCTGGGCGTAGACCTCGTCCTCCATACCGACCAGCTCGATGTTGATGCCGAGCACCGACTTCAGCTGGGCCTGAATACCCTGCGCAAGGAGAGAATCCTTTTCGCTGTTGGGGTACTTGTAGGTCAGCGTCGGGAATCCCTGGCCGTTCGGGTAGCCGGCGTCGGCCAGCAGCTGCTTGGCGCGGGCGGCATCCTCGACGAACAGCGGCTCGACCTCATCCTTGAAGAGCTGGCTGCTCGAGGGGGAGATCATGTACTCGGCGACGTAGTTGACCGAGGGGATATAGTCGGAGCCGATGGCGGCGCAGATGTCGGCGCGGGTCAGGGCGATGGCAATGGCCTCGCGGACGCGGACGTCATCAAGCGGCTTGACCGAGAGGTTGGGCAGGATGAACTTGGAGGTCAGCATCTTCCAGGTGTAGAGACCGTCTTCTTCGGTGTACTCCTCGGTGACGTAGGAGGGCAGGCCGGTAACGACATCGACCTCGCCGGTCTTATAGGAGGAGAGCAGAGCAGTCGAGTCGGTGACGAAGCGGGTCTCGATGCGGTCGAGCTTGACCTTGTCTGCCTGATAGTAGTAGGGGTTCTTGACGATGGTGTAGCCGACGCCCTCGGTGTAGGACTCGAGGCAGAATGCACCATTGCCAAGCGAAGTGGCGGGATCCTTGTACCACGAAGCGTTTTCGTTGGTGGCGTAGCCGGCCTTGGAGGGGTAGAAGACAGGCATGGACAGCATCTTCAGCAGGTAGGTGCAGGGCGCCTTGAGGGTAAGCTCAAGGGTGAAGTCGTCCTTGGCGGCCAGCTTGACATCCTCAGCCTTGCCGGTGCCCTTGTTGTAGGCCTCAGCGCCGTCGATGATGTAGAGCATGTTGGAGTAGATGGCGTTGCCGTTGTTGGGATCGAGCGCGCGCATCATGGTGTTGATGAAGTCGGCGGCGGTGACAGAAGAGCCATCGCTCCACTTGGCGTTCTTGCGGAGGTTGAAGGTCCAGACGAGGCCGTCATCGCTGACGGTGTAGCTCTCGGCGGATTCGTAGGTCATGTTGCCCTGGTCGTCGAAGCTGATGAGGCCATCGATGCAGAGCTTGGAATACTCAGTCCACAGGTCGAGCGCGAAGCCGGCCGGGTCGAGGCCGCCGGTGGAGGAAACGGTGGCGATCACGATGCTGTTGCCCTTGTCAGTCTGCGACGAGCCGCAGCCTGCCATCGAGAGCAGCATGGTCAGCGCCATGATGAGGCAGAGGATCTTTTTCATGATGGAGACTCCTTTTCTGAGAAAGTAAAATATATTTCCTTATTCATATAAGGTACAGGCAACCTGACGGCTGTCGACCTCGCGCAGCGCGGGCATGGCTTCACGGCACTTCTCGGTGCAGTGCTTGCAGCGCGTGCTGAAGGGGCAGCCGCGGGGGGCGTTGATCGGGCTGGGGATCTCGCCCTGGAGGATGATGCGGTTCATCATGCCCTGGGCGTTGGGATCGGCCTTCGGGATGGAAGAGATCAGCGCCTGGGTATAGGGGTGCGCGGGGGTGGAGTAGATCTTGTCAGCCGGACCGATCTCGACCAGGTGGCCAAGGTACATGACCCCGATGTTGTGGCTGATATGCCGCACGGCATTGAGGTCGTGCGCGACGACGATGTAGGAGATCTTTTTCTCGTCCTGGATCTTCTCGAGCAGGTTGATGATCTGCGCCTGGATCGAAACATCCAGCGCCGAGAAGGGCTCGTCGCAGACGATAAACTCGGGGTCGAGCGCCAGGGTGCGCGCGATGCCGATGCGCTGGCGCTGGCCGCCCGAGAATTCGTGCGGGTAGCGCCGGATGTGGTCGGGCTTGAGCCCCACCGTCTCCATCAGCGCCTGCACGCGCTCCATGCGCTCGTGTTTGTCGTACATGCCGTAGTTCTCCATCGGCTCGGCGATCATTTCGCCGACCGTGAAGCGGGGGTTGAGACTGGCATAGGGATCCTGGAAGATCATCTGCATCTGCTTGCGGTAGGGGTGCATCTTCGCGCGGCTCAGTGACGTGATGTCCTCGCCCTTGAAAATGATCTTTCCGCCGTCCGGTTCGACGATCTTCAGGATCGTCCGGCCGAGCGTGCTCTTGCCGCAGCCCGACTCGCCGACGATGCCGAGGGTCTCGCCCGCACCGATGGAAAAGCTGATGTCATTGACCGCGTGGACGACCTTCTTCTTCTCGAAGAGCCCGCCCTTGACAGGGAAGATCTTCTGCAGATGCTCCACGCGGAGCACGGGTTCGCTCATATCGTTTCCTGCCTTTCTTCGTCCTGTGCCCGGACGAGCTCTTCCGCGCGGTCACGGCAGTACAGCCAGCAGCTGCAGCTGTGCCCGTCGGAGAAGACGGTCTCGGCCGGCTTGTATTCACGGCAGATCTTCATTGCCTTGTCACAGCGCGGGCAGAAGGTGCAGCCGGCGTGGCGCACCAGCAGATTGGGCGGCGTGCCGGGGATGTAGCGCAGCGGCGTGCGCTCAGCTTCAACCTTGCCAATGCTGTCCAGAAGCCCCCGGGTGTAGGGGTGCTTGGCCTCGTTGAAGATCTCCTTGACGGTGCCCCGCTCGACGATCTGGCCGCCGTACATGATGACGATCTTGTCGCAGATCTCGGCGACGACGCCGAGGTCATGGGTGATGATGATGGCGCTGACGCCACGCTCCTTGACCAAACGCTCGAACAGGCTCAGGATCTGCGCCTGAATGGTGACGTCGAGCGCGGTGGTCGGCTCGTCGGCGATGAGCAGCTTGGGTTCGCAGGCGAGGGCTGTCGCGATGATAATGCGCTGCCGCATGCCGCCCGAGAATTCGTAGGGGTACTGCTTCAGCCGCTTCTCGGGATTGGAGATGCCAACCTGCCCCAGCAGCTCGATGGCCTTGGCTTTCGCCTCGGCGCGGGAATAGCCGAAATGCCGGCGAAACCCCTCGGTCAGCTGTGTGCCGATGGTCAGCACCGGGTTGAGGTAGGTCATCGGGTCCTGGAAGACCATCGCGATCTCCTTGCCGCGGATGTTCATCATTTCCTTTTCGTGCGCTCTTTTCTCGGCCTTGGTGCCGAGGCCCACGGTGGAGAGTTCCCTGCCCTCGAAGCGGATGGAGCCGCCGGTCATGGTGCCGTTTTCGGCCAGCAGATTCATGACCGACATCATCGTGACCGACTTACCCGAGCCCGATTCACCGACGATGCCGAGGATCTCGCGCGTCTTGATGTCAAAGGTCACGCCGCGCAGGGCGTGGACCGGCCCCTGCTTGGTCTTGAATTCAACCTCGAGGCCTTCGACGGTCAGCAGTTCTTTGTGTAAGGAATCCATCAGCGCGCTCCTTTCGGGTTCAGTGCCTCTTCGAGGCCTTCACCAATGAAATTGAGGGCAAAGATCACCAGACAGATCACGGTGACCGGATAGACCATCTGCATCGGATAGCGGGAGAGCAGCATCTTGGCGTCCTGCGCAAGGGTGCCGAGGCTGGCCTGCGGAGCCGAGATGCCGATGCCGATGAAGCTGAGGAATGCCTCGTTGAAGATGGCCTGCGGCACCATCAGCGTCGCATTGACGATGATGGGGCCGAGGGTGTTGATCATCAGGTGCTTGAAGAGGATCTTCATCCGCGATGCGCCGAGGGTGAAGGCGGCGACGGCGAACTCGCGCTCCTTGAGCGCGACGATCTGGCCGCGCACCAGCCGCGCCGTGTTGACCCAGCCGTTGATGCAGATGCCGATCATGACGCTGTAGACATTCGAGCCGAAGATCAGCATGATGAGAATGATGTAGATCATGGCGGGGATGGAGAAGATGACGTCGACAATGCGCATCATGACCATGTCCAGCTTGCCGCCGATGTAGCCCGAAATGCCGCCGTAGAGCACGCCGATGAGCAGATTGATGGCCGTCGACACAAAGCCGATGGTCAGGCTGATGCGTGCGCCGTAGAGCACGCGGGTCAGCTCATCGCGTCCCATCTGGTCGGTACCCAGCCAATGCGCGGACGACGGCCCCTGATTGGCGATCGAAACGTCCATGCCGTCATAGGGGTAGGGTGAGACGAGCGGGCCGATCATCGCGACGGCAACGATGACGGCGAGCAGGATCAGCCCTGCCAGCGCCCGTTTATTGGTGCAGAACCGCTCCCATACATCCCGCGCGAAGGATTTGCTGGCGATGGGGATGTAGTCGTCCCGTTTTTCGGACGCACCCAGCGGCTCGAAATATTCGTTTGGTTCTAACATGACTGTCCTCAATCTTCCAGTTTAATGCGGGGATCGACCAGGGCGCAGATGATGTCCGAGATCAGGTTGCAGAGCACTAAGATCATGCCGAGGAAAATGGTCAGCCCCAGAATAACCGTATAGTCGCGGTTGCTGACCGCCTGCACGAACTCAAGCCCGATGCCGGGAATGGTGAAGAGGTTCTCCACCACGAAGCTGCCGGTCAGCAGAAAGGCGATCATCGGCCCCGAGATGGTGATGACGGGGATCATGGCGTTCTTGAGCACATGCACAAAGGCCACACGCGCGGGCTTCAGTCCCTTTGCCTTCGCCATAATGACATAGTCCTGGTTCATGGCCTCCATATAGCTGCTGCGCACCAGCTTTGCGATCTGCGCGAGCGGATACACCGTCAGCGTGATGACCGGCAGGACATAGTGCATAGGGGTGTCAAGACCAAGCACAGGGAACCAGTCCAGCTGGACGCCCAGCACCAGCATCAAAATCAGCGCCAGCACGTAGTTGGGAATACTGATGCCGAGGACGGTGACAAACATGATCCCGCCCCGCAGCACTTCCCGCTTGGATACAGCCATGACGATGCCCAGCGCCGTGCCCAGCACGAGCGCCAGCACATAAGCGATCACGCCGAGCTGGATGGTGGCCGGCGCCTTGAGCGCGATCAGCTCGTTGACCGTCATGCCCACCTTTTTGTAGGAGATGCCGAGGTCACCCTGCAGCAGCTTCTCGAGGTACATTCCGAACTGCTCGTGGGGCGGCCGGTCGAGGCCGTAGTAGCTCATCAGCCGATCCTGTACCGCCTGATTGACGTTTTCCAGATTGAACGGATTGCCGGGCATCAGGTGAACGAGGAAAAAGGTAACCGTGATCAGCGCGAAGATGCTTATGATGCCCATCAGCAGGCGTTTTCCGATATACTTTGCCATCACTTGCTCTCCTGCTTGACCGGCACGAATTTCGCGCGGTTCATCAGCGGGTGCTGCAGGCGGATGGCGCCCTCGATATTGCAGGCCATCACGCAGCAGCCGCAGTAGTAGCACTCGCCGGGATAAGCGATGATCGGGGGCTTGCCTTTTTCGGGATTGGGCAGGAGGATATCGACCTGACAGACCTGCGCGCAGCGGTTGCAGCCGACACAGAGCGCTTCGTCATAGATCAGCGGTCTTGCGCTGCAGGGCACTACGGTTGCAAACATTTCTTTTTTCATTTCAGATCCCCCCGGATGTAGTCCTGATTTCGCTTCTCGTATTCGGTTTTGAGGTCGCCGAAGTAGCCCTTCGGGACGGCGCCCTTGACCACCTTGCCGTCATCGTCGAGACGGATGGTGATGAAGTGATCGTTCTCGGGCGGGTCGACTTCGGGGAAATCGCTGCGCTCGAAGCAGAGGGGGGCCGAGCTCGATTCGCGGAGCAGGCAGGATTCGAGGATCAGCTTGGCCACCTCGAGAATGTCGAACACCTCGTGCGTCCGCATCAGCTCATGCGGGTTCTCAGCGCTGATCTGAGGCACGATATCGGTCTCGTAGCTGCGCAGCAGATCGAGGCCCTCCAGCAGGAGATCCTTGCACTTCACGCCGCCGCAGTAGTTCTGCATGGCCTTGGAGATGGCCATGTTCAGCTCCTTCCAGCTCATGCCGTTCTCGGCGTCGACGGTCATCGGCCGGTAGAGGCGTTCCTTTTCGGCATCGCAGAAGGCGCGGTCGATCTCGGCAAGCTCCACCGTCTCGGATGCGGCCGCCGCCTTGCGCCCGGCGTAGTAGCCGGTGGCGCAGGCAAAGCCGCAGCAGTCGGAGGCGAAGAGCTGGTCACCGGCGGCATAGATGCCGTCGATGTTGGTCTTGAGATCCCAGTCGATCATGATGCCGCCCGGCGCGCCGAAGAGCTGACGCTCCTGGGGCAGGAAGTTGGCCGACTGCCAACCGTTGCCGTAGCTCTGCAGCATGTGGATCGCCGGGTCAAAGCCGCGCTCGGTGTAATTCTTGAGGATCGGGATCTTGGTCTTTCCCTCCTCGCCAACCATCATCCCCCAGATGACCTTGCGCTCCATCTCGGGCATGCGGCTCAGATCAGCGTAGAAAGGAAGCTGATAGCCCCGCTTCATCAGCTCGTCAAAGGGCAGGGTCTCGGGGCCGCGGTATTCGTACTTCGGATCGTCGATGACGCCGCCCTTGAGGAAGAATTTCTGTCCCGGCGCGGGATAGTAGCGCTCGGACACCGTCTTCAGCTCACGGCCGTCGCGGTCGACATATGGGATCTCGACGCCCCGCGCGTCGACCATGGTAGCGGCGTACCAGGTGTTGTGGTTGTTGCCGGTGCCGTAGGGCGGAAAGCTGCGTCCGGCCGAGGAAAACTCACCCTTGACCGATTTCTCCATCATGGTGAACTCGATGCCCGCGCGGTAGCCCATCGCGTGGCCGCTGCCGATGCTCTGCATCGGGCGGAATTCGCACAGGCCTGTCAGGTCGGGATTGAAGAGCCAGATGCGCGCCGGCCGGGACATGGTCAGCACCGTCTCCTTGGCGCGGAAGATCATGAACTTGCCGGTGCGGACGTTCATGCCGAGGGCACCCGTGCCGCGCTTTTTGCCGTTCTTGTTCTCGACCATCAGCGCCGTCGCCTCGGTGCGGTCATAGACCTTCACGCCCAGCCGCTTCAATTCCTTGTACAGCGCAGGCTTGAAGGTCGAGCCCCACACACGCAGAGTGAAGCGGTTGTGATAGTCATACGCGAACATCAGGCCGGTCTTATCGTCGCGGAACTCCGCGCCCTTGAACTCACCCTCGGTATCGCGGATCTTGCCGCCGAACAACTCCATGTCAAGCAGGCGGTCATAGCCCTCCTGACACTCAATATAGTGTGCAATGCCGTTGCTGTAGCCGTCCTGCTCGTTGACATAAGCCTCGGCGATCTCCTTCGCCGTGACGCGGGAGCAGGGGTTCGTGCAGGCACTTTCCCAGTGATCGAAACCACTGCCGGCCGAGCCGCTGCGCTCGGTGGCGCCTTTTTCGACCAGCACGACGTTTTTGCCTCGTCTTGCCGCCGCGATCGCCGCATAGCATCCGGCAAGCCCGCCGCCGAGGACGAGCACGTCCGCGTCAACGACCTCTTCCATGCCGAATTCATTGGCGTACGGCCATTTAATCGTTTTCATAAATAACCTTCCAAATATGACTGATTTATTAATAAAGAGCAACTTTTATATATTATAGTATATTTTCGTCCTTTTTTCAACCCATTCTGCAATATTTGTTCGGTTTCTTTCCGCCGGTCAAAAATATACACCCCAGATTTCCCCACGCATGTGCATGGGCTTCGGCTGCAACGCGGCCGGCGTGGTCGGCTGCCGCATTATCGACTCACCGCGCGAACGCCTGCTGGGCATCCTCACCAACAGCCTCGTTCCCTGCAACGGCCGCTTTCCGACGCTCATCGCGCTGATCTCGATGTTCTTCGTAGCCGGCGCGGGCCTGGCGGCGTCGTTTTGGTCGGCGCTGATGCTGACCGGGCTGATCCTGCTCGGCATCCTCGCCACCTTCGCCGCGACGCGGCTGCTGTCCGCGACCGTCCTGCGCGGCGTGCCGTCGGCCTTCACCCTCGAGCTGCCCCCCTACCGCCGGCCCCAGCTGGGGCGGGTGATCGTGCGGTCGGTGCTCGACCGGACGCTGTTCGTGCTGGGGCGGGCGGCGGCTGTCGCCGCGCCGGCCGGGCTGGTCATCTGGCTGATGGCGAACATCTCCGTCGCGGATGCTCCCCTGCTGACGCATGCGGCGGCACTGCTCGACCCGCTCGGGCGGCTGATTGGCCTCGACGGCGTGATCCTCGTGGCCTTCATCCTCGGCTTCCCAGCCAATGAGATCGTCCTGCCCATCGCGCTGATGGCCTACACGGCAGGCGGCAGCCTGGCCGAGCTCGGCGAGTTGTCCGCTCTGCGCCCGCTGCTCGTTGCGCATGGCTGGGACGCAGGCACGGCGCTCTGCTTCATGCTCTTCTCGCTGTTTCACTGGCCCTGCTCGACGACCCTCTGGACGGTGCGCAAGGAGACCGGGTCGTGGAAGTGGACAGCGCTGGCGGCAGCGCTGCCCACCGCGATCGGCGCGGCGGTGTGTGCGGTGGTGAATTGGGTGATGTGAGCCAAAAAGAGAGAAGTGGAACGCACTTCTCTCTTTTTGCATATTTCTGCAAAATAATCAATAAATTTGCATAATCGTAAAGACAATACTGTAGGGGTGCCCCGTCGCTCGACAAATTTTTCTTGACATTTCTTCCGAAATGTTGCATAATATATAAGTTGCATATTCTATCATAATCACCAACGAAAGGATCTACCCACATGAAACGTGCAAGCGGTGTGCTGATGCACATCTCCTCCCTCTGGGGCGACTACAGCGAAGGCTCCTTCGGCGCGGCGGCCTACGAATGGATCGACTTCCTCGCCGACTGCGGCTTTTCGGTCTGGCAGGTGCTCCCCTTCTGCCTCCCCGACGAGCACAACTCCCCCTACAAATCCTACAGCGCATTCTCGGTGAACCCCAACTTCATCGACCTCCCCACCCTCGCCGAAGCGGGGCTGATCACCGCCGAAGAGCTTGACGCCGCCCGCCAGCGTGAGCCTTGGCTCTGCGAGTTCGAACGCCTTGCCGACGAGCGCATGGCCCTCCTCACCCGCGCCGCCGAGCGCTTCGACGACGAAGCCGCCCTCGACGCCTTCTACGAGACCCACCCCCACATCGCGAAATTCTGCGAATTCATGGCGCTCCGCGCCGCCAACGGCGACACGCCGTGGCAGGAGTGGACGGTCACCGAGCCCGACGCCGGCGTCCTGCGCACCTGGCGCTTCCTGCAGTACACCTTCTTCGCCCAGTGGGCGAAGGTCAAAGCCTACGCCAACGAACGCGGCATCTCGATCATCGGCGACATCCCGATCTACGTGGCCCTCGACTCCGCTGACGTCTGGGCCAACCCCGGGCAGTTCCAGCTCGACCGCCGCCACCAGCCCACCTCGGTCGCGGGCGTGCCCCCCGACTACTTCTGCGAAGACGGCCAGCTCTGGGGAAATCCCCTCTACAACTGGACGAAGATGAAAGCCGACGGCTTCGCATGGTGGAAAGCCCGCATGGCGCACATGACCGAGCTCTTCGACGGCGTGCGCATCGACCATTTCCGCGGCATCGAGTCCTACTACCGCATTCCCGCCGGCGAGGAGACCGCCCGCAACGGCAAATGGGTGAAGGGCCCCGGCATGGCCTTCGTCCGCGCCATGCGCGAGGTCTGCGGGGACAAGCTGCTGATCGCGGAAGACCTCGGCGACATCACCCCCGCCGTGCAGAAATTGGTCAAGGACAGCGGCTTCCCGGGCATGCGCGTGCTCCAGTTCGCCTTCCTCGGCGACGACGGCTCGACCCACCTGCCCCACAACTACGACAACAACGCCATCGCCTACACCGGTACCCACGACAACGACACCCTCCTCGGCTACGTCTACGGCCTCGACGAGGCGACCCGCGCCAAGCTCTTCCGCTACTGCAATTACAACGGCCCCTGGGACCGCAGCCGCGACGCAATCCTGCGCACCATGCTCGCCAGCCACGCAGGACTCTGCATCATGCCCATCCAGGACCTCCTCTTCTACGGCTCCGACTGCCGCTTCAACACCCCCGGCAGCCCCAACGGCAACTGGAGCTACCGCGTAGCCAGACACCAGCTCGACGAAATCGACCGCGGCTGGCTGCGGGAGATGAATGTATTGTACGGACGGTGATTGGGGCTTTGCCCCAAACCCCACCGAGGGGCCTTTTTGAAAAAAGGCCCCTCGGACTCCCCCAAAAACTTTCCATATTTTTGCTGACCTTTGTGCCAATCAAATTTGATGCGCACAAAGGTCAGTTCTATGTTGGGAAGTTTTCGCGGGGGTGTGGGGGAGCCTTTTTCAAAAGGCTCCCCCACGTCTTTTAAGTTAATTTAGGGTTTGTGTGTTATACTATCAGGAAAAGCATGCGGGAAGGGAGTCTTTTATGCGGCGTTTTGTTTGTTTTTACAGTGCTGTGCTCGTGCTGTTTACGGTTTATCTTGCGCTGGATACCTTTGTCATCGCGCGGGTTTATGCGCCGGTCGAGGCGATCGAAGCGGCACCTGCCCAGACAACGGCACCGGTCGTGGCTGAGACGACTGCGGCGACGACCGAGGCGTCGTATACGCTGACCGAGCACCGCACAAACGACACCACCGTTTATGTGGTGACGGTGGCAGCGGCCGATCCTGCCCAGCTGCGCACCGTCCTTGCGCAGGGGGCATATGGCCGGAATGTCACCGAGGCGACCTCGTCGATGGCCGCGCGGGCCGGCGCGGCTATCGCCGTCAACGGCGACTTCTACGGCTCACGCGAGCGGGGCTACGTCGTCCGCAACGGCGAGCTGCTCCGTGCAACGTCGGCCGGGGGCGAGGATCTCGTCATCTGGGCCGACGGCAGCTTCTCGATCATCGACGAGGACGATATCACCGCCGCCGAGCTGGTCGCCGAAGGGGCTGAGCAGGTCTTCTGCTTCGGCCCGGCGCTGGTCATCGACGGCGAGGTGGCCGTCGACCCCGGGGAAGAGGTCGGCAAGGCCATGGCCAGCAACCCCCGCACCGCCATCGGCATCGACGCCGATGGGCGCTATTACCTCGTCGTCTCGGACGGCCGCACCCGCGAGAGCACGGGGCTGAGCCTGCGCGAGCTGGCTGAGTTCATGCAGTCGCTGGGCTGTACCATCGCCTACAACCTCGACGGCGGCGGCTCGTCGACAATGGTCGTCGACGGCGCGGTGGTCAATAACCCCACCACAAACGGCAAAAGCATCAAGGAAAGGAGCGTGAGCGACTGTGTCTGCATCATCATCCCGTAACGACTGCGCGAGGATCGCTTTCGGCTACCTTTGCGCGGCACTCGGCACCGCCCTCTTCGGCTTCATCTATGAGCAGTTCAGCCACGGCGTCTGGTCGGTGCCGATGGTCTATGCCTTCGCCATTCCCCTCGCCGGCGGAACGCTGCCCTTCGCCGCACTGGCGATCTGGGGGCGGCGCGTGCCGGCTCCCCTCGCCCGCACCTGCTGGCACCTGGGACTGGCTACCCTCACCGTCGGCAGCCTCTTCGCCGGTGTCCTCGAGATCTACGGTACCACCAACCGGCTCATTGCCGCCTACCCCGCCGCCGGCGGCCTGCTCTGCACCGCCGCGCTGGCGCAATTCCTGCTTGCCAAACCGGCAGAATGAAAAACGGATCCTCCCCAAGCGGAGAGGATCCCCAGCGGCTATTGGCTGTCCTGATCTGCGCGCTGACGCAGTCCGCGTATCATGCCGATGATGCAGGTGATCAAGGCGAAAGAAAGCACGACAGCGGACGCCGAAACCGATGCATAGATGCACAGAAAGATCGTAGCAATCAACAAAAGGATGCTAACGCCGCACGCCGCAACATGACAGCTTGTTTTGCGGAAAACGTATATGCCCCAAAGGGTAATCAAGAGAAAATAGCCGATACTCAAGATCGTAGGGGGATATGCGTCGGCGAAGACACGCTGAAGAAAGTCGGGAAGAGCACCGGCATACGCCCAGAACGCAAGACACACGCCGAGGCGAATCAGTTCAAGTCCCCCACAACACTGCACATCAAACCTGATTTGCGCAGAATTTCTTTGTGCGGTATATCCGCAATCTTCAGCCCCAATACGCCGATCGCAATTATCGTCAAGAGCCATAGAAAAGTATTCGCAATGGTGGTCATTGATTATGCTGCCTCAAAATACGCATTAGCATTTTCTATGGAAGTTCTGATGTTATAATATTTAGGGCAACACCGCATAAATTGGCAAATGAAGCTTGCCACCAAGAACAGCACGGCGAAAGCCCAACTCCATCCCCTGACATCGCTCCCCAAAGCGCACTGAATCAGACCGCCGCCCGTGAGGGTCTGCCGGCCAGGATCAGATT
>JAFTOI010000022.1 GCA_017463865.1 Clostridia bacterium | reverse complement strand
GATCTGGGCGATCATTTATTCCATAATCAAAAGGAATACGAATAAGCTCAATGAAATGTTAAAGCATAAACAACAAAATCCATAAAACAGAAAAACCGCTGCAACTTACATCCTACACGGGGATGAAAATTGCAGCGGTTTCTTTGCCACACAAATAAAAAAACGATTCATGCGGCTGTCACAGATGAGCTATAATTGCTTTTTGTTAAATATAGGGATACTCACAGCAAAGCAGACCACACTTATAACTACAGTGATGATAAGCGGAACGACATATGTTTTTGCTTCTGCAACACCATAAATTATAGAATTTCCATCTATCAACACAGTCGGCAAATACTCTTTTAATTTCGGAAATAAGCTGAGAAGATAAGATGCAAGGACTATCCCTCCCGTTCCGGTAAGTACCCCTGTGTTTGACTTGGTAATCGTGGAGAATACGATCATCATCGCAATTACCCACAAACCAAACAGCCACCAACATACCACGGAAAACATAAGGTTTTGTGCTACTGAATTATCCCAGAAATATGCGTTATATCCGTAGGTGATTCCAAAGCAGAGCCAGTAACCAAATGTCCAAAGAACAGTCAGCACAACCGTCTTGGAAATGACAACCTTATACCGATCAAGTCCTTTTGTCAAAGACAGAATCAATGTACCAGACTGGTACTCCTTGGTGAAGATGCTGCTTTCGAGCAGAATAAAGGCAATCAAACCCATTGGTATATTTTTGAAGAATTGCACCCAGGAATCCATCGCACTTACGGTAACGGATGTGACGATCATACCGCTTTCGGCAAGGGAATCCGCCAGCACCTCAAGCAGCCACGGAGTTAATTTTGCAACTGCAGGATTCATAATGCCAAATAGAGTAAACAGTATGCCGAGAATCATCAATCTGCCTGAGCGAAACTGCTCCATTGTTTCCTTTTTTATAAAGGCAAGCAAAGATTTCATTTCTCAACCACCTCCATAAACAAAGACTCCAAAGTTGGCTCTGCCCGTTCAATTTTCAGAAGAAGGATATGCCGGTCTGCTACAAAGTGCAGCACCTCAAATATGGTGTTATCACTTTCATGAAAGACAAGTTGATTCCTGCCAGTCTGTCGCATATTAAGAAAAGACTGCTGAAGAATAAGCATATCTGCATCATTCTCCGTTTCCAACAGATATTCTTCACTGCGGTATTTCGTCTTAATGTCGGAAAGTTTTCCTTGAACACCTACCACGCCATTATTAAGAAAAGCCACATCAGTGCAAATGCGCTCTACATCTGAGAGAATATGGGTAGAAAACAAAACGGTTGTCTGCTCTCTCACAGCAAGAAGAATATCCAATATCTCTTTTCTGCCTACAGGATCGAGGGCAGAAGTAGGTTCATCACAAATCAGCAGCTTCGGGCGGTTCAAGAGTGCCTGTGCGATACCCAATCGTTGCTTCATACCTCTTGAAAAACCCTTTATGCGGTGTGTTTCATCTCCAAGTCCCACCAGTTCCAGTAGTTCCTTGCAGCGTTTCTCAATCTCCGACTTTTCCACCCCAGTGATTTCACCACAAAACCGAAGATATTCCGGTGCAGTCATAAACGGATAAAACTCCGGTACATCGGGAAGATAGCCGATATATCGGTTAGTGGATGTTTGTCCATAAACCACTTTTTCTCCGTTTACTATAATCTCACCGGCATCTGCTTTTAAGAGTCCCAGTACCGTTTTCATCGTTGTTGTCTTGCCAGCACCGTTTTTACCGATGAAGCCGAATATACTGTGTTCTGGCACAGCCAGATTCAGTCCGTTCAAAACCTCTTTGTCACCAAATCGCTTATGCAGGTCGGTGATGTGTAACATATCCATTACGCATCCTCCTTGCCGAGCAGAAAGTAAAGGATCGGCCCAACAAAGTTCATCAGTACAATGGTGATAATAAGCCACAAAGTACGATTTCCTCGCTTATAGGTATTGTGGGTCAAAATGTGATACAATGTATAACCCAACAATGCAAATTCCGCAATTACAAGCGGAATCAAAAACGGGAGAAATTCCATAACCTTATCCATTTTTCTTTTCCTCCTTTCCGTAAGTTTCTACACAGAAGCCGTGGTATCCACAACAAGTACAGGTCAGCTTTCGGAGCGTCGGTGTATGCCTTGCCCAAAACGCTTCCTTAAAATTCGGTTTGAATACTTCATGGCACTGTGGACAGATATATACAACTCGCTTGAAGTAAAAGTTGGATACCCAGATCCCATACGGAATCGCTAACAAAGCCCAAACAATGATAGGCCACCATATTCCCGTAGCTATCCACATAATAATTGATGTCCACTGAATTATGCCGATAGGAATACCCGAAATTAACAAAATGGCATGAAGCTGATTCATTTTCTTTTTGTTTTCCATCGCATATGCTATATCACCGATAGATTCAACAGAAAAATTCTCTACGCTCTTTAGCTCTCGTCTGATGCCGTCGATCATTTCCAGCTTCGCTTTGCGCTCACTGACTTCTTCTTGCAGAATCTCCTCTTGCTGTTCAAGTAAAACAGAAATAACACTGCCCGGATTATCTTCTGAAAGTAGTTCACCAATGCTGTTAATTGAGATTCCTGCATCACGAAGAAAGCAAATAATCTTCATTCGCTTCAAATCCTGCTCAGAGTATAGCCGACGTCCACCCTCTGACAATTCACTGGGAACGAGAATATTTCTGGAATCATAATACTGTACCGTTCGGACAGATACGCCACAGAGCTTTGCAATTTCTCCTGTTGTGTACTTTGACATAGCTTTCACCTCCTTACACAGCCTATTTTACATCATTACGCAGCGTCACAAGCAATACCTTACGCAAGGGGATTTTTTCAATATATATATTTTTTGTTAGTTTCGGGACTGATACAGATTTTAAGCCGCCCATAGTCTGAACTATAGGCGGCTCCAAAATCAATCATTCAATGCTCTGTATTGTGTAACAGTTTTCAGATAAGTTTCGGGATTGCCGTTCAAAATCAAGTCTGCATATCCAATCGGGTCATTATAGATTAGATAGTCAAGCTCCGACCTCTGATACATATTGTCGGCAATTTCGTTTTCCACGGCGATGGTATCAATCGCAATCATGCTACCATTCGCAAATTTCAGCTCCACACAGGCAGTATCCATGTTGAACTTACAAGAAATCAATCTATCCATAAGAAACCTCCATTCTGCGGGATGTTAGATCATCCCGAAATATTTGAATGCTTCTCGGATTGCTTTCTCTTTTTCCGGCGGACACTGGGGTTGTCTGGAATCCTCAGATTTTGGCAGGTTATAGTTTTTGCCTACCTCAATCCCACATTTCCGTTTAACCTGTGAGATATAGAGGTTGGACACCTTTAACCCGGTATGCTCCAAAACATACTCCTTGATCTGCGGATAGGTAGCTCCATCTTGGAACTCCGACATATCCATATCTTCCAAAGAGAACTCAACCCGAATCTTTTTCGAGTCGACCTCGCCCTTGGAAAGCAAGACAACCGTCTCGACATGCCCCGTCCGCGGGAACATATCAACCGGCGTCACATCGCCCACCGCATAGCCCTGCGCGGCCAGATACGCCGCGTCGCGCGCCAGCGTCGACGGATCGCAGGAGACGTACACGATGCGCTCCACGCCCAGCCGCGCGAGATACCCTAACAGCTCGGGCGTGCTGCCCTTGCGCGGCGGGTCGAGGATGACCACGTCGGGGTGAAAGTCAGGCCGCTCGGCGAAGACGGGGGCAAGCAGGCCCTCGGTGGTGGAGGCGTCGCCGCAGAAGAAGCGGGCGTTGGGCACGCCGTTCCGCTTCGCGTTCTCGATGGCACATTTCACTGCGTCGTCGACGATCTCGATGCCGACCAGCTCGCGGACGCCGTCTGCCATCGAGAGGCCGATGGTGCCGATGCCGCAGTAGAGGTCGAGCAGGGTCTCGTCGCCGCGCAGGGCGGCTTTCTCGCGCGCGATGCCGTAGAGCAGCTCGGCGCCGTCGTGATTGACCTGGTAAAATGCCGCCGGACGGATGGAAAAGCGCAGGCCGCAGAGAATATCTTCCAGATAATCCCTGCCCCAGAGGGTGGTGTAGCGCTCGCCGAGGATGAGATTGGTGTCGGCAGTGTTGTGGTTGAGCAGGACGCCCACAATGCCCGAAAAACGGCCTGTAAGGCGCTCAACCAGCTCATGGGCACAAGGGAGTGTGTCGCCGTTTACGACCACGCAGACGAGGATCTCGCCGGTCACACGGCCTTCTCTGAGGTAAAGGTGGCGCAGGAGCCCCTGCCCCGTCGTCTCGTCATAGGCGGGGATGCCCTTCTCGCGGGCGAAGTCGCGGACAGCGAGGGCGATCTCGCCGAAGATGGGCGGCTGTAGGATGCAGCCCCCGGCGGGGACGAGCCGATGCGAGCGCGCGGCGTAGAAGCCGACCTCGACGCCCTCGGGCGAGGGCGCGAAGGGGTACTGCGCCTTATTGCGGTAGCCGGCGGTCTGGCCGGTCGAGCGGACGGGCTCGACCACCACGTCGGGCAGGCCGGCGCGGCGGAAGGCATGGACGATGTCAGTTCGCTTCAGCTCGAGTTCGTGCGCGTAGTCGAGGGCGCGGTAGGCACAGCCGCCGCAGGAAAGGGGTGCCGGACAGGCGTCGGCGGCGCGGTGGGGAGAGGGCTTGATGATGGCCTCGATGCGCCCGACGCAGAAGGAGCGGTTGGTCTTGATGATGCGCACGGTCAGCGCGTCGCCGGTGACGCCGCCCCGGACGAAGACCACCATGCCGTCGATCTCGCCGACGCCGTTGCCGAGGTTGTTGACGGCGCGGACGGTCATGGGGTAGCATTTGTTTTTCTCGAGAACGGTATTTTTTGCCATATTGACCTCACAGACTCAGCATGACGATGCTGCACAGGGCGAGGCCGAGGCCGCAGAACTGCAGCTTGGTCGGCCGTTCGCCGAAGAGGAAGAGAGCGCAGAGCGACGAGGTGACCATGACGCCGCCATTGTCGAGGGTGGAGAGGACGGTGGTGTTGACCACCGAGTAGAGGTACATGACCACGTTGACGGCCACGGTGGCGGCCACGCAGCAGCCGGCGGCGAAGCCGATGGCCTTGGGCTTCAGGCGGAAGTCGGAGAGCGTCTTGCCGCGGCGCATGACGGCGACGGCGGCAAAGGCGAGGATGGCCGAGCCGAGGTAGCCGATGGTGATCATCTCGGTGCGCTCGGTGCCGTCCATGAGGTTGGCCTGCAGGCTGTTGATGGCGCCGTAGAGGCCGTTGGTGAGGAAGAGGAGCAGGCAGAACGGCCAGAAGCCCCGCCTCGTGTCGGTCATCAACGCGCCCTGGACGTTGAGCAGGACAAAGGCCGCGAGCATGACAGCGACGGCGGCGATCTGGAGGCCGGTCAGCGATTGGTCGAGCATGATGGTGGAGGTGATCATCGGGACGATGATGCCGCCGAAGAGCATACAGAGGTTGAGAATGGCGTAGGAGCCGCGCATCGACGCGCCGATGAGGGCAAGCTGATAGAGCACCAGCACGACGGCGTTGGCGCACCCGAGCGCGACGGTCAGCCCCGAGGGAGCGAAGGTCATGCCGCCCGAGAGGAAGGTCGCGACGGCGATGAAGGAGCCGAAAATGACGGCGAAGACGAGCGACGCGGTGGACGGGTTGCCGTCGTAATGCATGGCGAAATATTTCGAGAAGAGCGACTGCACGGTGTAGCAGAAGATCATGAACGCGATGAGCAGAGCGATGAGCATGGGTAACCTCCGTTGACATAGATAGGAAGAGTATACCATAAAACGCGCAAAAATGCAAGCGGTTCGCACAAGATGGGGCGGATATTGTACAAATCCCCGCGAGGGGCAGCGGGCGGCGGCCCCTCGCTCCGCGCGGGACACCTCATCCGTCACCTGCGGTGACAGCCTTCCAGCTGAGCTTCGCTCAGCCCAAGGGGAAGGCTTATCGAGGAAGGCCGCGTATGGTGAGCCTTCCCCTTGAGGGGAAGGCGGCGCCTGCGCCGGATGAGGTGTCCTGCACGACAGTGCAGGCGCGGGAGCCAGGAAAAAAACAACAAAAATTGATACGGTGTGAGACGGTATGATACTGTATGAGACACCAATCTGTGCTATCCTGTTCCCAACGAAACCAAAGGAGGCACCCATGGACTACATCACAAAAACCACCGAATATCCGCCCTTCACCCCCTGCCCCAACAGCCTCTTCGAGGCCGACCTCTCCGCCACCGCCAAGCTGACCTACCTTGTCCTGCTCAACCGCGCCCTGCTCTCGCGCAGCAACGACTGGATCGACGAGCAGGGGCGGGTGTTTGTTGTTTATCCCATTGAGGCATTGGGCAAAGCACTGAAGAAAAAGCGCACCGTTGTCCAAACCGCCATGCGAGATCTTGAAGCATGCGACAGGATCCAGCGTGTCAAGCAAGGCCTCACACACCCGAATCGCATTTACGTCAAAATAGACTCTCCGGCACCGTCTGCATCCAGATGTTCGGAAAAACGAACATCTGATGTTCGGAAAAACGGTCGTCAGATGTTCGGAAAACCGGCCACTAATTATAATAAACATAATTATAATAAAGAGAATTATACCATCCACACGACCCCCGATCTCAGTGACCTGCTCATGAAAGGAGACGACCGATGACCGACACCGCCAACCCCTACGTTGCCCACCTTCTCCGCGTCGCGCAGCAGACACCCTCCGACGACGACTACATCGGCGAGGGCGGCCTCATCTACTGCGGACGCTGCCGCACACCCCGCCAGTATGTCATGCAGAAGGACAACCTCCTCCACGGCCTCACCCTGCCCATCTCCTGCCAGTGCCGCGAGGCCGCACGGGCCGCCCGCGACCGCGAGCAGTTCGACCGCCGCGTCGACGAGCTGCGCCGCCGCTGCTTCCCCTCCCCGGCCATGACCGAGTGGACATTTTCCCGCGACAACGGCCGCTGCGGGCAGATGCAGATCGCACAGCGATATGTGGCGAAGTGGCCCGAGATCACCGCCAAGAACTACGGCCTCTTCCTCTGGGGCGACGTGGGCACCGGCAAGTCCTACCTCGCCGGCTGCATCGCCAACGCCATCCTCGCGCGGGGCATCGCCGTGAAGATGACCAGCTTCCCCGACCTGCTGGCCGAGCTCTCCGCCGACCTCGACGGCCGCGCGTCCCGCATCCGGGAGCTTGCCGAGTACCCGCTGCTCATCCTCGACGACTTCGGCGTCGAGCGCAGCACCGACTTTGCGCAGGAGCTGATCTTCGCCGTCGTCGACGCCCGCAGCCGGGCGCGCAAGCCGCTCATCGTCACCTCCAACCTCACCCCCGAGCAGCTGAAGCAGCCGACCGGCACCATGCAGGCCCGCATCTTCGACCGCATCCGCGCCATGTGCCTGCCCCTGCACATCCGCGGCGAAAACCAGCGCGAGCGTGAACGCGATGAAAAATACGCCGCCTTCGCCGGAGATGTGATGGGTTGAGGGGGAGCAAAGGGGGACACCTCATCCGTCTTGGCCTTGCGGCCAAGCCACTTTCCCCTCAAGGGGAAGGCTTATTGAGAGAGAATGCGTATGGTGAACCTTCCCCTCGGGCTGAGCGAAGCTCAGCTGGAAGGCCGGCCCCGCAGGGGTCGGATGAGGTGTTGCCCCGCTTTTGTCACATCATTGCAAATATTCCCGCAAAATCTCGTCCAAATCCCTTGTTTTTTTCCTCTTTTTATGGTATACTATACTATCATGCTTTACGCATCCTACATTTTTCATCCAGAGGAACATACTATGAAATACCTTATCGTGATCCCCGACGGCATGGCCGACGAACCCATCGAGGCCCTTGGCGGCCGCACCCCCATGCAGGCGGCGCACAAGCCCAACATCGACGCCCTTGCCCGCACCGCGACCGTCGGCACCGTCTCCAACGTCCCCGCCGACATGGTGCCCGAGAGCGACACCGCAAACCTCGCCATCCTCTCCTACGACCCCAAGGTCTACTCCAAGGGCCGCTCGCCGCTCGAAGCCGTCAGCATGGGCCTCGAGATGGCCGAGGACGACACCGCCTACCGCACCAACGTCGTCACCATCTCCGAGGAGGGCGACTACGCCGACCGCGTGATGCTCGACCACAGCGCCGACGAAATCACCACCGCCGAGGCTGACGAGCTCATCCGGGCGCTGGACAAGGCCTTCGGCACCGACGAGCGCCGCTTCCACACCGGCGTCAGCTACCGCCACTGCATGCTCTGGCGGGGCGGCGACGACAAATACAACTTCATGCGCCCCCACGATATCATCGGCCGCCGCATCGGCGACTATCTCCCCGAGGGGCCGATCGGCCAGCCCTTCCGCGAGATGATGGAGAAGTCCTTTGATATCCTCAACCACCACCCCGTCAACGAGGCGCGCCGCCAGAGAGGCCTGAAGCCCGCCAACTCCGCCTGGTTCTGGAGCCCCGGCCGCAAGCCCCAGCTGCCCAACTTCTATGAAAAGTGGGGCGTCAAGGGCACCGTCATCTCGGCCGTCGACCTCATCAAGGGCATCGGCCTGTGCGCCGGCATGGAGTCGATCGACGTCGAGGGCGCGACCGGCAACGTCCACACCAACTACCGCGGCAAAGCCGCCGCCGCCATCGACGCCTTCGCGCGCGGGCAGGAGCTGGTCTACGTCCACGTCGAAGCCCCCGACGAGTGCGGCCACCGCGCCGAGATCGAGAACAAGGTGCGCTCGGTCGAGCTGATCGACGAGCACATTGTCGGCCCGGTCGTCGAGGCACTGCGCAAGAGCGGCGAGCCCTTCCGCGTCATGATCCTGCCCGACCACCCCACCCCCATCCGCATCCGCACCCACGCCATCGACCCTGTGCCGTATCTGATCTGGGACAGCGAGAAGCCCCAGTCGGGCGTCGACACCTTCACCGAAGCCACCGCCGCCGCGTGCGAGAACTATCTGCCGAACGGCTGCGAGCTGATGGGGCGGCTGATCGGGCGGTAAGACGGGCGCGCAACGCTGAAGATAGCTCCCGCGCCTGCACTGTCGTGCAGGACACCTCATCAGTCGGCTGCGCCGGATGAGGTGCCCCGCGCAGCGCGCGGGAACCCGTCCACCTTCACCCCACCGTCCCCACCCCACGAAAGGAGCCACCATGGACAACACCCCCGCCGCTCCCGAGCGGCCCGCCAAAAAGAAGCAGACCCCCATCTCGGCCGCCTACGACTACCTCGAGATCTTCGTCTACTCGGCCGTCGCGGTGATCCTGCTCTTCACCTTCTTCACCCGCCTCACCTCGGTCGTCGGCCCGTCGATGCAGGACACGCTCTACGAGGGCCAGAAGCTGCTGGTCTCGGACATCGGGTACGATCCGACCCCCGGCGACATCATCGTCTACCACGAGCTGGGCGACTACAACGAGCCCATCGTCAAGCGCGTCATCGCCACCGAGGGGCAGGTCGTCGACATCGACTTCACCACCTGGACGCTCACCGTCGACGGCGAGGTCGTCGACGAACCCTACCGCAAGGTCGACAGCAGCTTCCTGCTCACCTCCGACCAGAGCTACCCCGTCACCGTGCCCGAGAACTGCCTCTTCGTCATGGGCGACAACCGCAACCACTCCTCCGACAGCCGCAGCACCCGCATGGGGCAGAACGGCTTCATCGACGAGCGCCAGGTGCTCGGCCGCGTCGTGCTGAGATTGACGCCGTTTGATCTGTTCGGGGCGGTGGAGTGATAAGATGAGAGGCGCATCGCTGCGCCGCGTCGGGAGGGCGGGGAGACACCATCTCAGACGCCGAAGTTTTCTCCCCGCCCTCTCCCAGCCCGTCGGGCTGGGATTCACCCACCCCTCTTCCTTGGCTGGCGACACCGCTCATCCGTGGGTGATCCCCCGGGGCCAAGGAGGGCGAGGTGGGGTGAATTGCCGCCAACGGCGGCAAGAGGGGAGGAGAGGGAAACTTCGGCCCGAGATGGTGCCCTCTCCTCCCCTCCCTCGCGCGGGAGCGCGAAACGCCCCGCTGACACCACCCCCTCTGTACCAACATCTTCCGATAGGAGTAAATAATGCCATCCACCATCATCCAATGGTTTCCCGGCCACATGGCCAAGACGCGGCGGCTCATCACCGAGAACCTCACCTCGGTGGACCTCGTCATCGAGCTGCTCGACGCCCGCATCCCCGCGTCGTCCCGCAACCCCGAGATCGCGCGCCTCTGCGGCACCAAGCCCACGCTGACCCTGCTCAACAAGGCCTCGCTGGCCGACCCCGCCGCCACCGCCCGGTGGATCGCCGCCCTCTCCGCCGACAACCGCCGCGCCATCCTCTGCGACTGCGTCACCGGCGAGGGGCTGAATAAGATCATGCCCGCCGCCCGCGAGCTGCTGGCCGAAAAACTCCAGCGCTGGCAGGATAAGGGCATGACCGGCCGCCGCCTCAAAGCCATGGTTGTCGGCATCCCCAACGTCGGCAAATCGTCGCTGATCAATAAGCTGGCCGGCCAGTCCCGCGCGAAGGTCGAGAACCGCCCCGGCGTCACCCGCGACAAGCAGTGGGTCGCCACCTCCATCGGCCTCGACCTGCTCGACATGCCCGGCGTCCTCTGGCCCAAGTTCGACGACCAGCTGACGGGTGAGAACCTCGCCCTCACCGGCGCCATCAAGGACGATATCCTCGACGTCGAGACCCTCGGCGTCCTGCTCTGCGCCCGCCTGCGCGCCATGTACCCTGCCCTGCTCACCGCGCGGTATAAATTAAAGGAAGAAGACCTCGCCGACACCGTCTCGGACGCCGACCTCTTCCTCACCATCGGCCGCCGCCGCGGCTTCCTCATCTCGGGCGGCGAGATCGACACCGAGCGCACCGCAAACACCCTCCTCGACGAGTTCCGCGCCGCCAAGATCGGCCGCATCACCCTCGACCGCCTGCCGAAGGAGGGCTGACCATGCTCGATCCCACCATCACCGAAGCCCTCCGCGCCGAAGGCTTCGCCGCCGTCTGCGGCGTCGATGAGGCCGGGCGCGGCCCCCTCTGCGGCCCCGTCGTGGCCGCCGCTGTTATCCTCCCCGCCGGCTGGGCGCCCGAGGGGCTGGACGACTCCAAAAAGCTCTCCCCCAAGAAGCGCGAGAAGCTCTATGACGAGATCATCGCCCACGCCGTGTCCTACGGCATCGCCGAGGCCAGCGTGGAAGAGATCGACGCGCTGAACATCCTCGAGGCCACCCTCCTCGCCATGCGCCGCGCCATCGCCAAACTCGATCCCGCCCCCGACTTCGCGCTCATCGACGGCAACGTCGACCGCGACTTCCCCCTCCCCGCCCGCGCCGTCGTCGGCGGCGACGCCAAGGTCGCCGAGATCGCGGCCGCGTCGATCCTGGCCAAGGTCACCCGAGACCGCATGTGCCTCGACCTCGACGCCGCCTACCCCGAATACGGCATCGCGGGGCACAAGGGCTACGGCACCAAGGCCCACATGGACGCCCTGCGCAAATACGGCCCCGCGCCCATCCACCGGAAGCAGTTCATCCGCTTCCTCGACCGGGAGCGCGAGGGATGAGCACCCGCGACATCGGCCGCCTGGGCGAAGAACTCGCCGCCGACTACCTCCGCGCACACGGCTGCACCATCCTCGCCCGCAACGTCTACCTCGCCCACGAGGAGATCGACATCATCGCCCGGGATGACCGCTGCATATGCTTTGTCGAGGTGAAGACCCGCTCCGCCGCGCAGGCCGCCCGCTACGGCCGCCCCGCCGCAGCCGTGACGCTGACCAAGCAGCGCCACCTCATCGCCGCCGCCGAGGCTTACCTCCGCCGCAATCCCGGCCTCGGCCAGCCGCGCATGGACGTCGTCGAGGTCTATCTGGCGGCTGACGGCACAGCCGAACGCATCGTGCACATGCCGGGGGCGTTTCGGAAGCGGTGATGGCTCCATCAGCTTTTTTCGCCCTCCCGGGCGAGTG
>JAFTOI010000021.1 GCA_017463865.1 Clostridia bacterium | reverse complement strand
GGCGGGGCAGCTGATCGTCGAGCCCGATCCCACCGCGCTTGCCGCTTACCATACCCGCACCGCCGCCCGGGCCGCCGCCGACCGCGCGCGGATGGGCCTGGTCGATCTCCCCGCCCAGACCCGCTCGGGCAAGCGCATCCTGCTCTGCGCCAACATCGGCCGGCCGGCCGAGGCGCAGGAGGCCGCCGAACTGGGCGCCGACGGCGTGGGGCTGATGCGCAGCGAGTTCCTCTACCTTGGCCGCCCAGACCCGCCCGGTGAGGCTGAGCAGTACAACGCCTACCGCACCGCCGCCGAGGCGCTGGGCGACCGGATGCTGGTCATCCGCACTCTCGACATCGGCGCCGACAAGCAGGCCGACTACCTTGGCCTCCCGCATGAGGAAAATCCCGCGCTCGGCCTGCGGGCGATCCGCCTGTGTCTGGCCCAGCGCGCCCTCTTCCGCTGCCAACTGCGGGCGATCTGCCGCGCCGCCGGCGAGCGCCCCGGGCAGATCGCGGTCATGTTCCCGATGATCTGCTCGACCCACGAGTTCGACGAGGCCATGGGCGAGCTGCGCGCCGTCCAGACCGAGCTGCGCATCTCGGGCGAGCCGACCGACCAGTCTCTCTCGGTCGGCATGATGATCGAGACCCCCGCCGCCGCGATCCTGGCTGACGAATTTGCCGCCCGCTGTGCCTTCTTCTCGATCGGCTCCAACGACCTCACCCAGTATACCCTCGCCGTCGACCGCCAGAACGCTGCCGTCGCCGGCATCGCCGACGGCCTCCACCCCGCCGTGCTCGCGCTGATCGAGCGCACCGCCGCCGCCATCCACGCCACCGGCGGCTGGTGCGGCCTCTGCGGCGAGATCGCGGCTGATCCCGCCCTCACCGAGACGCTCCTCCGCGCGGGCGTGGACGAGCTGTCGGTCTCGCCGTCCCAGCTGCTTCGGATCAAGGAAAGCGTCCGCAACACCCCATAAAAGGCTCCCTCCCCGAGGGAGCTGTCGGCGAAGCCGACTGAGGGAGTTCCCCCGTCAAAGTAAACTCCTTCCGTCACGGCTTGTGCCCTGCCACCTCCCTCGGAGAGCGAGGCGAATTTACCTCCACGAAAGGATACCACCATGCCCAAATACACCCTTCTTGCCCCTATCAGCGGCACCATTGTCGACCTTGCTTCTGTCCCCGACGAGGCCTTCTCCACCGGCATGCTTGGCATCGGCTTTGCCGTTGAGCCGTCGCGCGAGAGCGACGGCAGCATCTACGCGCCCGCCGATGGCACCATCGAGACGGTCGCCGACGCCCGCCACGCCTATACCATCCACACCGACGACGGCCTCGATATCCTCGTCCACATCGGCATCGATACCGTTTCGCTCGCCAGCCGCCCCTTCGCCGCGCTCGTCTCCCCCGGCGACCGCGTCAAGGCCGGCCAGCCCATTGCCCGCGCCGATCTGCCCGTTATCCGCGCCGCCGACCTGCCTGTCGTGACGCCGGTCATCATCTCCAACCCCGATGCCCTGCGCGGTCTGACGCCCGCATCCGGCACCGTCGAGGGCGGAAAATCGGTTGCGGCGACCTATCAGATATAAATTTCCAATCAACCTCTTTCTCCAAATTTGTGATTAAGCAAAACAGATCCGTCATTCTGAGGAGCAAAGCGACGAAGAATCTTGACGATGGAAAAGATCCTTCGCTGCGCTCAGGATGACACGACGATTCGTTCAGCTGTGCAACGAATCCATTGGTTTGATCCGCCAAAGAAAGGATATCACCCATGTCCACCACCAAATCCTCACGCGCCTTCGGCGTGCTGCAGCGCGTCGGGCGTGCGTTTATGCTGCCGATCGCGCTGCTTCCGGTTGCCGGTCTGCTGCTCGGTATCGGCTCGTCGCTGACGAATCCCTCCATGCTCGAGGCCTACGGTCTCACCGGCATCCTCGGCGAGGGCACGGCGCTGGGCGCTGTGCTGACTGTCATGGCGCAGGTCGGCGACATCATCTTCGCCAACCTGCCCATCCTCTTCGCCATGGGCGTCGCCCTCGGCATGGCCGAGCAGGAGAAGGGCACCGCCACCCTCTCGGCCGCCATCGCCTTCTTCGTCATGCACCAGACCATCCACGCCCTGCTCGACCTGAACGGCAAGCTCGAGCCCGGCGTCATGCTCGAGGGCACCGTCGCCAATGTTGTCGGCATCGAATCGCTGCAGATGGGTGTCTTCGGCGGCATCATCGTCGGCCTCGGCGTCGCCTGGCTGCACAACCGCTTCTATAAGATCCGCCTGCCCGACATTCTCTCCTTCTTCGGCGGCACACGGTTCATCCCCATCATCTCCACCGTCGCTTATATCCTCGTCGGCGTCGCCATGTATTTCCTCTGGCCGATGATCCAGCGGGGTATTTTCGCCCTCGGCGACCTTGTGCTCAAATCGGGCTACGTCGGTACCCTCATCTACGGCTTCCTCGAGCGCCTGCTCATCCCCTTCGGCCTGCACCACGTCTTCTATCTCCCCTTCTGGCAGACCGGCGTCGGCGGCTCTGCCGTCATCGACGGAACCCTCATCTACGGCGCGCAGAACATCTTCTTCGCCGAGCTGGCGTCGCCCAATACCACCGTCTTTTCGGTTGAGGCCACCCGCTTCATGTCGGGTAAGTTCCCGCTGATGATTTTCGGCCTGCCCGCCGCGGCGCTGGCCATGTACACCTGCGCCAAGCCCGAGAAAAAGCGCGCCGCCGGCTCGCTCCTCCTCTCGGCGGCGCTGACCGCGGCGCTGACCGGCATCACCGAGCCGCTGGAGTTTACCTTTCTCTTTGTTGCGCCCGTGCTCTATCTCGTCCACTGCGTCCTCGCAGGAGCGGCTTATATGCTGATGCACATCCTGAAGGTCGGCGTCGGCATGACCTTCTCGGGCGGCCTGATCGACCTCACCCTCTTCGGCATCCTGCAGGGCAACGCCAAGACCAACTGGCTCATGATCCCTCTCGTCGGCCTCGGCTACTTCGCCGTCTATTTCATCCTCTTCCGCTTCCTGATCCTCAAGCGCAATTACGCCACCCCGGGCCGCGAGGCAGAGGGCGTCGAGACCAAACTCTATCGCCGCGCCGACTATGAGCGCAAAAAGAGCAAAGGCGATCCGGCTGAGGAGCCCGTCGCCGCCGCCCGCGCTGACAATCAGGCGCCCGACCAGTCGGAACTCATCCTCGCCGGCCTCGGCGGTAAGTCCAACATCTCGGGCCTCGATTGCTGTGCCACCCGCCTCCGCGTCACCGTCGTCGATCCCGCCCTCGTCGACGAGGGCATGCTCAAAGCCTCCGGCGCCGCCGGCGTCATCAAAAAAGGCGACGGCGTCCAGGTCGTCTACGGCCCCCAGGTCGCCGTCATCAAAAGCGAGCTCGAGGAAAGAATGGCCGATTAGCCAAGGAGGTGGGGTGGGTGAGGAGGTCGCCCATGGCGACCTCCGAGGGCGGGGAGGAAACTTCGGCGTCTGAGATGGTCCCTCCCCGCCCTTCACCGCCCGGGAGGGCGGAAAGCCTCGTAAAAACGAATAAATTCACAAGATAACCTTGCAATCCCCCGCCCAATCTGCTATACTGATGTCAATCAAACATCCCAAAGGAGCCACACCATGACCCGTCACCCCCTCACCGTCCTTGCCCGCCGCGCCCGGCGGCTCATCAACTCCTCGCGCCCCGAGCTGCGCATCCGCGCCGAGGGCGAGGTCGGCATCTACCCCGAAAAGGGCGCCGATACACCCCTCGTGAACCTCAAATTCGACCAGAACATCGCCACGCCTCTGCTCAAGGCCGCCGCCGTTGTGCTGGCCGTTGTCGCCATTGCCGACCTGCTCGATGACTGAACCCTATACCGTCATCCGCTCATCCCGCCGCACCCTCGCCCTTGAGGTGAGGGCCGACGGGACGCTTGTCGTCCGCGCGCCCCGGCGCATGCCGGAGCGCGAAATCGCCCGCTTCGTCGAAGCGAAGACCGCGTGGATCGCCTCTGCCCGCGCGCGCCAGGCCCGCCGTGCCGAGGCGCAGGCCGCGCAGCCCGACACCGACCCCGATACCCTCCGCGCCCGCGCCGAGGCAGAGCTGCCGCCCCGCCTCGCCGCCTGGGCCGCCCGCATGGGGCTCGAGCCGGCCTCGCTGCGCATTACATCTGCCGAAAAACGCCTCGGTTCCTGCTCGGCCGATGGCCACATCTGCCTGTCGTACAACCTCCTCCGCTGGCCCGACGCCGTCGTCGAGTACGTCATCGTCCACGAACTCGCCCACATGCGTCACCACGATCACAGCGCGGCGTTCTATGCCGAGATCGAGCGCTGGCTCCCCGACTACCGCGACGCCCTCGCCACCCTGCGGGGACGCTGACTACATACAAAGGATCGAATCATGCGAAAATTCATCCCCCTTTTCCTCCTCCTCGTCGCCCTCTTCGCCCTGCCGGCGGCTGCCGAGGCAGCGCAGCTGCCCGTGACCCTGACTGTCTCCTCCGGCGCGGCCACCGCGCCCCTCGCTGATGGCAAGGAGAGCACCTACCTCGCCATCCCGGCCGGCGGCTCGCTGACGGTCGACGCCGGCGGCAGCCAGATCGCGGGCGTCTACCTCGTCTTCGACAAAGTACCCGGCGAATGGCAGTGCGCCACCGACACCGGCATCACCTTCGCCGCCGGCCAGCACGGTTTTCTCCACGAATATGTCGAGGTGCCCGCCGCCGCCCGCGGCCTGACGCTCAGCTTCCCCGTCGGTGCCGTCATCGCCGAGTGCTCGGCCTGGTCGGCAGGCGACCTGCCCGACAGCGTGCAGGTCTGGCAGCCGGCTTACGCTGAGGCCGACCTGCTCCTCTTCTCGACCCACAGCGACGACGAGCATCTCTTCTTCGCCGGCATCCTCCCCGACTGCATCGACCGGGGCCTCGCCGCGCAGGTGGTCTACATGACCCAGCACTTCGACACCCACAACCGCCCGCATGAGCAGCTAAACGGCCTCTGGGCGGTCGGTGTGCGGAACTATCCCATCGTCGGCCCCTTCCCTGACCTCTATTCGACCTCCCTCGCTGCCGCCCGCACCATCTACGCCGGGCGCGGCTATGAAGAGGATGACTTCATCGCCTACGCCGTCGAGCAGATCCGCCGCTTCAGGCCGCAGGTCGTCATCGGCCACGATGTGAACGGCGAGTACAACCACGGCGCGCACATCGTCAACACGGCGGCGCTTCAGGCGGCGCTGGAAATATCGGCCGATCCGACCGCCTATCCCGACTCAGCCGCCGCGTGGGGGACGTGGGACGTCCCCAAGACCTACCTCCACCTCTGGCCCGAGCGCACCGTGACCATGAACTGGGACAAGCCGCTCGATTTCTACGGCGGCAAGACAGCCTTTGAGGTGTCCAACCTCGGCTACAACGAGCACTACTCCCAGCACTGGACGTGGTTCACCCGCTGGATCCGGGGCACCACCGCCGCTCCCATCACAGCGGCAGCACAGATCACGACCTACAGCCCCTGCGCATATGGCCTCTGGCGCACCACGGTCGGCGACGACACGCCAGGCGTGAATGATTTCTTCGAGCACATCACCCCCTATGCCGAGCAGATCCCGCCCGAGCCCGAGACCACCGCGCCGCCCGAGACGACAGCCGCACCGGTCACGACGGAGGCGCCGGTCACGACAGCCGCACCGGCGACGGCAGGGACAACGGTGCCGGCCGGCACCGCGCCCGCGATCGGCGAGGCGGAGGGACTGCCCATCGGCGTAATCCTGCCGATCGGGATTGTGGTGATCCTGATCATCGCGGTCGGATCGGTACTGGGGCCGGTTGGCCGGCGGAAATGAGACGTCTGCTTTTCCGGGAAAGATAAAAATTTTCGCGCACCTGCAACCTTTTGCCGCCTTTCCGCACTATCTTAGCGAAAGGAGCTGACACCCATGTCCGCGACGCGCACCGACGCACAGCTGGCGGCCTTCGCCGCCGAATATCCCGCCAAACTCTACTACTTCTGTCTGCGCAAGACAGGCGACTCCGCCGAGGCGGAGGAGCTGGCCGCCGACATCGCGCTCTGTGTGGTCGACGCGCTGCGCAGCGGTGCCGAGGTCGCGCACTTCCCGGCGTGGGTCTGGCAGATCGCGCACAACCGCTTTGCGGCTTGGGCCGACGCCCGGCGCCGCAGCCGCAGCTGCACCGCCATCGAGGATATCGCTGACCTTCCTCTCGCTGATCCGGACGGCGATGTGGAGGCGGCGCTCATCCATGACGAGACGCTGTCGCTGATGCGCCGCGAGCTGGCCTTTACCGCCCGCGACTGCCGCGAGATCATCGTCGCCCACTACCTCGACGACGAGCGTCTCTCGGACATTGCGGCGCGGCTCGGCCTGCCGCTGGGCACCGTCAAGGCCAAGCTGTCACGCTCCCGACAAAAACTCAAGGAGGGCATGCAAATGGCACGCGAATTTGGCAAGAGAAGCTACAGACCCGAGGAGATCACCTTCACGAAAAACGGCAATGACGGCCGCGACGGCTCGCCCTGGACGCAATTGGGGAGCCGGCTCAACAAGAATATTTTACTGGAGGCCTACGGCAACCCATGCACCATCGCCGACCTGTCGATGGAGCTGGGCGTCGCCGCGCCCTACATGGAGGACGCGGTGGAGGAGCTCTGCGCCGTCGAGCTTTTGCGCCGGGAGGGCGAGCGGTATGTCACCGGCTTCCCCATCCTCAGCCGCAGGGCGCAGGAGAAGATCTTCGGCGCGATGAAGCAGACGGCCGACGAAATCTATCCCCACGCCCAGGCGGCGCTGGCCGCCATCCGCACCGAGCGCGACCGCACCGGCGTGGTGCCGCTGGGCGGGTATCAAGATTTCCCAGACCTGGGGTGGTATCTCCTCCTGCGCATCACCGACGAGGCGATCTGGAACGCCAAGGTGGCGGTGTTCGGCGAGCGCAAGCCCCTGCCTGAACGCCCGCGTGGCGGCAGATGGACGCTGGTGGGCTACGAGGACTACAATCCCGGCTTCAGCGGCGTCGGTCTGCACGGCTCGGGGGATGATAACACCCTGCAGTGGGAGGACTACAAGATCGGCATTGGCGGCCTCTCTGCCCGCTGCGGCGGGGATCTGGTCGGCGCGGAAGCGGCCACGCTGGAGAAATTCCTGCGGGGGAGCGGCGCAGTCGACCTCGACATTCTGGCGCGGCTGGCCGAGCGGGGCTATCTGCGCAGCGTCGAGGGGGGCTATCTGCCCACCTTCCCGGTGTTCCGGCAGGGCTCGTCGGCGGTCCAGCAGGCCTGCAGCCGCGAGGTCTACGATGCCGAGGTGCTGCCTCATGTGCTCGCGATCGAGATCGCTGTCCATCGCTTTATGCAAGACAACGAAGCCGTGGTAGCGGCCGATCTGCCCGACGGCTATACCTCAGATTTTGCGACGATCATGTATCCCTTCGAGCTGCGCGACATGATGCTCAAAAAGGCGCTCGCCGCCGGGGTCATCGCCATGCCAGACGATGCGGCGCACACCACCGTGGCGCTGGGCTGCGGCATCTGAGCAAAATAAAATTTTTCCACCCGCATAACGCCGGTCACCTCCGCACAAACTAAGCGCGGAGGTGATCTCATGTCAACCAAAGAACTTCTCTATATCGAAGACGCCCTCGGCCACGCGCAATACTTCGTCGCGCAGTGCCGCGAGACGGCGTCCAAGCTCCAGGACAGCGAGCTCAAGGCTTACGTTGAGCAGCTGGCCGCCAAGAACCAGCAGCTCTACACCAGTTTTTACGGCTTACTGTAAGGAGGAACGATCATGGACGATAAGCAGCTGATGGAAAACCTGCTTCTGCTCGAGAAGGGCGCGTGTGACCTGTATATGCACGCCACCATCGAGTCGTCGACCGCGAATGTGCACAAGGTCTTCGACCAGGCGCTGACCGAGTCGCTCTGCATGCAGGACACCATTCACACCAAGATGGCAGCCAAGGGCTGGTACCCCGCCGAGCAGGCCGAGCAGCAGAAGATCTCGGCCCTCAAGCAGAAGTACACCGCCCAAGCCTGACCGCAGCGCACGCCGCAGGGAGAGGGAGACCTCTCCCTTTGTTGATGCAGTTCAAAAAATAAGCCGGCACGGAAGACCGTGCCGGCTTATTCTTAATCGCTGTTCTGATTCGCCTGCTGGAGGCGTTCTTCTGCTTGCCGCTTTCCCAACTCATTCAGGTAGGCGCTATGGCCAATTTCATCGGCACGCCCCGTGCGCGCGGCCATTTGTTTGGAAACCTGCATCTTCATTTTCTCCAATGTAACATCGGTTTTTATCCCTTCACGCCCGGCATACAGCGTATTATCTTTGCACAGATAAAGATACTGCTGCCCATTTTCTGCGTAAACCTTTTCTCTTGCAAAATAGCGATCGGTCAGATACATCAGATAAGTCTCGCCCACCTGAATCGGAATGGCGTTGTCAAAAGAAGAGCGCACATAGTCGTCGGCGCTGTATTCTCCCTGCATCACGCCGTATTTTTTGGCGTAAGCGGAATCGTGATACAGCGCTTTCGCCTCATTGGCGGGAAGGATCCCTTCGGAAGAGCTCACCGTAATGCTGTCGCCAACTGTGAAAATTAAATCGCGATCGTAGAGGATCTCTTTGATGGTTGCGGTATAATAGAAATGAAGATCGCCGATCCCGTTCACGATTGCCCGGTCAAGCGCAGAAATTTCGCAGATCACGACTTGAGAGGAGAGTTCGGCAATCGCTTCGGGATTATTGGTATCTGCGATAGGGGATGCCATGATCTGGCTGCTGTCTGTCCAACCGTACTCCTTGACAAAATTCATTTCTGCAAATGGAGAATATGCATCGAAGCAGGAGACGAATGTGATAAGAAAAAGAAATAATGCTACAAAACGGATTTTTTTATTTCGCATATGAATAGGCTTCCTCCCCAATGTCCGCTGACGTAAAAGTTTTCCTTACCGCTTAATCAGTGATTATAATATAGCATAAAATACACACGGTGTCAAGCAGTGAAGGGAGAGCTGCGGTTACCCCAGCCCGACCGCAGCTCCCCCTTGCAATTCCCCCGAAACCATGGTATAATAGTCCCAGAATCCATCCGGGAGGTATCCCATGAAAAAGAACAAGATCAACCTCAAGATCACCAGCCGCCAGATTGCCGTGTCCGAGATGATGCTCGAGCGCGCCCGCGCTGATCTGGAGCAGAACGGCGTCGAGATGAGCGGCGGTAAGGCCGAGAGTGAGGACAACACCTTTACCATGTCCAGCGAGGGCTGGCTGACCGTTGACGACGGCCGGGTCACCGTCGAATACGACGAGACCGAGCTGACCGGCATGGCCGGCGCGACGACACGTCTGCGCTTCGACCGCGACAATCCGGGTCTGGTCACCATGATGCGCGAGGGCACCGTCGAGACCGTCCTCGTCTTCGAGCGGGGCAAGCAGCACATCTGCGCCTACCGCACCCCCTACATGCCCTTTGAGCTCTGCGTGCGCACCTACCGCGTCGTCAACGAGCTGCTCGAATCGGGCTTCCTCTACCTCGATTACACCATCGAGATCCGCGGCGCGCGGGTCGAGCGCAACAAATTCACCCTCGAGATCAGCGCCGACGACGCACACCTCGCCGACCTGCTTGCGCACGAGACGCTGCCCGATGTCCCGGGCAGCGAAAATCCCCTCCAATGAGCGGCCCGCTGACCATTCTGGGTGACGCCGAGTACCGCCGCCAGCTGCAGAAAGCGCCGGCGGCAGGCTATCTGCTCTTCGGCGACGAGGATTACCTCAAGCTCCACGCCCTTGAAGCGGCGCGGCAGGCGATTCTTGATCCGGCCTTTGCCGCCTTCAACGAGATCAAGCTCGACGCCCTCGACTACACCCCCGCGCGTCTGCTCGACGCGCTGACGCCGCTGCCGGTGATGGCCGAGCGCAAGCTGGTGACCATCACGGGCATGGATCTGTCGGCCATGCGCGCCCCCGACGTCGACCGCTTCTGCGAGATGGCGGAGCAGCTGGGCGATTACCCGCACAACTGTTTAGTGGTGGTCGTGCCGCAGGAGGGCATGGATGTGGGCTACCTGCCCAAGCGGCCCTCAGCGCTCTTCTCCCGCCTCGCCGCCTGCCTTGTGCCCGTGCGCTACGACCGCGTCACGGTGCCGAAGCTGGTGGGCTGGGTGGCGAAACACTTCACGCACGGCGGTGTGGTGGCTGATCCCGACACAGCGGCCTTCCTGATCGACTACTGCGGCCGCGACATGTTCACGCTGGCAGCCGAGGTGGACAAGCTCTGTTGCTACGTCCTCGCGCACGGACGGACAGCAGTGACCGCCGACGACATCCGCGAAGTGGCCTGCGCGGGGATCGAGTACGACGCCTTCGCCTTCGGCAACGCCGTCATGGAGGGCCGGCGCGCCGACGCGCTGGCGGCGCTGGCGATCCTCCGGCACCGCCGCGTCGATCCGATCCTCCTGCTCGGCGAGGTGATCCGCACCTGGAGCGACATGCTCAGCGTCCGCCTGCTGACCGCCGAAGGCCGCCGCCCTGACGAGATCGCCGCCGTAACCAAGCTCCACAGCTACAAGGTCACCCTCTACCAGAAAGCCTCCGCTTCCATCGACGACGCCCGCCTCCGCCGCGCCATCACCCTCTGCGCCGAAGCCGACGCCGAGCTGAAACTGTCGCCTCAGGGCTATGCGGCGATCGAGAGGCTGGTTTGTGGGTTGTAGGAAAGACCTTGGGGCGTCGCCCCAAACCCCACCAGAGGGACTTTTCGAGAAAAGTCCCTCTGGACTCTTCAAAAGCTTTCAGGCAAATGTCTTGACAACACTTCCTGCTAAGCTGGCTTAGGGTGGCGAAGCGCACAGCCAAGGAAATAGGGTGGGTGAATTCCTGCCCCCTTTGGGGGCAGGAAGAGGGCGGGGAAGAAACTTCGGCGTTTGAGATGGTTCTTCCCCGCCCTCCTTACCGAACAATAAGATCAATCAAAACCAAGAGAGTACATCATGAACGAAAAACTCCCCATTCCCTATCCGGTAATCGTCGAGGGCCGCTACGACCTCGAAACCCTCTCCCGCATCATCGACGCACAGATCGTGCGCACCGACGGCTTCGGCATCTTCAACCGCGGCGAGAAGCTGGCGCTCATCCGCCGGCTGGCGGCGGCGACGCCGGTCATCGTCCTCACCGACTCGGACGGCGCGGGCAAGGTCATCCGCAACTTCATCCACTCGGCCCTCCCGCCCGAGAAGATCATCGACCTCTACACCCCCGCCGTCGCAGGCAAGGAGAAGCGCAAAAAGACCGCCTCCAAGGCCGGCATTCTCGGCGTCGAGGGCATCGCGCCCGATACGCTCCGCGCCCTCTTCGCCCCCTATGCCGATCCCAACGCTGCCGCGCGGGCGGCCGAGAATCCCCTCTCGAAGACCGACTTCTACCTCGACGGCCTCTCGGGCGGCGCGAACAGCCAGGCCCGCCGCGATGCCCTCGCCGCCGCCCTGTCGCTCCCGCCCGGCATGTCGGCGACGGCCCTGCTCGCCGCTGTGCGATGCGTGTGCAGCTACGAGGAATACAAGCGCCTGGCGGCTGAGCTTCCCGCGCCTACGCCTTGAGCGTCGGCGTTGCCCAAGCCCCACCCATCCGGGTGGGGCTTTTTGCCGGCAAGCTTTTCCACAGCAAGATCAAAATTTTTCCACACCCTGTGGAAAACCATGTGGAAATGGGGATTTCTCAGCCATATGCCCGTTCCGCGCCTGTTGAAAAGTCGGTTTATGGCGGTTTCGGGCGAAAAAAGCGCGTGCTGTTCAAGAAATTGTTACGGAATTCATCGAAAAAGACTTGTCTCGGCGCGCGAGGTTTGATATAATAAAGAGGAATGAAATTTCTTCAACCCACAAAGGAGATCTCAACCATGACCTACACCGCCCTTCTCGATAAAATCACCTCCGGTGCGCTCGACGCCGGCCTTGCTCCCCTCTACGGCCCTGCCGTCGACGCCCGCCGTGCACGCCTCGCCGACGCCGTCAAAGCGTTCGGCGCAGAATACGGCACCGACGGTGAGCTGATGATCCTCTCTGTCCCCGGCCGCTCCGAGCTGTCGGGCAACCACACCGACCACAACCACGGCCGCGTCATCGCCGCCTCCATCGACCTCGACATCGTGGCCGTCATCCGCGCCCGCGCCGACATGACTGTCCGTGTCAAGAGCGAGGGCTTCCCCGAAGATGTGGTCGACATCGCCGCCTACACCGAGCCGGATGAGAGCAAGTTCTACACCTCCGCCTCCCTCATCGCCGGCATGGCCGCCTGCTTCCGCGACAGCGGCAAGAAAGTCGGCGGCTTCGATGCCTACACCACCTCCAATGTCTTCAAGGGCTCCGGTCTCTCCTCCTCCGCCGCCTTCGAGGTCATGATCGGCTCGATCTACTCCCACCTCTTCAACAACGGCGAGATCGACCGCGTCGAGATCGCCAAGTGGGCGCAGATCGACGAGAACCGCTTCTTTGGCAAGCCCTGCGGCCTGATGGATCAGGTGGCCTGCGCCCACGGCGGCATCGTGGCCATCGACTTCGCCGATCCTGCCAAGCCTGTCATCACCCCCGTCGACTTCGACCTCTCGGCTGCCGGCTACACCCTCTGCATCGTCAACACCGGCGGCAACCACGCCGATCTCAACGCCGACTACGCCTCGGTGCCTGCCGAGATGAAGGCTGTCGCGGCCGAGCTGGGCGTCTCGGTCCTGCGCGAGGCTGACGAAGAGCAGCTCATCGCCGCCATCCCCGCCCTGCGCGAAAAAGTCGGCGACCGCGCCATCCTGCGCGCCCTGCACTTCGTTGCTGAGAACAAGCGCGTCGCCGCCCAGACCGAGTCTCTGCTGGCCGGCAAGCTTGACGGCTTCCTCGCCGGCGTGCTGGCGTCGGGCCGCTCGTCCTTCTGCTACCTGCAGAATGTCTACACCACCATCAACGTCGCCGAGCAGGGCCTCTCCCTCGCGCTCGCGCTGACCGAGCGTGCCCTCACCGGCGTCGACGGCGCCGCATGGCGCGTCCACGGCGGCGGCTTCGCCGGCACCATTCAGGCCTTTGTCCCCGTCGCCGCCTCGGCCGACTACGCAAAGGCCATGGACGCCGTCTTCGGCGACGGCGCGTGCCACATCCTGCATGTCCGCAATGTCGGCGCGACTCGTATTGCGTAACTGTGCGTAAGAAGGGGAGGGGCGGACACCAACTCAAACGCCGTAGTTTTCCGCCCCTCCCCTCTGCCCGCCGTCGGCGGGCATTCACCCCACCTTCCTTGGCTCAGCGCGGCCAGCCAAGGAGGGGGTGGTGCCGGGGGTTGGGGGCCAGGTTGGCTTGCCAACCTCGAGATTTGGCTTTGCCAAATCGGAAACTCTCGGCGTTTGAGATGGTCCCCCCTCCGGCACGCGCGGGAGCGCGGAAAAAGTTTGCAGAAGCCTTCAGCTATGCCCAATTGTCAAATCACGAAAGGTACACCCATGCCCAAAAACAAAAAGAAATCCCCCGCCCGACGCCGCGAGAAGGAGCTCTCCCCCCAGCAGCAGCTGAAGCGGCAGGTCAAAGCCCTCAACTGGCGCCGCATCGCCCTGCTGATTACCAACACCATCCTCCTCTTCGGCGTCTACCGCGTGCTGGTCAGCCGCGGCTACTTCTTCCACGTCTTCACCCTCTACGGCGTCGCCCTGCTGGCCCTGCTGATCGCCTACCTCGTCTATAACCGCGGCCTTGTGCCTGCCAACGTCACCCGCGAGCAGCTCCCCGACGACTGGGACGAGGCGAAGAAGGACGCCTTTCTCGCCGACGCCGCCCGCCGCATCGACCGCTCCAAGTGGATGCTGACCATCATCTTCCCCCTCTGCCTCACCTTCGCCTACGAGGTCATCGACGTCATGCTCCTCGACGTCTGGTTCAGCTGATGCAGGTCGTCAACCTCTATTCGGGCTCGAAGGGCAACGCCACCCTCATCCGCGCCGGCGGCGCGAGCATCCTCATCGACGCCGGACGCTCGGCCCGCGCGCTGTGCACCGCCCTCACCGGTGTCGGCAGCAGCATCGATGAGATCAACGCCATCTTCCTCACCCATGAGCACACCGACCACACGGCAGCCCTCGAGGTTCTGCTCCGCCGCCGCGCCATCCCGGTACATATAACCGAGCCCTCCGCCCCCCGCCTGCTGGCGCATGCGTCGATCGCCGCCTGCGCCGTCGTCCATCCTCCGCTCTATGCGGAGCAGATCGCCGGCCTCACCGTCCGCTCCTTCGCGACACCTCACGACAGCGCCGCCTGCGTCGGCTTCCGCCTCACCTGCGCCGAGGGCGAGATCGGCTACGCCACCGACGTCGGCCACATCTCGGACAGCGTCCGCGAAGGCCTTCGCGGCTGCGGCACCGTCGTCCTCGAGTGCAACCACGACCCCGAGATGCTCATGTACGGCCGCTATCCGGCCGACCTCAAGCGGCGCATCGCCTCGAAGCGCGGCCACCTCTCCGGCCCCGACTGCGCCTGCTTTGCCGCCGAGCTGATCGAGGGCGGCACCCGCGCGCTGATGCTGGCCCACCTCTCGGAGGAGAACAACACCCCCGACACCGCCTACGCCGAGCTCTGCGGCGCCATCGGCCACCGCCTGAAAGAGAACGGCGGCGATGTGACGATGGCCATCGCCTCGCCGACAGCGCCAACCGCAATTTAAGGGAAAAGGGAATCGTGAATAGGGAAAGTGTGGAAGCGTTTGGCCGCAGGCCAAACGCATTCAATGCTTTTCGCCGCCGGCGAAAAGCTGCCTTACCTCTTCACTTTTCCCTCTTACTTCTTCATTCGTTCCGGAGGAACCGCCATGCTCCAAATCAAACTCATCACCGTGGGTACACTCAAAGAGGACTATCTCCGCGCCGCCGTGGCCGAGTACAGCAAGCGCATCTCGGCTTACGCGAAGCTGGAGATCGTTGCCCTGCGCGAGGCCCGCGTCCCGGACGATCCGTCGCCCGCGCAAATCGACACCGCTCTGCGCGACGAGGGTGACCGCATCCTCGCCGCCATGCCGGCGCGCGCCATGAAGATCGCCCTCTGCGTTGAGGGCAAGCAGCTCGACTCGCCCGGTCTGTCGGCGCTCCTCGAGCGCGGTGCAGCCGAGGCCGGCTGTATCTGTTCCGTCATCGGCTCGTCGCACGGCCTTGACGAGCGTGTCAAAGCGGCCTGTGCGCACCGGCTGTCGGTGTCGAAGCTCACCTTCCCTCACCAGCTGATGCAGGTGATCCTGCTCGAGGCCCTCTACCGCGGACTCTCGATCTCGCACGGGTCGAAGTACCACAAGTAAGCCCATTCTACACCCACACGAAAGGCAACCATGAACGAACGCATCAAACGCATCCTCGCCCGCGGCGTCCCGCTGCTGGCGATGGCCGCCATCTGCGCGGCGGCGATGCTCTATCATTTCGAATACTTCGACCTCTCCTTTATCGACCGCGGAGGGGAGGCAGAGACGCGCCCTCCCGAGGAGCTGGCGCTTGAGTCACAGTTGGCCGGCCTCCGTCCCGGCGACACCATCGGAGATGTAACTCCCCCCGCCGGAACCACCGTCGGCAGACCAGTGACCGACGCGCCCGAGACGACGGCTTCGCCCGACGCCCTCGCCTACCCCACCCTTGACACGCTGAAGGCAGAGGGGTACGCCATCACCTACGCCGACTGGGACGGGAGCATGCAGCTGGCCAAGCTCGACTTTGCCAAGCTGGGCTATACGCCCCGCGGCCTGCTTGAGGCCGGACGGCGGGTGATCTACACCCTCCGCACCCGGCAGTACGAGGAGGACGGCGAGCGCTTCCCGTATGAGGTCGCAACGTCGACCACCCGCTACGCCGTCGAGCTCTACGGCGGCTACATCATGGCCGATATCGGCAATGACATGATCGCCCTGGCCGAGAGCGACGGCACCCTCATCGGCCGCTACAGCGCGGGCGACCTTGTCCCCGCCTACACCCGCGACCGCGAGGGACGTCCCCTCTTCCGCACCGAGGAGACCCTGATCGTCGACGGCCAGCCGGTGCTCAGCGACCCCGAGGACGAGGAGTCCGACCCCGTTACCGAGACGGTCTACTACTACCTCGATGCCACCGGCGCGCTGATGCGGAGCGACTACGATCCCGAGCTCGACGGCCGGGGGCTCAATTTCGACTACACGCCCGACTACGGGCAGAGTGACAACAACCTCGAAACCTACTCGGCCTCCGTCACCGAGACCCTGACCAACACCATCGACCGCACCAACTGGTACATTCTCGGCTCGATCGACGCCGACCTCGCCGAGCCCATCTACCGCGTCGACCCGGCCTACGCCGATAAGGTCGCCAGCCGCAACCCGGCCTTCAAACAGGCTCTCTACCAGGCCATTGTCAAGGTCAAGCAGGAGGAGCGCGAAGCCGCCATGGCTGAGGCGGAGGCCGCCGAGACCACCGCAGCCGAAACGGCCGCCGAAGCTGGCCTCGTCATGGCCGTCACCGCCGACGGCAGCGAGCTGCTGATCATTGACGCCCTGCGCGGCACCCTGTACGAGCGCGTTCTCGTCCCCGCCGAAGAAGCGGAGACGATCGCCGCCGCCATCGAAATGACGGTACCGACCGAGGAAACGACCGCGCCCGCCCCCGAAACGACCGTCCCGGCCGAGGAATCGACTATTCCCGCCCCCGAAACGACCGTCCCGGCCGAGGAATCGACTACCCTTGCCCCCGAGACAACCGCACCGGTCGAAGAGACCACCGTCCCGGTCGAGGAGACCACTGCTCCCCCCGAGGAAACCACCGCGCCGCCGGAAGAAACCACTGCTCCCCCCGAGGAAACCACCGCGCCGCCGGAAGAAACCACCGCTCCTCCCGAGGAAACCACCGCACCGCCGGAAGAAACCACCGCTCCCTCCGAGGAAACCACCGCGCCGATTGAAGAACCCGCCGTCCCCGCCATCGAGATCGTCGAGTTTGAAGGCGGCTCAGCCTACCTGGAGGGCAACAACGTCGTCATCTCCCGCGAGGTGACCCGCAATAAGTGGGGCTTCACCTACAACACCGGCTGGCGGCTCACCTATGCCGGCTACCTCCGCACCTACGCCTTCCGCGAGGGCCGCGGCGCCGCCGTCGATACCGAGGGCAGGCTGATCTTCGTCGGCACCAACGGCTACCGCGCCCTGCCCACCAAGGCTTGGGCCAACGAGTGGGTCTACCTCACCAACGAAAACAGCCGCTACGTCGTCGCCTCCTACGTCGAGCCCCTCTTCAACGACCTTTCGGGCATCGGCCACCTCTACTACGACTGCGGCTACGTCCGCGTCCGCGAGCTGGAGCGCGACTACTCCTACCGCGAGAGCGTCACCGCTGACCGCGAGCTGCTCATCGACACCGCCGGCAACGCGTTTGAGATCCCGACCGGCTACACCATCGCCGGCTACTCGGACGGTGTCCTGCTCCTCGAGCGGGACGGCAAATACGGCTACTACAGCACCGCCGGCCGCTGGATTGCCCAGCCGGTCTACACCTACGCCCAGCCCTTCCTGGAAGGCCTCGGCGTCATCGGTTTCGAAGGCGGCCTCTGCGGCGCCGTCGACACCGAGGGCCGCGTGGTGATTCCCTTCGCGTACGACTACGTCAGCGCGCCCTCGTCGGGCGTTATCGCCTGCTACGATGACGATGACGGCTGGACAGTGCTCGTCAAGACGGTCAAGACCGAGACCCCCGCACAATAATCTGCGTTTCGCAAACTTTTTTCGCCCTTCCGGGCGAGTTGGGGGGCGGAAATCATCTCAAACGCCGAAGTTTTCCGCCCCCAACACCCCCCACCTTCCTTGGCTATGCCGAAGTTTCCTCCCCGCCCCTTCCCCGAACGATTCGCTCAATCAAAATCTTGATAGAACATGAGGTGCGCAGCACATGCCCGAAAAACGCTTCCGCAAAAACGACGCCGCCTTCACCTGCGCCCACTGCGGCGCGGAGGTCGCCCCCCTCGGCTACTCCTCGCGAAACCACTGCCCCGTCTGCCTGTGGTCGCTCCACCTCGACGAGAACCCCGGCGACCGCGCCGCCGACTGCGGCGGCCAGATGCGCCCCATCCGCGTCGAGCCCGACCCGCGCAAAGGCTACGTCATCATCCACAAATGCGAAAAATGCGGCGCCATCCGCCGCTGCAAAGCCGCTCACGAGGCGGCGGTGCAGCCGGACGACATCAACCTGCTCATCAAACTCACCGCGGGCGAGCAGATAAAGTAAAAGGAATCGTTTGGCCGCAGGCCAAACGCAATTCAAATGCTTTTCGCCTCCGGCGAAAAGCTACCTTACCTCTTCACGATTCACTCTTACTTCTTCACTTTCCCCCCCACTTTCCGCCTACAAATCACACTGTAAGGAGGTCTCCCCCATGTCCAACCCCGTTCCCGCCGAAGTCGATCGCAATATGATCGTCGCGACGACGCTCACCGAGCCAGACCTGCGCTTCTACGATACCCGCCGCGCGCCCTTCCAGCTCTACGGCCTTTGGCACGCCCAGACCGAGCCCAACTTCAAGCGCGTCCCCGACGACATCGCCGCTGCCACCTCGAATGGCGTCAAGACCCTCGCTGTCCAGACTGCCGGCGGCCGTGTGCGCTTCTCCACCGACTCGCAGTATGTCGCCATCAAGGCCGTCATGCCTTACGTCAAGCACATGGATCACATGCCCCTGACCGGCTCGTCGGGCTTCGACCTCTACCTCGACACCGAGGCCGACTCCCACTACAGCCACACCTTCCGCATCCCCACCTCGGCCAAGGACGGCTACGAGTCCATTGCCCGCTTCCCCGACCGGAAGATGCGCCATTTCACCATCAACTTCCCCTCCTACAACGCCGTCGACACCCTCTATGTCGGCGTCCAGGCCGACGCCGCCGTCGGCGAGGGCCGCCCCTACCGCGACATGGCGCCCATCTACTACTACGGCTCCTCCATCACCCAAGGCGCCTGCGCTTCGCGTCCCGGCCTTGCGTACCAGAACATCATCTCCCGCCGGCTGAACGTCAACTTCGTCAACCTCGGCTTCTCGGGCAGCGGCAAGGCCGAGCCGGTCATCTGCGGCTGGATGGCCGAGCAGGACATGTCCATCTTTGTCTCCGACTACGACCACAACGCGCCAAACCCCGAGTATCTGGCGAAGACCCACTACCCCCTCTACGCCGCCATCCGCGCCAAGCACCCCGACATCCCCTACATCATGCTCTCCCGCCCCGACTTCGACTGCAACTATGACGAATCGGTCAAGCGCCGCTCCGTCGTGTACGAGACCTACACCCGCGCACTCGCCGAGGGCGACAAAAACGTCTACTTCATCGACGGCCAGTCGATCTTCCGCGGGCCGTATGAGGACAGCTGCACGGTCGACCGCTCACATCCGAACGACCTTGGCTTCTTGCTCATGGCCGAGCACATCGGCCGCGCCATCGAGCGCGCGCTGCGGTAAGGGGTCTGCGCCTCTGCAATAGACTTACTTTGTTTTTTGCAGACAAAAATCTTGACAATTCCCCCATTTCGATGTATCATTATATTACCACTATTTCGAGGAGGATCCACCTATGGGAATCGGAGCAAATGACATCGTCCGCGTCGGCATCATCGGCTGCGGCGGCATCGCAAACGGCAAGCACATGCCCTCGCTTGCAAAGGTAAAGAACGCAAAAATGGTCGCTTTCTGCGACATCATCGAAGAGCGCGCGCTCAAGGCACGCGAGAAGTACGGCACCCCCGACTGCGCCGTCTACACCGACTATAAGAAGCTGCTCGAGGACAAGACCATCGACGTCGTCCACGTCCTCACCCCCAATCGCTCGCACAGCACCATCACCGTCGACGCCCTCGAGGCCGGCAAGCACGTCATGTGCGAGAAGCCCATGGCCATCAACTCGGCCGAAGCACAGAAGATGCTCGACGCCGCAAAGCGCACCGGCAAGAAGCTGTCCATCGGCTACCAGTCCCGCCACCGCGCTGACTCGCTGTACATGAAGGCCGAGGCTGAGGCCGGCACCTTCGGCGACATCTACTACGCCGAGGCCCTCGCCATCCGCCGCCGCGCCGTCCCGACCTGGGGCGTGTTTCTCAACGAATACGAGCAGGGCGGCGGTCCGCTGATCGACATCGGTACCCACGCGCTCGACCTCACCCTCTGGATGATGGACAACTATACCCCCAAGTACTGCGTTGGCACCACCTACCACGCGCTCAACAACTCGGTCGAACAGGGCAACGACTGGGGCAACTGGGATCCTGAGAAGTTCACCGTCGAGGACTCGGCATTCGGCTTCATCGTCATGGAGAACGGCGCGACCATCAACCTGCGCGCATCCTGGGCGCTGAACTACGCTGATCCGCGCGAGGCGATGACCACCATCTGCGGCACCAAGGCAGGTGCTGACATGATCAACGGTCTGCGCATCAACGGTATCCGCAACAACCTGCAGTACATCTTCACGCCGCAGCTGGGCGCGAAGGGCGCAGCTTTCTACGACGGCGTGAAGGGCGAGTCCCCCGCCGACCGCGAGGCCCGCATGTGGATCGACGCTGTCGTCAACGACAAGACGCCGTTTGTCACGCCGGAGCAGGCCATTGTTGTGACCAAGATTCTTGAGGGTATCTATACCTCGGCGAAGACCGGCGAGATGTATAAGTTCTAAGATCTTTCCGCGCGCCCGCGCGGTGAGGGAGGAGAGGGACCATCTCAAACGCCGAAGTTCCCTCTCCTCCCTCTGCCCGCCGTGGGCGGGCATTCACCCTCCTCACCTCCTTGGCTGGGGACGTGAACCCATACACATTTACAACGATATACGGAGGAACACCCATGAAACTCAGCGTATTAGCCAACCTCTACGGCGCCCTCTCGCTGGACGAGACCCTCGCGAAGCTGACCGCCCTCGGCGTACACACCGTCGAGATTGGCGCGGGCGGCTATCCGGGCAAGGCACACTGCAACCCCGCCGAGCTGCTGGCCGATCCCGCCAAGCTGGCCGCCTGGAAGGCCACCTTCCAGAAATACGACGTCAGCGTCTGCGCCCTCGCCGCCCACGGTAACCCTGTCCACCCCGACAAGGCCACCGCCGAGAGCTTCGACCGCGATTTCCGTGAAGCCGTGCTCCTCGCCGAGCAGATCGGCGTCGACACTGTCATCACTTTCTCGGGCTGCCCCGGCGACGCACCCGGCGCGAAGTACCCGAACTGGGTCACCTGCCCCTGGCCGGAGGACTTCCTCGCCATCCTCGACTACCAGTGGAACGAGGTTCTGATCCCCTACTGGGTCGAGACCGCGAAGTTCGCCCTTGCCCACAAGGTCAGCCACATCGCTTTCGAGATGCACCCCGGCTTCTGCGTCTACAACCCCGAGACCCTGCTCAAGCTGCGCAAGGCTGTCAGCGACGTCGCCGGCGAGGAGGTCGGTGCCGTCCTCGGCGCCAACTTTGACCCCTCCCACCTCATCTGGCAGGGCATGGATCCCGTCGCCGCGATCCGCGAGCTGGCCGGCGTCATCTACCACGTCCACGCCAAGGACACCAAGATCGACAAGTACAACACCGCCAAGAACGGCGTGCTCGACACCAAGCACTACGGCGACGAGATCCACCGCGCATGGGTCTTCCGCACGGTCGGCTACGGCAACGGCGAGACCTATTGGCGCGACCTCGTCTCCAACCTCCGCCTCTGCGGCTACGACCGCGTCCTCTCCATCGAGCATGAGGACAGCGTCATGTCCATCGACGAGGGCCTGAAGAAGGCTGTCACTTTCCTCAAGGACATCATCATCGAGGAGCCCAAGCCCACCACCATGAGCTGGGCGTAAATACGGATACCGGGGAGGCCTGTGCAAATGGGCCTCCCCAAAACCCGTTCTGCTTTTGTTTAGTCAGCGCGGAGACACCTCATCCGTCTTCGCCTTACGACGAATCCACCTTCCCCTTGAGGGGAAGGTGGCGCGCAGCGCCGGATGAGGTGTCCCCACGCGGGCTAAACCCTACATTACAATCATCACAAGGAATTATCATCATGGAAAAACTCAGACCTGAACTTTTCAACTCGCTGCGCGGCTATAACAGCAAGCAGCTCATCAAGGACGTCACCGCCGGCCTTATCGTCGCCGTCATCGCCCTGCCCCTGTCCATTGCCCTCGCCCTCGCCTCGGGCGTCAACCCCGAGCAGGGTATCTACACCGCCATCATCGCCGGCTTCCTGATCTCTTTCCTCGGCGGCAGCCGCGTGCAGATCGCGGGCCCGACGGCGGCGTTTGCCACCATCGTTGCCGGGATCGTTGCTGAGAAGGGCATGTCCGGCCTCGTACTGGCCTCCGTCCTCGCCGGCATCTTCCTCATCCTGATGGGCGTCTTTAAGCTGGGCAGCCTCATCCAGTACATCCCCTACACCATTACCGTTGGCTTCACAGCCGGCATTGCCGTCACCATCGTCGTCGGCCAGCTCAAGGATTTCGTCGGCCTGACCTACCCTGCCGGCACCACTGCTGTTGAGACGATGGAGAAGCTCGAGGTCTTCTTCGCCAACCTCGGCACCTTCAACGGCTGGGCCTTCCTCGTCGGCGCGGTCTGCCTCGCCATCCTCATCGTCTGGCCCTATGTGAGCAAGAAGATCCCCGGCTCGCTGATTGCGATTATCGTATCCATTTTGATGGTCAAGCTGCTCAAGCTCCCGGTCAACACCATCGGCGACCTGTACACCATCAGCTCCTCCCTCCCCTCGCTGACCCTGCCTGAGCTGAGCCTCGGCGCGATCCGCGACGCCATCCCCGACGCCTTCACCATTGCCGTCCTGGCCGGTATCGAGTCGCTGCTGTCCTGCGTCGTCGCCGACGGGATGATCGGCGCCAAGCACAACTCCAACATGGAGCTGATCGCGCAGGGCGTGGGCAACATCGGCTCTGTCCTCTTCGGCGGCATCCCCGCCACCGGCGCCATCGCGCGCACGGCGGCCAACATCAAAAACGGCGGCCGCACGCCCATCGCGGGCATGGTGCATGCCGTTGTCCTCCTGCTGGTGCTGATCGTGCTGATGCCCTACGCGGCACTGATCCCCATGCCGGCCATCGCGGCCATCCTGCTGATGGTTGCCTACAACATGAGCGAGTGGCGCCACTTCGTCGAGCTGTGCAAGACCGCCCCCGCCACCGACATCATCGTCCTCGTCGCCACCTTCGCGCTGACCGTCATCTTCGACCTCGTCATCGCCATCGCGGCGGGCATGATCCTGTCCTTCCTCTTCTTCGTCTCCCGCATGCACGGCGCGGCCAGCGTCACCCGCTCGGACGAGAGCGACGATGCCCACGACGTCTATACCGTCCAGGGCCCCATCTTCTTCGGTGCGACCCAACAGATCGCGGCCATCGCCCTCAACGGTCGTGACATCGTCATTGACATGGCCGCCGTCCCCGCCGTCGATGCCACCGGCGAGCGCAGCCTCGCCGCACTCCGCGCCGCCTGCGACAAGGCCGGTGTTGAGCTGAAGCTCATCAACCTCACCCCGCAGGTCGAAAAGGCCCTCAAGCGGGCGCATCAGGCATAAACAATCCACCGCCCCCAGTCTCCCTCTCCGAGGGAAGCTGGGGGCGGTGCTGTCCTTTACCGGCCGTCCGGCCCGATTTGCCCGAGCCGACAGTATGTCTCCGCATACTGCCGGGGCGTGGTGCCGAAGCGCTGCTTGAAGCTGCGGATCAGGCCGCTGCTATCCGAGAAACCGCATTGCACGGCGATATATTCCAGCTTTTTTCCCTCGCACAGCATGCGCACAGCGTGCCCTAGGCGGCAATGTGTGAGATATTCGCCCAGCGTTTTGCCGGTCTGCTTTTTGAATTCAGTCATGAGGGTAGTGCGGCCGATGTGGAGCACCTTGGCCAGGTCGGCGGCGAGGATCTTTTCGGCATAGTGCTGCTCGAGGTAAGCAATGGCTTCGAGGATGTAGGGTGGGATGCGGGTCATGGGTGCGATCTCGGCGGCGGCCTGGTCGGCAAGATGGGAGAGGAGACAGCAGGTCAGCAGCCGCTGACGCAGGCGGGATGTCTCCCGGCCGATGGCTTCGATCAGAGCCTTGTACTGCTCGGTCATCGCCGGCGTGAGCGGGAGAATGGTGCCCCGGGGCGCGAAGACGGCGGCGAGCTGCGGCCATTCGGGGAGCGAATCGGCGATAAAATCGTCGGTGAAGACCAGATACAGCCGGCTGTAGAGGGTGTCTGGCTTGCAGGAAATATAGTGGGGCGTGCCGGGGCGGGTCAGGACGATGCGGCTGCCGGTGCCCTCCTCGGCGCGGTCGCCGAGCAGGATCTTGACGTTGCCCGAGAGGATGAGGTTGATTTCGTAGAAGCCGTGCTCATGGTAGTCTGTCACCGAGGTGGAGTAGCCCTCGCGGCGGTTGACGTAGACCTGGTTCCACACCCGGCCGAAGCCGTAGTCGTAGAGATCCTTTGTGGGCATGTGCCTCCCCCCTTTCTGCGGCTATTGTAGCACACGGGCGAACGAAAATCAAGGATTTTCGCAAAACGATTGACGAAAAAGCAAAATATCCGAACGATATGCCAATCGACGCGAACGGCAGCGCCTTGCTTTTTCCCCTCGTCTGCCGTATAATGGAGAAAAAACGGAGGGAGATCCATATGGATTCGATCACTTACACGGCCGCGCGGCTGGAGCGATTCTGCCGCGACGCCTTTGCAAAATTTGGCTTTACGGCGGAGGAGGCGGCGCAGATCACCGACGTGCTGCTGCTGGCCGACCTCTACGGCATCAAATCACACGGTACACAGCGGCTGATCCGCTACCACAAGTCGATCACCAGCGGCTGCGTCAAGGTGGACGCCAAGCCCGAGGTGGTCTTCGAGACGCCGGTCTCGGCCGTCATCGACGGCCACGCGGGGATGGGGCAGCTGATCTCAGCCGCGGCCATGCGGAAGGCGATCGAGAAGGCAAAAACCACCGGCATGGCTTTCGTGACCGTCCGCAATTCCAACCATTTCGGCATCGCGGGCTATTACGCAAAAATGGCCTGCGACGCGGGGCTCATCGGCATTTGCGCGACCAACTCGGAGTCGCTGATGGTGCACACGGGCGCGCGGCAGGCAGTGCTGGGCTCGAACCCCATCGCCTTCGCAATGCCGGCCGATCCGTACCCGTTCTGGTTCGACGCAGCAACCACGGTGGTGCCCAGGGGCAAGCTGGAGGTCTATCACAAGGCCGATCAGCCGCTGCACAGCGGCTGGGCGGTGGACGAGAACGGCGACGAATGTACCGACGCCGAGCGTGTGCTCGGCTGCATCGACAAGAAGCTGGGCGTGGGCGGCATCCTGCCCGTCGGCGGCCGGAGCGAGGAGAGCGGCAGCCACAAGGGGTACGGCTTCAGCATGATCTGCGAGATCCTCTGCTCGATCACCTCGTGCGGCGCGACATCCAACCATCACCAGCGCGTAAAGGGCCAGGGCGCCGGCACCTGCCATGCCTTTATTGCCATCGACCCGGCCATCTTCGGGGACGCGCAGGCGCTGCGAGAGAATCTGTCGGTCTTCCTCAAAGAGCTGCGCAGCGCCAAGCGGGCTAACGAGCAGGTGCCGATCTACACCCACGGCGAGAAGGAGATGGCGGCCTATGCGGCGCACCTGCGGGACGGCATCGACGTGGACATCCACACCGTCGCCGAGATGGCGCGCATCTGCGGCGACCTCGGCATGGACAGCCGCGACTACCTCGGCGACGTCGACCTCTCGGGTGCGGATCGCTGCATCGGCGACGCGGTATATACCATCAAGGGGTAATCGGCGCAAATTTTCGCTTTATTGCCAGCTGTCATTTCTGAACTGCCCGGGATGATCCGCGAGAATCATCTTCACGCCGAGTTTGGTCTCTGTCAGCGGTGTAGCGCAGGGAAAGCCGTAACCGCCGTTTCCACAGATTTCACCCAAAATCCCTTGACAAACCACCCCTCGATGTGCTATACTACATATATCTATCCCAAACGCGATGACGAGGAAGAGTACGCCTCCCCCGGCGCCCCCAGCGAGCGGCAGACAGTGCAAGTGCCGCGGCAGCCCCAGGCCGAACGTCCCCTCCGAGCGGTGATCCCGAACGGCACGCCAAATAAGGATCAACGGCAGCGCCCGTTATGCGTGACAAGCATCGCTTGTCTAAAGTGCGTCGCTGACCGTGTCAGCACGAACTCAGGTGGTACCGCGCCTCCGCGCCCTGAGAGCAATCGCTCAGGGCGTGGGGGCTTTATTTTTTCCACAGCAAAATATTTTCATTATCATATAAGGAGAACCACACATGACACACGAACTGCCGAAAACCTACAGCCCGGCGGAATTCGAGGATCGCATCTACGCGAACTGGTGCGAGAAGGGCTACTTCACGCCCGACCCCGCCGACAACCGCCCCACCTTTTCCATCGTGATTCCGCCCCCGAACGTCACCGGCCAGCTCCACATGGGCCACGCCCTTGACGAGACCCTGCAGGACATTCTCGTCCGCTACAAGCGCATGCAGGGCTTCAACACCCTCTGGGTGCCCGGCACCGACCACGCCGGCATCGCGACCCAGATCAAGGTCGAGGAGCATCTGCGCAAGACCGAGGGCATTACCCGCTACGACCTCGGCCGCGAGAAGTTCCTCGAGCGCGTCTGGGACTGGAAACACCAGTACGGCAACCGCATCATCAGCCAGCTGAAAAAGCTCGGCTCCTCCTGCGACTGGAGCCGTGAACGCTTCACCATGGACGAGGGCTGCTCCCGCGCCGTCCGCGAGGTCTTCGTCAACCTCTACGATAAGGGCCTGATCTACCGCGGCCACCGCATCATCAACTGGTGCCCCCACTGTCTGACCGCCCTCTCGGACGCCGAGGTCGAGTACAAGGACCAGCCCGGCGCATTCTGGCACATCAAGTACCCCATCAAGGGCGAGGACGGCTATGTCACCGTGGCCACCACCCGTCCCGAGACCATGTTCGGCGACACCGCTGTCGCCGTCAACCCCGAGGATGAGGCCATGAAGCACCTGATCGGCAAGACGCTGATCCTCCCCATCGTCGGCCGTGAGATCCCCGTCATCGCCGATGACTACGTCGAGATCGGCTTCGGTACCGGCTGCGTCAAGATCACCCCCGCCCACGACCCCAACGACTTCCTGGTCGGCCAGCGCCACAACCTGGAGCAGATCAAGGTCATGAACGACGACGCCACCATGAACGCCTATGCCGGCAAGTATGAGGGCATGGATCGCTACGAATGCCGCAAGGCCCTGGTCGCTGACCTCGAGGCCGAGGGCTACCTGGTCAAGACCGAGCCCCACGACCACAACGTCGGCACCTGCTACCGCTGCGGCACCACCGTCGAGCCCCTGACCTCCGACCAGTGGTTTGTCAAGATGAAGCCCCTCGCTGAGCCCGCCATTGAGGCCGTCGAGAACGGCTCGATCAAGTTCGTGCCCGAGCGCTTCTCGAAGAACTACTTCAACTGGATGAACAACATCCTCGACTGGTGCATCTCCCGCCAGCTGTGGTGGGGTCACCGCATCCCCGCCTTCTACTGCGACACCTGCGGCGAGATGACCGTTTCCAAGGAAGACATCACCGTCTGCCCCAAGTGCGGCGCGCCTGTCCGTCAGGAAGAGGATGTGCTGGACACCTGGTTCTCCTCCGCCCTCTGGCCCTTCTCGACCCTCGGCTGGCCCGACAAGACCGAGGATCTGGCCAAGTATTATCCCACCAGCGTCCTCGTCACCGGCTACGACATCATTACCTTCTGGGTCTCCCGCATGATCTTCTCGGGCCTCGAGCATATGGACGAGAAGCCCTTCTCGCATGTCTTCATCCACGGCCTCGTCCGCGACGCGCAGGGCCGCAAGATGTCCAAGTCGCTCGGCAACGGCATCGACCCGCTGGAGATCATCGACCAGTACGGGGCCGACGCCCTCCGCTTTGCCCTCGCCACCGGCAACTCGCCCGGAAACGATATGCGCTTCTCGGATGAGAAGATCGAGTCGGCCCGCAACTTCGCGAACAAGCTCTGGAACGCATCCCGTTTTGTCCGCATGAACCTCACCATCGACGAGGTCACCCTGCCCGACCCCGCCGACCTCGCCCTCGAGGACAAGTGGATCCTGACCCGCCTCAACGCCGTGACGGCCACCGTCACCGCAGCCCTCAACAAGTTCGAGGTCGGCGTCGCCCTCTCGGCCCTCTACGACTTCATCTGGGACATCTTCTGCGACTGGTACATCGAGCTGGCCAAGGTTCGCCTGAATGCCAAGGACACCCCCGAAAATATCACCGCGCAGAAGGTCATCGCCTACGTGCTGACCCAGACGCTGAAGCTGCTGCATCCCTTCATGCCCTTCATCACCGAGGAGATCTACCTCTCGCTGCCGCATGCCGATGAGAGCATCATGATCAGCGACTACCCCGTCTACGACGACGTCTTCAACTACGAGGACGAGGCCGCCAAGATGGAGCGCGTCATCGCCGCCATCCGCGCCATCCGCACCCGCCGCAATGAGATGAACGTCGCTCCCTCCCGCCGCGCGAAGGTCTATATCGCGACCACCTTCCACGACAGCTACAACGACAAGACGGCCGTCTTCTTCCAGAAGCTTGCCTCGGCCTCCGAGGTCATCGTGGCACCGACAGCCGACGGCTTCCCGTCGCCCGACGCCTGCGTCCAGCTGGTCACCGACTCGGCCAGCATCTACCTGCCGCTTGCCGACATCATCGACCTTGACGCCGAACGCAAGCGCCTCACCGGCGAGCGCGACCGCGTCGCCGGCGAGATCAAGCGCCTTGAGGGCAAGCTGGCCAACGCCGGCTTTGTCGCGAAGGCTCCCGCCGCTGTGGTTGAGGGCGAGCGCGTGAAGCTGGAGAAGTACAAGGACACCCTGGCCGGCATCGAGGCAGCCCTCGGCAAGCTGTAAAATAAACCGCACAAAGATGCGTTGAACAGGCGCACACCGACGCATTGTGGTCGGTGTGCGTTTTGTGTTTTGCGTACCGCTGAACAAAAAACGTGTCATCCTGAACGCAGCGAAGGATCTTTTCTTCGGCAAAGATTCTTCGTCGCTGCGCTCCTCAGAATGACAGCGTTGTTTCGTATTTCCCGCAATACAACACATGCATGACTACACCCCAAAGGAGGACACCCCCATGACAACCCCTCTCCGCGTCGGCGTCATCTCCTGCTCGGGCATGGCGCGGACACACATGAAGGCCGTGCAGGCCAACGACCGCGCTGCCCTCGTCGCCGTCTGCGACATCGACGAGGCCAAGCTCGCGCAGACCGCCGCTGATTTCGGCACACGTGCCTACACCGACTATCGCGACATGCTCGCCGCCGACGACATCGACGCCGTCATCATCGTCACCCCCGACCAGCTCCACCGCGAAATGGTCGAAGCCGCGCTCGCGGCGGGCAAGCACGTCCTCTGCGAGAAGCCGCTGGCCCTCACCCGCGCCGACTGCGCGGCGATTGTGAACGCCGGCCGCGCGTCCAACCGCGTGCTGATGGTCGGCCAGATCTGCCGCTATACCCCCGGTTTCGCCCAGGCGAAAGCCCTCATCGACGCCGGCGAGATCGGCGAGCTGTACTTCGTCGAGTCGGAGTACGCGCACGACTACGCGAAGATCCTGCACGCCGGCGGCTGGCGCTCCGACCCGCTGCGCCACGGCATGGTGGGGGGCGGCTGCCACGCCGTCGACCTGCTGCGCTGGGTGGCGGGCGATCCGGTCGAGGTCACTGCCTACGGCAACCGCTTCTGCATGCCCGACATGCCCTACGACGACTGCACCATCGCCATCCTGCGCTTCGGCTCGGGCTGTGTGGGCAAAGTCTTCTGCTCGACCGGCTGCAAGCGCGGATACACCATGCGCTCCTGCTTCTACGGCACCAAGGGCACGATCATCACCGACAACACCAGCCCCGAGATGACCGTCTTCCGCTGTGACGAAACCGGCAAAGCGGTGGCCGAGCAAGTGCCGCTGGTCATCAACAACCACAATGCAGTGGGCGAATTCGCCGAATTCTGCTCGCTCGTCCTCGACGGCGGCGAGGTGAAAACGACCGCCCTCGAGGGCGCAAAGTCGGTGGCGGCGTGCCTCGCGATCGTGGAATCAGCGGCCGAGGGACGGCCGGTGACGGTGGATTATAGGTTTTGAGGTGACGTAATATATTCGGGAAACCCAAAGAGAAAAGGACACGGCATGCCGTGTCCTTTTCCTTTCACGATCCCCGCAGGAACATCCCAATCCCTTCTGGGTGACGGCCGCACGGCGAACGGGGTCGTCTATCTGTGAGCCGTCATCGATCTGTACGAACGGATAATCTCATCGTGGCGTATTGGCAACAATATGACCACTACACTTGTGACCGATACAATCAGAAATATGCCTGCAAAACAAAAGGCGACCGTGGGGCTCGTACTCCACAAGGCTGCGGCAGCTGATATGCATTTCTATCACTTCGAACGTATCAACATAGAAAACGGCCTTACTCCTGATGATATCAGGAGTAAGGCCGCGTGGTTTCACGTTATTCTGCGATAGGCGCTTCTTTTCCTGTCTAATCGCTGGGAAGTAGTCTAATCCTCATGCGGGTGCTTTTTATTCACGCCCCCAATGCCGCCTGCAGCTTCTCAACCAACGCCGCAACAGCGGCATCCGCCGTCTCTGCTTCGACGGCACATCCGGCCGCTCGGTGGTGCCCGCCGCCCCCGAACTGCGCCGCAACCTCGGCCACATTCGGCCCCGTCGAGCGCAGCGAGACCCGCCACAGCGGCGTGTCGTCGGCCTGCTTCATCGTCGCCGCGATCTCGCAGCCGGCCAGCACCCGGATCGCCTCAATCATCGTCTCGGTGTCCTCGGGACGAAGCCCTTCGGCCTCGCGCTCGGCATGGCTCAGCGTCGTCACGGCGATCCGTCCGTCGGCAAACAGCCGCAGATTGCGCAGCGCCGTCTGCTCGCCGCGCAGTACGCCCGGCGTTTTGGTGTCGAACAACCGCCGCGTGATCTCGGCCGGCTCGATGACCGACGCAAATCCGGCGTCCAGCAGGTCAGCCGCCGCCCGGTGCGTCGCCGCGCCGGCGTTCGAGAACTTGAAGCAGCCCGTGTCCGACGCAATGGCCGCGAACAGCCGCGCCGCCACGATGGGATCAAGCGGCCCGTCGCCCTCGCGCAGACGCATCAGAATAGGATAGAGCACCTCCCCCGCCGCGGCCGCCTCGGGGCGGATATAGCTGTCGGCGTAAGGGGTGCCGGAGGCGTGGTGGTCAATCATCAGCACACAGCGGGGCAGAAGCTGCTCGGCCAGATCGCCTGCCTGGCCGGGGGCGGCGGTATCAACGCTGACCACCGGTGCGTCGGTAAATCGCTCGGGAATTGCATCGGCGAGGACCGAATTTTGTGCATCTTCGCCATCTAATTCAACTAAAAAGCGCAGTCTGTTGGGCAATTCATGGGGGCAGACGCACCAGGCGTCGCAGCCGCGCAGGGTCAGTGCGCGGCGCAGGGCGAAGGCGGAGCCCACTGCGTCGCCGTCGGGACGGGCGTGGAAGAGGATCAGCACCTGCTCAAGGCCGGCGAGGCGGTCGGCGGTTTGCTCAAGCGTCAGTGTCTGCATCATTTTTACCCTCCGTGTCGGTGGGAGTCTTCTCTGCCCGCTCGCGCTCGATCTGATTGAGCAGGGTGGCGATGTGCGCGCCGTGGGCGAGAGAAACGTCGTGAACAAAGGTAAATTCGGGGGTAATGCGCAGGTTCAGCGACTCGGCAATGCGTCGGCGAATGTAGGGAGAGGCGGCGGAAAGGCCGCGCATGATCTCCTTCACTTCGCCCTGCATGAACGAAAAGTACACCTTGGCGAACTTCAGGTCGGGGGTGACGTCGCAGGCGGTGACGGTCAGGAATGCACCCGAGATGCGGGGATCCTTGATCTCGCGGAAGATTGTTGAAAGCTCGGCCTGCATCGCGTCATTGATGCGGGCTCGTCTGTATCCAGCCATGGGATTTCCTCCAGATATGGTAAATATAGTTATGAACAAATTGTAAATACTTGCGTTGAACGTGGGGTTAGTGCGGTTTGGGCGATAGTTTGCGCTCGTTTTTTCGCCCTCCCGGGCGAGGAGGGGAGGAGAGGGTACCATCTCAGACGCCGAAGTTTCCCTCTCCTCCCCTCTTGTCGCCTTCCGGCGACAATTCACCCCACCTCACCCTCCTTGGCTAAGGCTGCTACCCCCTTCGGGGGTAGCGCCCCCTATGGGCAAGATTTGTTTCGCCAATGTTGCCTGGTGAGCTGACCGGTCGCCGACTTCGTCGGCTACTGGCTGATGCGCAGATATGAGCTGTGCGCTTCTTCACCCCTTAGCCAGCTTAGCAGGAAGTGTTGTCAAAAAGCGTGTTGGGAAGCTTTTCGGGGTTCTTAGGCCCCTTTTCTCGAAAAGGGGCCTAAGCAGGGTTTGGGACAGCGTCCCAAGGTCTTACCCCTCGACCTTGTACCCAGCCTTCTCAATCGCGTCCACGAGCTGTTCGCGGGTGACTTTTTCGGGGGCTTCGATGGTGACGGTGGCGGAGGCGAGGTCGACTTTGGCGGTGGCGCCGCGGATGGCGGCGACGGCCTGCTCGACGCGGGCGGCGCAGTGGCCGCAGGCCATGCCCGAGACCTTGAGGGTGGTGGTTTGGGTCTTAGTTTTGCCGAAAAGCATATTGGTATCCTCACTTTCGTTGGGTTTGGTTTCGATTTTGGGTTTGAAGCGGCGCAGGCGGAGGGCGTTGGTCACCACACAGACCGATGACAGGCTCATTGCCGCTGCCGCAAACATCGGGTTGAGCGCCAGGTCAAAGGCCGGGATCAGCACGCCGGCCGCCAGCGGGATGCCGATGGCGTTGTAGAAGAGCGCCCAGAAGAGGTTCTGGCGAATGTTCGCGAAGGTCGCGCGGGAGAGCGCGATGGCGTTCACCGCGTCGCAGAGGGTCGAGCGGGTCAGCACCACGTCGGCGGCGTCGATGGCCACCTCGGTGCCCGCGCCGATCGCGATGCCCACCGATGCGCGGGTGAGCGCCGGGGCGTCGTTGATGCCGTCGCCCACCATGGCGGTGGTGTGCGCCGCCGTCTCGGCAGCGACTGCTGCTTCCTTCTGCTCGGGCAGGAGGGAGGCATGTACATCGGCGGGAGCGATGCCCACGGCCGCCGCGACGGCTGCCGCCGTCGACGGGTTGTCGCCGGTCAGCATCACCGGGCGCACCTTTGCCGCCTTCAGCGCCGCCACGGCGGCGGCTGAGTCGGGCTTGATCTTGTCCGAGATGGCGATCAGCGCCGCCGCCTCGCCGTCAACGGTGAGGCAGACGACCGTCTTACCAGCGGCCTCCAAGGGGGCAAGCTTGGCGGGGTTGATCTCGACCGCCGCCGCGCCCGGCTTGCCGACGAAGCAGGCCAGGCCGTTTACCGTGCCGCCGACGCCGCGGCCAACCTCATTTTTGAAACCCTGCACCGCGCCTTCGGCGGGGCAGGTGCCGGCCGCCGTGGTAATGGCGCGGGCCAGCGGGTGGGTGGAGGAGGCTTCCAGCGCCGCCGCGAGGGCGAGGCATTCGTCAGCCGGGCGGGCGCCGAGGGGGATGACGTCGGTCACGGCTGGCTTGCCCTCGGTGAGGGTGCCGGTCTTGTCGAGCAGGATACAGTCGACGGCGTGGAGGGTCTCCAGCGCCTCGGCCGACTTGATGAGGATGCCCAGCTGGGCGCCCCGGCCGGTGCCCACCATGATGGCAGTGGGGGTCGCCAGTCCCAGCGCGCAGGGGCAGGAAATGACCAGCACCGACACGGCGCAGCGGAAGGCGGTGTCGGGCTGTCCGGCGATGAGCCAGACGATGGCGGTGACGATCGAGACAGCGATGACGGCGGGGACGAAGACGCGGCTGATGCGGTCAGCGAGGCGGGCGACGGGGGCCTTGGAGGCGGCGGCATCCTCGAGCAGGCGGAGGATGCGGGCGAGGGCCGTGTCGCTGCCGACGCGGTCGGCGGTGAAGACCGCCGCGCCGTCGACGATGGTGCAGGCGGCCGAGAGGCGGTCGCCGACGCTGTGGTCGACCGGCATCGACTCGCCGGAGAGGGCGGATTCGTCCACCGAAACGTCGCCCTCGGCGACGATGCCGTCGACGGGGATCAGCTCACCAGCGCGGACGCGGACGCGGTCGCCGATGGCGATGTCCCCCACCGGGACCTCGACCCAGTCGCCGTCCCGCTCAACCCATGCGGTGTCGGGGGAGAGTGCGGCCAGCGCCCGGACGGCATCGGCCGACTTGCGGCGGGCGCGGTGCTCGAGGAACTTGCCAAGCGAGACAAGGGTGAGGATGGTGGCCGCCGACTCGAAGTAGAGCGAGTGGAGCCAGTGGTGAACGGTGGCGGTGTCTCCGTCGCCCTGGGCGTAGCCGATGGCATAGATGGCGAAGATGCCGTAGGCCACCGAGGCGGTGGCGCCGATGGCGACCAGCGAGTCCATGTTGGGGGCGCGGCGGGCGAGGGCGGCGAAGCCTGAGGTGAAGAATTTGCGGTTGAGGTAGAGGACGGGGATGGTCAGCAGGAGCTGGGTGAAGGCGTAGGGAATGGCGTTCTCCACACCGTCAAAGAAGGGGATGGAGAGCCCCAGCATGGGGCCCATCGAGACGGTCATGAGCAGAGCGGTGAGGATGGCCGAGGCGATGAGGGTGGGGAGGGGGGAGTCCTCCTTTTTGTCGGCGGCGGGCAGAGCCTGTCCTGCGTCGGCCTCGCCCTCGGGGATGGCGGTGTAGCCGGCCTTTTTGACGGCGGCGACGATCTCGCGGCGGACGCGGGGGGCGTCGGCATCGTCGACCGTGAGGGAGAGCGAGTCGGTGAGCAGGGATACGCTGACCTCGCGCGTCCCCGCGACGCCGCACGCCGCGTGCTCGACGTGGGCTGAGCAGGAGGCGCAGGTCATGCCTTTGACTTGGAAGCGGAGTTTCATGGTGTGGGCCTTTCTTTGCTCGCTTGCGCGAGGGGGTGAATTGTTTGGTTTGATCGGATTTTTCCGCGCTCCCGCGCGGGTAGGGGAAGGAAGGGACCATCTCAGACGCCAAAGTTCCCTTCCCTCCCCCTGCCGCCTGCGGCGGCTCACCCCCACCCAACCTCCTTGGCTGCGCGAAGTTTCTCGTCAACTTGTAGGGGGTGGCAAAACCCAGCCAAGGAGAGGGGGTGCCGGGGGAGGAACTTCGGCGTTTGAGTTGGTCCGCCCCCGGCCCGCGCGGGAGCGCGGAACGGTCAGCACTGACCGATATTATCGTCAAAACCGGAAATAAATAAACGGATTATACGTCGACGACGCCAGCGACATCACGCAGAGCAGCAGCAGGGGCACGCTGACGGCGTAGCCGACCCAGTCGGCGCGGTGCGCCTCCGCCCAGGCGCGGACGCGCGGGACGATGGGCGCGGAGAAGATCGCCGCGACGGCAAGGATGAGCAGGGTGTACGGATCGAGCAGCGCCAGCGCAGAGGCGGCGGAGCCGCCGGCGAACATGCCGCCGAGATATTGGAGCGCGACCGTCATGTTGTCGGCGCGGAAGACGACGAAGGAGAGGATCACCGCCAGCAGCGTCACGACGCGCCACAGCGGCCGCAGGCCGCGGCGCTGGGTCGGGCGCAGGAGCTGCTCGATCATCTGCATGGTGCCGTGGAAGAGGCCCCAGACGATGAAGTTGAGGCTGGCGCCGTGCCAAAGGCCGGTGGTGAAGAAGACGATGTACTTGTTGACCACCGTCTGCACCTTGCCGCGGCGGTTGCCGCCGAGGGGGATGTAGACGTACTCGCGGAACCAGGTCGAGAGCGAGATGTGCCAGCGGCGCCAGAACTCCTGGATCGAGCCCGAGATGTAGGGGTAGTTGAAGTTCTCGGCGATGTCGAAGCCGAACATGTGGCCAAGGCCGATGGCCATGTCGGAGTAGCCCGAGAAGTCGTAGTAGATCTGGAAGCAGTACGCCACCGCGCCCAGCCAGCCGAGGGAGGAGGTGAGGTTGCCGTGGGCGCAGGCCGCAAAGGCGGTGTCGGTCAGGGCGCCGCAGGCGTTGGAGATGAGCAGCTTTTTGCCCAGGCCAATGATAAAACGGCGCAGGCCCATTGCCGCCTTCTCGGGGGTGATGGTGCGGCGGTCGATCTGCGCGGCGATGTCGTGGTACTTGACGATGGGGCCGGCGATAAGCTGCGGGAAGAAGGCGATGTAGAGGAAGAGGTCGTCGAGACGCTCCTGGACGGGGGTGTCGCCGCGGTAGACGTCGACGACGTAGGAGAGAATTTGGAAGGTGTAAAAGGAGATGCCAATGGGCAGGCGGATGGCCGGCACGGGCAGCTCGATCAGCGGCAGAAGGTTGATGCACTCGACGAGGAAGCCGGCGTACTTGAACAGGCCGAGCATGAAGAGGTCGAAGAGGATGGCAAGCCCCAGCGAGACGCGGCGGGCGCGGTTAGGGTTGGCGGCGGTGCCGTTCGCCGCGACGGCGCGGGCGGCGAAGAAGTTGACGACGACCGACGCGATCATCAAGAGAACGTAGATCGGCTCGCCGAAGGCGTAGAAGAGGAGGCTGGCGACCGAGAGGAGGGTGTTCTTGGCGCGGGTCGAGGGCAGCGCGAGGTGGGCCAGCCACACGACGGGCAGGAAAATGAAAAGGAAGATGGTAGATGAGAAGACCATGGTTCCTCCGGAATTGGATAGGATTTCATCTTATATTATAGCATAGATTGTTGGCGAATGCAAGAATATTCGGGAGTTTTATGCGGCTAACTCAAGATTTTCGCAGGTGGGTTTGCGGATAAAAAAGGGATGAGTCGAAAGGACTCATCCCAGCTTCGGCGAGCGCGGCGCCGTGTGTGATATACAGTTCGGAGCATATCCACAATTTTCTCAAGCCATTGCAACAAAATCTTCCACTACATCCCGCAGCTGCGCGAGGTCGAGCTCCAGCACGTTGCACAGCCGCACCAATTCATCGACCGGCGCTCTGCTTGCGCTCAGATCCACGAACGAATCCAGAATGACGGCGGCATCGTCGTCCGGGGCGACGGCCGCGATGCCATAACGCTGGGAGCCGCCGACGGCGGTATCGAGCAAAAGATAGCGACAATTCATCGTGATATCCTCCAAATGTATGGTTTATTTTGTAGATTTACGCGCAAGCAAGCTCGCAGCGAATACGCTGCGAGCTTTGTTCAGTTTTTACGAATCGGTTCAGTTTGTGGGGCAGGTTGCAAATTCGTACAGCGTTTCGGGCTCGACCACGCCGTTGATGGTGACCGAGAAGTTAAGTACGGATTGGTAGTAGGCGCCGGGTTCGGCGTCGAATTCGACGTAAAATGCCAAAACGTCCGTTGTCGTGGTATCATAATCATGTCCAACCAATGTCCAACCAGAACTCGTTTGCTTATACACATTAAGAGTACCGGTAATATTCGTCGTTCCGCTCTTACCGATAATACTTGCATATGAATTTGCAGGCGATGTGTTAAAATTCAAGGTATGGCTAACAGTACTAATGTTATTCCATAGTGGCTCAACAACTTCTGGAAGTGCGGCATATGCGCTTGTTTCAAAACATATAAGCAGAAGAAATGACATAAACAACGCGACAAGTCTCTTTTTCATAGGTAATCTCCTTTTTGTTGGAAAAATATCCTTTTATTTAATATAACGAATAACTTTATTATTTTGTCTCAGAAAAATAAAAAAAGTTGACCATTATTTTGGGTCAACTTTTTTTCTCATCGAAGTCCATTCGCTATATGATAAATCATTTCTTTAGACGTATTTTTACCAGCAATCTTAAACAAGTAGTTTCCATACCAAATTAATGTATTCTCCCCCATGGAATATGTAGTCAAATATGCTTTTGTCCCATTATTTAACTCAGTTTCTTCTATTTCAGCATCCACATTATCAACTGTTGTTTCGAATACATTGGCTCGCACAAGTTGCTCAAGACAAATATTTTCATCATTTGGCCCTGTTATTCTATGTATTATCCCAGTAGGGGAATAAGCCACCTCCGTCACAACCCACTCCTCCGACAAATTCCCCGGCAAATACACGTGCTCGATCGTCGTGGGATACTCCATCGCCTCTGCCTGCACAAAGCGAAAACCGATGTAGTCCTCGTACCAGGTGATCACCGCCTCGACGAACGCCGCGCGGATCGGTTCGATGCACATCGCCGCGCCGAACAGCAGCGTGCATACCGCCAGGCACGCGACCGCCACATGCTTCGTCACCGCGATGATCCTGCGCCGCGTTGGCCGGCCAAGCTCCCACGCCAGACTGCGCCGGAATTTCCGCTTGACGCGCTCGCTGACCGTGCAGCCGCGCACGTCCAGATTTTTGTACATCTCCACATCCGCCTCCAGCGAAGCTTTCGCGGCCAGCTTCAAGACAATGCTCAACGTCGTGTCGTCAATTCTGCCCATGATAATACCTCTCCAACCTCTCTCTCATCTTTTCTTTGGTGCGCTGTATCTTTGTCCGCACAGTGGAGGCATTCATTCCGACCAGTCCGGCGATTACATCGGTCCGCAGCTCGTAATAAAAGCGCAGCTCCATGATCTCCTTGTCCGGGCTTCCCAGCTCCTCCAATGCTTTGCGGACTTCGTCGATCGTCTCGTCCCGCACCAGCTCCTGCAGAACGTCGATCTCATCGGCGATGTCATCGATCGGAATGCCGCTGGTGCATTCGTCCGCGTCCTGCTCAAGCGGAATGTGGTTTCGACGGCTCTGCTTCCGCTGCATGTCAATACAAGCGCATCTGGTACATTTAACGAGCAAACCGATGATTTCGTCCCGCGTTCGCCACAAAAAATGCTCCCGGTAACGGATCACGCGCAGAAATGTTTCGATGACAGCATCCTCGGCGTCTGTTTCGTTGTGAAGGATCGATCTTGCGATGTTCATCACATACGGCGACTCTTTTTCAAACAAATTTCCGATATACTCCCGCTCATTGTCGTCCTCGATAGCCTCGATCGCCATCAGCACTGTCATCATGCTCATCATTTTAACGTGTTCCCCTCTCTTGTTGTCTTACGAAGATATATAATTTTTGATAGAAAAAGAAAAAACTCTTGGAATTGCTTCCAAGAGTTTTTCTGGCTCCCCCTGTTGGACTTGAACCAACGACTCCCTGATTAACAGTCAGGTGCTCTACCGACTGAGCTAAGGAGGAATAATGTTGGCCACGACCTATCTTCCCGGGCAGTCGCCCGCCAAGTATTGTCGGCTCCGCAGAGCTTAACTTCCGTGTTCGGAATGGGAACGGGTGGACCCTCTGCGATAAAATGACCAACTACCACGCGCCTGGGTGCTCTCACACTCGCGCGCTTACGCCGGATTTTTGCCTCCGGATACAGCAAAAGTCCCGTCTTGCGGAACTTTCGTGTCAGCATCGACCTATCTTCCCGGGCAGTCGCCCGCCAAGTATTGTCGGCTCCGCAGAGCTTAACTTCCGTGTTCGGAATGGGAACGGGTGGACCCTCTGCGATAAAAACACTGACTGCTGGTGCACCTTCAGGG
>JAFTOI010000020.1 GCA_017463865.1 Clostridia bacterium | reverse complement strand
CCCTGAAGGTGCACCAGCAGTCAGTGTTTTTATCGCAGAGGGTCCACCCGTTCCCATTCCGAACACGGAAGTTAAGCTCTGCGGAGCCGACAATACTTGGCGGGCGACTGCCCGGGAAGATAGGTCGATGCTGACACGAAAAAGAGATAGCGTATGCTATCTCTTTTTTTGTGTTCATAATTGACACTTGACAAATTTGGGGAATTTGCTATAATATTCTACAGTATACATGCAAATGTACGGAAAGGAGGCAAAGTGATGCGTTATTTTATCGGAATAGATTCGGGTGGAACAAAAACAGATTCCGTTTTGCTTGACGAAACAGGGCAGATTTTGCTGCGTGATATAGCACTCGGCTGCAATGGATTGGATCATGGCCCGGAGACGGCGAAAAACCGTTTGAAGGAGATCGTGCTGCGTTTGTGTGCGGCGGCACCCGGGCCGATCTCGGCTGTCATGGGCGGGATCGCGCGGCGGGAGACGTATATTGAGCAGTTTATGATCGAAATGCGGCCGGTGCTGGGGAATGCTAAGCTGAAATTTGATGATGATATGGTCATCATCATGGACAGCGTTCTGGCCGGAGCGGATGGATGCGGCATGGTTTGCGGGACGGGATCAAGCTTGGGCGTTCGTGTGGGCGGTGAATTGAAGCGGGTGATCGGCGGTCGGGGCTATTTGATCGACGCACGCGGAAGCGGATATTCTATCGCACGGGATGGGATCTATTATGCCGCGCGCGCCATTGACGGCCGTGATGAGCACACGATCTTGTGCGAGCTCTTTGCAAATGCCTTTGGCAAGGAGCTGGATCAGGCGATCCCAGACCTTTATGAGGGGGGCCGTCGCTATATCGCGTCGTTTGCGCATGTAGTGTTCGAGGGACGAGCGATGGGAGACCGTGTCTGCTGCCGCATTCTTGAGGAAAATTCGCTGAAGATGGCTGAGTTGACCTGGGCGGCTGAGCGGAATTTCTCGGGCGAATTTACGGTAGTGATGGGCGGCGGGATCTTTTCTGCCTATCCCACCTATGCAGATATGGTCATCGCAAAGGCTTCGTCGCGGGCGAAGATGATCCGCACGACACTGCCGCCGGTTTATGGGGCGGCAGTGATGGCCATGGCCGAGGCGGGTCTGACCTGCGGCGAGGCCTTCCGCGAGACCTTTCTGCGCGATTATGCGGCTTCGAAGTGCTGAAGCCGAGCTTTTATCGCACTGTGCTGACGACGCCGCAGGCGATCTTGGCGCCCGAATTGCCGGATGGCTGTGTCGTGAAATCGTCGGGGGCGGCGTGAATGATGAGCGTTTTGCCGATAATGTCCTTCAGCATGAATCGGTCGGTTAGAAACGCGGTGAAAACGATGCCGTGGTTGCTGAAAAGGGGAGGAAAGTCGCCGGCGTGGTAGGGGTGCGGGCAGTTTTGCGGATTGTAGTGCGTCATTGCGCCGGCAAACGGATCGGTGTCATTGCCGGTGCAGCTCTCGCCTTCATGGAGATGAAAGCCGAAGATCGGGCTTTCGCAGGGGCCAGAAGGCGAAGGAAGACCGGTGATCTCGGCGGCGACGAGGACGCCGAACTTGGTTTGGTAGAAGCGCACGCTGCCGTGAATGGTCGGATAGGCCTTGCTGCCCTGCATGCCGGCGATCGCCTGCGGGCGCTGGACAAGTAGGCCGGCAAAATTGGGGAATGCGGTCGGTTTGTTCATTGGTTTACCTCTTGAATTGGGTTTTTCCGGGGGACGGTTTTGCGGGAAGTCAGCACGCAACTACGGTGCTTACTCCAGCCCCCGATTGATGGTGAACAGATTGTTGAGCACCAGCCACAGCTGGGGGAAGTAGCGCATGATGTTCCACACGCTGCCGCCGCGCAGGGCTTTCTCGGCGATCAGCCGCAGCTTGGCGTCGATGCTGCGGGCGTCCTCGAAGTGGACAATGTGTTCGATCGGCTCGCCGTTGACCCGGACGAAGTAGCGGAAATAGGGCGACTGCGCCGCTCGGTCGAATTCGATGGCGGCGTGGCGCTCGCGGGCGAGCTCGACGGCGGCGACGTTGGAGAGGGACTGCGCCTTTGATTCGCCGGCGATGTAGGGGAGCGTCCAGTCGTAGCCGTAGTTGGGGATGCCGAGGTTGATCTTGTCGGCAGGGATCTCGGTCAGCGCGTAGTCAACCACCTCGCGGACGCGGTTGATGGGGGCTACCGGCAGGGGGGGCCCATAAGTATATCCCCACTCATAGGTCATCAGCAGCACGCCGTCGGCAGCTGCGCCGAGGCCGCCGTAGTTGTGGCCTTCGTAGAGCAGACCAGGCTGGGTCTGCGAGGTCTTGGGGGCGAGGGCGACGAAGACCTTGTAGCCGTTCGGTGACAGCGCCGTGTGCAGGTTCTCGATGAAGCGCACATAGGCGTCGGCGTACTCGACCGGCACATATTCAAAGTCCACGTCCACCCCGGCGTAGCGCTTTTCGCTCAGCGTCTGCGCGATCTCGGCAATCACCCGCGCCTGCATGGCCGGATCGCCGAGCAGGTCGGCGGCCAGCTCGTTGCTGAAGGTGCCCTCCTCGGTCAGCGTCGAGATCAGCATAATGGGTGCCACGCCGTAGCTGCGGGCCAGCTCGATCAGCTCCTCGTCCTCGATGCCGATCAGCGTTCCGTCGTCGCGGATACCGTAGGTAAACAGGGTCAGGTAGGTTAAGTAGGGCAGGGTCTTGCGCAGGACGTCGCGGTCGATGTTGGGATAGGCGTAGCCATTGACATCAATGCTGCCGGGCTCGGGCGCGGGGAGGGAGATCACCAGCTCCTGTCCGGGTGTCAGCTCGCTCCCGCCGCCCAGCTGCGGATTGTTGCGCCAGAGCTGGTTTGTCGTGATGCCGAATCGCGTTGCGATGCTGTAGACGGTGTCTCCCTGCGCGACAGTATAGACAGCCGTCGGCTGGGTCAGCACCAGCGTCTGACCAACCACCAATGCTGCCGGGTCGCGCAGCTCATTTTCCTCGATGATCCTCTGCTCGGAGAGGCCATACCGCCGCGCGATGCTGTTGACGCTGTCGCCCGGCCTGACGGTGTAAATGATCATGCAATCACCTCTTTTGTTTCGTTGCTGTCAGTATATGCACCGTTCGGAAAATGTTCACTCCGCCCGCAGCGCATATTCCCGCAGACCTGCGCGAATACTAATCCCATCCGCACCAACCGAAATTTACAAAAGAGGTATTGACCATGATGACAAAACCACAGATCTATCGCTGCTCCGGCCGGGAGATCCTGGATTCCCGCGGCAATCCGACCGTTGAGGCAACGGTGTTCCTCACCGACGGCACCGTCGGCGTGGCCAGCGTGCCGTCCGGCGCGTCGACCGGCATCTACGAGGCGCATGAGAAGCGGGACACCGACTCGCCGCGCTACGGCGGCAAGGGCGTCCGGGAGGCCGCACGCGGGATCGCCTGCACCATCTCGCCCGCCCTCGAGGGGATGTACGCCTGCGACCAGGCGCAGATCGACACCGTTATGCGCGAGCTGGACGGCACTGACAATAAATCCAAGCTGGGCGCGAACGCCATGTTGGCCGTTTCGCTTGCCGCTGCCCGCGCATCGGCCAACTTCTACGGCCTGCCCATCTTCCGTTACCTCGGCGGCCTTGACGCGTCCCGCCTGCCGGTGCCGATGATGAACATCCTCAACGGCGGCGCACACGCGGCCAACAACATTGATATTCAGGAGTTCATGATCCTCCCCGTCGGTGCCTGCTGCTTCGCCGAGGGCCTGCGCATCGGTGCCGAGATCTACCATACCCTCGGCCGTCTGCTGAAGCGCGAGGGCTACGCCACCACCGTCGGCGACGAGGGCGGCTTCGCGCCCAACCTCGACTCGGACGAGATGGCGCTTGACCTCATCTGCCGCGCCATCGAGGAGGCCGGTTACGATCAGACGCAGGTCAAGCTTGCCCTTGACGCCGCCGCCAGCGAGTGGGCGGTTGAGGGCAAGGCAGAGCAGTACCGCCTGCCCAAGCGGGGCACCGACCTGAGTGCCGACGCGCTGATCGACTATTGGGAGCAGCTCTGGTCGAAATACCCCATCATTTCGCTCGAGGACGGCCTCGACCAACAGGACTTCGACGGCTGGGTGAAGCTCACCGACCGCCTCGGCGGCCGCATGATGCTGGTCGGCGATGACCTGTTCGTCACCAACACCGCTCGCCTGCGCGAGGGCATCGAGCGTGGCGCGGGCAACGCCATCCTCATCAAGCCCAACCAGATCGGCACCCTCAGCGAGACCCTCGACGTCGTCCGCACCGCCGCCGAGCACAACTACCGCTTCATTCTCTCCCACCGCTCGGGCGAGACCGAGGACACCACCCTCGCCGACCTCGCCGTCGCGCTCAACGCGCCCTTCATCAAGACCGGCGCCCCCTGCCGCAGCGAGCGAGTGGCGAAGTATAACCGGCTGCTGCGCATCGAATCGGCGCTGGGCGGCAAGGCGGTTTATGGGGGATTCTGATAAAAGACAAGCCTGCATGCATCGCATGCAGGCTTGCTTTATGTTCAGAAAAGGGTAATAATTTCAAGATATTCCCAAAGCGCAAGCAGGGAAGAGCCGGCAAAGTCGGCGTCGGCGAAGAGTGCCTCGGCGCTGTCGAACGCTTGTTCCACGTCGTCCTGCCAGAGTGAGACAGTGTGACTCGAGCCGCTGGCGGAGATAAACCCAGTGTGGCCGTCGCAGGCGAATTCGAGTTCACGCCCGGCGTCGATGAGCCAGAGTGCGGCGGCGAGGGAATGGTGAGTGAGGAGTTCCTTTTGAATGTGGTCGTGCAGCGCAATATTCATGGCAGCTTCCTTTATCGGTTCGTTCCGCTTCGCTTTTTCCACCGCAGCCAATCCTTGTCCAACACCGTCGTGCGCGGCTGGGTCAGGATAGTGTCGCAGGGGAAGCAATCACATTTACCGCAGACATCGAGGCCGCGCGAGAGAACGCAGTCGCGGGTATGGCAGTCGCCGGGGCGGTGTTCATCAAGGCAGCCGAGGCACCCTCCGGCAAGGTAAGTCGGGCATGCGCCGCAGTAAAAGCCGCATTTGCCGAGCAATTTTTCGTCCATGGCGTAATTTCCTCTTGACAACGGTGGTGGTTCATGATAAAATAAAAGGACAAGCATGCAAATTTGCATACCTATCCAATATCACAATTATATCATACCACAAAACGAGGAGAAAGTCAAGATGAAACACGAAATGTTAACAAAATCTTCACAAATCCCGCTCACCTTGCCCCAGCTATCGCTGGTCAGTGCCGCGCAGACGGCGGAGCTGCTGCTTGCTGCCAACGCTGAGACGGCGGTACATGGGCTCTTCTTGACCGAATCCGAAGCGCACGAGGTGGCCGAGGCACGGCGGGAGTCACTGCTTGCGTCTGGGCGGGTCGACTTCGCGGGCGACCTGCCCGCGAAGATCGCGCGCGCTTTCTGCGACTCGCCCAACATCCATCAAAGCCAGTGGGCCGAGACCATCGCGGGGCTGGTCGACCTTTTCTACGACATCAAGAACACCTATGATCCCACCGCCTACGCCCTCGCCGACGATGCGCTGATCGCGCGCATGCGCCGCTGGTTCGACGACCCCGCCGAAGGCTCACTGGAGCGCTTGGCCGACCTGCTGCAGACCATGGCTGAGCGCCTGCAGTGGGGCGTATCGCCCGACGAGCCCGACCGCCGGGGGGTGATCTTTGACGGCCTCAACACCCGCGACTGGCTCTCCCGCCGCCCTGCCACCGACTTCGACGAGGATGAGTGCGGGGAGTTCTCCCTCTCCGATATCCTCGACGCCGACTGAGAAAGGAGCACACGATGAACAACCTCACCCGCTATACCGCCATCGACCCCGCAGACCTTCGCGAGGAGGACTACCTCCGTACCCTCCTCGGCGCAGCCGCTGCCGCAGGCGCGATCGATCAGCACGACATGGCCCGCATTGCCGACCAGTTCCTGCTCCTGCTCGCCGCCGAGGCGACCGCCTTCACGCAGGGCACCAGCAGCTCGCTCCCCACCGAGCAGGTCGACCAGCTCCACGCCTCGATCTGTTACACCGTCAGCCTCGCGCTGATGCCGCAGACACCCGATGAGGCTGTCGAGCGCCTCAAAACCGAACCGCTCAAAGCCATCTTTCTCGCCGGCCGGGGCATCCTCGACCAAAAGATCCGCGCGGTTGCTCGCTTCATGCCCATTCTGCGCGCATCGATCGTCCCGGTCGACCACGCGGCCTATCAGTTCGCCGTCAATCGCGCCGACCGCGCCTTCTATAAAACCTACGACAGCCGCTTCGCCGCGCACTCCCGCGCGTGGATCCCGGCCTATCTCCCCTGCCTGTCCCTCACGCCGGCGGGCGGCATCCTCTACCTGCAGGAGTACCTCCAGGCCCTGCACACCGAAAACCTGATTTGCCGCGGTGCGCCGCCTGCGCTCTTCACGCATCTGGCGGTGGCACAGCCCGTCCCGCTCGATGACGCAGAAATCGGCGATATCTGCGCCTTTTCTCCGGGCGCGGACATCGCCGATCACAATTTGTGTGCACTTCTTTTAGACGGCCTCGCCGCCCGCGCCGACGCCGATGCGATCATCGCACGGCTGAATCTGCGCGGCAGGCCCGCCGCCTACGCGCGGCGCTATCTCAATCGGCATATCGGCTGAAAACTTCTTTATTAGGGGATGACCAGCCGCCGGAAAAATCCCGGCGGCTTTTTCAAATTTCCCCTTGACAGAAGGCCGATGGTATGCTATAATTATATCGACAACCGATATAACGAGTGGCGTTATACCGTAAGCCGATAAATGGAGGTGTAATTATGCCAAATCCCGCATTGACCGAGGCGGTCTACTACATCCTGCTTTCCCTCATGCAGCCGATGCACGGCTACGGCATCATGCAGAACGTCGAGGCGCTTTCCGGCGGCCGCGTGCGGCTGGCGGCGGGGACGCTGTACGGTGCGCTGAGCACGCTGCTCGAGCGCGGCTGGATCACGGCGCTGCCCGGGCCAAAGGACAACCGCAAGAAGGAATATCAGATCACGCCGGCAGGCCGCGATGCAGTTGAGGGCGAGCTGCTCCGCCTGCGCGAGCTGCTCGACAACGGGACGAAGATTATGGAGGAAAACCGATGAGAACGACGATCAAAAAAGTGTTTTGGGCTTGGGAATTTGAGAAGGAAGAGGTCTGGCTGAACGAAATGGCGGCAAAGGGGCTGTGTCTGGTCTCGGTGGGCTTCTGCCGCTACGAGTTCGAGGATTGCCAGCCCGGCGAGTACGGGATACGCATCGAGCTGCTGGAGCATAAGCCGAACCACCCCGAGAGCGTGAAATATCTCGAATTTCTCGAGGGAACCGGTGCCGAGCAGGTCGGCAGCTGGATGAAGTGGGTCTACTTCCGCAAGAAGAAGGCCGACGGCGCGTTCGAGCTCTTCTCCGACAACCCCACCCGCATCAAGCATCTGTCCCGCGTCATGCACTTGCTGCTGGTGCTCGGCCTGCTCAATCTGCTTGTCGGTGCGTACAATCTGGTGCTGTGCTTCGCGTGGGACAGCGCGCTGAGCGCAATCGGTACCGTCAACATTATCCTCGGCATCTTCGCCATGGTGGGTTACGCCAAGCTGCGCAAAAAGCGCAGCCGGCTCAAGGAAGAGCAGCAGCTCTTCGAGTGAGCGGTGACACCTCATCCGTCTTTGCCTTGCGGCAAATCCAGCCTTCCAACTGAGCTTCGCTCAGCCCGAGGGGCAGACTTCGGGTGACCCAAACCGGAATAAGCCTTCCCCTTGAGGGGAAGGTGGCAGCCCGCAGGGCTGACGGATGAGGTGCAGCCTGCGTAAAGTGATTTTTTTCGCCGCCGGATTCTCCGGCGGCATTTTTGCCGAAAAGGGTAGACACGCCGCGCCGATTATGGTACAATAGACACAGAAATATCCCACAGGAAAGGATCACAACTATGCCAAAATACATCATGGCCCTCGATCAGGGCACAACCTCCTCCCGCTGCATCCTCTTCGGTATGCAGGGCGAGATCTGCTCGATGGTGCAGAAGGAATTCCGCCAGATTTACCCCAAAGAGGGCTGGGTCGAGCACAACGCCATGGAGATCTGGGCCACCCAGGCCAGCGTCGCCCATGAGGCGCTCTATAAGATCGGCGCCACCGTCGCCGACGTCGCCGCCATTGGCATCACCAACCAGCGCGAGACGACCGTCGTCTGGGACAAGGCGACCGGCGTGCCGATCTGCAATGCCATCGTCTGGCAGTGCCGCCGCACCGCCGGCTATTGCGACCAGCTCAAGGCCGAGGGCTGGGAAGCCCGCATCCGCGCCAAGACCGGCCTGCTGATCGACGCCTATTTCTCGGCCACCAAGCTGAAGTGGATCCTCGACAATGTCGAGGGCGCGAGAGAGCGGGCAGAGAAGGGCGAACTGCTCTTCGGCACCATCGACACCTGGCTCATGTACAATCTCTCGGGCGGCAAAATCCACGCCACCGACTACTCCAACGCCGCCCGTACCATGCTCTTCAACATCCACACCCTCGACTGGGACAACGAACTGCTCGAACTCTTCGGCATCCCGCGCTGCATGATGCCCGAGGCGCGCCCGTCGTCGGGCGTTTTCGGCTACACCGATGAGGGCGTTTTCGGCGGCCGCGTGCCGATCGCGGGCGTCGCGGGCGACCAGCAGGCGGCGCTCTTCGGCCAGTGCTGCTTCGAGCCGGGCGACGTCAAAAATACCTACGGCACCGGCGGCTTCCTCCTGATGAACACCGGCGAGCAGGCGGTTACCTCGACCGACGGTCTGCTGACCACCATCGCGTGGGGCATCGGCGACAAGGTCAACTATGTCCTCGAGGGCTCGGTCTTCATCTGCGGCGCGGCCATCCAGTGGCTGCGTGACGGACTGCGCCTGGTGGAATCGGCGGCCGACAGCGAGTATATGGCCAGCAAGGTGCCCGACAGCGGCGGTGTCTATGTTGTCCCCGCCTTCGTCGGCCTTGGTGCGCCCTACTGGGATCCTTACGCCCGCGGCGCCATCTTCGGCCTGACCCGCGCGACGACCAAGTATCACCTCATCCGCGCCACCCTCGAGTCGATGGCCTACCAGACCAGCGACGTTATCGCCTCGATGGAGAAGTCAGGCATCAAGCTCGGCTCGCTCCGCGTCGACGGCGGCGCGTCGGCGAACAATCTCCTGCTCCAGTTCCAGGCCGACCTGCTCGGCGTCCCGCTGGTGCGCCCCGCCTGCATCGAGACGACCGCGCTCGGCGCGGCCATGCTCGCCGGCCTTGCCGTCGGCTGCTTCGGTTCGCTGAATGAGCTGCGCCTGATCTGGAAGTCCGACCGTGTCTTCACACCTGAGATCAGCGCCGAGTCCCGTGCCGCCCTCAAATACGGCTGGTCGCGCGCCATCAGCCGCACCATCGGCTGGAAAAACGACTGACCGCGATGACCCTCGACGAACTGAAAGCCATCCGTCTCCACCGCCAGCACCTGACCGACCGCACCGACAAGCTGACCGTCGTCCGCGACCTCTGCGGCCTGCAGGCGCAGTTCATGGTCAACGCCCGCCGCGCGCTGGAGATCCGCTGCGCTGAGCCGATCACCGACGAAAACTTCGGCACGGATCTCGTCAAAAACTGGAGCATCCGCGGCACCGTCCACATCTTCGCCGAGTCTGACCTCCCCCTCTTTAAGCACGACGGCGCCCACTATCGCAGCAACGATTGGTCAGACCACTACCGCTACAGCTCGTCCGAACCGATCCTGACCTATGACCAGTACCGCCGCTGGGGCGAGTTCATCGTTGAGCAGGTGGCTGCCGGCATCGGCGAGCGCGAAGCGCTCAAAGCCGTCTGCACCGCACACGGCATGACGCAGGATCAGCTCGACTGCTTCTTCGACCCCTGGGGCGGCGGCATGCGGGCGCTCTGCGAGCGCGGCTTCCTCAACTACGCGGTGCAGGAGAAGAAAGCCTTCGTCCTCTGCCCACCCTATACGCCCATGAACACCCCAGACGCCGAGCGGGAGATGGTGCGCCGTTACTTCGCCCACTACGCCCCCGCCACCCTGCGTGACGCCGCCTACTACTTCGGCTGGCCGCAGAGCAAGATCAAGGCTATCCTGCGCGATCTGCCCGTCGTGTGCGTCACCGTCGACAGCTGCGATTGCTTTTATCTCAACGCACTGCCTGCCAACTGCGCCGACATCCCGCGCTGTCTCCTCCTCGCCGGCTTCGATCCCCTCATGCTCGGCTACCGCAAGGAGGACAGCATCTTCCTGCCGCTCGAGCACCTGCGCGGTATCTTCAATCTCGCAGGGATCGTCATGCCGCCCATCCTGCTCGACGGCCGTGTTGTCGGCCGCTGGCGGCACAAGGGTAGCCGCATGACGCTCGAGCCATTCGAGCCGCTGGACAGCGCTGCCAAACGAACCATCACCGACACTGTCGAGGCGCAGTTCCCCGGCCTGCGCCGCATTGATTGGGGGGATTGAATGGGACTCGGCCGCTTCTTCCGCTGGTTCGGCCTGCCCGGTTCGCTGGTGCTCACCGGACTGCTCAGCCTCCTTGCGCTGACCCTCGCCTGCCTCTGCCCGTCGATCCCGCGCTGGCTCTGCGCTGCCGGGATGCTCTGCTCGTCGCTCGGCGACATCATCCTCATGCACTACCGCCCCATCACCGACCGTCTGCCTTTCCGCAGCTTTGAAGCGGGCGCGGTCGCCTTCATGGTCGCGCACGGCTTCTACATCGCGGCCTTCACCACCGCCGCCGCACACCGGGGCGGCCTGCTGACACCCGCAATCTGGGCGGGGATCGCGCTATTTGCCGCCCTGCTTGCCCTGCTGCTCATCCTCCACCGCCGCAACAAACAGGCAAAGGCGGGCATGACGCTGCTCTGCATCGCCTATCTTGCCGTCATCTCGACCTGCTGCACCGCCGTCTTCACCTTCGCGTGGAATCGCGGCCCGATCGGGCTGATCGCGGCCGCCGGTGCACTGCTTTTCCTCTCCTCCGATGCCATCATCGGCTTTGGGCAGGTCGGCGGCATCCGCATCCCGAATGCGTCTGCCATCATCTGGTGGCTCTACCCCCTCGGCCAGCTTGGGCTGATCGCCGGCCTGTGGGTATAATTGCCGCAGAGCTGGGAACACTATCCATATCAAGCGCACCGTTCGCGCGGACGAAAAAAGCCTGTCATTCTGAGGAGCGGAGCGACGAAGAATCTTTAGCCAGGCAAGATTCTTCGCTTCGCTCAGAATGACAGGCTTCTTTCGATTGTACAGCTCTTGTTCGGTGTGTACAAATATGGAGGTGTTTTTTTGTTCAACATTCAAAAATGCGCCGTCATCGGCTGCGGCTTTGTCGGCTCGACGACGGCATTTTCGCTGATGCAGAGCGGACTTTTCTCCGAAATCGTCCTGCTCGACGTCAACCACAAGAAGGCCGCCGGCGAGGCGATGGATCTGACCCACGGGCTGCCCTTCCTCTCGCCCATGCAGATCTACGCCGGGGACTACAGCGACCTGCGCGACGCGGCGCTGATTGTCATCACGGCGGGTGCCGGACAGAAGCCGGGCGAGACCCGCACCGATCTCGTCCATCGAAACGTGGAGATCTTCCGCTCGATCATCAGCCAGATCGTGCGCTACACCCGCGACGCCATCCTGCTCGTCGTTACCAACCCCGTCGACGTCCTGACCTACGTCACCCTCAAGCTCTCGGGCTACCCGGAGAGTCGCGTCATCGGCTCAGGCACTGTCCTCGACACCGCGCGGCTCAAGCACCTCGTCGGCCGCCACCTCGGCGTCGACAGCCGCAATGTCCACACCTTCATCATCGGTGAGCACGGCGATAGCGAACTGCCGGTCTGGAGCAGTGCCAACGTCTCGGGCATCGATCTGAACCACTTCTGCGACATCTGCGCCACCTGCGGCGGGCAGATGAACGAGCTCCAGCCCCTCTTCAACGACGTCCGCGACAGCGCCTACCACATCATCGAGGCCAAGGGAGCGACCTACTATGCCATCGCCCTGGCCGTGACCCGCATCGCGGCGTCGATCGTGCGGGACGAAAACTCGGTGCTTCCCGTCTCGACCCTGGTCGACGGGCACTATGGCCTCTCCGACGTCTGCCTCGGCCTGCCCGCCATCGTCGGGCAGGGCGGCGTCCGCGAGGTGCTCGAGATCCCGCTCAACGACGAGGAATCCGCCAACCTGCAGGCGTCGGCCGAGAAGATGAAGAAGATCATCGCCGAGGCCGGCGTGTTTGAGGCGGTGTAAAGCAAAGAGGTGCCGAAAGGCACCTCTTTGGCTATGTTGTATAAGAATTAGGGCTGAAATTGTACAATTCTATGTATTATCGCCGCCATCTTGACAGCGCAGGTTACTCTATGGTATACTTAAAACAGAAAGCCGATCAAAAAAACAATCGAAAGGGGCGACGTCAATGAAAATAAAGCTTACAATTCTCCTGCTTGTCCTCGTGCTCGTCTCCTGCGATGCGCCGCCCGAGATCGAAGAAACGACACTTGACCTCTACGCATGGGTTGTCGAGGACGGCGATATCATCTACCGCGCGCTCGAGCAGGGGGTGGTGTATCAGAGTGCATGGGAAACCGCTGTACTGCCCGAGGGAACGGGATGTTACAACTATTCTCTGACCGCCGAGACAAACGGCACACTGCAGGTCACTGCCCCCGACGGCGGCGTCAATTTCGGCTGGGGCGAGGTGCAGCAAAATATCACCATCTGTCAAACTGGCGTAGATCACACATACCAAAACTACCACGGCGGCACCTTTACCTTCTGGTTTGAACAGCTGCAAGCCGAGGAGACATGGGAGCGCGCCTCCTACCCACCGGATGGTACATCGCGCATCATCACCCTGTCCGCATGGGAGGGCGACAATGCCGAGCTGACTGGCGACCCGCGCGTGACCGTGACGATGCGATTGGTTTATGACCGCGATCGGCGGGAGAAGGACATGCACTACACCCTCGAGATCCTCTCCATCGAGCGTACGACGCCCGCCTACTGGTAACACAGAAGCCCCCGACCTTCGTCGGGGGCTTCGCTTATGCCATTACTTCGCCGCGTTCAGCTTTTCCTGATTCGCGATGACAAAATCGACCAGCTCGTGCGGATGGTTGGTCATAATGATGTCAATGCCCACATCCTGCATTGTCTGCCAGACGCTCGCGATGTCGGTCTCGTCGGTGATCGTCCAGGCGCCGACGGTGGTGCCGCCCACCTGCGAGATGGCCTTGACATAGCTGTTGATGGTGCTGTCGTTGGGTGTAAATGCGCCGTTGATCTGCAGCAGATAGGTTCCCTCGGCGCAGGAGCGCTGCATGAGCACATAGTTGCCCGGCATCGCGTCAGCCGTGACGCGGATGTAGATCAGCGGCGTCACGCCGGTGCGATCCTTGATCTGCTTCTGGATGTTCACGCCCTCTGCCGTCGTGACGCGGTAGGAGATCAGGATCGACTCGTAGTTGTCAGCCGCGACCATGTCGGTGTAAAGGTAGGCATTGCCCGAGGTCTTCATGATCTCGTCGGTGTCGATGTACTTCCAGTAATCCTGCTTGTCGGGGACGACGAACATGCGGTTCTTGCAGACGATCAGCGCCTCCTCCAGCGTCGGGACGCGGAACTGGGTCAACTTTGCCGAGCCGCCGCCCTGGTGTTCCTTGAGGCGCAGGGTCTTGATCTGCTCCAGTGTCCAGTCGCTGACCTTGTCCGAGTTGGGATAGCCCGGCTTGCCGATGTAGTCAGCGGCGTCGGTCATGCGGGTCAGCGTCGTGTCGTGCATCAGGACCAGCACATTGTCCTTGGTCGGCTGGATGTCCAGCTCGAGGATGTCGATGCCGAGGTAGTAGCAGCTGATAATCGACTCAATGCTGTTCTCGGGGTAATATTGGAAGTCAGCGCGGTGGGAGATGGTCATCATCCGCCCGTTCGTGCCGCTGCCCAGCGCTGCCTTGCGGGCATCGTAGTCGAGCAGCCAGTCGGGCGCGACATCGTCGCGCAGTGCCCAGCGCATGTAGAGCAGGGAAGGATCCTTGATGTAGGCCTGACGGTCGGGCAGGGTATAGCTTGCCGCAAGGCTCGAGAGCTCGCTCACCGAGCCGCTGCCGGCGATGATCGCGTCGCGTATGGTAGCGATGGCGGCTTCATAAGCGTAGGTGTCGTAGCCGTTGACGTAGATCGACTTGCCCTCGACCGTGATGGCATATTCGTAGAAGCCTGCACTGCCCAGCTGCTTGCGGTTGGTGCTGCCGAGCACGATCTCATACTCGCCCGCATCGAGCGAATTGGCGGCATAGGTTTCCATGATGCAGCCGAACTCCTCGCCAAAGCTGGCCGCGAGCTGCTTGGCCGCCTCAGCCGCGCCGGTCGCATAGACGACCTTGTACTGCTGCAGCGGGACGCCGCCGAGGGTGACGTTCTCGTAGGCGTACTCGCCGCGGACAATGGTGCTGTAGTTGCTGGGCAGCGTGATCCCCTCTGCCGTGACGCAGTTCTCGAGGAAAAAGTTCATCGCCTCAGCCGTTTTCTCATCAGACGCACCGAGGATCACCAGTTTGTCCCCGATCACCCGGATGGCGTAGTCGTGGTAGCGCAGATCGGCCAACACCGCTTCGGTCTCGGGGCGGTTGGTGCGGCCGACGAGGATCTCATACGGCTTGCCCGTTTCGCCTGGCTTGACCCAGTCGTCCGAGAAGGGCATCGAGGACGCGGCCGGGATCTGCTTGACGATATCGGCCCGGAAAGCGATGACCTGGTCAATGAGCGCCTGGCTGGCGCCCTCGGGACGGACGAGCGTGTATTCATTTTCGCCGCCGACGAATGTCTTCATGGTAATGACCTCCTCTGCAGTCGTGTCAGCCGGTGCGGTGGTGTCAGTGCCGGCGGGCGCAGGGGTGTCGGAATTACAGCCGATCAGCAGCATAGCGACCAGCAGAAAAAGGGGAAGCGTTTTTTTCATGGCAGAGCGTTCCTTTCTTGGGATATTTGTCATTGTACCATAAAATCTGCCCAACATCAAGAGGGGAAGGGTTAATTTTCGATTTTTAGCCTAAAATATACGCAAATTTTCGCGTAAAAACGCCCCCCTGTCATTCTGAGGAGCGAAGCGACGAAGAATCTTGACGGAGAAAAAGATCCTTCGCTGCGCTCAGGATGACACGGCGAATCGTTTAGCTGTCAAATGTTTCGTTTGGTTTATAGCGAAATTGTTACAAAAGCAATGGGACACCTCATCCGTCAGCCCTACGGGCTGCCACCTTCCCCTCGAGGGGAAGGCTGCAACGTACAGCGAACCTTAATAAGCCTGCCCCTTGGGCTGAGCGAAGCTCAGCTGGAAGGCTGTCGCGCAGCGACGGATGAGGTGTTCCGCGCGGATGCGCGAGACCCCCTGTCCCACCAAAATTCGTATAGATTTCAAGGAAAGATGCCGATATTTTCACAGCGTCACAAAGGTCGGTACGTACCCCAGCGCCGGCAGCAGCACGTCGAGCAGATCGCGCACGCGCAGGCGCAGCGACGAGGTGTTCACACAGGGGTGACAGCCGACATACTCCGCCCCAAGCAGATCGCGGTCGATGAGCAGCTTCACCTCATGCTCGCGGTCGTTCATCAGCCCAAGCACACTGACCGAGCCGGGCGTGATATCCAGACAGCGCAGCATGTGCTCGGGCGGCGCAAAGGAGAGCCGCGCCGAGCCGATCTGCTTGGACAGATCCTTCGTGCGGAAAGGCTTGTCGCCCGGCATCATCAGGAGGTAGAAAGCCGTCTTCTGCGCGTTGCAGAGAAAGAGATTCTTGCAGATGAGCGCTCCCAGCAGACGGTCGACCTCGTGACAGACTTCGATGGTGTCAGCGGGATCATGGTCGAGCCGTGCGTAGGCAATGCCCAGTCGGTCGAGCAGAGCATAGCAGGCCATTTCCTTCGGGGCACGCTCGTCAGCAGGGGCGGTGGTGTAGAGGGTAGGATCAATGAACATAGGTGTTCCTTTCGATTAAAGTTGTACAGCCTGACGCAGTGTCAGTGCCGCCCGACGGCAGTCAGCAGGCGAAAATCCTGCCGCATCTGCCTCAAACAGCGGCATGACAGCCTCAAGCAGATCGGGGATCAGCACACGGAATAGCCGGTCGATGGCCGTCAGCGCCGCGTCAACCTCGCCCAGCGCCGCATCGGCCGCCGCAAGATCGGCCTCAAGCGAACACATCGCCGCCGCAAAGGCGTCGGCCTCAGCATGCCCGCCGATCACCGCCGCCGCATGCAGACAGACCAGCCGATGCATTGCCGCCAGGCCGGCTTCCATCGCCGCCGCAGTCTGATTACAGCCGGCTTCTCCGGCCGCACACACTGCCGCCGCCCGCTGCATCCAGCCGGACAGCGCATCGCTGATCGCGCGGCTGGCTTCGCGCAGCCGCTCATGCAGTTCTGCGCGGTCAAAGCTGATCAGCAGTGTGCGGTCGTCCAGCGCGTCAAGAAAGCACTGCGCCGCCCCGCCAATCTCGTCCATCAATAGCCGGTGCTCTGCCGTCGGCAGCGTCGGGTAAGCGATCACCGGCGGCGTCGGGAGCGGCGGCAGCTCCCGCATGGCGCGGCTGATCCGCGCCAGATCAGCCTGCGAAAACATCGTCACATCGAACCCGGCCTCGCTCAGCCGCGCACGCAATACAGCATAACGCATACTTCCTCCCAAAAGCAGAGCGGGGCGTGTTGCCACGCCCCGCTTGTCTGCACATGCAGCTTATTTGATCTCGACGGCGACCTTCTTGCCGCAGGTTCCCGAAGCGGCCTTCATGACCGTGCGGATGGCCTTGGCAATGCGGCCGTGCCGGCCGATGACCATTCCCATATCGTCGGGCGCGACACTCAGCTCGAGCAGGATGGTGCCCTCGGTCTCGGTCATCTTGACCGTGACAGCGTCGGGATCATCCACGATAGCCCGGGCGATGTCTGCCAGAATCTGCTGAAGATCCAACATATTCTGTCACCGAGTGGGCTTAGTCAACGATGCCCGACTTCTTGAGCAGCGACTTGACGGTCTCGGTGGGCTGTGCGCCGTTTGCAATCCAAGCCTTAGCCTTGTCAGCGTCGATCTTGATCTCAACGGGGTTGGTCAGCGGGTTGTAGTAGCCGATCTCCTCGATGAAGCGGCCATCGCGGGGGCAGCGGCCGTCAGCGACAACAATGCGGTAGAAGGGAGCCTTCTTTGCGCCCATTCTTCTCAGTCTCATTTTTACCATGGTGGTATCCTCCAAAAATAAAATAGAAATGTTTTTATAAAAATCCGGATTAGAACGGAATTTTCATCTTGCCGAAGCGCCCCTTCTTGCCGGGGTTCGAGAACTGCTTGACCAGCTTCTGCACCTGATCAAACTGCTTGAGCAGGCGGTTGACCTCTTCAACCGTCGTGCCGCTGCCCATGGCGATGCGCTTTTTGCGGGAAGCGCCGATGATCTCGGGCTTGGCGCGCTCGCCGGGGGTCATGGATTTGATGATCGCCTCCACACGGCCCATGGCCTTTTCGTCGATCTTCGCATCCTTCAGCGCGCCCGGCTTGATGCCCGGCATCATGCCGATCAGCGACTCGATCGACCCCATGTTCTTCACCTGCTGGAACTGGTCGAGATAATCATCGAGGGTGAAGGTCGACTGGCGCAGCTTCTGCTCCAGCTCAGCCGCCTTTTTCTCGTCATATGCCTGCTCCGCCTTCTCGATCAGCGACAGCACGTCGCCCATGCCGAGGATGCGGGAGGCCATGCGATCGGGGTGGAAGGGTTCAATGGCGTCCAGCTTTTCGCCGATACCGATGAACTTGATCGGCTTGCCGGTGACGTGGCGGATCGAGAGGGCCGCGCCGCCTCGCGTGTCACCGTCCAGCTTGGTCAGAATGACGCCGGTGATGTCCAGCTGATCGTTGAAGGTCTGTGCCACATTGACCGAGTCCTGACCGATCATCGCATCGACCGTCAGCAGGATCTCGGTCGGATTGACCGCCTCCTTGATGCCGATGAGCTCGCCCATCAGCGCCTCGTCGATATGCAGTCGGCCGGCCGTGTCGATGAAGACCATGTCGTGCCCGTGCCGCTCCGCATGCTTGAGCGCCTCCTTTGCGATCTCGACCGGCGAGACCTTGTCGCCCATCGAAAAGACCGGGATGTCCAGCTTCTCGCCGAGGATTTCCAGCTGCTTGATGGCCGCCGGACGGTAAACGTCGCAGGCGACGAGCAGCGGGCGCTTGCCTTGCTTCTTGTACATGCCGGCCAGCTTGCCGGCGTGGGTGGTCTTACCGGCGCCCTGCAGACCCACCATCATGATGACCGTGGGGGGCTTGGATGCGATGGTCAGCTTGCTCTGCGAGCCGCCCATCATGTTGGTCAGCTCTTCGTTGACGATCTTGACGATCTGCTGCGCGGGGACGAGGCTTTCGAGAACCTCAGCGCCGACCGCGCGCTCGGTGACGGTTTTGATGAATTCGCGGACGACCTTGAAGTTGACGTCGGCCTCGAGCAGAGCGAGCTTGATCTCGCGCATACCTTCCTTGACGTCGGCCTCGGTGAGCTTGCCCTTGTTTTTGAATTTTTTGAATGCGTTTGTCAGCTTATCGGACAGGCTTTCGAACATCGCGTGAATCCTTTCTTCATTTATTTCAGGCGCTCGCACATCTCGGTGAGCGCCGCACGCAGGGCGGGGGAGAGCCCGTCCGCGTCGGGGGAGGCCATGATGGCCTCGATCTGGTCGGAGAGTGCCTGCAGCTCGGCGAAACGGGCAGCCATGCCCAGCTTATCCTCGAAGTTGCGGAGCTCCTCCTCACCGCGCTTGATGGCGTCGCGTACCCCCTGCCGGGAGATGCCGACCTCGGCGGCAATCTCGGCCAGCGAGTAGTCCTCATTATAATAGAGCGACATCAGCTCACGCCGACGGTCACCCAGCAGTTCACCGTAGAAGTCGAGCAGGTAGCCGATGGTCAAATTTTTTTCGAACATAGTACCGCTCTCCCTGTAAAGCAAAATGCTTTACACATTATAGCACAACCCTGCTCCTTTGTCAAGGGGCAGGGCCGATTTTTTTCAATATTTATTGCTGTTTTTTCGCCGAATCCCTCGCACTGCATAGATACAGCCGAACACGACCATCCCGATCCCCCCGCCGAAGCAGATAAGGGCGACGGGGAAAACGAGAATGTTGAATACGCGGATACCGGTGAAGCGGGTGACGAACAGATAGACCGCACCAAAGAAGAGCAGACAGCCAAGCCCAATACAAAGCAGAATGATGCCGACGGCAAGGTCACCCCTCTTCTTGGGCGGCGGAATGAGGACAGTGCGTGCCGGTTCACCCGGTGGGGGCGGAGGCGTTTCCGCCTCCGGCTCCGCGTCAAGCTCCTGCGGCTCGACCACCCCCAGCTCGTCATCCAGCAGCCAGTCGGCCGTCACGCCGAATGTCCGTGCAATCGACAAAATTTTCGCAGGCTCCGGCGTCGTCTCGCCGCACTCCCAGCGCGACACCGCCTGACGGCTGACGCCCAGCCGCTCAGCCAGCGCCTCCTGCGACAGCCCTGCGCGCTGGCGGCAATGGAAGATCTTTTCGCTCATTTTCATGGAAATTCCCTCCTTTTGCCGTCAGTATAGCACAAACTGCGCCAAAAATCCACCACAGCCGGCTGGAAATCGCCGCAATCAGTGGTTGCGGGACAAAAATTTTACTTTTTGGGGGCGTTTTTGCTCTTCCCCAACAGGAATATCGTCAGAATCACACCGCCGGGGATCATCAAGCCGCCAAGGACCGCCAGGATCTGCTGTGCCAGACTGCTGAGTACCGCGAGAACAATGCCGATCAGCGCAATGTAAATGCCCAGCTTCCAGCCGAATCGCTCCACTAACTGATGGAAGCGATGCCCGGACTTATCCTGCGGTTGATCTGCTTTCGGCGTCTCTTCTTCGACGGTTGGCTCAGCCGTCGGTACCTCGTCAGCCGCCGCGTCCTCAGCGTGCTCAGCAGGGATGCATTCGTCCAGCATACGGTCGAATCGGCCGGCCAGCGATTTGCAGTTTTCCACCAGCGAGTCGACCCAGGGCTGCTTGGCCTCGTCTTTGGTGGTGTCAGCGGGCATTTCCTGTGCGTCGTCCAATAGCCAGTCGGCTGTTACGCCAAACAGCCGCGCCAGCATCAGCAGCTTGGCCGGCTCCGGCACATTGTCGCCGCACTCCCAGCGGGAGACGGCCTGGCGGCTGACGTTCAGCTGCTCGGCCAGCTCCTCCTGCGACAGCTTTGCGCGGGTGCGGCAGGTGTAGATCTTATCAGATAGTTTCATGGTGAACCTCCTTGAGATTGTTGTGCCTTCATTTTAGCGGAATTTCGCCGGGAAATCCACCACATTCATCTGGAACTTTTCGCAAGCTCCGCTTGCAGTCAGGCGTCCTGCCGTCCGCGCCCAACTCGCCAGAGCGCAATCGCCACCCCTGCACCAATCAGTATGATGACCACACCGATGGTGATGATGAGATTAGGCACGATCATGACGGCCGAGGAGAGAGCATAGCCATATTCAAATCGGCTGGCCGTATGCGGTGAGCCCGCCAGACTATCGCCCATGATCTGCTCGATCAACTCGTCGGGCATCTGGTCGGTGATATCATTGCCGTTTTCATCGCGGATGACTACACTGCTTGACGTGCTGTAGATCGGCGCGGAAAGGTTGGGCATCACCATTCCAAACATCAGCCGCCCCGCACCGCCGATGCCGACGAAGAGCAGGCCGATGAGCATGATATACACCCCCGCCAGCCACCCCAAGCGGCGCAGAAATCGTCCGATGACGCCGGGCGCGGAATCGACCCAGCCCGGCACGGCGTACTGCGTCTGCAGGGACGGCTCGGGGTTAGGCTCGCTGTCGAGGGTCTGGGCGCGAGGCTCAGGATCCGGCTCGGGATCGCCGAGGGCGTCATCGAGCAGCCAGTCGGTCGTCACGCCAAAGGTGCGGGCGAGCAGCAGAATCTTCGCCGGCTCTGGGACAGCGTCGCCGCACTCCCATTTGGAGACGGCCTGCCGCGAGACGCCGACCAGCTCGGCGAGGGCCTCCTGCGAGAGCCCCGCGAGGTGTCGGCAGGTGATAATCTTTTCGTTGAGTTTCATGGTGTACCTCCTGTGGTTGATGCCCACAGTATAGCAAAAACAGGGCAAAATGGCCACCAAGCAGGGCTGGAATTTCCGCAACCAATGGTTGCAGAGGCTGATTTTGGCTCAAATCAGCCAAAATCCGACCACAGGCCCGGCAAAAATGGCGAGATAGATCAGCGTGATCCAGGGCTGATAGTCGACGTAGAAGCCGCGCACCGACAGGCTCCACGGGTGCTTGATGAGCACCCAGCCGAAGAGGTCGAAGACGATGCATATGCCCGCCCAGACCGCGCCGGTGATGATTGCTTCACGCAGCGTCGGGACGGGCAGCGTGCGCATGTACAGCCAGCCGAAGAGGGTGAAGAGGACGATGTTGTAGAGCGGGTGCCACGGCTTAGTGCGCTCGTAGCCTTCGCCCATGCTCTGACCGTCCATCGGGCTGTAACCGAGCACATAGATGTTGAAGATAGTATGCAGGATGCCGACCGCCGTGACGAGAAAGTAGCAGATCCAGAAAAAGAGCATCGAACAACCAAAATATTCCATCAATTTGCCTCCGTGATCGTGCGCACGACCGCCTCGCGGTCGACGCCGGCCGCTGCCCAGATCGATACATCCTTGTCGCGCCGCACAAAGTCATCGTCGACGGCGAGGATGCGGACGCGCTTGTTCGCCATGATCGCGCGGCCGCTCAGCCGGTCGGCGAGCAGCATGCCCATGCCGCCGGCGCGGATCTCCTCCTCAAGGAAGAGCACCGTCGCCTCGCCGCGGGGCAGGTTGGCTTCGATCAGCTCAGCCGCCCGGTCGAAGGGCTTGATGAGCTCGAGCAGAATCACACCGCAGATGACGCCCCGCGCAGCCAGCATCTCACACGCGGCCAGCGCCTCGCCGGCGATGCGCCCGTGCGTGACGATGACGGCATCGAGCGTGTTCGGATCGGTATAATTGGTGCGGACAGAAGGCGGGTATTCCTCCGATTTCCCACCGTAGAACGCGTCAAGGATGTCCTGCGGCTCGCTTGCGTTGGGGTAGCGGATGGCGACCGGGCCGTCAGCCGCGAGAGCCGCACGTATCGACGCCCGCAGGCCGCCGAAGGTGGCTGGGGTGTAGATGATCATGCCCGGGATCTGCGCGAGGAAGGCGACGTCGAAAATGCCGTGGTGGGTCGCGCCGTCGCTTGCGTTGAGGCCGGCGCGGTCGACACCGAGGATAACGGGCAGATTTTGCAGGGCGACGTCGTGGATGATGCTATCATATGCGCGCTGGAGGAAGGTCGAATAGATGGCGCAGACCGGGCGCATGTCCTCGGCGGCAAGGCCGGCGGCGAAGGTGACGGCGTGCTCCTCGGCGATGCCGACATCGAAAAAGCGGGCGGGGTGCGCATGCCGGAAGGGCTCGAGCCCCGTGCCGTCGCTCATGGCGGCGGTGATGGCGCAGATGCGGCTGTCCTTCGCTGCCATCTCGGTCAGGGTGCGGCCGAACTCGGCCGAAAAATTGACGGTGGGCGTCTGCTTCTCGGCCGGCGGGATAGCATGGTAGGTGCCGGGCTGTGCCTCGGCGGGGGCGTAGCCGCGCCCTTTCTGCGTCTTGACGTGGATGATGGCACTCTGCCCGGCGGCGATGGCCTCGCGGAGCAGATTTTCGATGGCGGCGCAGTCGTGGCCGTCGACCGGGCCAAGGTAGTAGAGGCCGAGGTCCTCGAAGTAGTTGCTGCCGTAGACCATGTTCTTGACCGTCTGCTTGACAGTGCGGATGCTGTTAAAAAGCGGCCGGCCGATCAGCGGGATGCCCGAGATGAAGCTGCGCGTCGCGGCCTTGGTGCGGATGTAGCCCTTCGAGGTGCGCAGGCGGGCGAGGTTTTTCGCGAACTTGCCGGTGTTGCGCGAGATTGACATCTCGTTCTCGTTGATGATGATGATCAGTTTCAGGTGGCGCGAGCAGTTGTTGAGCGCCTCGTGGATCATGCCGCCGGTGAAGGCGCCGTCACCGACCACGGCGATCGAGTAGGCGTCGGAGCCGGCGATGCGGTCGGCTTGCGCGAAGCCGAGGGCGGCCGAGATGGAGGTGGACGAGTGGCCGGCACCGAAGCAGTCGTGCTCGCTCTCGCTGCGCAGAGTGAAGCCCGACAGGCCGCCCCCCTGCCGCAGAGTAGGAAAGCGGTCGCGGCGGCCGGTGAGCAGCTTGTGGACGTAGCACTGGTGGCCGACATCGAAGATGATGTGGTCATGCGGCGTCGTGAAGACACGGTGGAGGGCCATGGTCAGCTCGACCACGCCCAGGTTGGAGGCCAGGTGCCCGCCGTGCGCGGTCACCTCCTCGACCAGATAGGCCCGCAGCTCGGCGGCCAGCGCCGGGAGCTTATCCTCGGGCAGCGCCTTGAGGTCGGCAGGCGAGTGGATGGTATCGAAAATCGGATAGGACATAAGATCCCCCAGAGCAAAATGGTTTTCTTCTATTTTATCACAGAACCGCCCAAATAACAAGAGGGGGCGCGATCCTTTCGGAAAAATAGCCAAAGTCGGGGAATATTGCACCGAAAATGCCAGAAAACCTTGACAAATGCGATGAAATACGGTATACTAACAATTAACCATATAAAAAAGGAGTTGGTTTTTTCACATGAGTAGTGACAGTATTCCTTTATTGATCGTGTTTATTTTATTCGTTTTGTGCGGCGGATATTTTTCGGGCACCGAAAGTGCCTTCACCGCGCTGAATAAGATCAAGATCAAGAGCCAGGCGGAGGAAGGGAACCGCCGGGCAAAGAACACCATGTACATCGTCAATAACTTCGAGCGTGCACTGTCGACCATTCTGATCGGCAACAATGTGGCGCGTACCGCCGCCGCGTCGGTGGCGACCGTCATTGCTGCGCGTGAGTTCAGCGATGTTCCCAATTCGGCCCTTTGGACAACGATCATCACGACGCTGATCTTCTTCTTCTGCGCGGAGATGATCCCGAAATCCTTTGCCAACGACCGCAGTGACTCGACGGCGCTCTTTTTTGCCGGCTCGATGCGGTTTCTGATGAAGGTGATCGGTCCCATCGCAAGCTTCTTTACCTGGATCTCGGGCTTATTCTCCCGCCTGTTCTCTGCGGCGCCCGATCCGTCGGTGACCGAGGAGGAGCTGATCGACATCATCGACACCGCCGAGGAGGAGGGTGTTGTTGACGCCGACACCGGCGATATGCTGCGCTCGGCCATTGATTTCGCGAGCACGACCGTCGCCGACGTCATGACGATGCGTGAGGACATCTGCGCCATTAACGTCAGCATGGCCCCTGCCGAGGTGCTCGACTACATCCGTGAGCACCGCCGTTCCCGCATTCCGGTCTACGCAGGCGATCTTGACCATGTCATCGGCGTGCTGCAGGTGCGCAAGTTCCTCAAGGGCTATTACCACGATAAGAACCTCGATCTCCGCCCCCTGCTCAGCGACCCGTATTTTCTCTCCCCCGATGCGCTCATCGACGATCAGCTTGACCGCATGAGCCGCAGTCGCAACTACCTCGGCATCGTCCGCGACGACGCCGGCACGACGGTAGGTCTGGTCACCATCGAGGACTTCCTTGAGGAGATCGTCGGCGAGATCTGGGACGAGGAGGATGTTGTCAACGAGGATTTCTTCAAGCTGGGCGGCAACCGCTTCTCCGTCAGCGGCAAATTTGCTTACAACGCGATGCTGAACGGCATCGGTCTCTCCGACTACCAGAAGGACAGCAGCCGCTCGGTCGGCGCGTGGGCGCTGGAGCGCCTCGGTCGTTTGCCTGAAGAGGAAGCCGAGTTCGTCGAGACCATCGGGGACCATTATCTTACCGTTACCGTAGACGAGATTGCCGATAACCGCATTGCGCGCGTCATCGTTAAGCTGGACGACGAGGATCCCACGGCTGAGGAAGCCGGGGATGCGGCTTCGTCCGGAAAGGAGGACTGTGCATGAGCGGCATCTGGCCTTATATACTCATTATTCTGATGCTGATGTTTTCCGCCTTTTTCTCGGGCTCGGAGATCGCCTTCAACGCATCCAACAAAATGCGCCTCAAGAAGGCCGCCGAGGAGGGCAGTAAGCCTGCTGCCATGGCCTACCGCATCAGCGAAAAATTCACCGTGGCGCTTTCCGCCATTCTGATCGGCAACAACCTTGCCAATATCGCCGCGTCGTCGGCAACGACGCTGATCATCCTCGATATCCTCGCTGTGCTGGGCATCACCGGCGGCAAGGGCGAGGCGATCGGCTCGACCGTGGCGACGGTCATCATGACCATTTTGATCCTGATCTTCGGTGAGATCGTGCCGAAGATCCTCTCCAAGCAGCACGCGAACGTCGTGGTGCGCTGGGTGGCCTATCCCATCCGCGTGCTGACGATTGTGCTCTCTCCCCTGGTGGCGATCGTGCAGCTGATCCTGCGCGGTCTGCGCCGCCTCTGGGGCAGCGACCACAGCGATGACGAGCCGACCGTCACCGAGCAGGAGCTTTCCTCCATCATCGACACCGTCGAGGAGGAGGGCGTCATCGACGAGGATCAGAGTGACCTGCTCCAGTCGGCGCTCGAGTTGGGCGATTCGACGCTGGAGGAGATCCTTATCCCCCGCACCAAGATGCTGGCCATCGACATCGAGGACGAGTTTGCCGAGATCCTCGAGGTGGCCGACCAGTCGAGCTTCTCGCGCATCCCGGTCTACGAGGGCAGCACCGACAACATCGTCGGCATCATGTACCTTAACTATTTCTTCCGCGCACTGATCGAGGCCGACGGCGCGGAGATCGACATCCGCCCGCTGCTGATGGAGCCGCTTTTCCTGCACAAGTCGAAGAAGCTGCCCGCCGCGCTGGCCGAAATGCGGCAGCGTCAGGCTCACCTGGCCATCGTCGTCGACGAGTACGGCGGTACGATGGGCATTGTGACGATGGAGGACATCCTTGAGCAGATCGTCGGCGACATCTGGGATGAGACCGACGAGATCGTCGAGGAGTACACCAAGACGGGCGAGACGACCTACGATGTCAACGGCGACATGAACGTCTGGGATTTCTTTGAGATGCTCGAAGTCAACACCCGCGATTTCGCATCCGACTACACCACCGTCGGTGGCTGGGCCATCGAGATGCTGGATGCTTCGCCGCACGAGGGCGACAGCTTCACCTACAAAAACCTTTACATCATCGTTGCCGCCATGGACGACATGCGCGTCACGCGGCTCTCGGTCGTGGTGAACCCGGTCGAGAAAGACGAGGACGAATAACAATAGAAAAATCCCCCGAAAGGGGGATTTTTCGTTTAGTCGAGCGGGAAGGTGATGTCGCAGGGAAAGAGGGACTCGGCGGTGCTGGGGGTAAGGATCATCGTTCCGTTGGGAACATCGTCGCTGAACACGGGTGGGAAAAACCATCCGGTATCGAGATACCCAACAGCATAGCCGCTGCCGCCTTCTTTCATGGCAAAATGAAGATTGGGGTTTGGTGTCGGATTGGGCATACCAGACGCTGTCATAACCTTCAAGCATACTGGTGGTGAGGATCAGCGCGGTATAGCCGTGGTTCTCGCCGTATTTCTTGACGAGGTAGCCCAGCACAGCTTCATATTCGGCGATGATACGTTCTTGGTTCGCACGGGTCATCAGGCCGTCGACCGGCATGGGGGTGGTGAAGGAGGGGACAGCCGGCCAGGCGGTGGCTACTTCGTACACCACCGGAACCTCCACCTTGACAGTGGCGGCGCCGGTCAGCTTGACATCATACTGCTCGTTGCGGACAAACCAGACGGTCTCGGTGAAGAGAGGTGTGGCGTTCTCGACGGCGCTGGCGGTGTAGTCGGTCTTGCCGAGCGAGGAGCCGAAGTTGCCGTTGATGATCTCATACCAGACGGCGGCGGTCGAGCGGTAGGGGGAGACTGCCTCGGCAAGATACATATGCCCGCCGCCGGCCTCCATGGCGATCAGCACCGATTCGTAGCTGCTGTACTGAAGCTCCCAGACGCTGTCCATCGTTTTGCCGTCGATGACGATCTGCTCGGGGCGCAGGGTGTACTGGCCGAACTTGTGGTTGTCACCGTAGAGCTGGCGGAGGACGTAGTCGATGGCGGTGTACTCACTGCCGAGGCGGGAGACGGTGTCGTTCGAGAGGTGGAGGTCGGTCATCTGCGTCCAGCTGTGCAGTTTGGGCAGGGCACTCGAGAGGGTGTAGGTGTAGGCCGGGCGGAGCGAGAAGTGGATGTAGGGGGCGGGATCGATATAGTCGCCGTCCTTGGTCAGCATGAGGCCGAGGTGATTGCCTGTGGAATTGCCTGTGGTGCCGACCACGCCCAGTTGTGTGCCCTGCGAGACGGGTTTCCCATGCGCGATTCCGACGCTGATGGCGTTCATGTGCGCGTAGGTCGTGGCGTAGCCGCTGCCATGGTCGATGGTGACATAGTTGCCCAACTGCCAATCGTAACCGGCAGCGCTGACCACACCGTCGGCGGCCGCAAAGACGGGCGTGTCCTGCGCCGCGGGGTAGCGAGCCTGGTCGTTGAAGTGCTTCGTGCCATAATAGTCATACTCGCCGAACCCGATCCCGACCCGATATGTGCCGTCCAGCAAGGGCATGACGAGCGAGAAGGGGCGTTCGGTCACAACTGGCGCGGTCGTGACGACGGGGGCGATGGTGGTCGCGGTGTCGGTGGTTTCAGCTGTCGTCTCGTTGGGAACCGTGAGGGTGCCGTTTACTGCGAAATAGAGCATCTGCGGGTCGTCGGCGTGTGCGCCGAGCGAGAAGACGAAGCGCAATCCGGCCATCCGCGCATGGCCCGAGCGGCCGGTGAGCCCGATCTGATGGCTGCGCTGGACCGCGTCGCCTTCGGAGACGCTCACCGACGACAGCCAACAATAGCGGGTGAAGCCTCCCTCGCCGTGGTCGATGAGGACGAAGTTGCCGTCCACCGGGTCGTAGCCTGCGGCGAGGACAATGCCGTCGGCGACGGTCAGCACGGGGAGGCCGGGGGCGGCGGCCAGCTCGAGGGCGGGTTCGGCGTTTTTGGCGGGGACATCGAGGGTGATCTGCGGCGCAGGCCCGGGCAAGGGATAGGCGGCATTGCGCAGGGCGGCGGGGAGGGCATTCTGCATCGTGCTGTGCAGAATTTTTATCTCGTCCTGCAGGGCGGCGATGGTTTGGGTGCGTTCGTCGATCTCGTCCTGGAGGGAGTAGATGCGGCGTTTCAGTTCCATTGAGCTGTCATTCGATGCGGCTTGTTGGGCGAGGAGGTCGTTGAGGGTGGCTTTCATCTCGCCAAGTGAAGAGCCGCTGTCGCTGAGTGCAGCCAGGTTGGCCTGCGCGGTGTGATAGATATTATTGGCCGCTTCATAATCGGCAAGGCTGTCCTCGCCCGGCCAGACGGCGCGGATCATGGCCTCGATCTCGGCGGTGCGCTTGATCTCGCGGGCATTGCGGCGGCCGTTCTCGGCCTCGATTGAGCGAATGTTCAGCTTGCCGTCGAGGCCGTCGGTGACTGTCCAGTTGCCGTCGGCGCTGGTCAGGGTGAGGTCGGCCCAGACAGGAGTGAGCGTTTGCTTGCTGTAAGATGGGGCAGGGGTATGCAGCGCGGAGATGGTGGCGGTGTCACCGTCGAAGGTGACGTAGGCAACGTCGAAGTCCCAGGCCTCATCGGCAGCCGCCATGGCTGCTTCGATGACGGCGTTCTCGTCGGTGTCGAGGGGAGCATCCTCGCGGCAGGACACCAGCCCGCCGCAGACGACCGCCACCAGCAGCGCCAGCACGATTAGCCAGACGCCCGCCCGCTTGGCCGAGGTGTCGAGGATGTTCGCGAAGCGGGCTTTGAGTGTCTTGGCCGAGGCGTGGAACTGCGTGTTCAGTCCGGCGGCGTGGGCGGACAGCCCCTCGCGGGCGACGGCCAGCATGGTCTCGCCGTAGGCCTGCCGCGAGACGTCGCCCAGGCGGAAGACAGCGTCGTCACAGGACTGCTCCATCTCGATCTCCTGCTGCTTCTGCGCGATCCACACCAGCGGGTTGAAGAAGTGCAGACCCGCCGCCAGCATGCTGCAGAGCTTCCACCACAGGTCGCCCCGGCGGCAGTGGATCAGCTCGTGCCGCAGAATGGCGTCGAGCTGGTCGTCGGTGTAGTCGCCGTGGGGCAGCAGGATCTCGGGGCGGATCAGTCCCCGCAGCATGGGCGAGATGACGGTGGGACAGAGCCAGAGGCTCACCCGCCGCCGCAGGCCGACCGCCGCTTTGGCCCGTTCCAGCGCCGCGAGCAGCCGCTCGTCGGCGGCGGGCAGCTTCCACCGACGCAGCCTGGCCGCCGACGACAGGCAGTTCACCGCCTGATACGCCAGCACCACCGCCGCACCGATCGCCCACATCCAGCAGAGCACCACCGCCGGATCAAGCGAGACGTCCACCGTGGGCAGAGTTGCGGTGACGTCCACATAGGCCGTGTCGGGGATGCCGTCAGCGATGTAGGCAGTCTGGAGCAGGTCGGGGGCGATCGAAACAGGCGTTGGGACGTAGCCCTCGGGCACCGCCGCAACCGCAAACTGCGGCATCGGCTCGGCGGGCGCGGGGGAGGGCAGGTCGATCGCCGGAACGGGCAGGGAAAAGTTGAGCGGAATCGCCAGCCGCAGGAGCAGTACGCACCAGATGGCGTACCGGCAACCCGCCGACCAGCGCCGGCTGAGCCGCGAGAAGAGCAGGGCGATGAGCAGGATCGGCGTCATGGCCAGCGTGATCTCGGCAATGGTGAGGAAGAGATCGTACATGCTCACCCCTCCTTTCCGCCGAGCATCCGGGCGATCTCGTCGAGATCGTCGGCGCTGATGCCGTTGCACTCGACCAGCGCCGCCATCAGCGATTTGACCGAGCCGCCGTGCATCCGCTCAAGAAAGCTCTGTGTCTCGCCGACGCGGTACGCTTCCTCGCCGACGGCGGGCGCGTAGTAGTGGAAGCGCTTCTCGCAGGTCAGCGTGACGAAGCCCTTCTCGTGCAGCCGCGTCAAGAGCACCTGTATCGTCGACAGGCTCCAATTCCGCTTGCCGCGCAGGGCTTCCAGCAGCTGCGACGGCCGGCGAGGCTCGCCGGCCTGCCACAGTGCCTGCATCACATCCAGCTCCGCGTCGGGCAGACGGGTGAAGTTGGTTTGGCTCATCGTGTTACCTCCTTGTTTTCGTTCGGGAAATTCATTGACAATTGTCTGTGAATGTAGTATAGCACATTCGGCGACATTTGTCAATGAAAATTTTGTGAACACAGCAAATATTTTGCAGCACACCCGCCCCGGCGCGCAGCATACCCGCCGCCCCCTTGACGGGGCGGCGAAACTGTGCTATCCTATAGCCAGCAAAGGAGGGAGACCATGAAGATCAACATCATCGAGGCCCCGAACCTCGCCGAGCCCGAGATCACGGTGCGCTGCTCGGCGATGACGGGCGAGCTGCGCGAGATCATTGCGGCGCTGAGTCTGGCAGGCAACACCGTCGCGGGGATCGCCGGCGACGAGACCCACTTCATCCCGCTGGGCGAGCTGCTCTACTTCGAGTCGGTGGACGACCGCGTCTTTTTCTACACGGCGAGCGGAACCTTCGAGACGCCGGCGAAGTTGTATCAGATCGAGGAAAAGCTGGCGCAGACCAGCTTTGTGCGGATCTCGAAGTCGACCATCGTGAATCTACGCAAGGTCACCCGCATGCGCCGCGAGCCGAACTCGCGGCTGTTGGTGACACTGACCACCGGCGAGGCGCTGGTGGTGTCCCGGCAGTACATGCCGGGGATCAAGGAGAAATTGGGGGTGCTGATATGAAATTTACACAACGGCTCAGGCTGTTCTGGACGACCTTTTCGACCGGCGTGACGGCAGTGACACTGGGCTTTCTTGTTCTCCATCATTTTTATCCGCAGTTGGGTGTCCGCCTGCTGGTCTGCTTTGTGATGGAGATTTTGGCTTCTGCACTGATCGCGCAGATCATTTTAGTGGGACGGGGCACATGGCCGCTGTGGGTGCGTCGGCTATCCTGCCTGTTCCTGGAGGCGTGGGCAGGGTTCGGGTTGCTCAGCTTGTTCGGGTATGTTCGCGCAGAAACTGTCTGGCGGGTGATGGCGTGCACTGTTGGCGGGGCGTTGGTCGGGGGTATTCCCCTCTTCTTGCTGGCCGACCGTGCAGAACGTCGTCGCATCGCCCGTGTCAACGAGGAGCTGGCGCGGATGCAGGACAGGGAGGAATAATGAAAAAAGCTCGCATCCGCAGATGCGAGCTTTTTGTATGGGCGAAGCAAGGTGCCCACAAGATGAAGGTTCGGCTGAGCCGAAACTTATCTCTTGGAGTTTTTACGCAACCGTTTGAAAGTGTTTTATATCACGAATAACGTTCATATCGTGTGATATTGTGAGTGTGTAATCGTATATCGTTTTATAAAATTGATAGGTTTTCACGGAATGTTGCACCAAGTTTGCACCAAGATTCACACCCACATTTTTCGACAAATTGGAATTTATCGTTATAAATCAATATTGATTTCGTACTTATCATCAATGAGTATATAATTCACATTATACTTCTGTGCGAGGTCTAACATTTCTGCATTATCTGCCAATACACTCTCCATTGTACAGCATTCATCATCCAAACGATTTTCAATGGCATTTGCATATTTCTTTATGTCAGCAAAGTGGTTTCTGATATATTCCTCACTCATTACAAGGCAGAAATATTTGATGTTCTCAAGATATTCGGAGTCAAAGTCCTTTTGCCAATCGAACGGAATATAGCAACCTTCAACAATTAAGTGTTGCTTGTTCTCAACGGCAGTTTTTATCATTTCGCGAACAATCGGCCACAGGTATGAAGTCAAATCGCTATCATCACTTATTGGTGTGAGTTTCGTGTTTCCACTACGAATTAACCCCATCTTCAAGTGGTCAATGGATAAGTATGGATATTTATATTTTTCAAGCAGTTGCTGGGCAAGTGCTGTTTTTCCCGTGTGGGATGCTCCTGTAATTAAAATAATCATTCTCGCACCTACAAATTCAAGTTTATCTAACTGTCCTACCTACTGGAATTTGCTAAATTATTTCAACCCACATTGTTTGTATAATTCTTCAATGCAAGGCGATTTGTATTCTATGTATTTCTCAATATCATTTGGAAATAGTTTTGCAGCCGTCTCCTTTACTAGACTATATTTTTTTACTGCTTCGTTATTATTTACCAAAAAATCTCTAAATGTAACATGCCGATGTAATTCCTCTGAATACTGTGGACACACATATAAATGGTGCGTTTGCAAATGTGGTTTATTTGAGTAATTAAACGCTTCCCTATCCTTGATTCCAAGGTCACCCTCGTATATATAGCCAATCGTTTCTAATTTTTGAACAACATCTTCAAATACCGAATAATCTTTGATTACTACATCAATATCAATACAAGGTTTAGCAGAAAGTCCTTCAACTGATGTACTTCCAACATGTTCAATATCAACAATCAAATCACCGATTACACCTTCAATTTCCTTTTTTATTTTTTCAAAAGCAGATTTCCATGCTCTGTCATAAGGCAGAACAATAACATTCGTTGTTCTCATATAAAACACCATCAAATTGGGATTTAGCGAATAAAGTATTCCATCATTTGGGCAAGAAAGGGTGGTTCCTCTATAACAACATTAGAGAGGATAATGATTGCCACTTTATCCTTAGAATTCAACCTTTGCCAATGTCTCAATCCTGGCAATCCTCCATCATGTCCAAACCAACCATTATCAAACTGCCACAAACCACATCCATAAGGCTTCGGGTTAAAATTCAGACATTCCTTCCAACTGTCAGCAGACAATATATCGGCATTTAGTATAGCGTTGCACCAAAGTCCTAAATCTGTTAGCGAAGAAACAACGCTGCTGTCACCACTATCCATGGCAGGTCTGCCACAGGAAAAAATGATATCATCATGTTTGGCATATCCACAAGCATCTGCGTCACGCCCATTCATGTGTGTATGTTTCAACCCAAAGAGCATAAATACATCACGCATTACATCCGAAAAAGACTTGCTGGATACTTTCTCCAGAATGTGACCAAGTAAAAAATAATTGGTATTACTGTATCTGCCCTCTGAGCCTGGCTCAAAATACAAAGGTAATTCACCAATTAGGTCAAAACATTCTGAAAGACTAACAGGACGACATTCTGAAACAATGCACTTATTAAACTCGATAACATCAGTTGGTGCGATTCCGTGCTCTGATTCATATTTTTGGATTGCATCAGGGATAATTCTATCACTGATATAATCGGGAATACCACTTGAATGATGTAGCAGATGGCGAATCGTAATGTTCTTTCCCTGGGGATATTGAGGAAAGTACTGGTCGATTGTATCATCCAAAGAAAGTTTCCCCTGTTCTATCTGGAGGAAAATGGCTGTTGCGACAAATTGCTTAGACAGTGAAGCTAATGTAATTGTAGTATGTGATGTGAAGGGAGTGTTTGTGCTATGGTCAGCATTACCTTGGCAATATTCAAAAACAACTTGACCATCTTTAAGAACAAGCACTCCACCTTGAAAATCTCTCGGAATAATATTTTCAAATGGTTTCATAAAGATTTCTCCATCAAATTCAAGTTTATCTAATTGGTAATATTTTACCACAAAAATGTGAATAAATAAAGAGGACGACACGAATGTAAGTATCGTGTCGTCCTATAAATAAACGGTTCTGTGTAAAGCGGAACCGTTTATTTACGAGTAAGAATAGCTTATAGCAGAAAGTCTTCAAGTGCTTTTGCGGTTTTGGCTTTATATGCCTTGAACATATGAGAATAGATATCGCCAGTCACCCCGATACCACAATGCCCAAGATTTTCAGACACCATTTTAATATCGACTCCAGCGTTAATCATCAGACTGGCGTTGCTATGGCGCAGAGCATGAACACTTAAACTCGGCATACCGTTCTCCGACAGCAGTTTCTTCAGTTCTTTGTTAATGCCACCTCTATCACCATATTTACCCAGTGGAGATGGGAATACAAGCTGGCGACATTCTTCGCTCATGCCTACACGCTGTTGCTCATTCTCTTGCTGTTCCTTGTGGTTCTTTAGCAAGCTAACTCCATAACTTCCCAACTTAATGGTACGAATGCTGTTTTCAGTTTTGGGCGAAGACATGTATTTTTCACCGTAAGCAAAAGCCAATGTATCAGAAACATTTACAACCTCATCTACAAAGTCAATTTGACTCCAAGTTAAGGCAAGTGCTTCCCCGATTCTCAGTCCCGTAAGCAGCAAGAACCTTATTAGAGTATTAAATGCGCTATATTCAGCGGTAAGTTCCATCAACTTCTTACATTGCTCACCATTAAGGTATTTGACTTTCTTTTTCTTGTTGGGGTCTTTCTTATGGTTGGCATTCACGCAGGGGTTTTCGTTAATATACTTCTGCTTTACTCCATAAGAGAAAACGCTCGACATTACTGTCTTTAGTTTACGTGTTGTTTCGGGCGACAAATCAAGACCCGTAAAAAAGGTCGTCAGCTCTTTGTTTTCGATACCAACACACTCCCTTTCTCCAAAGACAGGAAGCAGATGGATTCTCAAATCCCCCTCATAGTTGTACATGGTTACTGGTTTCAATTCATTGGGAGCAAACTCCCTCATATAAATATCAACAAGTTCCTTAAAAGTAATGCCTTTTTCAACTTTAGGCGGCTCTTTACATAAATCTTCAAAATCGTTATATGCCCTCTGAATCATCTTTTCCGCCTTGGTCGGTGCCGTTCCTTCAGGTAATTTGTATGTCATAGTACGCCGAATATGCTTTCCGTTTTCATCAAAACCCATTGAAACGGTAAAACGATATGTGTTTTCACCACGCTTGGTAACGCCTTTAATGCTCATAATATCTCTCCCTTCTTAACTGGCTGGCTTGAGATTAGCCAGCATTTCACACATAAGGTCAAAATTGATAAAAGCCTTTTTGCCACTATAGATAGCAGGAAGCTTTCCTTCTCTTAATAATCTGCGGATAGCAGTTTCAGTCAAAACGCCTGTTGCGGCGATTTCTCTAACGGTCATCATCTTCGGAATGTTAGTAGTCATATATGTGTAATCTCCTTTCGAGTTGTTGTTCTGTAGCTTACACATATACTCTAACATATTTTTTGCTTAAAAGACAAGGGTTCCAGCCTTTGCTATTCCTATCTGTAGGAATAGCAAAGAGCAAAAAAAGAATATAGAAAATATATTTAATATTCTATGTCCCTTGGCTCGTCAATTTTTTCGACAAATCCTGCCGAAGTGAAAAGACCATCGAGTGAAAAGGAAAGGTCTCTGCCATATGCTTCAGCGTTGAAGTATGGCAATAAATGTTCGGGGACGGAGATTGCTTCCAGCTCATACAGGAAGTATTCTCCCAGTTCCTCATGGGTATTGACATCGGGATAGATGGTATAGCAGTCCAAATTACACGCCAGCTTCAACAGCTCGTCCGCTGTTCGGGGACTTTCGTACTCTGACACCGCTTCCAGCATTTCGAGTTCGCTTTTGCTCATTCCCCGTAAACGCTTAGCCAGTCGATTTAGACTATGAATACTGGTATGCTCTCCAATGACTTCATTGACACAGTTAAGGTCGCTGGAACTATCGCAGATAAACCATTCCTCATAGACCTCATTGATACCGATACGCCACAGCAATCGCTGCAGCTTACTTTCCGTACAGGGAAGTATAATCCAGCTGCACGCTAATTTGCCCTCGTTATAAAGACCAAGATTGCAGATACAGATACTTACCATAATAATTGCTCCTATTCTATATTTATTGGATATTAGATTATAGTGTTGGAGCAGTCAAAATATAAAATGCCCTTGCTGTGAAGCAAGAGCATATATATCAGAACGGCAAATCTTCGTCATCGTTATCGGCTGTTGCGGTGGCTTCGACTGTCGGAGCTTCTGCCGCTATTGGTTCGGGTGCTGGTGTTGCCAGCTTCGGTAAAAACATCGACTCATCGGGCATAAGGTTGAACAACTTAAAACGGCGGGTCTTAAGTTCATCCTCAAACACATACTCTATCTTTACATCTAAGCGGAGCAACGCCAATGTGTTCTTGTATGTTTCCAATAGGCAGTTCGGAGTATGTAGGCTGGCGTAAAGTGTTCGTTCCTGTGGCTCGTTGTCTGTGAGGTACTTTAGCATATTGAGTGTGGTATCAAAGAAAATGACCGTATCAATGTCGGCACGGAATGTAATATGCTCGTCCTGTTCCAGCCAGTAGTGCCAGCACATCGGCATAGTTCCCTCTAAACGCTGGAAGTGCTTTGTACCAGTTCCCAGTTTCTCAACACCGATGGTATCTCTATCGGTTCTGTTCAGAAAAATCAGATTGCGACGGTCAAGGTCATATGCCAGCAGATGACGGCTTATCAGTTCTGCCACAAGGTCAGTATTGATACCCTTGCTTCGGAAGAATGGGAACAACTGCTTATGTGCCTTGGCTCGGTCATAGTTCAAAAATTGGCTGAAATCCATATTGATACGCTTTGTCTCTAACCTCGAAGCCACTTCGGGATGGTCAGCGATGTACTCTTGGCAGGACTTGTCATTGATTGCCTTGCTGGACTGTAAAAACCTCTGTAAAAGAATACAGGCAAGGCGAAACTCTTTAACATAGGGTGCGGTGATGTGTTTGTTATTCACCAAGTCCAAGATACAGGAAAACACACCAGTATCCAGTTTTGCTTTATCCACCAGCTGGAAATCATACCATATACAGAACTCTAAAGCAGTTCTCTTTTCTTCCTCAGCTTGCTTTTTCAATTCTTCGTAATGCTTTGTTTTAACTGAACGAGAAGTAATCGAATAGTCTTTTGCTTTATTATAATAGCTTTTCATCAAACTCTTTCTCCTTTATATAAGTTTCAAAAACCATCAGCAAGCTGATGGTCAATTAGATAACCTCGCTTACGCGAGGGAGCTTACCAAAGCTCTTTGGAGCACCGACTGGAACGCGTGGCGTTCTCGGTAATAAACAACCCGTAGGGAAGCTGTCGCTACCAATCGTGTCGATTGGAGTGCTCTTTTTTATGATTATACGCTAAGAGTATTCATAATTATTAAGCAGAAGTGTTCGAGGACAAGAAAGTCCCCTCGCAAACAGCGTTGCGAGGGGACTTCAATATTCCTGCCCTTTTATGTTCAACCCTTAACGGGTTGCTACCATTTTTTATTCTTCACCAGATATATTCCTGCCACTTTTATTTGCTTGCTTAGTCAAATATAGTCGAGCAATCATAACAGGTGTATCAGGTCTGTTATATTATACTATACTTCAACTTCTGCGGAATTATAACAGAAGTATGCTTATCTATGTAAAAACCTTGCGATTTCTCGCAAGGCCGAAGAAAGATGAAAATATATGACAAGCAAGATTACGCCCTTGCCACAGCGGAATAATCCTGTTCCATATGCTCAATCCATTCGGAAAAGGATTTTTCAAACTCCTCTGCCATAACGGTTGAGAGGAACAGTTCTTCATCATACGATAAAATCATATTGCCCTCCAATCTTTGACAAGTTTGTATCTTATATTTCATTCTACGACAAAGAAAAGAGGGATATAACACCAATTAGTTTAAGTAGTGGTATATTATCACATCTATGCGGTTGTGCCCCATGTTCTGAGACACCTCTGCCATCACATCACGCTCATATCCCCGTACAACCTCATTGTTGTATCGACTGATAGCCTTTTCAAGAGCCTGCTCGTTGATGAACTTGCTTCTGTAGCCATCGTAGTAATCACGCCCATCTTCGTGTGCCTGCTTCAAATCAGCATATAAAGCCTGTGCGTACTCGCGTCGTGCGTAATGTGGGTTGGCGTTGCTGTCAACAGCTCGGAACATTGGAGCAGTAGCACCTTGCTCCGCAATCTTCTGATTGACAAGCTCGGTTATCCTTGGTCGCTCCTGTTCCAGCACAACGCAGTTTCGCTCCCTGCCGCCTTTCTCTATGAGATGGAAGCCAATGACTTGACCGCTTGCGTTTCGTACCGCCTGTTCGGGGGTGATGGTGGCAATGGACTGTCTGCGTATGCCTGTTGCCCTTACAAACTCAATCTGCTCTCGGTTTCGCTTGGCTTCTGAGGTGTCGTATAGTGCCGTACCTCGGTTGTTAGTGATGTGTGAGTGCTTTCTATCTTGGAAGCCGAAGTCTCTCGGCGTATACCTGGTATCCAACAGCTTGTTGATTGCTGACAGGTCTCTACTGTGGGTGTAGGCAGACAAGGCCGAGCGACTGAGCATATAGTCCTCTATATGCTGCCTTTCTATCTCAGCCATTGTCCTAACCCCTTGACCTTTGAGAAAGTCAGCAAAGCTGTTTGCTATGCTTCGGTATGTATCGGCAGTGCGGATGGAATGAATCCCCTCAGCCCTGTTCGGATTGGTCTTATCGTCCTTGATTTTCTTCTCCCCAATACGGAGCAGTTCATCAATACGACGGTTCAATTCAATCTTGATGTTTTTACTTTTGCGACCCATTCTCGCACCCCCTTAGTTAAGTCTAAAACCACTTTTTCGCCTTTGGCTGGGAAAAGGGCATAACCCATAACTGATACAAAATGCTCTCGGAATATGTGAAGAAGCGGCGGCTTCGCCGTTTCTTCACATAGTACCTACTAAATTGTAGCGATTGGCTCAATATCCCAATCGCTGTCATACTCTCCTTTCTTTCGACTAAGTTTTTCATATTGATATATGATACTGAAATCCGATGTTGAATATAACTCTATGCCTCACAACGCTATTCAGTTTTCAAGGAACAAGCCAGCTGACACACAGATTATGCGATATTATCCGTTGAAAATCAAGACTTTCAGCCAATGCTATTCCTATCAATAGGAGCAGTTATATTGACTTTTGAGAATATTTAATATATAATTATTATTGTTAGGAGGATTTTGCTATGAACGAGTTGTTTCAAGTTGATATAGAGAACCTTAATCTCACCCAGTTATCACGCTGGATAAAGCAATGTCGCACAGCCATTCAGCCGAGCGACAGACCGATTTATACTGAGTACCCCTATCGGTACCAAGAAGCCGTTGCTGAGTTCTGTAAGGAGTATATAGAGTTCTTCAATGCTCATAAGGGAACAATGACAAGCGCACAGTTTGATAGAGCACTCAAACTGTCCGTGCTAAAGTTCCCCCGATATGTGGCTATCACCAGCGATGGCGAGGAAATTGACATTACCGCTGATGTTGAACAATTACAGTTGGAGAACACAACCAGCCACTTAATATCCAAGAGCATTAACAGAGAAGCTGATAGGGTTAAGCAATACTCAAAGAATATAGCCAGCTTCAAATCGGGCAAGCGTGAAGCCTTACATGCCATTATCAACCAGCTGTCGTTGGAGACTATTACATATAAGGTAAATATTCTTGAAAAAGCCGAACAGATAAACAAGATGGATATAAAGAAAGTGCTTCGGGAGATTAAGCGTGGTAAATGGCAAACGGTAGAACGAAAGCTGAAGCCAGCCGAGAGCAGAACCATATCCGACTATCTGATTGCTGATATTCGAGAGAACCATATAAACAAAAATGTCTTCTATTCCTTTTCCAAGAACAAGGAAGAAGACAAACGCCGTGTGTATGGAAAGCTGTTTTTGTGTAATGTGGGCTTCTACATCGGTCTGAACGCAGAGGAGATGGAAGCCGTACTCAGAAACGAGGGTTATACCATTCAATGCTCCAATCGCCCCGATGACCGCATCTTGTTTGACTGCTTCTATTATTCATTCAGCCGAAACTACGCCAGCGCACTTTTGAAGAAAGACGGGTGGGATGGTCTCGAAATTGGCAAATAAGAGCAAACTTCCCATATTGTTTTATATCGTTTGCTATCATCGCATAGCGTTTTGCACCAAGTTTGCACCAAGTCATATTTTCATAAACAAATAAAAACCCCGAAACCATAGTGGTTTCGGGGTTTTTTGAACAATAGTAGTGTTCCCAGATTATCTCTTGGAGAACTGGCTTGCGCGGCGTGCGGCCTTGAGACCGTACTTCTTTCTTTCCTTCATACGAGGGTCGCGGGTCAGGAAACCTGCTGCCTTGAGGGCGGGACGATAGTTCTCGTCAGCCTGGCAGAGTGCGCGGGCGAGACCGTGACGGATCGCGCCGGCCTGGCCGGAGAGACCGCCGCCGGTGACGGTGGCGATGATGTCAAACTTGCCGGTGGTGCCGGTAGCGCCGAAGGGCTGGTTGACGATGAGGTTCAGGGTCTCGAGGCCGAAGTAGGCGTCGATGTCCTTGCCGTTGATGGTGATCGCGCCGGTGCCGGGAACGATACGGACGCGAGCAACCGACTTCTTTCTTCTGCCGGTGCCGTAGAAGTAGGGCTTTGCACTAGTGTACATCAGTTATACCATCCTTTCCTGTTCTCAAGCTTCGTAGGGCACGGGCTGCTGTGCCTGCTGCTTGTGCTCGGCGCCTGCGTAGACCTTCAGGCGGGTAGCTGCGGTGCGGCCGAGGGTGTTATGCGGAAGCATACCCTTGACAGCCAGCTCCATAGCCAGCTCAGGACGGGTAGCCATCAGGGTCTTGTACTGGACTTCCTTCAGGCCGCCGATGTAGCCGGAGTGACGGCGGTAGTACTTCTGGGTCAGCTTCTTGCCGGTCAGGACGGCGTCTTTAGCGTTGATGATGATCACGAACTCACCGCAGTCGACGTGAGGCGTGAACTCGGGGCGATGCTTGCCTCTGAGAATAGTAGCGGCGGCGACAGCGGTCTTGCCGAGGGGCTTGCCGGCAGCGTCGATCACGTACCACTTGCGCTCAATGGTTTCTTTTTTCGCCATAAAAGTGGACATTGCGAATTTCCTCCATAGAAACATTTTGTTGATAAAATTTCAGCCTGCTTAGTATACCACAACTAAGCAGGCTTGTCAAGCATTTTTTTGAAAAAATCCGAATATTTTAATTTAGCGTGGGGGAAGCTCGCGAATTCTTCGATTTTCTCGCAAATTGAGGGGGATTCCTCGCGGGTGATTTACATTTTTTTTCGGCTTCAGCGGGACTTTTCGCGCTCCCGCGCGAGCCGGGGGAGGACCAACTCAAACGCCGAAGTTTCTCCCCCGGCACCCCCTTTCCTTGGCTGGCGGCTTGCCGCCTTTACACTTCGTCGGCGGAGACGGGTTCGGTGGTCTCTGCCGTTTCGGGGCGGGTCTGCTTTTGGCCGCAGCCGGGGCAGTAGCTCATGTCTGATTCAAGCTTGGTGCCGCAGTTGGCGCAGTAGACGGCGTTGTCTTCTTTTGCGATGGCGGCGCCGAGGCGGCGGATACGGTCGCGGAGTTTGCCCACCTCGGGGAGCAGCTTGTCGATCTCGACGGCCCGGTCGTGGCCGAAGTGCAGCTGGTCGTAGGTCAAGCGGCCGATCTTTTCGTAGGTCTCGCGCAGCTCGGTCTTGGTCTGGTGGAGCTTGTATTTGAGCTTCATCACGTCGGTGAGCTCGCCGGCCTTGGCGGCGGCTTTGTTTGCGGTGTTGGACACGGTGTCGCAGAATTTATCCCAGTTTGCCATGATATGATCCTCCTTTGGGCAAATCAACTACCTATTATTATACAGCACCGCACGCCAAAAGTCAAACGGCGGCGCAAATGTTTACACTTCGGCTACATAAATTTTTGCGCGGCGGGGGAAAATAAGGGCAAAGGGAGGGATCGTATGAACATCAACAAAACGACCTACGCCGATTACGCTGAGAAGCGCGCGAAGAAATCGCCCTGTCTGAAAAACTGCGTCTGGGCGTTTTTCGTTGGCGGGGGTATCTGCTGCGGCGCGCAGGGGCTGACGACGCTGTATCAATATTGGGGACTGGACAAGGAGGATGCCGGCACGACGACGGCGGTGACGCTGGTCTTTCTGGCGGCGCTGCTGACCGGGCTCGGCGTCTTCGACGACATCGCCAAGCGCGCCGGTGCGGGGACGCTGGTGCCCATCACCGGATTTGCCAACGCGGTCGTATCACCGGCCATCGACAACAAGGCCGAGGGCTGGGTGTTGGGCGTTGGCGCGAAGATCTTCACCGTCGCGGGGCCGGTGCTGCTCTACGCCACGCTTGCCGGGGCGGTATATGGGGCGATCTATTGGGTGTGGACGATGATCTGAGCAAAAATGCAGACCGCATGGGCCAATGTCATGAACTTAAGGTTTGGTAATAGCAGGATTGTTTCGCGCTAACCTTTTCGCGCTCCCGCGCGAGGAGGGGGAAAGGACCATCTCAGACGCCAAGAGTTCCCGACTTGGCTTTGCCAAGTCACAAGGTTGGTAAACCAACCTCGTCCCCTAACCCCCTCCACCCCCAATCTCCTTGGCTGGCGTGATCCCAGTGTTCATAAAAATTGCCCCGAAACATACGTTTCGGGGCTGATTTTTGTCATGGGATAGCGCGCCAAGCCAAGGAAGGTGGGAGTCCAGAGGGCGGGAAACTTCGGCGTTTGAGATGGTTCCCGCCCTCTGGTCGCGCGGGAGCGCGAAAAGCTTCACACAGCAGAATTGTTATGGTGAATTTCTTGAGTTCATGACATTGCCCGCATGGGCGGTCTGCATTTTACTGTACTTATTTGGATTCGGGCGCTTTCCAGTCGTAGATCAGCTCAGGCTGCACAAACGGCGTGCGGAAGAAGCCCTCCTCGAGCGGCTTGCCCTCATACTTATGCTTGATGACGTTGATGAGCCGGCGGACGTCCTCGAGATCATGGAAGTGCGGGCCGGGGCGGAAGTACCAGATGAGGTTCTCGGGCGCACCGAGGAACTTGTACACCTCGCCCACCGCCTGCGTGGTCATCCACGCACCGATGGGGCTGCCCCACAGGTCGTCGGCCGCCTCCGAGAGGAAGAGGGTGCGCGGGGCGATGAGGGCCTTGAGAAAGTGGCAGTCGAAGGGGAGCTCGTTCTCGCGCTGGGTGTAGTCGCCCATCTGCGGGCCGAGCCAGAAGTCGAAGTTGCGCCAGAGGTCGGCGAGGGTCTCGCTGCGCTTCTCGACGCCGTCGACCAGGGCCGCCATGTGGATGCGGTAGCAGCTGCACGAGCCGGCGTTGGTCTCGTTGGGGTTGACAATGGCGGCGCGTTCGTCCAGCGCGCCGGCGAGCGCCGCCGTTTTGCCGCCGCGGGAATGGCCGGTGAAGGCGATGCAGGATTTGTCGATGTAGTCGAGCTTCTCCAGCGCGTCGACGCAGCGGGAGTAGCCCCACGCCCAGGCGCCGAGGGCGCCGAAGGTGTACTCGGGGTAGGCGGCGTACAGCTGACCCTGTCGGCGGCCCTCGTGCTGGATGTCGTGAGCCAGCTCGGTGCGGTTGAAGAGGGCGAGGCAGATGTTTTCGCTGGTGAAGGCGGTGTACCACGCCTTGTCGAAGGCATAGTTGAAGCAGAGGTCGCCGTCGACCACGGCGGGCATGGGCGCCGCCGGCTTGCCGGCCGGCTTCATGATGCGCATCATGAAGTTGATGGGATGGTCGCGGCGGCCGGTGGTGATGCGGTAGGTCTCGGTCTCCTTGCCGCGGTAGAGCAGCTCCAGCTCGAGAAATTCGGGCGGGGGCGGCATGGTGCCGTACTGAAGCTCGACGGCGGTCTTGTACAGCGCGCGGCGATGCTCGGCCCATTCATCGGGCGAGGCAAGGCGGCTGCCGTCAGCGCGCTGGAAGGGGTCGGGCAGCTTGCCGAGGACGTCGTAGCGGGTGATGTTCATGTAGCTTTCGTCGATCATGGTGGGGCCTCCTTTTTGTCTCTAATATATTAACATAGACTGGATTCCGCCTCATCCGTCACCTGCGGTGCAACCTTCCCCTCAAGGGGAATGCTTGTGGGTCGCTGCATGTTGTAAGCCTTCCCCTTGGGCTGAGCGAAGCTCAGCTGGAAGGCTGTCTTGGCCACAAGGCCAAGACGGATGAGGTGTATTTTCGCGTTGTTATTCTGCAAACATCTCCAGCACCGGCCAAACCGCGGTGATGGCCGTTTCAAAATCAGGCTTCATGCTGCCTTCGAGACTGATGCGGGCGTCGTAGCCGACGCGGCGGAGCAGATCGGCCCAGGGGCGGCAGGCGTCGAGGTCGGCGGCGGTGGGGATGGCGCGGTCGTCATTCGGGCGCGCGAGATGAACGTGAATGAGCATATTGCCTGCCGCCTCAATGGCGTCGTAGCTCTCGCCGCTGGAATATATATGGAAGAAATCCGCCAAGACACGCACCGCCGGGTGATCGGCCGCACGGCAGACGGCCAGCCCATCGGCGACGGTGTTGATGTAGCCGCACTCACATGCGCGCAGCGGCTCGATAGCGATCATCATCCCGTGGCGCGCGGCGGCGTCGCCGCAGACGCGCAGGATGCGCACAAACTGCGCCGCGCCCTCGGCGGGATCGTATCCCTCGGGGAAGCTGCGCGCCTTGCCGCTGCCCAGTACGGCGATCTTCCCGCCCAGCTGTTCGGCCCGCGAGAACCCGACCGCGCAGTACGCCGCAATGCGGTCAAGATCACAGCCGTTATAAAGCGGCATGTCGCCGGGGAAGAAGCCGTTGTAGGTTTCGGCCTTCAGCGGGGATGCATCGACCTTACGGCGCAGATTGGCGAATTCTTCTTCGCTCATCGTTGCCAGCTTGGAAAAGTTGAACTCGAAGTAATCATAACCCGCGGCCTCAAGCAGAGGCAGCTTGTCGGGCGAGGTGCAGACGCCAAAACGCATGGGATCACGCTCCTTTGGGTGGATTGTACTTGTATTATAGCAGTTCGGTGGGGGGAAATCAAGGGATTTATGTGCGAAAATATTGCAAATCCGACCTTCATCTGGTATAATGGTCTCAACGATATTTTTCCAGAAAGGAACTGATCCCCATGCAGCCCGAAAAATTGCTCGAATTTCTCACCGCCGTGGGAAATCTGAAGGTCATCCCGCGCCATTGCTATACCGCGCCCGATCGCCGCGAGAGCGTCGCCGACCACAGCTGGCGGCTGGTGCTGATGGCCTATCTCTGTGCCGAGGAGTACCCCGGCATCGACTTGGGCAAGCTGCTCACCTTTGCGGCCATCCACGACCTCGGTGAGGCCGTGACCGGTGACATTCCCGCCTTTGTCAAGACCGAGGCGCAGGAGGAGACCGAGGACCGCGCCATCGACAGCCTGGTGAACACCCTCCCCGAGCCGGCTCGCTCCAAGCTCAGCGCGCTGTTTGACGAATACGAGACGCAGTCCTCGCTCGAGGCGCGGCTTTGCCTGGCGCTGGATAAGATGGAGGCGCTCCATGCGCACAACGAGTCGGACATCAGCACCTGGCTGCCGCTCGAGTACGACCTGCAGCTGACCTACGGCGCCGAAGAGGCGGCCTTCTCACCCTATACCGACGCACTTCGCGCGGCGCTCAACGCCGCGACGCGCAAAAAAATTGCGGCTGAAAAGCCCGAAAAAACGGAGGATTGACCCATGAAGATCAAATTTTTAGGAACCAGCCACGGTGTGCCCGAGCGTGACCGCCGCTGTACATCTGTCCTGTTCGAGGCGGGCGGCAAGCACTATCTCATCGACGCCGGTGCGCCCATCGCCGACGAGCTGACCCGCGCCGGGGTGCCCTTTGCCGATATCTCGGCCATTTTCCTGACCCATCTGCACGGCGACCACATCAACGGTCTGGTGCATTTTATCGATCTGTCGAACTGGTTCTACAAAGACAGCGATCCGCTGATCTTCACCCCCAGCCTTGACCTCAAAACGGCGCTTGAGGCATGGGAGACCATGCTGACCGGCGGCCCGGGCAAGGCATTCCGCTACACCGAGATCACCGCCGGCGAAATCTACGCCGACGAGGCCATCCGTGTCGTCGCCTTCCCGACCCAGCACCACGTCGTCGACCGCGACAGCTTCAAGCGCCGCTCCTATGCCTTTGCCGTGACCGAGATCGCCACCGGCAAGCGCGTCCTCTTCACCGGCGACCTGCGCCCCGACATGTGCGACATGCCCGAGGACGCCTTCACGGTGGGCTACGACTGCATCATCACCGAGGCGGCCCATGGTTACCTCGACAAGCTCGCGCCCAGACTGGCTCAGTGTAAAACGAAGCAGATGATCATTTCCCACATCTACCACCGCACCAACCCCACCGAGCGGGTCGAGACCCTGCGCGCTGCTCTGGATGAGCCGATGACGGTCGCGGAGGACGGGCAGGAATTCGAGATCTGACAGAGGCGCGGCCGTTGATGCTGAACTGCTTAAACAAGGCCGCAAAAAGGCGGATGCATTGCATTCGCCTTTTTCTTTTTCGCCGCGCGGCCCCGCTTTGACAAAATCCGCATGGGACGGGTTGTATAATATAGCCAAAGGAGGTGGCGGCATGGAGCAGGTGGTCTACGCCGATGTGCTGTGGCTGATCGACTTCAGCATGGATCTGCTGGCGCTTGGGCTGGCGGGGCGGATGGCGCAGCGGGAGGCGCGGGGCTGGCGGCTCTGCGCGGCGGCGGCGCTGGGGGGTGTCTGGTCGGTGCTGGCGCTGCTCGGCGGCTGGGACGGAGCACTCGGCCTCGTGCTCGACCTCGCCGTCGCGGCGGGGATGAGTCTCCTCGCTTTTGGTCGGGCTTCGCCGGGCCGCTTTGCGCTGACACTGGGCAGCTTCTTCCTCGCGACCCTGCTGCTGGGCGGCAGCATGACGGCGCTGGCCAATCTCTTCGCCGGGGAGGCCGAGGCCGCCACGTCGGGCGGCGGCTTCTTCCTGCTGGCGCTGGCCGGGAGCGGGATCACTCTCCTCGGCACCCACCTGCGCCGCCGTGCGGCTCCCCGCCGGGTGACCGTCACCGTCACGCTAGGGGAGCGCACGCTCACCCTCGACGCGTTGACCGACAGCGGCAATCTCCTGCGCGACCCGGTGACTGGGCGGGGAGTGATCTTCGTCGCCCCGCGGCGGCTGGGGGTACTGGTCGATGCCCCTCTGCGCGGCGTTCTGCTCGCTCAGCGGGTCGAAGCCATGGCGGATCTGCCCGCCGCCGATGCGCGCCGCCTCTGCCTTGTCCCCGCCTCGACGGTGCAGGGCAGGGGGATGCTGCTCGCCCTGCGACCCGACAGCGTGTCGGCGGCCGGCGAACCCTGCGCGGCGCTGATCTGCCCCATGGCCGATGCGCACGGCCGCGACTATGACGCCATCCTGCCCGCCGACCTCGCGCCGGCTGAGCGGCACTCTATCAATATATGAAGGAAAGTGTGAAACGCATGAACAATCTTCTCACCCGTACCCGGGGCCTTTTGTCGCTGGCGCTGTCGGTCGTTTGCCCCCGCCACGAGGTCTATTACATCAACGGCTCGGACGTCCTGCCCGCGCCCCTCTCCCCCACCGACGAGGCCGACGCCATCTCCCGCCTTGCCGACCCCGCCGACGAGGCCTGCCGCGCCACGCTGGTCGAGCACAATCTGCGGCTGGTGGTCTACATCGCCAAGCGCTTCGAGAACACCGGAATCGGCATTGAGGACCTGGTCTCCATCGGCACCATCGGCCTCATCAAGGCCATCAACACCTTCCGTGCCGACAAAAACATCAAGCTGGCCACCTACGCCTCGCGATGCATCGAGAACGAGATCCTCATGCACATCCGCAAAACTTCCGGCCAGCGGTGCGAGATGTCGATCGACGAGCCGCTGAACATCGACTGGGACGGCAACGAGCTGCTGCTCTCCGACATCCTCGGCTCGGACGAGGATGTCGTCTGCCGCGACATCGAGGCCGATGAAGACCGCCGCACCATCCGCGCCGCCGTCGCCCGCCTCGAGGGGAGGGAGCGCGAGATCATCGAGCTCCGCTACGGCCTGCGCGGCGGCCGCGAGCTGACCCAGAAGGAGGTCGCTGACCGCATGGGCATCTCGCAGTCGTACATATCGCGGCTTGAGAAGAAGATCATCGCACACCTGCGCGAGGAGATCGTCGGGCGGGTGTAGGGCTTGACAGGTGGGGGCGGGCATGGTATAATGAAAGAAAAAGGAGGCCGTACCATGTTTGGATCGATGAAAAAGCTGACGCTTGGCGCTGCCTTGAAGCAGTTGAGCCGCAACGGGATCACGGTGACGCCCGCCCCCGCTGAAACGCCCATCGAAACAGGAAAGAGTAAATTTGGCGGCCGATTTTGTGTGGCCGTATTATGAAGGTGTAGATTGCGATGATATTCGTGCCAATCGACCGCTGGCTTTTCTTGCTCAATTCAGCTGCGCGGAATTGAAGCCATTTGATGTTAATGGCTTGCTGCCCGAAACAGGGATGCTTTCTTTTTTCTATGAAGTTGAATCAATGCCGTGGGGCTTTGACCCTTCTGATCGTGGAGCGGCGCGTGTCTTCTGGTTTGAAAATGAGATACTGGTGCCGACAGATTTTCCAGATGACCTCAAGGAAGAGTATCATTTGGGTGAGATGGCACTTGACTTTTCTGCTGAACCTATGCTCCCGTCTTACGAGGAATTTGAACATCTTACACGCGGCAAGACCGGTGTTGACTGGGATGATTATGAAGAGATCTGCGAGGAACGAGAACTGCATGTCCCGAACGAGGAGAATCAGCACACGGTGCTCGGCTATGCCATGCTGGTGCAGGGCGAGCGCCTGACTGAATGTGAAATGGTTGAGCGGCGCGGGCTGTATACGGGAAACGGCGACGCAATGCGCGCGCTCAGCGAAGCGGAATGCGCGGTGATCAATGCAGACAGCAGAAAATGGATACTTCTGTTTCAGATGGGCTCGCTTGAAGAAGAAGGATGCGAATTGTCGTTCTGCGATGGCGGTATCTATTTTTATATTCGGCGCGACGATCTTGCTCGCCGAGATTTCTCGCATGTATGGCTTGTCCTGCAAACTGGTTGATCCTTGTCACATTTCTGGTTTTTTCCCGTCTATATAGGTGAATACCAATTACAGTATAAAGGAGGCATCCCCATGACATCGATCCTGCTCCTGGTTCTGCCCGCAATTGCGATCTTTGCCCTGCAATTCTTCCTCTGCCGTAAGACCGAGAACCGGCTGATCCGCCTGATCCCGGTGGGGATCGTTGCGCTGATCCTTGTCGCAATCGTGGTGCTGTTTGCGATTCAGAGCACGAAGACAGGCGGCTTTGCCGGACATGGGTTCCTTGCGTTCCTGCTGATGGGCGTCTTTGCTTCCGCCCTGATCGGTGACGTGCTGGCGTGGATCATCAACTCGGGCTGGTGAAAATCCGCGAAAACCCTTGACAGCCTGCGCAAAATCTGCTATACTGAACTCAACGATTCACGAAAGCGAGGTGGACAAAATGACAACCAGCCTGATAAAATCAACTGCCATTTTGTCCGCCGCATGACCCTTTTCAATCCACAAAATGCTCTTGATTTTATCAAGAGCATTTTTATTTTCAAGAAAAGAGGGCTAAAAATGAACGACATCATCACCATCCAGATCACCGACTACCTTTCCCATGATCTCGCGGCGCTGAGCGCACAGGCGCAGTGGCGTTCCGCGAGCCCACAGTGCGTGAACCGCATCCGCAGCTTCAACTTCGACAGCAAGTGCGACACCGACTTCTTTCATGTCGTCGCCACCCGCCGTGACGGGCGGCTGGTCGGGCGGCTTAACTGCCTGCAGAACGCCGAAGATCCCACACTCTGGTATTACGGCGACCTGTTCGTCCTCCCCGAGCACCGCCGGGCGGGGATCGCGTCGGGCATGGTGCAGGCGGCGGCAGGCCACCTGCGGGAGCGCGGTGCGCGGACACTGCGCTGCTATGTCGAGGCGGACAACGCCGCCAGCCTCGCCCTGCAGCGGTCGCTCGGCTTTGCTGAGCGGCCATGGCTGCCTTTTGATCGGCTGGACAACGCCGGGCAGATCATGTTCGAGCTCGACCTGCCCGTGCCGTACAGCGTGGTGCCTTATGCGGAAATTGACGAGCCTGCCTTCATCATGAAGCTGCACCGGCAGAATCAGGCGGCACTGCACGACCGCCGCGTTTTGCTCGCGGAGTGGCGGGAGATCATGGCCGCCCCCGACCCCGACGAGGCGCATTTCTTCGTCTGCCTCGGCTGTGTTCCGGTGGCGTGGCTGAAGCTGAACGGACTGTCCGGGACGCACACCGCCTGGATCAGTACGCTGGCCGTCGGGACGCGCTGGCATCGCCGGGGCGCCGGGCGGTTCGCGGTCGGCTTCGCGGAGGAATTCCTGCGGGCGCAGGGATTTGCCGAGGTGCGGATCAAAACGACGCAGGACAATCTTGCGGCGCAGGGGCTGTACACCGCCTGCGGCTACCGAATCGTTGGGGAAGGGGACTACCGCACCGGCGACGGCGTCCTGCGGGCGGGATACACCTTCTCGCGGCGTCTTGGGTGACCGTGAACGAAATATTTTTTGAGAAAAATCAAAAAAACACTTGCTTTTTCGGAAAATCTGTGCTATAATTGGGCGTATTATGAATACAGCTAAAGTGAGGTGCGAATAATGAAGGCAGGAATCCATCCCGAATATAAAGAAGTCGTGATCAAATGCGCTTGCGGCGAGACCGTAACCACCAGATCCACCAAGGGCGGCGAGATGAGAGTTGAAATTTGCTCCAAGTGCCATCCCTTCTTCACCGGCAAGCAGAAGTTCGTTGACGCCGGCGGACGGGTTGACAAGTTCAAGAAGCGTCTTGAGGCAAGCAAATAAGCTCAGGTCTTCTATCCCGGGCAATATGGGCAAGGTGCGCGCAGAACAGCGTGTGCATTGCCCTTGTTGCGTTTTCATTTGAATCGAACAGGACAGGAGGATGTGTATGACAATCAACGAAAAAGAACTGTTTGTGACCGAGCAGCCGGCCGAGGGCCGCGCGGCGCTGGTGGGCATCATCAACCGCGACTGCCCCGAGGATGAGGCTGAACGCAGCCTCGATGAGCTGGCGCGCTTGCTGGATACAGCGGGCGGCGAGACGGTGGTGCGCATGCTGCAGACCAAGGAAACGCCTGACGTGCGGACCTACATCGGCTCGGGCAAGGTCGAGGAGCTGGCCGAGCTGTGCAAGGCCAACGAGGTCGACCTCATCGTCTTCGACACCGAGCTGACCCCCTCGCAGATCCGCAACCTCGAGGAGGGGCTTGATGGCCGCCGTGTCATCGACCGCAGTATGCTGATCCTCGACATCTTCGCGCTCCACGCTAAAACCGGCGAGGGCAAGCTGCAGGTCGAGTTGGCCCAGCTGAAGTACACCGCCCCCCGTCTGACTGGTAAGGGGACTGAGCTGTCGCGTCTGGGCGGCGGCATCGGCACGCGCGGCCCCGGCGAGTCCCAGCTGGAGCGCGACCGCCGCCACCTCAAGCGCCGCATCGAAGCGCTGGAGGACGCCCTCGACGAGCTCGAGCGCAACCGCCGCACCATGCGCGCCGCCCGCGAGCGGAGCGGCATCGCAAAGATCGCCATCGTCGGCTACACCAATGCCGGCAAGTCGACCCTGCTCAACCGCCTGACCGACGCGGGCATTCTGGCTGAGGATAAACTTTTCGCCACCCTCGACCCGACGACGCGCAAGTTCGCACTGCCCTCGGGCGAGTCGGTCCTGCTGACCGACACGGTCGGCTTCATCCGCCGCCTGCCCCACCATCTGATCAAGGCCTTCCGCTCGACGCTGGACGAGGCGGTCTGCGCCGATATCCTGCTGATCCTGCTCGACGCCTCCGACCCGGAGTGCGGCGAGCAGCTGGCGGTGACCGAGCAGCTGCTGCGCGATCTCGGCGCGGCGGGCAAGCCGACGCTTTATGTCTTCAACAAGTGCGACCGCGAGGCGCCCGACGACCTGGTCATCCCCACCGATCTGCGCGAGGGTGCGGTTTGCCATATCTCGGCCAAGACCGGCGAGGGTGTGGACGATCTCGTCGCACAGCTTGAGGGCCTGGTCATGGCCGGTCGGCGCCGCCTGACCTTCGTCATCCCCAACGCCGAGGCGGGCGCGCTGAATCAGCTTTATCAGAACGCGACGGTCGAGTCGGTCGACTACGGCGCGGAGAACATCACGGCGGTGGCGGTCGCTGACGCCAAAACGGCGGGCATGCTGCGACGCTATCTGGGAGAGGGCTATGGCCAAGACGAAACCGAAGAATGACATCCCCGCGGCACTCGAAGAGCCGCCGAAGTATATCACCCTTGCCCGCGAGGCCGAGGCTGAGTTTGAGGAGAAGCGCTCCCGCTTCATCGGGCGCGCGGCCCCGGTCAAGAGCGAGGAGGAGGCAAACGACCTCATCCGCCGCGTCAAGGCCGACTATCCCGGCGCGACTCACTACGTCTGGGCCTACACCATGCGGAACGGCGCGCAAGCCCGCTACACCGACGACGGCGAGCCGTCGGGGACGGCAGGGCGGCCGGTGCTGGATGTGATCGTCAAGTCGGGCTGCGACGACGCCTGTGTCGTTGTCGTCCGTTACTTCGGCGGGACACTGCTGGGCGCGGGCGGCCTGGTGCGCGCCTACGCCCACAGCGCAGCCATCGCGCTGGAGGCGGCGGGCATCGTCGCCTACGAAAAATATACGGAATTGACGCTGACCTGCGGCTACGCGGAATATCAGAAGTACGCCGTCGAGCTGGAGCGCATCGGCGCGATCATCGACGACACGGCCTTTGCCGACGCCGTCACCGTCAAATTCGCCGTCCGCGCCCCCGAGGCCGAGCCTCTGCGGGCGAAAATCCGCGAGCTGAGCGCCGGCCGCGACGAGGCGGTCGTCACCGGCGAGCGCTTCGCGTACAAGAATTGAAGAAAAAATAAATTTTTTGCGCAGAAAAAGGATTTTGCGTGCCTTTGTCGTATCTTAATGGTAGAAAACGCGAGGAGGGAGAAAAATGGCGAATATTTGCGATGTTTTTCTGGAACGGGAGCGGCAGACGCTCTCCCCTTATGCCTTTCTGACCGCGGATACCCGTGGGCGGGAGCATCCGCAGGCGCCGTGCGAGAACCGCACCGAGTTTCAGCGCGACCGCGACCGCATCATCCATTCCTCGGCCTTCCGCCGGCTGATGCACAAGACGCAGGTCTTCCTCGCCCCCGCCGAGGATCACTACCGCACCCGCCTGACCCACACCCTCGAGGTCACGCAGATCGCACGCGGCATTGCCCGCGCCCTGCGCCTTAATGAGGATCTCGCCGAGGCGGCGGCCCTGGGGCACGACCTCGGCCACACCCCCTTCGGCCACGCCGGGGAGGAGGCCATGCAGGAGTGCTTTGACCCTGAGTTCCGGCACTACTACCAGTCCCTGCGGGTGGTGGAGAAGCTGGAGAAGGGGGGCAAAGGCCTCAACCTCACCTGGGAGGTGCGGGACGGCATCGTCAACCACACCGGCAAGCACATGGCGTCGACGCTGGAAGGCGTTATCGTCAAGTTCGCCGACCGCATCGCCTATATCAATCACGACATCGACGACGCCTGCCGTGCGGGCATCCTCACGCTGGGCGATATCCCATACGAGCTGCTGAATGTCCTTGGCCGCGGCCACAGCGAGCGGATCAACACCATGGTCACCGCCGTCATCGAGGCCAGCGACGGCAAGCCCGAGATCACCATGACGCCCGAGATCGCCGAGGCGACCGAGCAGCTGCGCCAGTTCCTCTTCGAGCGGGTCTACCGCAATCCGATCGCCAAGGCGGAGGAGAAGAAGTCGAAGGAGCTGCTGATCCGCCTTTTTGAATATTTCCGCAAGAACCCCGGCCGCATGCCCGACCTCTACGTCAAAAACCTCGACGAGGAGCCGGTCGAACGCTGTGTCTGCGACTATGTCTCCGGCATGACCGACCGATACGCCATCGACATGTACAGGGCGCTCTTCATCCCGCGGGTCTGGGGAGGAAAATAAAGCGGAATGATTAACGATAATAGAGAATTCCGTCTGTTTGTTGAAGAACTGATTCAGCGAAATGATTTGGAAGATGTGATAAGCCAATATGTGGCTTTGCGGCGCTCAGGCTCAAATTTAGTATGCTGCTGTCCGTTCCATAGTGAAAAAACACCATCGTTCATGATATATCCGGATAAACATTTTCACTGCTATGGTTGTGGTGTCGGTGGCGATGTTATTACGTTCATTCGATTACGAGAGAATCTCGATTTTATGGGAGCGATAGAATTCCTTGCGAATCGAGTTGGGCTGACTGTTCCACACAGTGGCGAGTCGAAAGAACAGGGCGTTAAGCGCGCCCGTGTACTAGCGATGAATAAAGATGCTGCACGTTATTTTCGCGACATGCTCAATTCTGAAGCTGGTCAAGAAGCGCGGGCATATTTGGAAAAAAGAAAGTTGGGCGGGGCAACGATCAGACGCTTTGGTCTTGGGTTTGCGCCAAACGATTTCGGGAGCTTGTATCGCTTTTTGAAAGACAAAGGCTATACGGACGAAGAAATGACGGAAGGTTTTTTGTGCCGTCGCAGCGAAAAAAATGGGTCGATATTTTCGTTGTTCCGAAACCGGGTTATGTTCCCGATCATTGATGTTGCTGGAAATGTTGTGGCATTTGGCGGGCGTGTGATGGATGACAGCAAGCCAAAGTATCTAAACTCATCCGACACGCCGGCTTTTAAGAAAAGCAGAAACCTGTTTGCCTTGAATTATGCAAAAGGAAATTGCTCTGAGCAAATGATATTGTGCGAGGGGTATATGGATGTCATTGCTTTGCATGCGGCAGGTTTTCCCTGTGCAGTTGCTACGCTTGGAACCGCGATTACACCCGAACAGGCGCGGATTATGAGATACCATACATCACGTGTCGTGATTTCGTATGATAGTGATGAAGCTGGGCAAAATGCGGCGCAGAAAGCGCTGCGCATCCTCGGCGAGGTGGGGCTCGAGACCCGCGTCCTGCGCATGAGCGGGGCGAAGGATCCCGACGAATATATCAAAACCTACGGCGCCGATCGCTTCCGCCAGCTGCTGGCGGGCAGCGCGTCCGGCTTCGAATACCGCCTCGAGACGGTGCTGGCTCAGCACGACCCCAGCAATCCCGAGGAAAAGATCAAGGCCTCGGCCGCCCTCTGCCGCATCATCGCGGGAACCTACTCCCACGTTGAGCGCGAGGTATACGTCACCGAGGCGGCCAAGCGGCTCGAGCTGCCCGTCGAGGTGATGCGGCAGGACGTCGAGCGCGAGGTCAATCGCCTCAAAAAGGAGCGCCGCCAGCAGGAGGGCAGGGACGCCCAGGCCGCCGCTGCAGGATTTGGCGACCGGGTCAATCCCGACGCCGCCAAGAACATGCGCGTCGCCCGCGCCGAGGAAACGGTGCTGGGGCTGATGCTGCTCTACGACGAGCACCGCGCCGCTGTCGCGGGCGGGGCCGTCGAGCTTGGCGAGGACGATTTCTTCACCGCCTTCGGTCGGCGCGTCTTCACGGCGATCCTCGACCTCGAGCGGAGCGACAGCGGCTTTGACATGACCCTGCTGGGCGAGGGCTTTACCCCCGACGAGATCGGGCGGCTGGAGCGGATGCGCCTGAACCGCCGCGAGCTGAGCGAAAACGGCATCAGTGTCCTGCGCGAGAGCGCGGCACTGCTGCGCGAGGAAGCAGTCCGCCGCCGGGAGGGCGAGGAAGCGGGCGGCGTGCTCTCTGCCATCGAGCGGAAGCGCGCGGCGCTGGCCGCCGCGAAGGGGCAGAAGACAAAGTGATAAAAATACATGTAAATATAGGAAATACATACCAAAAAAGGGGAAAAGGCATGAACAACGATAAGAAACTTGATGTAAACGACCTCATTGAAAAAGGCAAGCAGGGCGCGCTTTCGGGTACCGATCTCGAGGAGGCACTGGAAGAGCTCGATTTTGATATGGATCAGATCGACAAGCTCTACGAGACACTGGAGAGCAACGGCATCGCCGTCCCCGGGTATATGGATTCGACCGGCTTTGAGGAGATCGAGAGCGAGGTCGAGCAGTTCGAGAGCGCCGAGGATATGGAGAAGATGCTGGCCCAGGAGGGCCTGGCCATCGACGACCCGGTGCGCATGTATCTCAAGGAGATCGGCAAGGTCCCGCTGCTGGACGCTGACCGCGAGATGAAGCTGGCCGAGAAGATGTCCCAGGGCGACGAGCAGGCCAAGAACGAGCTGGTCGAGGCCAACCTGCGCCTTGTCGTGTCGATTGCTAAGCGTTACGTCGGCAAGGGCATGTTCTTCCTCGACCTCATCCAGGAGGGCAACCTCGGCCTGATGAAGGCGGTGGATAAGTTTGATTATCAGAAGGGCTACAAGTTCTCGACCTACGCCACCTGGTGGATCCGCCAGGCCATCACCCGCGCCATCGCCGACCAGGCCCGCACCATCCGCATCCCTGTGCACATGGTCGAGACCATCCACAAGGTCTCGCGCTACTCCCGCCAGCTGCTGCAGGAGCTGGGCCATGAGGCATCCGCCGAGGAGATCGGCGAGAAGATGGGCATGAGCGCCGACAAGGTGCGCGAGATCATGAAGATCGCGCAGGATCCGGTCTCGCTCGAGACCCCGATCGGCGAGGAGGAGGACAGCCACCTCGGCGACTTCATCCCCGACGACGACTCGCCTGCACCGGCTGAGGCGGCTTCCTATACCCTTCTGCGTGAGCAGCTCAATGAAGTTCTGCACACGCTGACCCCGCGTGAGGAGCATGTTCTCAAGCTCCGCTTTGGCCTCGATGACGGCCGCACCCGCACCCTCGAGGAGGTCGGCAAGGAGTTCAACATCACCCGCGAGCGCATCCGCCAGATCGAGGCAAAGGCGCTGCGCAAGCTGCGCCATCCCAGCCGCTCCAAGCGTCTGCGCGATTATCTGGATTGATCGCTTCTGTTTTGCTGAAAACGCAAAAGATTGTCGCCTATTCACAAAAATGCGGCGAACAAATTATGAAAAGCGCTGAATTTTCCGTGCAAACGCCAAAAATCATGCGGGTGCCTTTGTGAAAAATGACGCCCGTTTTTGGCCGATTTGCGATTTTTGGCGCGACTTTTTGCTCCATTTTTTCCAAGGATTTGGTTTGGACATAATTTTTGCCTTGACAGAAGACAAAATTTCGTGTACAATATTGTAGTATCAAAGTCGGCGCGCCCGTGCGGCCGCAATTTTAACAGGAGGATCAAACATGAACAAGAGACTGATTAGTCTGATGTTGACCGTCATCATGCTCTTTTCCGTCATGCTGACGAGCTGCAGCTCGACTTCGGGCGAAAATGCCGAGCAGGAAATCACCGATGAGGCTTCCCGCTACACGACGACCCTGAGCATGTATCTGATTACGGAAAAGGAAACCACCGATGAAGCGGCCGCAGCGGTCGCTGAGGCATTCAACAAGATCACTAAGGCAAAATTCAAGACCCAGGTGAACATGTATTTCTACACCGAGGATGAGCTCTACGACGTCCTCGAGGAGAAGGTCGCCGGCATCGAGGCCGAGATCGAGGCCGAAGAGGCTGCCCGCAAGGCAGCAAAGCAGCGCCAGAAGGAGCTGAAGGCCCTCGGTATCACCGAGGCTGCGACTACCGCCGAGGAGACCAGCGACGAGACCACCGCAGAGGAGACCGTCGTCAACGAGTGGGGTCTGTCCGAGCTGAAGTACCCCGAGGAATCCTCCCGCCAGATCGATATCATCGCCTTCACCGGCTATGAGCGTTACCTTGACTACATCGACCGCGATGTTCTCTCCCGTCTCGATGACGAGCTGAGCAGCGGCTCCAAGAAGCTCAAGGACTACATCAACCCTGTTTTCATGGATGCAGCCAAGGTCGACGGCTCGACCTATGCTATCCCGAACAACCATGTGATCGGCGAGTACACCTACCTGCTGGTCAACAAGGAGCTGGCTGCCAAGTACAGCTATGATCCCACCGACTTCACCGAGCTCTCCTTCGCGGCTGAGTTTGTTGAGGACGTTGCCAAGTACGAGCCCGACGTTACCCCCGTCTGCGGCGAGCTTGAGCTGACCAATATCAAGTACATGTCCCTCGACAAGGACACCCTGAAGTTCACCGATGAGCGCTCCGTCGTCGGCGCGTTCGTCAGCGCAACTGCTGGCTACAGCACCCGTGTCAGCTTCCGTCAGATCTTCGCGACCCGCCAGATCACCGACCAGATCAAGACCATCCAGGATTTTGCTGACAAGGGCTACATCAAGAAGAATGCCGATCCCTCCAAGCCGTTCGCGATCTCTGTCATGAAGGGCTCCCGCGACCTGGTCAACCAGTACGGTGACAAGTACGAGATGATCGTGCTCGAGAACCCCATGGCGACCGAGGAGTCGCTGTACTCCGGTATGTTCGGTGTCACGACCTACACCAAGGATCTGACCCGTTCGATGGAAATCGTCACCTACCTCAACACCAACTCCGAGTTGCGCAATCTGCTCCAGTACGGTATCGAGGGCGTCAACTACCAGATCAACGAGGATGGCACCCTGACCCGTCTCAACAAGGATTACATGATGGATCTGGGGAAGACCGGCAACGCTTTCGTCGCCTATCCCGAGGAGGGCATGCCCGCAGACGCCTGGGAGTCCGGTAAGCTTCAGAACATCGACGCCCGCCTTGATCCGCTGCACGGCTTCTCCTTTGACGCCGAAGAGCTGGATTGGAAGTGGGTTGAGATCATGGAGAAGGTGAGCGACGAGTACCTGCCCAAGCTCGACGCCTGCAAGAGCGCCGAGGAGGTCACTGCTTTTGTTGACAAGGCTTACGAAGAGCTGCTGGCCAATACCGACTTCGCCAACGCCAACAAGACGCTGACTGAAGGTACGCCCAACTACCTCTACAACGAATGGTATAACACCAACTGGCCGCCAGAAGGCTAATGCCAGATTTGACAAACAAACCGGAATGGACACATTCCGGTTTGTTTTGCATGATAGGAACCGAGGAATTATGTGGACACATCTCATCTGGGACTTCAACGGCACGCTGTATGACGACGTCGCTGCCGGGGTCGAGAGCATCAACGAGATGCTCCGCGCCCGTGGACTGTGCGAATTTGCATCGTTTGACGACTACCGTGACATCTTCGACTTCCCCATCGAAGACTATTACCGCGCGCTCGGCCTTGACGTTGATCGTGAGGGCTATGACGCGCTGGCGCATGAGTGGGTGGCGCTCTACCTCGCGCACAGCCGGACAGCCGGCCTGCGCGCCGGCGTCGCCGCCGTGCTTGACGCGCTGACGGCACGGAATATGCCGCAGCTGGTGCTGTCGGCCTCCGAGCGGGAGATGCTCATGGGGCAGCTGCGCGGGCTCGGGATTGCCGACCGCTTCACCGATGTGCTGGGGCTGGACAACATCTATGCCGGCAGCAAGGCCGCCATCGCGGCGGCGTGGCGGCAGGCGCACCCCGATGCGCGGCCGCTGTTCGTCGGCGACACCCTGCACGACGCCGAGGTCGCGGCGTTGATCGGCGCGGACTGCGTCCTGATTACCGGCGGCCACCACAGCCGGGCTCGGCTCGAGACAGCCGGCGTGCCGGTGATTGATCGCTTTGAAGAACTGCTATCCCTTGTCGGGACGGCTGAATTGGAGGAAAAACAATGAGAATCAAGCAGATCTGTACCCTTTTGCTGGCCGGTGCCGCGCTCTGCACGTTTGCCGGCTGCCAGTCGGGCGACACGCCCAACACCGTGACGACCGAGGCCGTCACCACCGCTGCGCCTGAGACCGAGGCACCACCGTTTGCGATCAAGCTGGCCGAGCTGAGCGATTATGTTCTCGTCCGCCCCGAGGAGACCGACGACACCCTCATCGACGCGGCGACAGGACTGCTCAAGGCCATCAACGATACCTGCAGTTCGTCGATGGCGATCAAGACCGACTTCTATAAGGAAGGCATGAAGGGCTACGAGATCGTCGACCGCGAGATCCTGATCGGTGCGACCAACCGCCCGCAGACGGCCGCCTTCCTCGCGGGATTGAAGGCCGATGATTACGGCTACGGCATCGTCGACGGCAAGCTGGTCATCGCCGGGCACACCAGCGAGGCGACTGCGCAGGCGGTCAGCCTCTTCCGTCTGAACGTGCTGGGGGCCGGCGCGGCGACCCGCACCGACTTTTTCACCGAGGGCGAGGGGAAGATCAAGACCGGCATCTACGATGTGGAGTCGATGACGCTCTGCGGCCGCCCGATCGGCGAGTATACCATCGTGTACGCGGCTGGAAATAAGGCGTTCGAGAAGCATCTGGCCGAGCTGCTGGCCGATCATATCGCGGAGATGAGCGGGGATGTGATGCAGGTCGTCGCGAGCAGCAAGGCGGAGGGCGTAAAGGCGAAGATCTGCGTGGGTGATACCGGCGCTTCGGCGGTGAGCGCTCTGGCGGGCCAGTATCTGCTTGGCGCTGACACGTCGAGTGAGCCGACCGTCGTGGCCGCTGGTGCCGACTCAGTCGGCAACGCCGAGGCGGTGCTGGCGCTGATCGAACAGCTGACCCCGGCGGACGGTGCGAAGACGGTCGAGTGTACGCTCGCCGCGCCTGCACTGACCAAGATCGACGACAAGACCATGTCGGCGATGAGCTTCAATGTCTACGTCGGCAACGTCGTCCCCGAGCGCCAGGCGCGCGTCCTCTACCAGATCGAGACCCACCTGCCCGATACCTTCGGCGTGCAGGAGGCCTCCGACACCTGGATGACCTACCTCAAGCGCGAGCTGGACGGCTACTACGCCTGCGTCGGCATCGGCCGCGACAACGGCTCGGGCGAGCACAGCGCGGTTTTCTACGCAAAGGATAAATTCAACCTCATCGACAGCGGTACCAAGTGGCTGTCCGATACCCCCGACGTGACCTCGAAGTTCCCGTCGTCCTCGCTCAACCGCATCTTCTCGTATGCTATCCTTGAGCGGAAGTCGGACGGCGCGCGCTTCATGCATGTCAACACCCACTTCGACCACAAGAGTGAGGAGGCGCGCGGCCAGCAGGCCGGCGTGCTGCTCGATTTCATCGCGCAGTATCCCGATCTGCCCATCATCTGCACCGGCGACTTCAACACCGGATACATGGGCACGATCTACAAGAGTCTCGTGGCCGGCCGCCTCGGCGATGCGGCTGAGCTTGCGCCCGATGCCGAGCGTGCCGCCACCTTCCACAACTACGGCAAGTCGGCGACGATCATTGACTTCTGCTTTGTGACCGACGACAAGATCAAGGCCGCCTACTACGACGTCTGCGACGACCCGGTCATGGGCGACTACGCCTCCGACCACCACCCGGTCTACATCGAATATCAGCTGATCGGCTGAGCAAACGGCGGCACGGCGCAGGCTGTGCCGCTTTGTCTGGAGGAGCAATGAAACGACGCGATATTATCGTCATCGGCGCGGTTCTGCTGGCCGCGCTGGGGCTGGCTTTGCTCGGCTTTGCCCTGCGCGGCGGCGGAGACGAGGTGCGGGTCTATCTCGACGGCGCGCTTTATGCGGTCCTGCCGCTTGATGAGGACACCGCGCTGGTGATCGAACAGCCCGGCGGCGCGGTGAATATTGTCGAGGTCTCCGGCGGCGGGGTGCGGATGCGGGAGGCCAACTGCCCAACGCAGACCTGCGTCGCCTGCGGCTGGCGCTATCCCGACGACGTCCGCGCCCTGCCCGACGCGGCGTGGATCGTCTGCCTGCCTAATCGCGTGTCGGTCGAGCTGGCGGCAGATTAAATCAAACGAAAGGAGCGGCATCATGCAAAATCGCACACAAACGGTTGCCCGGCTGGGGGTCCTGACGGCGCTGGCTCTGGTGCTCGGCTGGCTCGAGGCACAGCTGCCGGCACTGCCCGGCCTGCCCGGCGTCAAGCTGGGGATCGCCAATACAGTGCTGCTCTGTGTGCTCGAACTGCACGGCGGGCGGCAGGCGCTCGGCGTCATGCTGACGCGGGTCTGCCTGGCTGGCCTGCTTTACGCCGGCTTCACCGGCTTCTGCTACAGCCTCGCCGGCGGTCTGCTCAGCCTCGGCGTGATGCTGCTGATGCGGCGTGCCGGTGGGCTGAGCCTCGTCGGCGTCAGCGTCGCCGGGGCGGCGGCGCACAATCTCGGCCAGCTTGGCGTGGCCTGCGTCTGGATCGGCCATCGCGCGGCGCTGGCTTATGCGCCGGTGCTGCTGATCGCGGGCATTGTGACGGGTGCTGTGACCGGCATCTGCGCGCAGCTGGTGCTGCGCGCACTGCGCAAAGGGGGGCAGGGAAGATGAAGCGAATCTTAGCCGGCGTGCTGGCGCTCGTTCTCTGCCTGCCGCTGACCGGCTGTGCGCCGCGGGAGAAAACCCGGCAGGCGTATCTGCTCAACACCATCGTACGACTGACCCTCTGGGGGGCGGACGATGCACTGTTTGACGATTGCTTTGCCCTCATCCGCGAGGCCGAAGCGGCCTTGAGCCGCACTGTCCCGTCGAGCGAGATTGCGCGGCTGAATGCGCGGGAGACAGACACCGTCTCCCCAGAGACGGCGGCGCTGATCGCCGACGCGCTGGCACTGGCCGAGGCCACCGGCGGCGCGTTCGATCCGACCATCGGCCGGGTGAGTGCGCTGTGGGATTTCACGGTGGAATCGCCGGTCGTCCCCGACGCGGCGGCGCTCGCCGCCGCCTGCGCGAGCGTCGGCTATGCCGGGGTGCGTGTCGACGGCACGACCGTCACCTTCGCTGACCCCGACACCCAACTTGACCTCGGTGCCATCGCCAAGGGGGAGATCGCCGATCGTGTTGCCGCGCTGCTGCGCGCGCGGGACGTCGCGCACGCCATCCTCAATCTTGGCGGCAATGTCGTCGTCATCGGCGGCAAGCCGGACGGCGAAGCCTACCGGGTCGGCGTGCAGGACCCCGCGGCGGAAAGCGGGGAGCCGCTGCTGTCGGTCGCCGTCCACGACGGCTCGGTGGTGACGTCGGGCATCTACAACCGCGGCTTTACCGCCGACGGGCAATATTACCATCACATCCTCGACCCGCGCACCGGCTATCCCTGCGATAACGAGCTGGCGTCGGTGACGATCCTGAGCCAGTCCTCGCGGCAGGGCGACGGGCTGAGCACCGCCTGTATGCTGCTCGGCTCCGATGCAGGCCTTGCGCTGATCGAGGCGACTGCGGGTGCCGAGGCAATCTTCATCACCCGCGACGGTGAAGTGATCTGCTCGTCGGGCGTCGAGCCAAATTATGACCTGCAAATGTTAGGAAAGGAGGGGGAATCGTGACTCTGATCATCGCCGAAAAGCCGAGTCTCGCGCGCAACATCGTCGCCGGGATCGGCGACATGCGCAAATACAGCGGCTATTTTGAGGGGCAGGGCTACATCGTGACCTGGGCCTTCGGCCACCTGTTCGCCCTCTGCGACATCGAGGCCTACCAGCCCTCCCCCGACGGCTCGACCCGCTGGTCGATGGCCAACATCCCCTGCTTTCCGAAAAAATATCAGTTCGAGCTGCGCCGCGGGGCTGACAAAAAGGTCGATCCTGGCGTCGAGCGGCAGTTTGCGCTGATCCGCTCACTCTGCCACCGCGAGGATGTGGAGGCCATCGTCAACGCCGGCGACGCCGACCGCGAGGGGGAGATCATCATCCGCCTCTGCGTGCGCCAGGCCGAGGCCGAGGGCAAGCCCCAGCTGCGGCTGTGGCTGCCCGATCAGACCCCGCAGACGGTGCGGGCGGCGCTGGCCGAGCTGAAGCCAGCCGCCGAGTGCGATAATCTCGCCAACGAGGGCTATGCGCGCACCCTGATCGACTGGCTCTACGGCGTCAACCTGACCCGATACGCCACCCTCAAAACCGGCCATTTCCTGCGCGTCGGACGAGTCATCGTGCCCATCGTCAAGGCCATCTACGACCGCGACATGGCCATCCGCAATTTTAAGCCCGAGCCCTATTTCGCGCCGGTGAGTAAGGCTGAGACGAGCGGCGAGCCGGTCGAACTGACCTCGAAAGAGCGCTTCTCGAAGGACGAGCGTGCCGCCGCCGAGGCGCTCTGCCGCCGCTATAACGAGGCGGGGGCGGTCGTGACGGCGGTCAAGCGTAAGAAAGCCGAGCTGCCGCCGGGCAAGCTCTATTCGCTCTCCAAGCTGCAGAATGTCCTCGGCAAAGCCTACAAAATGCCGATGGACAAGTCGCTGGAGATCGTCCAGCGCCTCTACGAGCGGGGCTATCTGACCTACCCGCGTACCAACTCCGAGTACCTAGCCACCGCCGAGAAGGACAAGGTCAAGCAGATCCTCGCTGGCGTGGCCAAGCTGGGCTATCCCGTCGCCTTCCGGGACGACAAAACTATCTTCGATGACAGCAAGATCGAGTCCCACTCGGCGCTGACGCCCACCTACAAGATCCCCGACAAATCCCAGCTCACCCCTGAGGAGGCACAGGTCTACGGCACTGTCATGCGGCGCTTTGTTGCCGTTTTCTGCGCCGAACCATGCAAGATCGAAAAGAGCGAGATCACCATCGACGTCGGCGGACTCGAGCAGTTCACGCTCAAGGGCACCGTCATCCTTGAGCCGGGCTGGACGAAATACGACAACGCCGGGCGCAAGGACAAGATCCTGCCGAAGCTGGCTAAGGGCGACGCGGTGAACATCGACTTTCAGCCGGTCGAGAAGGAGACCTCGCCCCCCAAGCACTACACCATCGAGACGCTGAACAACTACCTCAAAAACCCCTTCCGCGAGGACAAGGCCGCGTTGGACAAGGCCGCCGAGGAGCGGGAGGACGGCGAGGAAGAGGCCGACGACACCGCCGAGTACCGCGCCATCTTCGAAGGCCTGGAGCTGGGCACCGAGGCAACGCGGACGGGCATCATCGAGAACGCCCTCCGGAGCGAATACATCGCGCTCAAAAAGGATGTCTACACCATCCTGCCGGGCGGCGAGTTCCTGATCGAGTCGCTTGGCCGGCTGGGCATCGCGATGGACAAGTACAAAACCGTCGAGATGGGCCGGGCGCTGAAGCGCATTTATCGCGGCGAGTGGGGTGTTAAGGCGGGGCTGTACCTCGCCGAGCAGGAGATCCGGGCCGTCTTCGAGAAGCGTGAGCAGCCCATCGAGCACGACACCGACGACGGCGTCATCGGCGATGTTGTCGGCCGCTGCCCGCTCTGCGGCAGCGAGGTGCGCCGAACGAAGTTCGGCTACGGCTGCGCGGGCTACCGCGAGGGCTGCAAGTTCGGCTTCCACAACGTCATCTGCGGGCGGACGATCTCTCTTGCCAACGCACGGATGCTGCTCGAGACCGGGCGGACGAGCAAGATCGTCGGTTTCGTCGGCAAGACGGGACGGAAGTTCGACGCGGCTCTGGTGCTGCGCGATGGGCGTGCGGTGTTTGATTTTGCCGAGCCGGCGGCGACCAATCCATCTGGTTTGGAAGAAGGGGTACAAAATGCTGAACATTGATGCATATCTGGCGGCGCCGAGATCGACAGCGATGCGGCCTATGCGCGGCTGTTCGGCTGGTGCCGGGCGCTGCTTTGTCAGTTTGCATCATAACCATGATCGTGATCCTGCGTGTGTAGCGGGGGCGGAAATCGGGTAAAATAGCCTCGGCTGCGCCGGATTTTTGCGGAAAGACGAAAAAATTTCCGCAAATCGCCAAATTCGGCTTGCAGAAGCGGCTGTTTTGTGGTATAATGAATTTACACAAAAACTAACGCCGCGTTTCGACGAAGTTCGACAATCTGCCCGCAAGTTCATGATTGGTTTGCATCTGCGCAACAGTTTGTCCATGCGGGGAAATGCGGCAGAAGGGAAGTGTTGGTATGCAGGCTCAACCCGACAGACACGATCTGGCGGCCTACTATTTCCACCAGGGCACAAATTTCCGTGCCTACGACTATATGGGCGTCCATGCCGAGCGGATCCCCGCCGGCTGGCGCTACACCTTCCGCACCTGGGCCTACCGCGCCGAGCGGGTCGAGGTCGCGGGAGATTTCAACGACTGGGGCGCGCTCCCCATGACCCGCATCACAGACGGCGGTATCTGGGAGGGCACGCTCGAGAGCGAGCGGGCGCTCACCGGCTGCCGCTACAAGTTCCGCGTCATCTCGGCAACCGGGACACACCTCAAGGCCGACCCCTACGCCCGCGAGGACGAATGGGGCATGCAGACCGCCTCCATCATCCCCGATGATACCCCTTTCGCCTGGGGGGATGATGCCTGGCTCAAGCACCGCGGCCTGCCCTTTGCCTCGCCAGAAGGCTTCTACCCCGCGCCGATGAACGTCTATGAGATGCACCTCGGCTCCTGGATGACCCGCGGCGGCGAGACGACCAAGGAAAACGGCGGCGCCTACCTCACCTACCGCGAGATCGCCGACGAGCTGGTCCCCTACCTGCGCCAGATGGGCTACACCCATGTCGAGCTGATGCCGATTACCGAGCATCCCTTCGACGGCTCGTGGGGCTATCAGGTCTGCGGCTACTTCGCGCCGACCTCCCGCTTCGGCACACCGGCCGATCTGCGCTATCTGGTCGACCAGCTGCACCGGAACAACATCGGTATCATCCTCGACTGGGTGCCGGCGCATTTCCCCAAGGATGAGCATGGGCTCTACTGCTTCGACGGCTATCCGATGTACGAATATCAGGGCCACGACCGCATGGAGAATGCCGGCTGGGGCACCCGCTACTTTGACGTCGGCCGCCCCGAGGTGCAGACCTTCCTCATCTCCTGCGCCCTCTATTGGCTGCGCGAGTTCCACATCGACGGCCTGCGCACCGACGCTGTCGCGTCGATGCTCTACCTCGACTACGACCGCAAGCCGGGCGAATGGGTACCAAACAGCTACGGCGGCAACCAGAATCTCGAGGCAGTGGCTTTCTTCCAGAAGCTCAACACCACCGTCTTCGCCGAATTCCCCGACGTGCTGATGATCGCCGAGGAATCGACGGCTTTCGCCAAGGTCACGCAGCCGGTCTCGGTCGGCGGGCTTGGCTTCAACTTCAAGTGGAACATGGGCTGGGCAAACGACATGTACGATTACGTCCAGACCGATCCCGTTTACCGCAAATATAAGCACGAGAAGCTCACCTTCTCGATGATGTACGCCTTCAACGAAAATTATATTCTCCCCGTCTCGCACGATGAGGTCGTCCACGGTAAAAAGTCGCTGCTGGATAAAATGCACGGCAGCTACGAGGAAAAATTTTCCGCCCTGCGCACCTTCCTCGCCTTTCAGATGACCCATCCCGGCAAGAAGATGCTCTTCATGGGCAGCGAATACGGCCAGTTCCGCGAGTGGGATTACGAAAACCAGCTCGAGTGGTTCATGACCGACTACGAGCTGCACCGCAAGACCCAGTTTTACGTCGCCGCCCTCAACCGCTTCTACCTCGATACCCCCGCACTCTGGGAGATCGACGACAGCTGGGCCGGCTTCAAGTGGATCAACCCCGATGACCGCGACAACAACGTCCTCAGCTTCCGCCGCTTTGACCGGCGTGGGGGCGAGCTTGTGGTTGTCCTCAACTTCGGCCCGGTCGAACGGCTGGGCTATCCCCTCTGGATCGCCGGCGGCAAGCCGGTCTACACGCCGGTCTTCACGACCGACGAGAGCCGCTTCGGCGGCAGCGGCCGGGCGCTGCCCGACTGCATCGAGGCAGAGCAGGCCGGCGAGGGCCGCATGCTCCGCGTCGACCTACCCCCCTATTCGGCATTGTTCCTCACCCCCCACGCATCCACCGTTACGCTGGCCTCGCGTACAGCGCCACGATGAATAAATCGCACTGACCAAGCACGTTCCCCAAGCAATACAATATCAGCGAAAGGAAGCTCCGGGCATGACCCGGAGCAGGGCATGTTCATGTACAAGAAGAAAGAGTGCGTTGCAATGCTTCTCGCCGGCGGGCAGGGAAGCCGACTCTACACCCTGACCGAGCGGGTCGCAAAGCCCGCTGTTCCCTTTGGCGGCAAATACCGCATCATTGATTTCCCCCTCTCCAACTGCGTGCATTCCGACATCGACACCGTCGGCGTCCTGACCCAGTACCAGCCCCTTGTCCTCAATGAGTACATCGGCAACGGCCAGCCCTGGGACCTCGACCGCAACTACGGCGGCGTCATGGTGCTCCCCCCCTATCAGGGCAAAAAGGGCGGCGACTGGTATCGCGGCACGGCCAATGCCATCTATCAGAACCTCAACTTCATCCGCCGCTATGACCCCGACTATGTCCTCATCCTCTCGGGCGACCACATCTACAACATGGACTACAACAAGATGCTGGAGGCCCACAAGCAGAATGGTGCCGACGCCACCATCGCCGTCATCGAGGTGCCGATCGAGGAGGCCAGCCGCTTCGGCATCATGAACACCGACGATGACATGCGCATCATCGAGTTCGAGGAAAAGCCCCCCCAGCCCAAGAGCAACAAGGCCTCGATGGGCATCTACATTTTCAACACCGACATTCTGACCGACTACCTCATCCGCGACGAGGCCGACGAGAACTCGGCCAAGGACTTCGGTAAGAACATCATTCCCGCTATGCTTGAGGATGGCCTGAAGATGTACGCCTACCCCTTCGTCGGCTACTGGAAGGACGTCGGCACCCTCGACAGCTTCTGGGAGGCCAACATGGACCTGCTCGGCGAGAATCCGGTCTTCGACCTCTACAGCGGCAAGAAGGTTTTCTCGCGCACCGAGGCGCGCCCGCCCCAGTACATCGGCGCGTCGGCTGAGCTGTCTGACTCGCTGATCACCGAGGGCTGCGAGATCTACGGCAAGGTCGAGCACTCTGTCCTCTTCGGCGATGTCCGCATCGAGCCCGGCGCGGTCGTCCGCGATTCGATCCTGATGGGCAACATCTCGGTCGAGGCCGGCGCCGTGATCGAGTACGCCATCATCGACAGCGACTGCTCCATCGGCGCAAAGGCGCAGGTGGGCAAGTCCCGCGCGGCCGGCGGCAAGCTGACCATCGTCGGCGCCGAGACCGAGATCTCGCCCAAGCAAGTCGTCCCCGACGGCATCATGGTCGCCGCAGGCTCGACCGAATATAAGAAGGAGGCGTAACCATGAACGCAGCTGGCATCATCTTCTCGAATCTTCACGACCGTCACGTCCCCGAGCTGACCCGCACCCGCACCATGGCGTCGGTACCCTTCGCCTGCCGCTATCGCCTCATCGACTTCGCACTCTCCAATATGGTCAACTCCGGCATCTCGAACATCTCTGTCATCACCCACGATAACTACCGCTCGCTGATGGAGCACATCGGCTCGGGTAAGGACTGGGATCTGGCCCGCCGTTCGGGCGGCGTTAAGCTCCTGCCCCCCTTCATCACCGCGCACGCCAATGTCCACAACGAGCTCTACTCCTCCCGCCTCGAGGCGCTCAAGAGCATCGCCTACTCGATCAATGAAATGAAGGAGGACTACGTCGTCCTCTCCGACTGCGACGTCATCTGCAACATCGACCTGACGGCCGTCATCCATGACCACATCGAGCACGGCGCTGACATGACCATGATCGTCAAGCGCCTGCCCGTTGTCACCGCCGATGAAAGAAGCCGCACCATCTTCGAGGTCGACAACGACGGCCGCATCGTCGACTGCATCAAGCAGCCCGAGGCAGGCCTGCGCGACAAGGACGTCAGCCTCAACATCTGGGTCGCTACCCGCACCTACCTGCAGAGCGCGGTGCAGGACGCCATCGCCCATGGCTACAAGTCCTTCACCCATGACGTCATCTCGAAGAACGCCTCCCGCCGCAACTACCGTGTCTACCGCTTCGGCGGCACCTACGCCGACATCTACTCGATGGCCGGCTACTTCAAGGAGAGCATGGCCCTGCTGTCCGACCACGAGCGCTGGGATTCGCTCTTCAATGTCGACAACCGCCCGATCCTGACCCGCGTCCGCAACTCGCCCCCCACCAAGTATTTCAAGGGCGCACAGGTCTCGAACTCGATGATCGCCGATGGCTGCCGCATTGAGGGACGCGTCGAGAATTCGATCATCTTCCGCGGCGTCCGTGTCGGCCCGCACGCGGTGGTCAAGAATTCGATCCTCTTCCAGGACGCCTACATCGGCGAGGATGCCGACCTCAACTGCGTGATCGCCGACAAGAACGTCATCATCCGCGAGCGTGTCCGCCTCTCCGGCCACCCCGAGCTGCCCTTCTACATTGACAAGAGCACCATGCTCTAAGGAGTAAATATGGCTAAACCGAAACCTGTTCAGAAAGCCCGCCCGCTGCGCATCCTGATGGCTGGCGGCGAAGCGCTGCCCTTTGCGTCGAGCGGAGGCCTTGGTGATGTGCTGGGTTCGCTGCCCGCTGCCCTCAAGGCCCGCCTGGGCGACGGCGTCGATGTCCGCGTCGTCATGCCCCTCTACGGGCAGGTCAAGCCCGAGTGGCGCGAGAAGATGACCTTCATCCGCGCCATCACCGTCAACCTCTCGTGGAGACAGCAGTACTGCGGCATCTTCACCCTCGAGAAGGACGGGGTGACCTGGTACTTCATCGACAACGAGTTCTACTTCAAGCGCCCCACCCTCTACGGCTGCCTCGACGATGGCGAACGCTTCGCCTTCTTCAGCCTCGCCGTGCTCGAGCTGATGCGCGAGGTCGAGTTCTACCCCGACGTGCTCCACGCCCACGACTGGCAGAGCGCCCTGTCGGTTATCTACCTCAAGCGCCGCTATGCGCAGGATCCCCGCTACGCGGGCATCCGCGCCGTCTACACCATCCATAACATTGAGTACCAGGGCCGCTACGGCTTCCATATCCTCGGCGATGTCTTTGGCCTGGGCGAGGAGGAGCGCTCTGTCCTCGAGTACGACGGCGACATCAACCTTACCAAGGGCGCCATCGTCTGCTGTGACCGCCTGACCACTGTCAGCCGCCGCTACGCCGAGGAGCTGCGCGACGCCTACTTTGCCCACGGTCTCGAGCATGTCACCAACCGCTACGCCTACAAATCCACCGGCATCGTCAACGGCATCGACACCGGCTACTATAACCCCGCCGCCGATCCCGACATCTGCGCCGCCTTCGACGTCGACCACCTCGCCGGCAAGGCGGCCTGCAAGGCCGATCTCCAGCAGAGTCTCGGCCTCGAGGTCTCGCCTGACACGCCGATGGTCGCCATGATCACCCGCCTCGTCGCCCACAAGGGCCTCGACCTCGTTCGCCATGTCATTGACGAGCTGCTCGAGCGCCGCATGCAGTTTGTCCTGCTCGGCACCGGCGAGAAGGAGTACGAGGACTTCTTCCGCGGCCTCGCCGCCCGCCACCCGGGCAAGGTCGCCGTGGTCATCGACTTCAACAAGCCGCTGTCCAAGCGCATCTACGCCGGCGCCGACCTCTTCCTCATGCCGTCGAAGAGCGAGCCCTGCGGCCTGGCCCAGATGATCGCCTGCCGCTACGGCACCCTGCCCATCGTCCGCGAGACCGGCGGCCTGTTTGACACCATCGTCCCCGCCAACCCCGTCACCGCCGAGGGCAACGGCGTGACCTTCGTCACCTACAATGCCCACGACATGAAGGACGCCGTCGAGCGCTCGCTCGGCTACTACAGCGACCGAACCCTCTGGGCGCAGCTGGTCCGCAACGCCATGACTGCCGACTTCTCCTGGAATGCTTCGGCCGGCAACTACGAGTCGCTCTACCGCGACCTGCTTTAATCTCTGTTCGCAATCCCCATCTTATATATTCCCCCATATGCGACGGCTTTCGCGGGGGGCTGGGGGCGCCTTTTCCAAAGGCGCCCCCAGTGGGGTTTGGCTCAGGCCGCTGTGCGGCCTGAGCCGCAAAGCCCCAAGCCTTTAGTTTTTCTTGAAAGGATATTCACCATCATGACCAACAAACCCGATACCGCCGCCCTGCGCGCACTCATTACCAATAAGCTCTCCCGCTACTTCGGCGTGACCGCAGCCGACGCGACCCAGTCGCAGATGTACAAGTCGGTCGTTCTCGCCATCAAGGAGATCCTGGGAAGCCAAAATGCAGCATTCAAGGAGGCGGTAAAGGCGCAGCGCGCCAAACGTGTCTACTACCTCTGCATGGAGTTCCTCGTCGGCAGACAGCTGAAAAACAACGTGGAAAACCTGGGACTCAGCGAGGAGCTTAGCGCTGTGCTGGGGGAGATGGGCGTCTCGCTTGACGCTCTGTACGAATACGATCCCGACCCGGCGCTGGGCAACGGCGGCCTCGGCCGTCTCGCCGCCTGCTACATGGACGCCCTGTCCTCCTGCGACTACCCCGCGACCGGCTTCTCCCTTTGCTACGAATACGGCCTCTTCCGCCAGCGCATCCTCGACGGCGAGCAGATCGAGCTGCCCGACGAGTGGCTGGAGAAGGGCGAGACCTGGCTCGTTCCCCGCACTGACAAGATCTTCACCGTCCGCCTCGGCGGCCATATCCGCGAAAAATGGCACGACGGCAAGTGCGACATTATCCACGAAAATTACGAGGAGGTGCAGGCCGTCCCCTACGACCTGCTGATCCCGGGCACAGATGGTACCGTGAACAATCTTCGCCTCTGGCGCGCCCGCGATCTCTCCCAGTTTGATATGAAGCTCTTCTCGCAGGGCGAGTACGCCCGCGCCATGGAGGAGCGCACCAACGCCGAGATCATCTCGAAGGTGCTCTATCCCGCCGACAACCACACCGAGGGTAAGCTGCTCCGCCTGACCCAGCAGTACTTCCTCGTCTCGGCCTCCCTGCAGAACATCATCGGCGACCACCTCCGCCGCTACGGCACCCTTTCCAACTTCGCCGACAAGGTGTCGATGCACATCAACGACACCCACCCCGCGCTCGTCGTCCCCGAGCTGATGCGCCTGCTGATGGACACCTACTCCTACAGCTGGGATGACGCCTGGAGCGTCGTCCAGCGCACCGTCACCTACACCAACCACACTGTCATGCCCGAGGCGCTTGAGTGCTGGAACGAGGATCTCTTCCGTCTGCGCCTGCCCCGCATCTATATGATCATCTGCGAGATCAACCGCCGCTTCTGCGGCGAGCTCTGGGAAGCCTATCCCGGCGACTGGGATCGCATCTCGCGCATGTCCATCATCGCCCATAACCAGATCCGCATGGCCAACCTGTCTGTCGTCGGCTCGAACACCGTCAACGGCGTCTCGGCCCTCCACAGCCAGATCCTCAAGGACACCGTCTTCCACGACTTCTACAAGCACACCCCTGACAAATTCACCAACGTCACCAACGGCATTGCGCACCGCCGCTGGCTCTGCCAGTCCAACCCCGGCCTGTCGGCCCTGCTCGATGAGACCATCGGCACCGACTACCGCAACAACCCCGCCAGCCTGATCGCGTTCGACAAGTACGCCGACGACAAGACCGTCCTCGCCCGCCTCGACGCCATCAAACTCGAGAACAAGCAGCGCTTCGCCCACTATGTCTTCCGCCAGTTCGGCCTGCGCGTCGACGCCAACACCCTCTACGACGTCCAGATCAAGCGTATGCACGAGTACAAGCGCCAGCTGCTCAACGCCCTGCGCATCATCTCGCTCTACCTCGAGCTCAAGGAGAACCCCAACCTCAACATCCAGCCCCAGACCTTCATCTTCGGCGCCAAGGCCGCAGCCGGCTATTATATGGCCAAGCAGGTCATCAAGCTCATCTGGTGCCTGAGCGAAGAAATCCGCAAGGATCCCCGCATCAACGAGAAGCTGAACGTCGTCTTCATCCAGGACTACAACGTCAGCAAGGCCGAGATCATGATCCCCGCCGCCGAGATCAGCGAGCAGATCTCGCTCGCCGGCAAGGAGGCCAGCGGTACGTCCAACATGAAGCTGATGCAGAACGGCGCCCTGACCCTCGGCACCCTCGACGGTGCGAACGTCGAGATCCACGATGTCGTCGGCGACGAGAACTGCTATATCTTCGGCCTCACCACCCCCGAGGTCGATCAGATCTGGCGCTCGGGCTACCAGTCCTCCATCTATTATCGCGCTAACCCCGTCCTGCGCCGCGTCGTCGACAGCCTCAACGAGGGCTTTAACGGCCAGTCCTTCTCGAACATCTATGACTACCTCGTCACCGCCGCCGGTGTGCCCGACCCCTACCTCTGCATGGCCGACTTTGACGCCTACTGTGCCGCCCACGACCGCCTCGAGCGCGACTACCTCGACCGCGAGGGCTGGAACCGCAAGTCGCTGCACAACATCGCCCGCGCCGGCATCTTCTCTGCCGACCGTGCCGTCACCGAGTACGCCAACGACATCTGGCACATCAAGCCGGTCAAGTAAACCATTATGCGCCTGTTTTCCGATCCGTTTTCGATCCCGAATCCCGGCCGCCTCCGCAGACAATCCCGTCTGCGGGGGGCGGCTGAGCGGTACGGCGCCTTCTCGCGCGCCGATACGCTGACCATGACGCTGGAGCTCGACCGCGCCCTCGGCTGCACGGCAGCAGAGCTCGTGATGGTCGACGATGACAACGATTTCGCCCACGCCTTCCCGCTGACAGCGGCCAAGCCCGACTGCCGCTGGGATCGCTTCACGCTCACCCTGCCGCTGGCTGATGCCACCGCGCGGGACGGGCTCTTCTGGTGCCGCTTCGCCCTCGACACTGCCTACGGCCGGCTCTATACTGACCACAGCACCCTGGGTGAGCTGCGCCTGTCGGCCTCGCCCGACTCGCCCGCCGAACAGCTGACCGTCTACGATCCCGCCTACGACACCCCCGCGTGGATCACGAAGGGCATCATGTACCACATCTTCGTCGATCGCTTTTGCCCCGGCGGAGACGTCCCCTGCAAGCCCTACGCCACCCTTGAGCCCGACTGGGAAAACGGCATCCCCGAGTTCGCCGAGGTGCGTGGCGGCAAACTGGCCAACACCACCTTCTTCGGCGGCACCCTCTGGGGCGTGGCGTCGAAGATGGACTACATCGCCTCGCTGGGCACCCGCTGCATCTACCTCAGCCCGGTCTTCGAGGCCCGCTCCAACCACAAATACGACACCAGCGACTACCTCCGCGTCGACGAGATGTTCGGCGGCGACGAGGCACTCCGTGCGGTCATTGACCGCGCCAAGACCTACGGCATCCGTGTCATTCTCGACGGCGTCTTCAACCACACCGGCGACGACAGCCGCTACTTCAACCGCTACGGCAACTACCCGCCCGAGGGCGCATGCGACTCGACCGCTTCGCCCTATTACCCCTGGTACACTTTCCACCACTATCCCGACAAATACCGCTGCTGGTGGGACATCGACATCCTCCCCGCCGTCCGCTCGGACAACGAGGAGTACCGCCGCTTCATCTGCGGCGAGGTTGCCCGCAAATGGGGGGAGATGGGCATCGGCGGCTGGCGGCTTGACGTCGCGGACGAGCTGGCGAATGTCTTCCTTGAGGAATTCCGTGCCGCGGTGAAGGACACCGACCCCGATGGCGTTATCTACGGCGAGGTCTGGGAGGACGCCTCCAACAAGATCGCCTATGATTCCCGCCGCCGCTATTTCCGCGGCTATCAGCTCGATGCCGTCATGAACTACCCGCTTCGCGAGGCCATGATCGCCTTCGCCCGGGACGGCGACGGCCAATTCCTGCGCGACACGGTCGAGACCCTCGCCCACAACTACCCGCCGCAGGTGCTGCGCATGCAGATGAACAACCTCGGCACACACGATACCGAGCGCATCCTCAACATCCTCGCCGGTAAGTGCGGCGACGACCACACCAACCGCGAGCTGTCCACCCTCCGCCTCACCACCGAGGAGCGCGCGCTCGGCGCCGCGCGTCTGCGCTGCGCCTACGCGGCCTTGACCTGCCTGCCCGGCGTGCCCTGCGTCTACTACGGCGACGAAGCCGGTATGGAGGGCTGGCGCGACCCCTTCAACCGCCTGCCATACCCGTGGGGCAGGGAAGACAAGAAGCTGCTCAGCCACTATCGCCGCCTCGGCGGCCTGCGCGCATCCTCCCCGGCCCTGGCCGACGGCGAGATCGCCTTCTGTGAGGCCGACAAGGGCTGGATCCTCTTCACCCGCACTGCCCCCGGCGAAACCCTCCTCTGCGCCGTCAACGTCGGCAGCAAGCCCCGCCGCTTCACCCTCGACCACACCTGCACCGACGCGCTGGATGAGACCGCCTACTGCCGCGGCGAACGCATCCTCGTCAAGCCGCTCGATTGGAAGATCCTGCGGGTGAATGCTGTAAATTGAGGCTTTGATTTGCTGTAAAGGAGTGAGCGCATGTCTCGAAAATCCTTTGCTGTTATTATCGGAGGATGGGTTTGCATCTGTGTCGTTTGGCTCCTTGTATTCCTGTGGTTAGGCGCAGGCGGATATGATTATTTAACAACACCCAAGCAGCCCGAACCCATGATAAAATCCGCAAAGTTTGATTTCACGCTTGAATATTTGGTAAAGGGCGATGTGTATTCTGTCAGTGATACACTGGTTTGCAAATTCGACGGATATTCATATCCTATTTCTTCGATTCGGGAAAGAAGCTGGGACAGCTATTTCCGTGAACATCCTGAGGATAAGCATCTTGTTCTTTATCAATGGGTCGAAACGGTGGGAATCGAAACTTATGCAATTGTGCTGAGATTGTTTCCGGCAGAATACTTTATGGCAGATCCTAATGTGCAAAGAGAGTCTGAGTATCCTTTTACCATTCACATTTTTGATGGCAAGCGAGGATATTATCTGTATGATGCCTCGCGGGAAAAGCTATTGCTTGAACAATGCGGCTTTGATATCATAAACTGGTCCTGTGACCCGCCAATCGAAAATCAATTTGTCGAATAAAGCAACAGGCAGTTGCTTGCGGAATCTGCCAGTCTGTGTTATAATGGCCGTGAGGTGATGGTATGGAAACCAAAGATATCCTGCTTGCCCTGCGCAAGCAGAACAACATGACCCAGGACGAGCTTGCGGAAAAGCTCTTTGTCACGCGGCAGGCCGTCTCCAGATGGGAGTCCGGCGAAACGACCCCGAACGTGGAAACACTGAAACTGCTTTCCTGGCTGTTTGACGTTTCGATCAATACGCTTCTGGGCTCCCCCCGCAAGCTGATCTGCCAATGCTGCGGCATGCTGCTGGACGATGGGAGCATGAGCCGCGACCCCGACGGCACATTCAATGAGAATTACTGCAAATGGTGCTATGCTGACGGCAAATTCGTCTATACCGATCTTGGCGAGCTGATCGACTTTCTCGTCGGACACATGGCAAACGAAAATTGGCCCGCCGAACAGGCGAGAGCATTTTTTGAAGCACAGCTGCCCCAGCTCGACTATTGGCGAAAACATGGCCAGTCATAACTAAGGTTTCGCAACAGCAGAATTGTTTCCCCCTCTTGCCGCCGCTGACAGCAATTCACCCCCAAAACTCCGTAGCTGGCGCGCCCAGCCAAGGAAGGTGGGAGTCCAGAGGGCGGAAAACTTCGGCGTTTGATGATGGTGGCTTTGGCCGAAGGCCAAAGCGGCGCCCTCTGGTCGCCCGGGGGGGCGAAAAGATCTGCACAGCAGAATGGTTATGGTGAAAATCGTAAGTGAAAATCTCCCCTACCATCCACATATGGATAGTAGGGGAGATTTCCTTGCTTCCGCCCCGGCGTTATGCGCCAGCCTTTTCACGGATGGCGCGGATATATTCGCTTTCGTTTCCCTCGAAGAGGATATCGAAGATCGCCCCGACCTTCTCCCCCTCGCCGAGCGCACCCAAATGATGCGCCACCGCCCACGCCAGCGGCTCCAGCGCACCGCGCGCGGCCTCAAGCCGCTCCTCGCCCTCAAGCAGATACACCAGCGCATTCTCACGCGCCTTGTACAGATTCGGCAGCTTCCGCGCCTGCACCAGCGCTTTATCGTGCTCGCCGTTCTTGAGATAAGCGAAGCAAATGTTGAACATTGTCGCCCCGCGTACCTCCGAATCCTCGCCATAGCGCAGGATCTGCTCCTGCACCGCGATCGACTCGCGCAGATACGCCCGGCGCTCCGCCTCACTCCCGTCCAGCTTCTCCAGCGAGGTCGACAGCTGCACCAGCAGCAGCGCGTCGTTGGGATAGATGCCCAGCGCCTCCCGCATGAGCGTGACATTCTCACGATGTGCACCACTTCGGTTGTTATCCGCCCAGCTGCGGTTGATCGCCTCATAATTGTCGGCTGAAGCCAGCTCGTTCATGCCAAGCAGCTCGTCGACCGTGATGCCGAAATAGTTTGACAGCGCGGGCAGCAGCGTGATGTCAGGGTAGCCCTCGCACCGCTCCCACTTGCTGATCGCCTGATAGGAAACGCCCAGGTGCGCCGCCACCTCCTCCTGCGTTAGGTCGCGGGCGCGGCGAAGCTTCTTGATCTTTTCACCGATGAGTAGGTTCATGTGATCTCTCCTTTGTCATGTTTGACGCGTCTGAGACCATTATACCCGACCGGCGGCAAAAATGCAATAACCGCGTCATAGATACGGTTCTACGAAGCGTAGAAAAATTCGTCTATCTCAGGCGATTATTGTGTATCCGTCCACAGCAAATGGACGCCTCGTTCAACATGAGTATTTACAATTTGTTCACAGCCTTTTGCGCAAAAATGCGCAAAAAAGCCGGAGGCATATGCGCCGTGTTCTTAAGGACAGTTTTTGTAACAAAACATCAGAAAAGCTAACGATTACAATCAGAGGCTCCCTTGTGTAAAGGGAGCTGTCAGCGAAGCTGACTGAGGGATTGTTTATGCTAAAAATAATGCTTTAAAATCCCTCCGTCACGGCGTTGCCGTCCCACCTCCCTTTACACAAGGGAGGCTTTTGGGTTTGCCCGCAAGTGCGCACTTACTCACCACTAACCGTGATTGTGCGATGGAGAATTAATTTAAACGATTAACCGCCGAGAGCGACCAAACGGTTACTCTCGGCGGTGTTTTGTTATTTCTTCAAAACAACATAAGTTGTGGGCATTTCAAGAGGATGCCATGCGGTGCTCAAAAATTGTCTTTCAATAAGAATTGTTGCGGGAATGCACACGGTGTTTGCATATTTCTCCACGGAAGTGACTCCTTTGACCTGATATTGTAAATGCTTAGGGGTATGCGCACTTAAAATTTCGGCAGAAACTTGTTCAATTTCGTGAATGATTGACACAAGATCAGATGATAAAAATTCTTCGACCATATTTACAATAGTATTATACTGCTCAACGGTGTAAATCGGGGTTGTTGCACGGTAGGTTTTATCTCCTTTGATGACATAACCTTTTTTGATCATTTCTGCAATAGCTTCAAGATCATACTCGCCGAAAGACTTTTTTTTACCACGACAAATGTCACAAAAAATATTGATATATCGCTCGTTACCATAAAAATCGTGATGACCCCCTTTACCGTTTTTCAGATAATCAAAGAAGCAGAGCTCATCTTCTTGTTTTCCATCCAAAGTGCAGTAGTTGAATGTATGCTTATTATTATGATTTTCGACACACCATAAATATGCGGATTCTCCCCAACCTGTTTTAGGCATTTTATAATCATCCTCACGATCCATATATACGATCATTCTACACAGTATAGATGTAAGCTGCCAACGCAAAGTATTAGTCGAAAAATCATTACCTGTGAACCCGATCTTTTTATATTCCTCCATCTTGTTACTGATGAAAGTCTCGATTTTATCAGCAATTTGTACGTGATATTTTGCAACGGCGCGGTCAATCTCATCAGTACATTCGGATGTAATCACAATAACATTGGCTTTATAATGATTTCCTTCTCTGATAATGATTTGTTTGTCTTCAAGAGCTTTAATTTCATCATCAAGATACGGGAGAGGAATACCGGTTTCAAGACTGATTTGCTGAACGGTAAGAGCATCGTTATAGCAAGCACTAACAATATTCTGTCTGATCTTACTCTGCATAAATTGCCAAAATTGATTGGGACCTTGACCGCTATACATAGGGATTAAGGTTTTCGGATTGTAGCTGAGTTCTCCAAGATTTCTTTCCATATTCATTCCTTCTTTCAGTATTTTTCGTGATTTAAATAGCAGGTACTTCACCATGCTTTCGGAAATGTCAAGCGCAGATGAGATTTCCGAACAAGAACGCCCATCGATGTAATACAAAACCGTTGCTTTTCGATATTTTTCAGATAGCAAGGTCAGTTCGCGGCGAAGAAGATATATGTCACCGGTGTTATCTTCCGAGAATTTATCCTCCGACGCAATATCTTCCGTTAATTCACAAGTGTTATTTTTCAGCTTTTTTCTGTACCACTGCTTATAAACGTTTCCTGCAACACCCCACATAAAAGCGTAAAAAGCCTTATCGTCGCGAATATTTCCGGCCGATTTGATTAACTCGTACAAAATATCCTGAGACAAGTCCTCAGCTTCTTCTCGCGTAGGCGTTTTTGCCATACAATACGAGAAAATAGTTTTAGATACCTCTGCTATCTTTTCGCGAAGTTCGTTTTCGTTCATCTGCTCACCTCCTTGTTGTTTTTTAGAAGCTTCTGCCTTAATAGTGAAAGAAAAATGATTTGGTTAATGTTTCTCGCAAATATTATATCATAAATTTATGAATTAGTCTACATAAAAGCATTTGTGTCTACAAATGCAGTGCTTGTCAAGAAAAGAAGACAGAGAACGTAAAACATTCTCTGTCTTCTTGCTGTCGGTAGGTAACATATTCTATTAGACTTAAAACTGTCCTTTAGTGTACGCACCTTATGCCTCCGGCTTTCTTGATGCGAGCAAAACTTAGTTGAGCTCTGCGAAGTACTTGATGGTGCGAACCATCTGGCTGGTGTAGGAGTTCTCGTTGTCGTACCACGAAACGACCTGAACCTGGTAGGTGTCGTAGTCGATCTTGGAGACCATGGTCTGGGTAGCGTCGAACAGGGAACCGTAGCGCATACCGATAACGTCAGAGGAAACGATCTCGTCCTCATTGTAGCCGTAGGACTCGGTAGCAGTAGCCTTCATAGCGGCGTTGATGCCTTCCTTGGTGACGTCCTTGCCCTTAACAACAGCAACCAGGATGGTGGTGGAGCCAGTGGGGGTAGGAACGCGCTGAGCGGAGCCGATGAGCTTGCCGTTCAGTTCGGGGATAACGAGACCGATTGCCTTTGCAGCGCCGGTGGAGTTCGGAACGATGTTCTGAGCACCTGCGCGAGAACGGCGGAGGTCGCCCTTACGCTGGGGACCGTCGAGGATCATCTGGTCGCCGGTGTAAGCGTGAACGGTGGTCATGATACCGCTCTGGATGGGAGCGTAGTCGTTGAGGGCCTTCGCCATGGGAGCGAGGCAGTTGGTGGTGCAGGAAGCAGCCGAGATGATCTGGTCATCAGCGGTGAGGGTGTTGTGGTTTACATTGTAAACGATGGTCTTGAGGTCGTTGCCTGCGGGAGCAGAGATAACAACCTTCTTTGCGCCGGCCTGGATGTGAGCCATGGACTTCTCCTTCGAGGTGTAGAAGCCGGTGCACTCCAGAACAACGTCAACACCGATCTGGCCCCAGGGGCAATCAGCAGCGTTCTTCTCAGCGTAGATCTTGATCTCCTTGCCGTCAACGATGATGGAATCATCGGTAGCGGAAACGGTGTGGGTGTTTTCGCCGATCTTGCCGCAGTATGCGCCCTGAGCGGTGTCATACTTGAGAAGGTGAGCGAGCATCTTGGGGCTGGTCAGGTCGTTGATAGCGACAACCTCGTAGCCCTCTGCGCCGAACATCTGACGGAAAGCCAGACGGCCGATGCGGCCAAAGCCGTTAATAGCAACTTTTACTGCCATTGGTGGAATCCTCCATATTATAAAAATTTTTTGACATGGGAAAAACTTGTCCGGGACCGGTGAGACCAATCCCTACCAACCTATATTTTACCGCAAAATCGGCAAAGATACAAGAGGCTTGAGGAAAAATTATCGTTTTTGTGGGAATGACTTTTTTTGCGCCTTGTAACGGAAAAATTTTGTGGGAATTGACGATGGTTTTCGGGCGGATTTTCGCAAATCGTGGAGGTGAGGAGGCGAGAAATTACAGGTGGGGAAAATTTTGCCTTTTGCTTTGTACGAATTTTTTCGCCCTCCTTGGCTGAGCCGGAGGTTTGCACAGGGGATCAGCTATTCCATTTCGCGGCATAAGTGCCGAAGAGGAATTTCGGCAGCTTCATCATGCGGCGCAGGCGCCAGGGCTCACAGCAGAGGCGGTAGAACCATTCGAGGCCGAGCTTGATGAAGAGCTTAGGCGCGCGCTTGACGTTGCCAGCCCAGACGTCGAGGGAGCCGCCGAGGGCGAGGCAGAGCTTGACGCCGGCGAGGGCTTCGCGGTTGGCGTTGATCCACTTCTCCTGGGCGGGGACGCCGAGACAGACGTAGAGAACGTCGGGGTGGGCGGCGCGGATGGCGGCAAGGGCAGCTTCGTTTTCCTCGCCCTCCTTTTTGAAGTAGCCGTCGTGGGTGCCGGCGACGGTGAGGGTGGGGTATTTTTCGGTCATGCGGGCGGCGGCCTGTTCGGCGACGCCGGGTTTGGCGCCGAGGAAGTAGACCGAATAGCCATGCTCGGCGGCAATGGCGAGGGTGCGCTCGCCGAGGTCGATGCCGGCGACCTTGCATTTGAGGGGAGTGTCGAGGATGCGGGAGGCTTTGACGACGCCGATGCCGTCGGGGATGATGAGGTCGGCGGAGTTGACGAGGGGATAATACTCGGGCTGCTCGAGGCAGAGCTGGACGATCTCGGCGTTGGGGGTGAAGACAACGCGGGGGGTATCGGGGACAGCGGCGAGGGTGTCGGCCACCCAGGCGGCGGCTTCATCGAGGGTGACGTTATGGAAGTTGACGCCGCGGATGTTGATCTGTTCCATGATGATTTCCTTTAATTTGAATTTGTCGGGGACTCGGTGACAGGTGCTTATTTTTTGTTGGCGATATAGGCCTCGTTCAGCGCGTCCAGGGTGGCGAAGGTGTAGCCCCGCTCGATCAGGTAGTCGAGGACGGCAGGGAGGGTTGCGACGGTATCGGCGCTGGTGTCGTGCATGAGGAGAACCTTGGGCGGGGCGGGGGTGCGGTTGGTGAGGGAGAGGGTAAATTCCAGCGATTCGAAGAAATATTCCTCCATCGTCTGCTCCTCGCGCTTGCCGGCAAGGTAGCGGTCGTTGGTGGCGACCGTCCAGTCGTAGGGGGTATAGCCGGCGTCGGTGACGGCGGCGAGGAGGGCGTGGTAATTTTCGTGGGACGAGAGGGTATTGCCGGTGGTGCCGCCGGGGAAGCGGTAGAGTCTGGCCTCGGGCAGGCCGCCGGTGGCGGCTGTGACGGCGCGCTCCCAGTGGGCGAGGTCATCGAGGATGGCCTCGGGGGTGGTGTAGAGTTTTGCGTAGTCGTGGCTATAGCTGTGACAGGCGAGGACATGGCCGGCGTCGACGATCTGGCGCGTGAGAGCAGGGTAGTAGTCGACGAACATGCCGACGGTGAAGAAGGTGGCGCGGATGCCGTACTCGTCGAGGATGCGCAGGATCTCCTCGGTTTTACCGCGGCTGGGGCCGTCGTCGAAGGTGAGAAAGATGGTGCGGGTCAGATCGAGCGGCTCGGCCGCGAGGGGGGCGGCGGTCGTCTCGGGTGCGGCAGTGGTTTCGGAGGGGAGAGTCGTTTCCGGGGATGAGGTCGTTTCGGGGGCGGTGGTGGGTTCAGGTGCGGCGGTGGTCGTCGGTTCGGCCGTTGTTTCGGGTGCGGCGGTGGTGACGATCTCGGCGGTGGTGGCCGGGGTATCGCCGACGGTGGCGTTGGCCAACAGATCGGCGAGGAAGGCGATATCACAGCCGGGCAGCGCGAGCAGGAGGATACAAGATATGGTAAGCAAAATGCGTTTTTTCAATTTTGATGACCTCATTTTGGGGTGATACCAATAGTGTACTACGCACGGGAGATCTTGTCAATCCTCTGCAAAAAAAGTTACAATCCGGCGAAAAATGGGTCAAAATCAGCTCAGCACGCCGGCGTCGGGGGAGAACATGGCACGCACCTCATCGCGCAGGTCGGGGTGGGCCGCCAGCTCGGGATCATCGGCCAGCAGAGCCTTTGCGGCGGCGGATGCCGTCTCGAGCAGGGCGGTGTCTTCGACCAGGCTGGCGATGCGGAAGTGCACATCGCCGTGCTGGCGGATGGCGTCGCCGCCCGCGAGGGCGAGGAAGTCGCCCGGGCCGCGCTGCTTCAGATCGGCTTCGGCGATGGCGAAGCCGTCGTGCTCGCGGCACATGACGCCGAGGCGCTCGCGGGCTTTTTCGTCGGTGGCGTCGGAGACGAGCACACAGCATGCCTTGCGGCTGCCGCGGCCGACGCGGCCGCGCAGCTGGTGCAGCTGGGACAGGCCGAAGCGCTCAGCGTTTTCGACGATCATCAGGGATGCGTTGGGGACGTTGACGCCGACCTCGATGACGGTGGTCGAGACCAGCACGTCGTACTCGCCGTCGGCGAAGCGGCGCATGATGTCGCCCTTCTCGCGCGAGGGCAGCTTGCCGTGGACGAAGGCCACGCGCAGCTCGGGCAGCGCGGCGGCGAGGTCGGCGGCGTAGGTGACGGCGGCCTTGAGGGGGGGCTTGGGGGGCGTTTCGTCGGCGAGGATCTCGTCCAGCGGCGTGGCCTCCTCTTCCTCGGCGGCACGCTCCTCGACGGCCGGGCAGACGACGTAGACCTGTCCGCCCTCGGCGGCCTGCTTGCGGATGAAGGCGCGCAGGCGTTCGCGGTATCGCTCGTCGACGCAGAAGGTGTCGACCACCTGCCGCCCGGGCGGCATCTCGTCGACCCGTGAGACAGCGAGGTCGCCGTAGAGCACCAGCGCGAGGGTGCGCGGGATGGGGGTCGCGCTCATGACCAGCAGATGCGCGCCCTGGTTTTTCTCGGCCAGCGTGGCCCGCTGGCCGACGCCGAAGCGGTGCTGTTCGTCGGTGACGATCAGCCCGGGCGCGGCGAACTCAACGCCGTCGGAGAGCAGGGCCTGCGTGCCGATGATGACCGGCAGGCGCACACGGTCGAGCGGGCAGGCGAGGGCGGTCTTGATCTTGCGCTTCTCGGCGGCGGTGACGGCGCCGATGAGCAGGCGGCACTCGATGCCCAGCTTGGTGAAGAGGGGCGCGAGGTCGGCGTAATGCTGGCGCGCGAGGATCTCGGTGGGGGCCATCAGCGCGGCTTGCCGGCCATTTTTGACGGCGATGTACATCGCTGCCGCCGCGCAGATGGTTTTGCCGCAGCCGACGTCGCCGATGACGATGCGGCTCATCGGCTCGTCCCCGGCCATGTTGGCGGCGATCTCGCCGATGACGCGGGCCTGTGCGCCGGTCAGGGCGTAGGGGAGCAGGTCGAGCAGGGGGGTGATGTCGCGGTCGGGGCAGGGCGGGGCGGTGTGCGCGCGGCGGCGCTCGACGCTGACCGCCAGGCCGAGGGCGAAGGTGAAGAATTCGTCAAAGGCCAGCCGCCGCCGTGCGATGGCGAGGGCGTCGATGTCGGTTGGCGCATGGATCTGACGCAGGGCAAAGGAGCGGAGGGCCAGCGACTGCGCTGTCCGCACCTCGGGGGGGAGCGGGTCGGTGAGTTCCTCGCCGCAGGCGGCGAGGGCGGCTGTGACGGCTGCCGACATCTGCTTCTGCGAGATGCCCTCGGTCAGCCGATAGACGGGGAGCAGATCGGGCAGGGGCTTGTCCTCCTCCCAGCGTTCGCAGGCGGGGGACGAGAGGGCAAAGCGGTCGCCCTTGGCGCCGGTTCGTTCGACCTTGCCCCAGAAGCGCCAGGTCTGGCCGGGTTCGAAGGCCGATTTGAGGTAGGTCTGGTTGAAGAAGGTGATCTCCGCCGTGCCGCTGTCGTCAAAGGCGCGGAACTTCAGCAGGACCATCCCGCGGCGGATCATGTGCACCACCGGGGCCGTTGCGACGGTCAGCAGCAGGGCGCACTTGGTGTCGGCAGGCGCTGCCGCCAGCGTCGTGATGGCGCCGCGGTTCTCGTAGCCGCGCGGATAGTGGCGCAGGAGGCCGCCGAGGTCGTGCAGGCCGAGCCGCGCGAAGGCGGCAGCTCGCGCCGGGCCGATGCCGGGGAGGGCGGTCAAGGGCGAAGTGAGGGTGGGCATGGGCGGTGGCTCCTTTCGGTGGGGTGGGGGACTCCCTCCGTCACGGCTTGCGCCGTGCCACCTCCCTTGGGGAGGGAGGCTTTGCGCGCGTGTCAATGCGCCGCAGGCGACTGAGGGAGTTTGCTCTTATTATACAATAAATTCGCCCTGAATGCAAGTCAATTTTGCCGGGGCTCTTGACAAGGCGGCCTGCCCGCGCTATAATGATAACATCATTACTATTCCCCGAAAGGATACCGATCATGGCACAAAGCAGAGTTATCGTCATCTCGGCCGACGCGCTGGTCTACGAGGACCTCGAGTACCTGCGCAACCGCCCCAATTTCAAGTTTATGCTGGACAACGGCTCGCTGGTCAAGCGCTGCCGCACCATCTATCCCACCATCACCTACCCCTGCCATACGACGATGGCGTCGGGCGTTTACCCGAACAAGCACCGCCTTGTCAACAACAATGAGCTGCACATCGGCATGAAAAAGAACGTCCCGTGGACCTGGTTCCACGACGCCGTGAAGTCGCCTGATATCTTCACCGCCGCCAAGAAGGCTGGCCTGAAGACCGCGTCGATCTTCTGGCCCTGCACCGGCAACCACCCCGACATCGACTATCTCGTCGATGAATACTGGCCGCAGTTCGAGGGCGACGACGTCCGCGACGTCTATCTCCGCTCGGGCACGACGCCCGAGGTCTACGACAACTGCGTCGCGCCCTACATGGAGGGGCTGAAGATCCGTTCGCATCCGGCGACCGACCAGTTCCTCATCGACTGCGCCTGCGATATGATCCGCCTCTACCAGCCCCATCTGCTGATGATCCACACCGGCAACATCGACTCCTACCGTCACAACACCGGCCTCTTCACCGACAAGGTCACGCAGGGGCTGGAGGAGCACGAGGTCTGGCTCGGCCAGCTGATCGAGGCGACCAAGAAGGCCGGCGTTTACGAGGAGACCAACTTCTTCGTCATCTCCGACCACGGCCAGCTCGAGATCAAGCGCTCGATCAAGCCCAACGTCGTCTTCGCTGACAACGGCCTTATCGAGTACGACGAGAAGGGCGACCTCACCGACTGGAAGGCCTTCTGCTATTCCTCCGGCATGTCGGCGCAGGTCTACCTCAAGGATCCCGCCGACAAGGCGGTCTACGACAAGACCTACAATCTCCTCAAGCACATGCGCGACGAGGGCATCTACGGCATCAGCGAGGTCTGGACAACCGAGGAGATCAACGAGCTCGAGCACCTGTCGGGCGACTTCTCCTTCGTCATCGAGACCGACGGCTACACCTCCTTCGCCAACGAGTGGACCCGCCCGATGATCAAGCAGTTCGACCTCTCGGACTACCGCTTCGGCCGCGCGACTCATGGTTATCACCCCGACAAGGGCCCCCAGCCGACCTTCATCGGCTTCGGCCCCGACATCAAGCAGGGTGTCGAGATCGAGCGTCGTCCCACCGTCGACGAGGCGCCCACCTACGCGAAAATCCTCGGCTGCGAAATGCCCTGGGCCGACGGCGTCGCCATCGACGAGATGCTGAAATAAGCAGGCATCCCCCCTGTGCGCCCGGCGCACAGGGGGATTTTGGCTTGACAGCGACGTGTACGTTTGGTATAATGATTTTGAACATTGCACGAAACGAAGTGCGAACGATGAAACGACTGCTCGTGATCCTTCTCTGTGCCGCGCTGGTGATCGCCGTGATCTGCGCGGCGATGTCGGGCAGCCGGGTGGCTGCGGTGAAGCAGAACTGCGCGTTGACAGCATATGCAGCGCTGTCCGAGCTGTCCCGGGCGCTTGAGGAGATCGAGGCAAGCGGTGAATACACTGCCGCACAGAACGAGGCCATCCAGATTGCGCTGGCTGAGCTGGCTGGGGCGGTGTCGGCAGCCGAAAGCTTCTATCCGCACTCGATCAGCTGGCAGGGCGTGCTCTTCACACCGCTCGACATTGCCGCGGCGCTTGGCTGCCGGGTCTGCGGCCAGCAGAACGACGCATGGATCGAGAGCGTTCTGTACGACAGTATGCTGTCCGCAGATGAGTTGACTTTCATCCAGCGCTTGCGCGCCGATGTCGAACCGATGCTCGCCGCATTGTCGGACGAGGACGGCTATGGCTTGCGCGATGGTTTGTCCTGGGATGATGTGCGCGCACTGCTTGACGATTTCTTCGACGTGTGGGGGTGGTGGTCGACTGATCCCGACTCCCCCTATGTGCTGCTCATCGTGGACGATTGATCAATTTGATATTTTTGCCCGCGTATGCGAGCATAACTTTACAATATGAAAAAGTGAGGTCACCCCATGAAAATCTCCGCCTATCTCAACACCCCCCTCAAGCACTTCGGCCTCGAGCGAGCCTACGCGCTGCTGGCCGAGATCGGCTATGACTGCGTCGACTCCAACTGCACCTTCTTCGACACGCGCAAGCCCTTCGCCGATACCGTCTTCAACCGTCCCGCCGCCGAGTTTGAGGCCGCTTTCCGCGCCGAGCTGGCCGCGGCCAGGGCGGCCGGTATTGCCGTCGGGCAGACCCACGCGCCCTTCCCGACCTATCACCCCGATCCCGCCGCATACCGCACCTTCGTCGAGTGCCAGAAGAAGGCGCTCTACGCGACGGCCCTGCTCGAGGCGCCCTACATGGTGCTCCACGCCGCCGTGCCGATGGCATGGAGCCCCGACACCTACCCCGACTATTCCCGCAGCCTCAACTATGCGCTGCTCGAAGAGCTGCTGCCCGTCGCGCACAGCTGCGGCGTCAAGATCGCCCTTGAGAACATGCCGGGCGTCAAGTACACCACCGGCTCAACGCCGGCGCTGATCGAGTACATCGACATGATGGACTCGCCCGACCTCTGCGCCTGCTTCGACACCGGTCACTCGCTGCTCTCGGGCGAGAAGGTCGGCGAGTCGGTGCGCCTGCTGGGCAAGCGCCTCGAGGTGCTGCACATTCACGACAACAGCGGCCTGCCGGGCGACAAAAAGATGCAGCCCATCACGGGTGACCAGCACCTGCCCCCGCTGATGGGCAAGCTCGACTGGGAGGATTTCGGCCAGTCGCTCGCCGACATTGGTTACGCCGGCACCTTCAGCTATGAATCGATCATCAAAGCCCCCGCCGACTATTACCCGATCGTGGAGCGCATGCAGTTCGCGTTTGCACAGGCTCTGATCGCCAAGTACGGTCTATGAGCAAGCGCCAGCTGCTGCTCGGCGTCGACATCGGCACGTCGGGCACCAAGGCTGTCCTCTTCACCCCCGACGGCCGGGCCGCCGCCGAGGCGTCGCGCGGCTATCCAATGGCCCAGCCCCGGCCGGGCTGGGCCGAGCAGGATCCGGCGCTCTGGTGGGACGCCGTCTGCGCCTGCCTGCGCGAGCTGACCGACCGCCCGGACATTGACCCGCGCGAGATCGTTTCGCTGGGGCTGTCGGGGCAGATGCACGGCCTTGTCCTGCTTGACGCCGACAGCAGACCGACCGCGCCGGCCATCCTCTGGTGCGACACCCGCGTGGTTGCTGAGTGCGCCGAGATCGAGCGCATCGTCGGCGTGGAGCGGCTCGTCGCTATCACCGGCAACCGCGCGCTGACCAACTTCACCGCGCCGAAGTATCTTTGGATGCGCCGCCATCACCCCGATGCTGTCGCCCGCGCGCGGTGCATCCTCGTGCCGAAGGACTACATCCGTCTCTGCCTCACCGGGCAGTATGCCGCCGAGCCGTCCGACGCCTGCGGGACGCTGCTCTACGACACCGGCGGCTTTGTGTGGTCAGATGAGCTCTGCCGCGCCCTCGATATCGACCGCGCGCTTCTGCCGCCGCTGGTTTCCTCGTCGGCTGTCGCGGGGTATCTTACCCCCGAAGCTGCCGCCGCGACCGGCCTGCCAGCCGGTCTGCCCGTCGTCGGCGGAGCCGGCGACAATGCCGCCGCCGCGGTCGGCGTCGGCGCGGTCACGCACGGGCGCGCCTTCACCACCATCGGCACCAGCGGCAATGTGTATGCCCACACGAACGAATACCGCGCCGACCCCGCCGGGCGATTCCACACCTTCTGCTCGGCTGTCGACGGCGAGTGGGTCTATCTGGGGGCCATCCAGGCCGCCGGGCTGGCCCTGCGCTGGTTCCGCGAGAGCTTCTGCGGCACCCTCGACGCCGAGGCGGCGGCCGCCGGGCTCGATCCCTA